>NZ_JASDCE010000001.1:0-606347 GCF_030408075.1 Pseudoalteromonas sp. APC 3358
TTGAGTTTATGGCGCAAAGTGGGTTCGATACCTACATTGCGGATAACCAATTTAGAAAACGAAATCCGCTGTTTAAAGCCAGCGAAACATACGAAACTGAGCAAGAAAAGCGCCGACTAAAACGCAGTAAAGGCAAGCCTCGGTTATTTACCTCAGACGATTTTCATTATGATGAAGCAACCCAAACATGCCGCTGCCCAGCAGGTAATGATATGTGGCGAAGCGGAGTTAATGTAAACAGCCATAACCAACAATACACACGATTCTGCGGTTACTTAAAAGATTGCAAAGTATGTCCACTACAACAGCAATGTATGCGAAAACCACCGATAGAAAGAGGACGACAAGTACAGTTTATAAATAATAAATCACGCAAAAAGCTGAGCTATGTAGACAAAATGAAAGTAAAAATAGACAGCCCCATAGGTCGACGACAATATAGCAAAAGACTTGGCTGTATTGAGCCAGTGTTCGGGAACATTACAGTGAATAAAGGCATGAATAAATTGACCTTACGGGGTCAAACGAAAGTGAATGCGCAATGGCAACTGTATTGCCTTGTTCATAATATAGAAAAGCTGCAAAACACGATGCATTAAGAAGGGTAAGCCCTCTTACTCTAAATAAAAGCCACTCAAACACCCGTAATCCCTTCCAAAACGCCAATTAAAACAATATCAAACACTTCTATATTCTGCGTAAAAATACAGTAATCAATTGAACCAAAATAGGAACTCAGCTATGGTTTGTTTATCAATAAAAACAAATTTAAAAACGAGTTAATCTACAGGCTCGTTACGAACGTCCGGAGATGGCACAAAGCGGACTATCCCTAAGTCCACTCATTTAACTCCCAGCTATAAAACCCTTACTCAAAACTGATACCTTGTTTTAAAAGGTACTCCACTGCTGCATCAGTATGGGGCTTAAATGCCTTCCAACGGCCTATTGCTTTATTATTAAGTGGTTGGCGTACTTGCACTTTGCTAGCCGTAGAAACTGGTGCGGTGTTTAAGTGAAAATCTATACACTGGGGTTGCCAATCTAAGTTACAAAAGCTGACTAACTCTTTAATTTGTTGCTCGGGCTGTGCGACTAATTCTTCGTATTTTACTAATTTTATATTGCTGTGCAGGGCGCTGAAGTGCTGCATTAGTTTGTAAAAACGGCTGTAAAATTTTGCAGTGTCGAGTAAATCGAGCGAGTAAGCATAGTAGGGGTTATTAATGGTAAATAATTGGCGATAGTTGCCAATACAGGTATCCATTGGATCGCGCAGCATACAAATAATTTTAGCGTTTGGCAGTGCTTTGGTTATTAAATCGATATAAAAAAAGTTAAACGGGAGCTTATCAATAAAGTGTTTATGGCTGCCTGTTATTACGCGTGTTGCGTTTAAATAGGTTGACCCAAGCTGATTAAAATCAAGCTCGTAGGCTTTACTGAGCGTTTGAGTGTCGAGTACATGAGGTGTTTGTGTTTGGCTTAGCTTTTTAACGCTTAGGCCAAAGTCTTGTAATTCACCGGCTGATTGCACGTCGCTGTGGCTCGATAAAATACGCTCAACTAATGTGGTGCCAGAGCGGGGCATACCTAATACAAAAATAGGTTCGGCCGTTGGGTTACCTTGTGTTAGCGCTTGTTTGTGCTGTTCACTTAAGAGTTTAATATGTTCAAATAACTCAGTTGAACTTTTATGATCAAACGGCTGCACAGCACGTTTTGCTACTTTACCTTGCTCTAACGCGTTAAAAGCGTCTGAAAATTCACCAATATCTTGATACTCTTTTGCTAAAGCATGGCCAATATGCAGTTTTGCATCGGGGTGCGTTACTTGCTCAAATACGTTTTTTAAGCGCTCAATATGGTTGTTTTGCTTACTTACTTTAGTTAAATCACTTAATGCAAAATGACTTTGATGATGCAGCGGGTTAAGCGCTATGGCATTTTCAAAAGCGTGTTGGGCTTTATCGAATAATCCTAAAAACTTAGCGCTTACACCGTAGTTATAATAAAACGGTGGTTGAGCTTTGTTAGCTGCTGTAGCCAGTTTAATAGCGCACTCAAAGTAGTTAAGTGCGTGTTCGTGAATGCCTGCTTGAGTAAGTGCAACGCCGAGTGTGTCGGCATCAAGTGCTTTAGTTATTTGCTTTAATGGCACTGATAGCGCGGTATTTTTTGCTTTTTGTAATTCGCCAGTAAGTGCGTAACATTTAGCAAGTTGCGCGGTGTATTCAATACTTTGGCCAAGGGTAAGGGCTTTTTCGATGAGCTTTATTGCTTTGTGTATTTGCCCAACAGTTAAATTAACCATAGCTAACAAAAAATACCCATCAGCAAAGTCTGGTTTGAGTGTAACTAACTCCACTAGGGCTTTGTGTGCTTGCTCTATTTTACCTTGGTTTAGGGAGTGTATTGCGCTTTGATGAAGTTGCTTTAAATTTGGCTGCATGGTTTTGGTAATTATTATTTTGTAAAAGAAAATAAAAAGGCTCAAATAAATTTGAGCCTTAAAACAGTATTTAAAAAGTGAGACTGTTTAAAAGTCGCTTAAATTATATTTCAAATTTGTAGTTAAATTTAACACCTACCGTAAGCGGGCGATTAATGTAATGGCCGTAGTTACGTTGTATGTCGGCGCCATTAGCTGATGTTATATCGGCATCTGAACGACGAACGGATGTAACCGCGTATTTGTTGAATAGGTTATCAACATATAGCGTAGTTGACCATGCATCAGCCGTTAATTTAGCTGATATATTACTTAAGCTGTAACCTGGTAGTGTTTCGCCGTTATCGCGAAGTCCTACTCTTGAAAGCACGTCGCTTTGCGCGGTTAAACCGTAGTTAATATCAAGCGTTTTGTCGTTAAACACATCTGTTTGATAGTTTACACCCATCGAAAATTGGTTTTCAGGTGAACCAGGTAAACGGTCGCCGTCTTCTGCGCCACCGGTACCATCGGCATTAAACAAAAATGGTGCGTCTGATGTTAGTTCTGCTTTTGTGTAAGCGTACGTAGCGTAAACTGAAAACGAGTCAGATAAAATTGCACGAGTCGAAATTTCTACCCCTTTTGCATTAGCGCTGCCTGCGTTTGAAAGGTACGTTAACTGACCTATATCTGTAGCGCCAGTGATTTGCGCATCATCCCAATCTACGTTAAATAACGCGGCGTTAAAGTGTAGTTGGCTTCTAAACCATGTACTTTTAAAGCCTAGCTCGTAGTTTGTTGTGGTGTCGGCTTCATATAATAATTCGTCAGGTTTACCACAACCTGTTTGTTGATCCTCAACAATTGGATCAGGACAAGACACTAAACCGTTTGAGCCGCCAATTCTAAAGCCTTCACTTACTGTTACGTAACCCATTACTGAGTCAGTGAACTGGTATTTAGCATTAAATTTAAATAAGTTACCGTTATCGCCTGCTTCGTCTTTTTCGTATGCAACGGTGGTTACATCAGGATCTACTCCACCATACAATGTATTTGCTAGCGGGAAGTCAAAAGCCGCTTGCGACTCTATATCGTATTTGTAAAAACGGGCACCAATGGTCACATCTAATTTGTCGGTAACTTGGTAGCCAACTTCACCAAATAGTGCAGATTCAGTGACGGTACTTTTTGTAAGCTCTAAGTACTCTAATGAGTCAGGTCTTAGCTGCTCGCCACCAAAGTTATCGATAGCGAATTGGTCAAACCCAGGCGTAAACTCTCGGCTTGACGCTTCGGTTTCTGTTTTGTTGTAAAAGCCACCCACAATCCAGTTAAAGTCGCTGTCGCCTTGCGACACTAAGCGAATTTCTTGAGTGAAGGTATCTTCTTCGTCTATTTCACGGGTAAACGTTGAAAACGAAGGAAATTCTTCATAGCCGTAATCAAGACGAATAAGTAAGTCTGTTTGGTCGCGTTGGCCGTCGGCATCAAAGCTTGAAATACCGGTTGCCGATACGAGCTCTGCAAAACCTAGGTCGGCTTTTAGTTCAAGGCTTAGTAATTGATCTTTTTTCTCGCGAGGCTCTTCAAAGCGATAAGCCGATTCGTATTTACCTATTACATCGCTTAAGCCGTTGTTTGCATTAAGGCTGTTGTAATGAACAATCGAGCGGCCTTCGCTGTCTTGGTTTTGGTAAAAGTAGTTAAGCGTACCTTCAAACGATTCATTTGGTTTAAAGCGTACAGAAATACGACCTGTAGTGGTGGTTTCGCCGTTGGCGTCTTTTACATTTTTAAGGTTGTTATTAACTGCTGAGCTATCGCTCCAATCTGGATCTGGCAGTGATACGCCTGGCTCGCGTACTACGTAGCCGTAATCGATAAAACCAGGGTCTTCATATACATTTAAGCTGGCGCGAACTGCTAATTTATCTTCGATAATAGGAAGGTTAAATATAAAACCGCCTTCGCCACCTAAAGAGTCACTTTCTTTTGTTTGAAATAGGTCGCCGTATACTTCAAGCGATGTAAAATCAAGCTCAGGCTGTTTAAGCATGTAGCGAATT
Organism: Pseudoalteromonas sp. APC 3358; assembly: GCF_030408075.1. Classification (NCBI taxonomy): domain Bacteria; kingdom Pseudomonadati; phylum Pseudomonadota; class Gammaproteobacteria; order Alteromonadales; family Pseudoalteromonadaceae; genus Pseudoalteromonas; species Pseudoalteromonas sp. APC 3358. Next base: position 4,504 of record NZ_JASDCE010000001.1, read on the forward strand.
GCACCGCCTAATGTGCCTGCACCATAAAGGGTGCCTTGTGGCCCAATTAATACTTCAACACGCTCAATATCTACTAGGCGCATATCTACCGAAACTGGAATTTCGTTAATGTAAGTAGATACCGTGCCACCATCTGACGATGGACCAGAAGAGTTTGTATTTAAACCACGAACAATAATAGGCGAGCCTGAGCGGCCACCTTGATCGGTAATTGTTAAACCAGGTACCCAGCGTGCTACATCCGCAAGCTCATTGATATTTTGATCTTTCATAATATCTGCATCAAGGGCTGTAATATTTAGCGGTGCATTTTGCACAGAGCCGCTGCGCCTTGTTGCTGTAACTTCGATTACTTCGAGTGATTTGTTTTTAGCTGCAACTTCTTCTTGAGCAAGTGCAGCATTAGGCAATAAAAATACGCTAGAAACAGCGCTCGAAATAGCCAAGGTTAACAAGCTTGGTTTAAACATAAAAAGTGATCCCCAGTTCAAATGTTTTACATTAGTAAATTAAGTTAAGCAGTTTATCAGGGAGTGAAGTAGCTTGGAATATTTAAATTGAATTTTAATTCACTTTTGTAGAATAAATATGGTTAGTATGTAGGGTTTTTATTTAGTTAATAGGCAATACAAGCAATAGCTTAGTGCTATTAGGTACAGTTAGGTTAAAAATCACACCCTTGTTTAAAGGTAAATAGTCATTCATTTTTTAAAGATGGCTTTATGACGCGCTCGTTAAACAAATTATTACATTAAAATTGATAGTTTATAATGTCATTAGTTATGCTTTTATCAGCACTATTAAAGTATGTTTTTATCCCCATTAAGAGTGGTAGTCGTATTTATAAGTAACTGTGTAAGTTATTGAGTGAGCGTGTTTGATTGCCGCTTCGTATACTCTTTTTTGTTTTGTCCGCACTTTTTTGTGCGTGTTTTTAAGGATTAACAATGAGCCAACTATTTTCGCCTTTATCACTTGGGCAAGTAACGTTAGATAACCGTATTATTATTGCACCAATGTGCCAGTACTCAGCAAACAATGGCGCTGCTAGCGATTGGCACACTATTCATTTGGGCCAATTGAGTTTGAGTGGTGCAGGATTGCTAATTTTAGAAGCAACAGCAGTAAACCCAGAAGGGCGTATTAGCTACGGCGATTTAGGGCTTTGGAATAATGAAACCCAGCAAGCACTGGGCAAAAGCCTGAAAGCAGTAAGGCAATACAGCTCTATGCCTATTGGTATTCAGTTAGCGCATGCTGGGCGTAAAGCCTCTACAGGTAAGCCGTGGGAAGATATTGGCGCTATTGCACCTGATGACGTTAATGGCTGGCAAACCGTGGCACCTTCGGCAGTTGCGTACGACGATAGCAGCCCAGTGCCAAAAGCAATGAGCCAAGACGACATAGACTCATTAATTAAAGACTTTGTCAGTGCAGCTAAACGCGCTGATGAACTCGGCCTTGATTTAATCGAGCTACATGGTGCGCATGGTTACCTGTTACACCAGTTTTTGTCGCCACTTTCAAACAAGCGCGATGACAACTACGGTGGTAGCCTAGAAAACAGAATGCGTTTATTGCTTGATGTGTTTAAAGCGGTAAGAGCGGTATTTCCTAGTGAAAAAGCGGTAGGTGTACGTATTTCGGCAACTGATTGGGTTGAAGGCGGCTGGGATTTAGATCAATCGATAGTGCTTAGTAAAGCGCTTGATGAACTCGGCTGTGACTTTATTCATGTAAGTACTGCGGGTTTAAGTCCTGAGCAACAAATACCAGTAAAACCTAATTTTCAGGTACCGTTTGCAACAGCCATAAAAGAAGCGGTTAAAATGCCTGTTATAGCGGTGGGTTTAATTACACAGGCGCAGCAAGCCGAAGATATTATTAGTGAGCAGCAAGCCGATGGTGTAGCGCTGGCGCGTGGCATTTTATATAACCCGCATTGGCCGTGGCATGCAGCTGCAGAGCTTGGCGCTACAGTAACTGCACCTAAACAGTATTTACGCTCAAGCCCACATGGGCAGCCATCACCAATTAAGTAAAACGAAGTTTTTTGTAAAAACCCAACCCGCGTTTGCTGGTTGGGTTTTATTATTTTTATAAAGTAGAGACACACATGACCCAACCAGGCGTTTCACCACAACCACTTAGCAATACACTCGTTACTATTATTGCTTTGTGTTGCGGTCTTATTGTTGCCAATATTTACTACGCTCAACCTATTATTGAGTTGCTTGCCCCAGAAGTTGGATTAAGTGCGCACAGTGCTAGCCTTATCGTATCGCTTACACAAATAGGCTACGCTTTGGGGTTGTTTTTTTTAGTGCCATTAGCTGACTTAATTGAAAATAAGCGTTTAATGCTTATTACTTTAGCTGTGTCGTTTTTGAGTTTAGTGGGGACGGCACTTGCTGATTCACCTAATGTAATGCTTATTTTATGTTTAATGATAGGTATGAGCTCGGTTTCTGTTCAGGTGCTTATTCCGCTTGCTGCGCATTTATCGTCAGACGAGAAGCGCGGACAGGTTCTTGGCAATATTATGGCGGGTCTGTTGCTAGGTATTTTGCTGGCAAGACCTATATCGAGTTTAATAGCCGATCACTTTGGTTGGCGTGCTGTATTTTACTTTGCAGCAGGGTGTATGGTGTTTATTGCAGGCGTAATTTATTTTGCTATTCCAAGCAGGCAACCTACCCATAAAACAACGTATTTTAAGTTATTAAAATCGCTTAAACAGTTAATGATTAGCCAACCAGTGCTGCGCCAACGTTCACTTTTTCAAGCATTAATGTTTGCATCGTTCAGTTTATTTTGGACGAGCGTACCGGTTGTGCTTGCCCGTGAGTATGGTTTATCGCAATCAGAAATAGCATTGTTTGCATTAGTGGGTGCGGCAGGTGCTGTAGCTGCCCCCATTGTTGGTCGTTTAGCCGATAAAGGCTATACGCATCAGTTATCGTTACTGGCCAAAGTAATTGCAGCAGTGTGCTTTTTACCAAGCTTATTTGAGCTACCTTACGGCATTATAGTATTGGCATTAACCGGTGTGTTTATTGATTTTGCTGTGCAGGCCAATATGGTATTGGGTCAACGTGCAGTGTATGCACTAGAGCCGCAAAGCCGTGCGCGTTTAAACGCTATTTACATGACGAGTATATTTGTAGGTGGCGCAGTAGGCTCGCTTATTGCCAGCCCATTATATGAAGCGGGCGGGTGGACAGGTATTGCTCTGGTCGCGACGGGCATGCCGCTTATTTCGTTGATTGGCTATTTGGTTACAACTAAAAAGCAAAGTAAGGCTGTGAGTTAAAAAATTACTGGATACAACACAATAAAGTCACCATGTTGCGTGGTGACTTTATTTAGGTTGTTAAGGTTAGTTTGGTAGTTAATTAAGTAGCCTGTTTTTTTGCGTTTGAAAAAGAGCTACCAACAGATGCAATAATAACAAGTAAAATAGCGAGCCACTGCCATAAAGTAAGTAACTCACCCAGTATAATAAACCCTGCGAGCGAAGCTATTGCAGGCTCTAAACTCATCATTACGCTAAACCCTTGTGAAGGCATGTTACGCAGTGCAACCATTTCAAGTGTGTAAGGCAGTGCGCTTGATAAAATAGCAATACCAATACCCAGTGGGATAATTTCCCACGTAAACGCGGCGCTTTGCAGAATGCCGCCGTAAGGTACTAGCACTATAGCGGCAACGGTCATACCCAACGCAACAGTTGCTCCACCAGAGCTTTGTGTGCCCGTTTTTTTACCAAATAATATATAACCTGCCCAACATGCACCGGCGCCAAGCGCAAGCGCTACACCCAATGGATCAAGGCTGTCTTGGCCGCTCATATCAGGAAGCAGAAGCAAAATACCGGCAATAGCACAGGCAACCCAAAATAAGTCACGTTTGCGGCGTGATGAAAATAAGGCAACAGCAAGCGGGCCTGTAAATTCAAGCGCTACACCAATGCCTAGTGGAATGCGTTCAATGGCGTAATAAAACAAAATGTTCATGCCGCCTAAACTTAAACCATACACAATTATAGGAATACGATTACCAGAAGTAGGTAAGTGTTTCCAAGGTTTAAACACTAAGCAAAGTATAAAGGCAGAAAAACCAAGCCTAAGGGCAGTTGTACCTTCAGGGCCAACAATAGGAAAAAGCTGCTTTGCAAATGACGCGCCCGTTTGAATGGTCATCATAGCAAGCAGTACACACACGATAGCCAGTAAATAACTTTTTGAAGATGCTTGCATTTTTATCCTTGAGTTGAGTAACTCTATCAATTAGTTATGTAATGCAGGGAGTATAAAAGCTAAACCCGCCCGATATTAATGGCGGCATAGTATCTTTTTTTAAATTTATAGGTAAGTGTTTGCGACCAAAAATAGCGCAATTAAAAGTATATTTAATAGGGCAGGTAAATAAAGTAAGAGGTAAAGTTAGCAAACAGGCGTTTGCTAACTTTAATCAGTTGGTTAAAAGGCCTTAGTGAGCACTTTTATTAACTAAGCCATCAAGCGAGTAGAGGCCTCGTTTTTCATCATTTTTGCGTTTAATTTCTTCAAGTGCGCGCGATTCTACAGCGTCAAATAAAGCATTAATTAAGCGGTTAAAATGTTTGTGCATTGCACTGCGCGCTGCATTTGCATCATGCGACTTTAGAGCTGTATAAATAGCGGTGTGTTCGTCCATAACGCACTCGTTATTGTTTTTACACACACTGCCATAGTCAGCAACAATTTGTGGGTTTGTTAAACGTAAATCCCACAAGTTAGACACTGCAAATTCAAGTGCTTTATTGCGTGTTGCTCTAGCTATAATTTCGTGGAACTCACGGTCGGCTTGCTCAACATAAAGGCCTTTTTCCATGGCAATTAATGTTTTATTTAGTTGCTCTAGTTCTTCTTCTGTAATGCTTTGAGCAGCTAAAGCGGCAATTTCGCCTTCAATTAATGCGCGAGCTTGAGTAAGTTCAAATGCACTGATCTCTTTTGATTTTATAGATGCATTTTTTTGTTCTACTACGTAAACACCAGAGCCGGTTTTAACTTCAACTCGGCCACGTACTTCTAATGCGATAATAGCTTCTCTAATGGTAGGGCGACTTACATCAAACATTTCTGCCAGTTCACGTTCAGGTGGTAAACGACTCCCAGCAGAAAATTCGCCTTGATTTATTAAAGACTCAATTTTATCAACTATGCGCCAAAATAAGCGACGATTACCCATACTTTACCTTCATTACCTTAAGGAATAATGGCCTCTGGGGCCTAAAAGTCAAAACCAACTGTTAATACCAGAGGTTACCTCAAAATTCACTATTATGTCAAAATTCTAACGCGATGTTATGGTTAAAAACCACTATACACCAATGGTTGTATTCTTGTATTACCAATTTAGTTTAAAATAATGCAATTGGCTAGCTTGATTGGTAATGTTTTTATGTGTTAGGTTAGTTTTAAGGTTATTGAATAATAAATATTGGTAATAATCCGAATTTGGGTTGTTAGTGTTAAGTTTGCTGTAGAAGTATTTGATTGCCCATGGATGGGGATCGCTATTTTTAAATGTGTTTGTAAAGTGTGTTTTGTAAAATGTGTCGTTGTACGAGAGCTATTTAAGCTTTCTTCTGGGCGTTAACTGTCGTTGGTTAACGCCCATATTTTATTTAGTTAGTCGTTAGGGTACACAACCCCAAGCTGTTTGCGAGCTTCATCAAGTACGCTCATTACGTTACTGGCTAAAATATGTGTATTAACGGGTGACTCAAGAATATTTTGCTTCACTAATGCCATAAAATGTTCAACTTCGTATTTCATAAAGTGCTCATCAAACGGCTGGGATATAATCTCTACCTCACCATTATTAGCAATAAACTCCACCTTTTTGAGTTGCGATACGGCTTCTATACGTATGCGTCCAAGTTCGCCTTGTATTTCGGTTATGTTGTCGCCTTGCGATATTTTAGAGTAACTAATAACGGCTTGTTTATCTGCGTAGTTTAGTAATACATCGCCCGCACCATCTACACCTGTATCAAGTAATACGCCACTGGCACTTACGCTTTGCGGCGCTCCCCAAAGTGCAATTAATAAATACAGTGGGTAAATCCCTAAATCAACTAAAGCACCATTAGCAAACTCGGGCAAAAACGTATTTGGACGTTCGCCATTTTTATACTTATCGTAACGCGATGAATATTGACTGTACTGGCCAATATATTTACGTGGTGTGCCAATTTTTACCATTGCCTGTTGCAGCCGTACAAAGTTAGGCAAGTGAGTGGTCATCATGGCTTCCATGTAAAGGCGCTGATGTTTTTTTGCTGTAGTAATAATGCTTGCAAGCTCTTTAGAATTGGCTGCTGATGGTTTTTCGCCAAGGACATGTTTACCCGCTTCTAGGCACATAACGGCATATTGCTTATGTAAGCTGTTAGGGGCGGCTATGTAGACAGCATCAACATTTTGATCTTGGCATACTTGCTCGATTGAGGTGAAAATTTTTGCTTGTGCATTTTGTGGGTGTTTGGCTAAAAATGCTTCGCCGCTTGATACTGCGCGCGAGCACACCCCATATAAATTAAAATCGTTTAACGTATTTGCAGCGGCTAACAGTGTGTCGCTAATAAAATTGGTGCCAACAATAACAAAGTTCATGCTCACTCCTTAGCTTAAATAAAAATAATAATAAGAGTGTTTAGTTTAACATTTTTTTAGTCCTATATGCTCGAGGAGAACATCCAAACCAGCGTTTAACATTAACACTTAGCGTTGCTTGCTCCTGATACCCTAAAAGCTCAGATATGGTTGATATTGTAAATTGGTTTTGCGCTAAATAGTGTGCAGCTAAAGCGCGACGAGTGGCATCTTTAAGTTTTACAAAGCTCGTATTATGTTTGATAAGTTCTCGATGCAGAGTACGCGGGTGCATACCCAGCGCAGCTGAAATAGTTTGGTTACTACATTGATAAATAGGAAGCATAGGCCTAATTAGTGCACTAACTTGGTTGGGCAATGGTTGTGTGTGTTCTTTGTTTTTTGCCAAGAAGCTTAGCGCCGCTTGTACTTTATTTAGTTCAGGGTGATCAAGCTCAAGAGTTAAATCACTTTTTGAGATTACAATACCAGCGCTGTTGCGATGCTCTATAACGTTACAACCAAAGTAAGTGTTATAGGCACGAGTATTAGTACTTAATTTTTTTGGCAAAAATATATTAATTGGTTTGCAGCGGTTATTACTCAGCTTTTTAATAACAGCCAATGCTAAACCAATGGTTAGCTCAATCACTTGGTTAATGTTCGGTAATGGTTTTAAATTAATTTCGAATGATAAAAACAAGCTTTTATCATTCTCTAAAGGGTGCGAGTTTAAGCTAAGTGCAGGGCTGTGCAAGTGAAGGTATTTAATAACCCAATTAAGTGCATCACCTAAATTAGTACTACTTTTAGCTGCTATTGCAATATGCCCTAAAATATCAAAATTTTGTCTACTTGCGAGCTTAAGGCCAAAACTAGAACAATTGAACTTACAAGCACAGTATTCTAATAGCTCAGCGTAATCTCGATAAGGTAAATATTGGTTATCGAGATTTTTAAAGTCAACGTTATTAATATTATAGTTTTGCATTATTTCATGCGGATCGCCGCCAAATTCGCTAATTAGGGTATCTATACCTTGTAATGACGTGGCTCTGATTAGGCTGCTCATGGTTAACCTCAAATAAATGATGTCTAAAAATATCAAGTTTTGTTGAGTTTTTCTATGCACTATTACTGTTAAAGCCGTTTAAAACTTTTATTAAGGTACACCATGAACAATACAACATTTGATTACATTGTGATTGGCGCAGGTAGTGGCGGCTGCGTTATGGCATCGCGATTGTCTGAGGATAAAAATGTAAGTGTGTGCTTAATTGAAGCTGGCGGCAGTGATAAAAGTGTATTTGTGCAAATGCCAGCAGGCATAGCAGCGAGTGTGCCTTATGGCATAAATAGCTGGCATTACAATACCGTGCCACAAAAAGAGCTTAATAACCGGTGTGGTTTTGTGCCGCGTGGCAAAGTATTGGGTGGCTCAAGCTCGACTAATGCGATGGTTTACATAAGAGGTAATAAGTACGATTACGACCAATGGGCGGCTAATGGCAATACGGGATGGAATTTTGATAGTTTACTTCCGTACTTTATTAAAGCTGAGAACAATAAAGCGTTTATAAATAATGAGCTGCACGGCACTTACGGCCCCTTACATGTACAAGAGCTAAATAACCCAAGCGATGTAAACCAATACTTTTTAAATGCCTGTGCTGAGCAGGGCGTTAATTTAAGCGACGATATAAATGGCAAAGAGCAAAGTGGTGCACGTTTATCGCAGGTAACTCAGCACAATGGCGAGCGTTGTAGTGCAGCAAAAGCATATTTAACACCGCATTTAAACCGCCCGAATTTAACGGTATTAACCCATAGCCACGTTAATAAAATAAATATAACCAATAAGATAGCGCAAGGCGTGCAAATAGAGCGTAATAAAGAGGTTATTAATTTACGTGCTAAAAAAGAGGTAATACTTAGTGCTGGCGCTATTAATTCGCCGCAAATATTAATGCTTTCAGGTATTGGCCCAAAAGAGCAGTTAAGTGCACATAACATTAGGGTTCAGCACGTACTTGAAGGTGTTGGCGCTAATTTACAAGATCATTTAACGGTAGTGCCACTTTATAAATCAAAAACAAATAAAGGCACATTTGGTATAAGCCCGCTAGGCATTGCCAGCATTATAAAAGGCTGTGTTAACTGGTTTAGTAAACGACAAGGGCGATTAACCAGTAACTTTGCAGAGTCGCACGCGTTTATTAAATTATTTGAAGGCTCGCCAGCTCCCGATGTGCAACTAGAGTTTGTAATTGGGCTGGTGGACGATCATAGTCGTAAATTACACACTGGGCATGGTTACAGTATACACAGCAGTATTATGCGCCCCAAAAGCCGAGGTACTATTACATTAGCTGATAACAACCCACGTAGTGCTCCACTTATTGACCCTAATTACTTAAGCCATCCAGATGATTTAACTGTAATGCTTGCAGGCCTTAGAAAAACACTCACTATTATGCAAAGCAAAGCTTTTGATAACATACGCGGTAAAATGCTCTATCCGCTTGATATAAATAATGATGATCAGCTAATTGAGTTTATACGCCAAACTGCAGATACCGAATATCACCCAGTCGGGACATGTAAAATGGGGCAGGACTCAATGGCAGTGGTGGATACTAATTTGCGAGTACACGGGGTAAGTAACTTACGCGTAGTCGATGCGTCGATTATGCCTACCATTATTACCGGCAACACAAATGCACCGGTAATTGCGATTGCTGAAAAAGCAGCTGATTTAATTAAACACGAAAAGGTGTAATTAAATAAACTGTAGTAGGGCTATTTATTAGCTATAAAACTCATTTAGCCATTGTTGCCAATCGCTTTCAAGATGTAGCATTTGCTGATGCTTTTTAGCGTTTAGATGCTTGGTTTCGTCCTCGCTTGCCATATAGGGCCCAACGCGGCAAAGGGGGCAATGGTTAGATGTTAAGTATGCAGGTTTGGTAAGACGTGAGCTTAATTCGCTAGTATGTGTATCAATACTTTTTGGGCTGAAAACGTAAGTTATGCCGCTGGTGTCTTTTACGTGTTTGTCGCGGTCAACATTACGAATTTTATAACCTTCAAAATGGCTAATATCAAATGGGATTTGGCCTAAATAATCAGCGTTTAAACCGTTATTTAAACTCCCTTCTATATTCCATTCTCGATAAGGTTTTACATCCTTTGAAGTGATGTAACACAGCATTGGACCATTTTTATCAAGCGCGTATTCGTTAGCGTATTTAATAAATTGATGCAGCAAAGCGCGGTTTAATACGTTCATACTGGTTTGTCGCGTGTTGTTTTCAAATGCTTCACGGCCAACAAACGCAGGTATAAGCGGAAACTGAAAAATAACCACGTCAAAGCTGTGCTGGTTTTCACTTAGAGTTTGCCAACACGCGGGATTTGTTACATCAAAACTATTAAGTACCTCAACGTTATGCGCTTTTAGGTTACCAATTGCATTGTGCTGGTACTTTTGCTCAATAGTAGTTTGGTCATCGTAAGTGGATGCAAGCAAAGCTTTTGGCGATAGATGAGTGTAAATAGCGTTCGAAAACGATAAATCGCCATCGCCTACGGTGAGTATTCGCCATTGAGGATTTAAATACATATTTTATTTAGCGTTTATGTTTGTAGCAGTATTATTTATATCGCTATTTGTTTGTGAGTCTTTTGCTAGTAAACGATGAAACGCAAGTCTGGTTTTTAACCCTTCAATTGCGATTTGTTTAATAATAAGATTAAAGGTAATTAAAATGGCAAAGGCAATATGAATAGGGCCGTGAGTAAATCCTGCATCTGTATCGTATAGTGTTAAACCAAATAGCAAAAATAAGACGACTAAAAATATTTCGAGTAATTGACTTGAATAAAAGCTTAAACGACCTTCGCTTTTATGATCTTTTTTAATGCGTATAGCACAAAAAAATGGGATCACTTTGATTTTAAATGCAGCGTTTTTTTCTACGTAGTTTTCGCCAAGTTCGTCGAGTTGTTGGCGTAGTTGGTCAATCATGGTGTGTCCTCAAATAGCAGTGCGCGGATATTACCTTATTACCACACAATATTTAAGTTTACAGCTGCTATTTAACCTGAACTCTGGTTAATAAATTCGCTAACGCATTGAATTATGGTGATATTTAAATTTATTTTCTCTAGCCAGAGATTTTCTGTGAGAACAAGGCGAATTTACGCGTCAATAGCGGGCCTATTGCAAGTAAATTCAACGCAGTTAGCGCTGAAAATAGCTGCTTGAGATAGATTTATTATCCAGAGCTCAGGTTACTTAGGGTAAATACTCATACCAATAGTAAGGATATGACACACAAACACAACAGAGGTAAGTACTACACGCATTTTTTGATAATCTTTATGATAGGTTTGCCATTGCGGCGTGGCTTTTTCAAATATAAGTACTAACCAAAAACTAGCACCTAGCCAAGCCAGTGCCCACTCTACAGGTAAAAATGATAAAAATGGAACTGGGATAACAGGTAATATCGCTTTAATTGCATTGCTATAGCTTTGCTCTCCGGCGCGCCACAAGCTACCTGCCATAAATGCTAAAATGGCGATACTGTAAAAAGTAAAAAACTCTAAGTTAAGGCTATTACTGCCAAACATAAGCGGCCAACCCACACACCCTAAAAACGGGATTAAGCCTAAGTAACCTAGTTGTATGTGGTTAACAAATTTTTCCATTACGGTGTGCCTTATATTTAATGACTTATTTGAAGCGCGGCTATTGTAGCAGTATTGGGATTAGCGATCTTAATAATTCGCCAGCTTTACAATCCTAAAAATGGTTACGGTAAAAGGTGTTATAAAGTTCAATCCAAAAAATCGATTGTTTTAATCTAAACAATCAATTTTATTTAATTCCTCATTAGCCGTATTGTACTTATCAAGCCAACGCGACAGGCCACTTTAATTGGCAGCGTTGATTACTTTGTAAATACTTTAAATATAGATGAGGAAATACCATGAGCACTTCATTAATCAATACTAAATTACAACCATTCAATGCAACCGCTTACCACAACGGTGACTTTGTAGAATTGTCTGAAAAAGATGTTCTAGGTAAATGGTCAATCTTCTTCTTTTACCCAGCAGACTTTACATTTGTATGTCCTACTGAACTTGGTGATGTTGCAGATTATTACGCACAACTTCAAGAAATGGGCGTAGAAGTTTACTCAGTATCTACTGACACTCACTTCACTCACAAAGCATGGCACGATACGTCAGACACAATTGGTAAAATTACTTACCCAATGATTGGCGACCCAACAGGACGTATTACTCGTAGCTTTGGCGTAATGATTGAAGAAGAAGGCTTAGCACTTCGCGGTACATTTGTAATGAACCCAGAAGGCGAAATTAAAATTATCGAAACTCACGATTTAGGTATTGGCCGTAGCGCTAAAGAACTTGTTCGTAAAGTACAAGCTGCACAATACATTGCAACTCACGACGGTGAAGTTTGTCCTGCATCTTGGCAGCCAGGTGAAGACACACTTGCACCTTCACTAGATTTAGTTGGTAAAATCTAAGTATAGATTTATTCCTACTATAAGGGCAGGTAACTGCCCTTAAATCAACGAACATCCGTTTGTTGGTGCCTCCTATATCAATATACTTGTTTAAGCACATGCATTATTTGGCATGGGAGGCTTGCTGTTTAAATTTTCCTAAAAGGGTTAAGCCATGTTAGATAACAACATAAAAAATCAATTAAAAAGCCATTTTGAATCGCTTACTCAACCTGTTGAGCTGCTTATTGCCTTGGATGACAGCAAAAAATCAGCAGAAGTAGAAAGCTTAGCGAACGATTTAGCCTCACTGAGCGATAAATTTACGGTAATGAACAACCCAGATACAAGCGCACGTCGCCCGTCAATGGTTGTACATTCACCTATTAAAAACACTCATATTACGTTTGCAGGCGTACCTATGGGCCACGAATTCACAAGTTTAGTGTTAGCTCTTTTACATACTGGCGGACACGCAAGTAAAGCTAAAAGCGAAGACATTGAACAAATACAATCGCTTACTCAAGAACTTAACTTTGAAGTATATATAAGTTTAAGTTGCCAAACGTGCCCGCAAGTAGTCCAAGCACTTAATACTATGGCAGCGACAAACAGCAATATTAAAGCGACCATGATTGATGGCGCATTATTTCAAGATGAAGTAGAAGAGCGAAATATTTTAGCTGTACCGGCTGTATATTTAAATGGCGAACCATTTAGCCAAGGTGCACTAAGCCTTACCGACATACTCAATAAAGTAGATAGCAAAGGGGCACAGCGCCAAGCTGAATCGCTAAGTAAAAAAGATAAATTTGATGTACTTGTAATTGGTGGCGGGCCTGCGGGCGCATCGGCTGCGATTTACTCAGCACGAAAAGGGTTAAATACAGGTATTGTTGCCGACAGATTTGGTGGACAAGTTGCAGATACATTAGCAATAGAAAACTTTATTTCGATTAAGGCGACTGAAGGGCCAAAATTGGTTGCCCAGCTTGAAGAACACGTTAAAGAATACGATGTAGATGTAATGCATAATCAGCGGGCAGCGGCACTTGGTTATAACAATGGCTACGAAATTACACTAGAAAATGGCGCAGTACTTAAAGCTAAGTCGCTCGTACTTGCCACTGGTGCACGCTGGCGCGAAATGAACGTACCAGGGGAGCAAGAATATCGCGGCCATGGTGTGGCATATTGCCCACATTGTGATGGCCCTTTATTTAAAGGTAAACCTGTTGCCGTAATTGGCGGTGGTAATTCGGGTATAGAAGCAGCAATCGATTTAGCTAATATTGTGCAAAGTGTTACGGTACTTGAATTTGCAGACACACTACGTGCTGATGAAGTGCTTATTCGTAAAGCTAAAAGCATGGCTAATATTACCATTATCAAAAGTGCACAAACTACCGAAGTACTTGGTGATGGTAAAAAAGTAACTGGCTTAATGTACACAGATAGAGTGTCGGGAGAGAGCAAAGAGCTTGAACTTGCCGGTATATTTGTACAAATAGGCTTAATACCAAATACCGAATGGTTAAAAGACAGCGACCTTGAATTAAGCAAATTTGGTGAAATACTGATTGATGCTAAAGGCGCAACGTCACTACCAGGAATTTACGGCGCGGGGGATGCAACCAATACTCCGTTTAAACAAATTATTATTGCAATGGGCAGCGGTGCAACAGCAAGTTTAGGTGCATTTGATTATTTAATTCGTCACTCTGAAGAAGCTGATCAAAGCGCTGCTTAATGTAATTAGTAAAAACTCTCTTGATATAACAGCAAGGCTACACCCATAGCTGTTTGTTAACCCAAGCCGCCCTTCTCCAAAGGCGGCTTTTTTAATGCTTAAGAATTAGCACACGATTTAATCGCACCCACCACCAGAATCACCGCCGCTACAATTTGTATGAGAATGCGATGAGTTACTGCTAGAGGAAACTGATGAGTCACTGCCAGTATAAGCTGATGATCCACGTGATGGCTTAGCACTGATAAATGTAACTAACAGCAATACGCCTGATACGATAACTATTGTTATTGATGAGCTCCATTGCCCAGTGGAAACGCCTTTAAATACTGCAACAATAAGTACTGTTAGTAATATAGTTCTAATTATGTTTTTCATTTTATGTTCTTATTTTTTACCAGTGGCAGTGCAGTAAAAATTAGCTGATTTTTACGGTATGCTCAAGCGCATTAATAACCGCTTTTTCAAGTATGGGTAGTTTAAACGGTTTTGATATAAACATATCCATACCGGCTTGTTTGCAGGCAAGTTTGTCTTGTGATGAAGTATTAGCAGTTATAGCCACTATGTAGGTTTCTTCATGCGAGCAGATGTTTTCTGATCTAAGCTGCTTTGTTGCCTCAAATCCATCGAGTATGGGCATTATGCAGTCCATAAAAATAAGGTCATAATGCTTTTGGCGACATTTTAATACAGCATCTTGGCCATCAACTGCTGAGTCTGCTTTAATATTAAGCTTGCCTAAAGAGGCATGAAGTACTAACCGATTGATGTCGTTATCATCGACTACAAGCACTGATAGTTCACTGCCGTTGATATCTAACGTTGATTTAAGGCTTTCTTGTTTTTGTTCTGTCCCTTTCTCAATAGGAATATTTACTAAAAACGTAGTGCCTTTATTAGGTGTACTTTTTACCTTTATTTTTCCGCCCATATATTCAACAAGCTCTTTTACTATTGCAAGGCCAAGGCCTGTTCCACCTTTTGAATTCTTAGCATCTACTTCTTGAGAAAAAGGAGAAAACAGTGATTCTAAAAAGTTTTTACTCATTCCTCGGCCTGTATCAGACACTTCAATATTTAAACTTAGCTTATTTTTTATTTTAGAAAGGCTGGTGTTTAATGTAACTGAACCATTTTCAGTAAATTTAAGTGCATTACTCAGTAAATTAGAAGCAATCTGGCTAAGGCGTGTGTTGTCGCTAAACGCCCAGCAGTTGTCATTAATTGTATTATTTACTTGTAGCGTTACATGCGTGTTTTTAAATAGAGGTGTATACAAAGAAGTTAAATCGGTAAAAATTGTTTTTAGTAAAAAGTCAGTAGGTTCAAGCTTTAGCTCACCATGATTAATTTTAGAAAAATCGAGCACTTCGTTAATAATACTAAGTAAAATATCGGCGCTTCTAAGTCCTATTTTAATTTTTTCAGCGCGAACTTCTTCACTGTGTTCATCAACTAATGTGGTTAGCATACCTGTAATGCCATTCAGTGGGGTTCTTAATTCGTGGCTGATTTTAGCAAATAGCATGCTTCTGTCTTCAAGTAAACGCTCTGCTTGAGCTTGCTTTTGTTTAAGCTCTTCTCGGAGCATTACTGACTCGGTTACATCTTGGCAGGTGCCAAATAATCGGACACATCGGCCTTCATCAAATTCGGCCTCACCAAAGGTAGCCACCCATAAATGTTTATTTTTAGCGGTTACTATTTCTAGTTCTAGATTCCATTTTTTGCCTTTTTCTATGGCTAATTCTACCGCGCGAGTAATGCCTTCACGACTTGGACCTTCTTTATAAAACTCGACTGCAGAATTCATTTGCGGTTGAAATTGTTCATCCACCTCATGTATGAGGTATGTTTGCTCGCTCCAGGTAATTTTATCGGAGATTAGATCAACCTCCCACGTACCTATATTTGCAACGTGTTCTAACTTTAATAAAGTATTACTATTTTTTATGAGTTGTTCTTTAGCTTGGGTGCGAGCAAATTCCGAACCAAGCCATTGTGCAAATAACTCAATATAATCATAGGCTGCATCATTAAAAGCTGGAGAGCTGTTTATGGATGAAAAGTTAACGGTACCAAATATTTTTTCACCAATTTTTATTGGCGCGCCAATATAAGACTCTAACTGAAAGTTTATATAACAGGGGTGGTTTGCAATTGCGCTTTGAGATGCTTTATGAAAGGCAAGTGCAGAGCCTGCAGCGAGCGTATGTACGCAATAGGTGCCTTGTAATTCAAACACGGTACCGGGTAAAAGTGAGTTGTCAGGGGTTTTGGCATATAAAACGGTGTAGCTGTTTTCATCTACTTTACTAATAATACCTAGTTCAAGGTCAAATACTTCTAACCCAAACACTAAGAGCTTATTAATTTTACTTTCAAAATCAAGAGATTGATTAGAAACTATATCGTGAAAACATCGTAAAAAATTCAAAAGAAAACACCCCGTAAGCTTTTGTTCAATTTATATAATACATAGGCCAATTAGGGCATTGGTATTAGTTTAAAATCCAGTTTAGCAGTTTTAATTACTAATAACTAAAATTGATACGTATTAAATTTTATAACCTTATGTTTTTATGAACTAAGTTAGTGGTTTATTAATAGTAGTAGGGCCTGTTGACCTTTCAGGATTAAAATTTGTTCAATCTAGGGGCGATTTAATCGCGGCGCGAGGTTTGTAACCTAGTGGGCTCGATAACTGCTCCTGCGTTATTCTACTGGCTTACATCCATGTAAGAATAAGTAAAAACCGAGCAACAAAGAGTAAATTGTCCCTAGGCAGAACCCAAAGGGCAGCGCATGTTTGGCATTTATGCTGCGTTATCGCCTATTTATGGGGAATAACCACACTACATAGGCTCTACCTTGCCTAAATACCAAACAGTCTGCTGCAAATTTAACCTCGAAAGATAAGCAGGCCCTTGTATATAGCGCAGCATGCCGCCGAGCATATAATACTCAGCGGTATACTTTTAATACGTTGAATTTGGGGTATATTGCGGGTTGATATCGCCGCCTACTTCCTCTGGGTCAACATCGTTAATAAGCAGTGTTTCACGTACAGCTTCAATGTGATCAAGCACGCTTTGGTAGCGCTCGCCATATTCATACTTTGTCACCTCAATCGCTTTAGGCATGTAAGTAAAAGCTATTTTTAGGGCGTGGAGTGCTTCTTCGTTTATTTTTTCGCTCATAATATTCTCTTATGTGTAGGCTATAGTTAGTAAAATAACACCAAATACGATTCGGTAAAGACCAAAACTAACAAAAGTGAAATTTTCTAGAAAGCGTATGAATAGTTTAATAGTAAAATAAGCAACTATAAAAGACGTTAAAAAACCCACAGCAAGGGCAGTTAGGTCATCTAAGCTAAACAGTTGGTAATGTTTAAGTAAGTCGTACCCTGAGGCTGCTGCAAGTACAGGTAAACCAAGTAAAAATGAAAATTCAGCGCTGGCTTTTCGGTTTAAACCACACAACATGGCACCAACAATAGAACTTCCAGCACGACTAGTCCCTGGAATTAACGCAAATACTTGTGCTACGCCAATCCAAAGAGCTTGTTTATAAGTAACTTGGGTTACATCGGTAGTTGTGCAGTGAGTCTCTTTATAACTGCGCTCTAATAGTAAAAAAATCACACCGCCTACAATAAACATAACACCTACTACTGGTACGCTAAACAGTGTTTTTATTACATCACTAAATATAAAACCAATAATACCCAAAGGAATAAATGCAATGGCAACTTTCACCCATAAATTGAAATGTTTAGGGCTAAACTTGTCTTTATAGTTGGCTAGTACCGCTAAAATGGCGGCAAGCTGGATAATTACTTCGAAGGCGAGGTTAGCATCTGTTGATTCAATGCCTAACCACTTTGACGCTACAATTAAGTGCCCAGTTGATGATATGGGTAAAAATTCTGTTATACCTTCAATAATACCTAAAATAATCGCGTTAATTATATCCACGGTTTATTGCTTCCTGAAAAATTAAAAAGCCCGAACTCGGCTTAACTGAAATGACGCATTACTGCGTACCTAAATTGCGAGGCGTAGCATAAAAGCTCTTAAGGTAAACCAACAGTGTTTTTAGACTTAATTTGTTTAATAAATTGCATTAAGTATTAAATGCACAATATAATAGCAATTGTTATCATTTGCATGTGCTGTTTTGTATATGTTTGGGCAAATTTATTGAGCGAATAATGAATAATAAAAAAACGTTTACAGCTACACGGCGAAGGCACTTAATTGCGTGTGTATTAGCGCTAGTTACAGCGGTAATAATGATTCCGGGTATGACAACCTATTTACCGTTTCAAATGAATGAACAAATATTACTGCCTATTTTACTCTTTCCTATTATTTGGACTGCGTTGTTTATTTATGCGTATTTGGCGCAAAAAGTATGGCAACCTTTTGTAGTAATGATTGCATTGTGTGTATTACATGGTTTATTGAGTTTTTGGGCGTTAACGCAGGGGCAGGGATGAAGTCGATTACTTTAAAAAAGCTATTTTTATTACATAGCTGGGTAGGAATTATTACTGCGGTACTGCTATTTATTGTTGCATTTAGTGGGGCGTTAGCAGTTCTGTCGCGACCTGAGTTAAAAATATGGGCTAATCCAGAACTACAATCTAGCCAATACGTTGCCAGCGCGCAAATTAACCGACTAGTAAACGAATACCATAAAAAAGTACCTAGTGAATTTGGCGAAAACATTCATGTGTTTTTACCAAGTGGGCATAACTTTCATTTGTTAACGTTGGTATTTGAATCTCACCATGGCGATGAAAATTACGACCAAGAGGTGGCCAGAGTATTTCAATTTCATCCCGATACGTTGACGCTGGAAAATACTTACTATGGGCCTAGTAAAGAGTTTTACGCCAATAAAAAAACGGATGCGCCAACTTATATAGGTGAGTTTCATGCAGATTTGCATTTAGGGCGACCAATTGGGTTAATACTCACTGGGTTTTTAGGTTTAACGCTTTTAGTAAGTGCAGTGACAGGCTTGTTTATTCATCGCAAATTGATAAAAGAGCTCTTTACGTTTAGGCGAGATAAAGGGTTAGATATTGCAGTAAGCGATGCTCATAAGGTTATAGGTATTTGGGGCAGCGTATTTAATATTGTGATTGGTTTTACCGGATCATTTTTAGGGCTCGCGACCATTATTTTACTACCAGCAGCTGCGTTTGTGAGCTTTGGTGGCGATCAAGATAAGTTAATAGAAACGTTTACCGCTATTCCTGAGCCTGTAGTTAGCCACATTAAGCAACCTACAAAAATAGACACTATTTTAGAGCATGCTCATAGTCGTTACCCTGAAGCAATAATTAGGGATGTCACAATAATGGCGCATAACGATGCGAATGCGCAGGTATATTTGCGTTTGTTAGGTGGCGAGGCTGTTGCTTCTCAGTTACTGCATTATCAGGGCAATGGTGAGTTTGTGCAGTCGATGAGTAGTTTTGGTGACATTTCAGGTGTTTCGATAAAAGTAATTGAGTTGATGTTTCCGCTGCACTTTGGGAACTTTGCAGGAGTGTTTGTAAAATTACTTTGGGTATTGCTTGGCTTAAGTACTGCGCTTTTACCTATTTCGGGCATGATGATGTGGCTAACAAAGCGCACACGTGGCAGTAGCCCTTCACTGAGTATGCAGGCATATGCACGCTGGAATCGTTTTATTATTGGCAGTTGTGGCGGTTTGGTATTAGCAAGCTTTGTGCTATTTCCTGTGCAAGTTTTACTTAATTATAGCGTTGTTGGTGTGGCGCAAAATAGCTTTTTTGGACCCGTGTTCTTTTATACGTGGTTGGCATGGTTACTATTAAGTGTATTGCCCATAGGTTATAAAAACTATTTTAAGCTGACACTTTTACTATGCGGCGCTTCGCTTGCTTTGGTGCTGCCACTTAATATTTTACTTGGCGTTAGCAATGTTATTAACCTTAATTGCTCGCTTGTCGCGGTAGTAGATATAAGCTTTATGGTGGTGGGTATCGTGTGTATGTTTGTTGCCTTAAAAATAAAAAACACACAAAAATTACAAATTGAGGTACAACCCGCATGAACGAGCTACTAATTACAATTGCGATGGTAAGTTTATTATTAATGATGCTCAACCTACGAAAAAACACACTTACATTAGCGACTAAAACATTTTTAAGTGCACTGCTATTTGGTTTAGCGCTGATATGTTTTATGAGTGTTTACGGTATTTTAGGCGGTGCAATATGCACCGTTGTGGGAGCTATGTTAGCTGGTTTACTAACCGCAGTTATTGCGGGTAAAGCACCGCAATTATTAGGTTAAATAATGCAGTTATTTAGCTAAAAAGGCCTTAGCAGTATCAACTCCCATGTTGTAACCACTATTAAGTATTTCAAACTTTTTAGTGGTACGCCCAACTTTAAAATTAGCCGGTGGTGCAATGATATTGATTTTGCAGTCATTTGGTGGATCTATAATAAAATCGATAGACTTATTATAAAAATCAGCCCTATTTAAGGTCGTTTGAATTAATGCGGGATAGTTTTTATACATTTTTTTAGTAAGCCAAGGTGCCTTACTTGGTTTTTTACGATAGCCTAAACATTGAGACAAAATAACGGTGATTTCGCGTGCACCCATTTCGTAAGCTTTTATAACCGGAATTGAATCAGCAACACCGCCATCGGTCATCGCTATGTCATTAATAATAGGGTAGTCACGATATGCAATGGGTATAGCGCATGATGCTTTTAATTGATGCACCATATCGGCGCTGGTGGCTTTTAAATAGTGTGCTTTGCCTGATTCGATTGCCGTAGATACAATATAAAACTCGTGTGGAGTTTGCTCAAAGACCTCCGTATGAAGGCGTATTTCGCGAATTGTTTCTTGCCATAACCAATCTAAATCAAATAAATGACCACCTTTAATAAAGCGCGCTAAATTAATAAATTCAGGACGGCATGAGTAGTCAGTAATCACTTTATAATTTCGCATTGGTTGTTTGCATAAAAATGCGGCTATATTAGTTGCCCCGGCTGAAACACCAAAATAGCGTTCAAACGGCTGATATTGCTGTTTTAAAAACTCATCAAGCACACCTGCGGCAAATATACCGCGCATTGCACCGCCTTCAACGACGAGTGTGTTTTTATTATTGTTGTTCATGGTCAATCCTTTTTATTAAATTTGATGTTATCAACTCAGTCTAAAAAATGCGATAGAGATTACTGAAGGTATTGATAAATTAAAGCCAGGTACACATCGCGAAATCAACTGTTTTCTGGTAAGGTTTGGGTTACAAGGCTTTGTTAATAATAAAGAATAAGTATTTATGTTTGACCCTAACGTAACCATTTTTGAAAGCACACAGAATCAGCTTGCAGAAAGTCCTCTTTGGCACCCTATGCTGAATACTTTTTTTTGGGTCGACATAAATAAAAAATTACTTTTAAGCAAAAAAATACACAGCGAAAGCCAACTAAAAACAGTTAATATGCCTGATACACTCAGTGCAATAGCGTGGATTGATGAGCAGCACTTGTTGCTAGGTACAAGTACTGGTTTATACAAATACCATATTAATTCGAGCACTCGCCACCTTATTCTTAATATTGAAAATACACAACTAAATAGGCGTTCAAACGACGGCCGCGCTGATCCATGGGGTGGTTTTTGGTTAAGTACAATGGACGTAAATGCTAAAAAAGGTGACGGTAAGATATACCGTTATTATAAACACCAGCTTAAAGCCGTTGTAAGTGGTTTGAGTATCCCAAATGGATTGTGCTTTGATAAGCCACGTTTACGCGGTTATTACTGCGACTCTTTAACGAGTTGTATTTATGTATTAGATTTGGATGAGCAAACTGGCGAACCTTGCTCTGAGCCACGTGTTTTTTATCAATTTAATAATACTGATGTTGACCCCGATGGCTGCGTAACCGACCAATTAGGTAATTTGTGGCTAGCTGTGTGGGGAATGGGGTGTGTTATATGTTTATCCCCAGACGGTGAGCTAATTAAAACAATAAAGCTTTGTGCAATAAAACCGACATGCACTTCATTTGGTGGTGAAAATGCTGAATTGTTACTTGTGACATCGGCATTTGATGAATCGATTAATAATACTGTTACTGAACAAGGCGCTGTATTTCAAATCTCAGGCATAAAAAACGGGCAGTTTGAGCCGCCCGTTTTACTGTAATTTATTATACACAGTGCTTGTTTTAAAGTGATGGTTAGCTTTTAGGCTTAACCCACATAACACCCACTTCTTTTTTGGTTACTAAAACCTCAGTACCGGCGCTAATTGGTTGCTCACTTTTGAGTTTCCAGCTAATACCTGAATATTGATGGGTAGTTAAACCTTGCTCTGTTACATCGCTAGTAAGTACAAAAGTAAGTTCAGCAAAATCACTATTCACTTGCTTCTTATCTACGCGATTTTGCATTTGTTTTAATGGTTTCCAAAGTGCAACGGCTAAGCCAGCTGTAACAACTGCATTACTCCAAAGGGCTGTTGCTAATGAGTCAGGTAAAATACCAAAACTCATTAATAATCCTGTAAGGAATAACGATAATCCAAAAAACAACAAAATAAATGTAGAAAGGCCAAGTACTGCTACTTCTATTATTAAAGCAACAATACCAAGTACCATAAGTGTTTGCGGTAAATTTTGCGTAATAAAATCCATACAAACCTCTTTATTTAGTTATTAACCCAAATGCTTTTTATTTAAGCTATTAATGATTGCCATACCTTGGGCAACCATTGAGCTTGCATCTGTCGCGTTGTCTGGCAGTAATACAATTGATGATTCACGAGCAATCGCTTCTTTAGCCGCGATTGCTTTAGTTGCTAAATCTAACTGAATTGCTTTTTGACCTTGCTCTGTATCTGCAGCTTCACCTATTTTAATAAGTGCATTTGCTTGTGCTTCTGCAACCGTAGTAATAGCTGTTGCTTCACCTTCAGCGCGTAAAATTTGCTCGGCTTTGTCGGCTTCAGCAGCAAGTACTTGTGCTTGTTTTTTACCTTCAGCAACGTTGATATTTGCTTGGCGATCACCTTCTGACTCTAAAATTTGAGCTCGTTTAACACGCTCAGCTTTCATTTGTGCTTCCATCGCTTCCATAATAGAGTTAGGCGGCACAATATCTTTAATTTCGTAGCGAAGTACTTGAATACCCCAAGGCTCAGATGCCTGGTTTATAGCTGCAACAATGTTGGTATTAAGTAAATCACGCTCTTCAAATGTTTTATCAAGCTCCATTTTACCTAATTCTGAACGCATTGTTGTTTGTGAAAGTTGTACAACTGCAAACGTATAGTCGTCAACGCCATACGTTGCTTTGTACGGGTCTAGTACTCTAAAGTACAGTACGCCATCAACTATAAGTGAGATGTTATCTTTAGTGATAGCTGACTGCGATGGTACATCTTGAGCTTGTTCTTTTAAGCTACGATCAGCCGAGATTCTATCAATAAATGGAATAATAAAGTTAAGGCCGGCTTCTTTAGTTGATTGGTATTTACCAAAACGTTCGATTAACCAGGCGCGGTTTTGTGGTACAAATTTAACGCTACTTTTTAAAAGCACGATAACAAAAACAAGTAAAAAAGCCTCAACAGTAAAAACCATATCGAGAATTTGTGTGACTGGATCCATTTAAACATTCCTTATAATAATTAAACGCTGAGTGGTTGTATTGTTTATAATTTCAGCGTGTATAGATTATCACTACAGCGAACTTTTAACCACTAAAACTCACTGTAACGCGCCGACTTAGTCGGTTTTTTTAAAACTGGCTATTTTATTTCTGCCTGTTTCTTTTGCGTTATAAAGGGCTATGTCGGCGTTAGTTATAACTTCTTTAGGTGTTGTTTTTTGATTGGGTATAAGGCTATAAAATCCGATACTCAAAGTGAGGTAATTACTAGCACTTGAAAAATTATGTTCAATTGCGAGTTCTGCGATTTTTTCCTGAATAAGAACAGCAAACCTTTGACAATGATCTGTGTCGACTGCAGGTAAAATTATCGCAAATTCTTCACCACCGAAACGAGCGGCTAAATCACCTTCACGTTTACAAAGATCATGCAGCGCTTTGGCAACTTGTTTTAACACTTCGTCACCTAGCTGATGCCCATAGTTATCGTTATAACGCTTAAAAAAATCAATATCACACATTATTAAACTAATGGGTTCTTTATTACGTGCGCCGCGCTTAATTTCGCATTTTAAAGTTTGATCAAAACAGCGTCGGTTAGCAATGTTTGTAAGGCCATCAGTATTAACTTGTTTGTTAAGTTTATGATTGGCATTAATGAGTTGCTGCTGAGCTTGTTGTAGCTCTTGCTTGTAATTTAAATTTTTGAAAGCATTAGCAAGCATTTCACCTACTAACCTTAAGCGAATAAGGTCTAAATCAGTCCAGTTTCGCTTTTGAACAACGCAATCACAGCCTATAAAGCCAACGAGCTCTTTGTCATAACGTAGACCAATGCAAAGTACTGATTTTATTTTTTGTCGCTGGAAAATTGTTTTTTCGCTCATTGCTTGAATGGGTAACGACGTTACATCGTTAACTCTAAATAAGTGAGTACGTGCCATCAAACTAAAAAAATATGGGAGATCGCTTTTCGGAAGGTTTTGTAAGTCCTCTTTAAATGCTTGTATATCATTATTGACCCATTCGTGGGTGTTATTTATGGTTTTACCATCCTCGGCAAACTTAAAAAGATAACTTCTATCTGCGTGGCAAACGGTACCAATAGCTTTTAATGCGTAGTTGATATGCTTATCAACGTCGTCGTTTTGAATATCAATTAAGTCAGTTGATATGTTCGAAATAATATTATCAAAATCATATTGTTCATCTACATTATTATTCAATACATCGATTATAATAATGGAGCTTGAGTTAGGTAATTTTGCAAATTTTACATTGAGTAGCAATTTAGATACCTGTTTTGATAAAACAAACTGGCATTGGTTATTTGCAGTGAAATAATCAAAGAATAGCTCCTCGACTAATAGTTCTTTTTTACTGTGATGATTGGTTAAAGTGATGTGTGAAAAATCAATTTTATTAAAATGTGATTTATTTCTTAAGCCAAACAAGTCCTGTGCTTGGCTGTTAACTTTAAATATATTTTCATTGGCATCATAAAGTAATACACAAAACGGCAGTAACTCCAAGTTTCGCCATATTTCATTTGATAGGTTATTACTCACTCAACTCTCCATGTGTTTAAGCCACAATTAAATTGTTATCTATTGTATTTTTATTGTTTTTACTTGGGCGTGTTAATCGTCCTTAGATCGAGCTCAAAAGGCAGCGCATGTTTGGTATTTATGCTGCGTTATCGCCTATTTATGGGGAATAGCCACACTACATAGGCTCTGCCTTGCCTCAAAACCAAAAATACTGGTGTAAATTCAACCACCGAAGTTCAACAAGCCCTACTAATTATTAGCACATTTTTTTTGATTTACTAAGTTTTTAGTGCGTTTGAGGGCAGTACGTATTATAATTGATACTGTATATCATTACCCTTTTCTACTCTAAGCCATCTTTGGTTTATTTGCACTTTAAGTATAGGTTATTCAAGCATTTCATGACAGAAATCACTACACACCAAGCTTCTCGTCGTCGGTTACTTATTGCGCTAGCAATTACGTGTTCGTTTATGGTAATTCAGGTTATAGGTGCTTATTATTCTAATTCGCTTGCTGTACTTGCCGATGCGGGACATTTGTTTGTTCACAATAGCTCGTTATTCATCGCACTGATTGCATCAAGTCTCGCTATTCATTTTGCTAAAACTTATAACGATGGTCATCAAAGAGCCGAGCTTTTGGGTGGTCTGGTGAACGGATTTTTATACCTAGCAATCAGTTTAATTATTTTGTATGAAGGTGGTGAGCGCTATATACACCAGCATGAAGGAAATGAGCTGGCTATTAATAGTTATTTAATGTCGGTTATTGCTGCTATTGGTTTTTTGTTTCATGGTGCTGCTGCATGGGTTTTATATAAAGGCCGCAAAGCGAGTATTAATGTTTACGCGGTATTTTTACATTCATTCTTTGATTTGATTTCTACCGTATCGACATTTGTGGCTGGTATTCTTATATATTTTACGGGCTGGGTTGTTATCGATATTTTATCGAGCATGTTAATCGCCTCTTTCGTGTTGTTTACCGGTGTTAAGGTCATTATTAGTTGTATAAAAGGTTTACGCTTAAATAAGGCCAAACTTCCTAAAGTTGCAGATATTGAAAGTGAGATTACAGATATGGAGCATGTTCACAATGTCCATAACGTCACTGTAACGCGTAAATATAAGGGTGTAGTAGTCGGGGCGCACGTTGTACTTAAAGAGCATTGTACAATTGAAAAACACGATGAAGCATGTCGTATGAAGGTAGAACAACTGTTAGCTGAAAAATTTAATGTACGCAATAGTGTATTACAAATAGAAAGCCACGAATGCCATCACATCCATTAGTAGCATTTAATTAATATAAAAGCGTGTAAATAATGATTAGCACGCTTTTAATGTTTTAAATCAAATCAAATCAAATCAAATCAATGATATTGCTAAAACAATCGCTTTTACGTAAGTCTTTAGCATCCATTGGCCTTGCAAAGTAATAACCTTGCAGTACAGTACACCCAACCTCGGCTAAAAAGATCATCTGTTCGCGCGTTTCTACTCCTTCTGCAATACAGTAAAGATCTAGGTTTTCGGCCAATAAAAGAATGGTCTTAATAATTGACTCATCCCCTTTATCTATACCAATACTGTTTACAAAGCTTTGATCTATTTTAATAACATTAATAGGAAATTGGCTCAAATAGGTGAGTGACGAGTAACCAGTACCAAAATCATCAAGTAGTAATTTAAACCCAGCAGCTTTTAAGTTTTGTAGCTGCTTGGCTGCTTTGAGTTTATCTTCTAGTAAAATACTCTCTGTTATTTCAAGTCTTAATTGTCTTGGATGAACTTGAGAGTCCGCTAATATGGACATTAACCGCTGGGTTATGTTTGTTTTTAAAATGTGTTTAGGAGATAAGTTTAAAGATATATAAAACAATGGGTTTGCGCTGAGTATAGGTGCAATTTCAATAAGAGCTCGTTGCAATGCTTGCTCAGTAAGGAGTTCTATTAAACCAGTTTCTTCTGCTACCGGTATAAAAAGTGCTGGGGATACCAACTGTCCTTGATTTTTCCAGCGCATGAGTAACTCCACGCCATTTATTGTTTTTTCTTCTATGTCGATAATGGGCTGATAGTGATTAAAAAATCGGTTGTCTTTTACTGCATCTTTTAAATCATTTTCGAGCAGTAACTTTTGTTTTATCAGCTCATTCATTTCATCGCTAAAAAACTTAAAGTCGTTTCTCCCGCCTTGTTTAGCGTGCATCATCGCAACATCGGCATTACGGATAAGTATATCGGTGGTTACAGCATCAAATGGGTATAGAGCTACGCCAATACTTGCTGAAATATTAATAGAGAAGTCTTCAATAATTACTTTATTAGCTAACTCATTACTAATTTTTCTTACTGTATCGCGAAGAGACTGAAGCGATTTTATATTTTGAATCAGCACTAAAAATTCATCACCACTTTGACGGCCAAGTTTTGCGTTTACGCCAAGCATACCGTTTACTCTTTGGGTAATATTACAAAGTAGCTTATCGCCAACTGCGTGGCCAAAAGAGTCGTTAACAGGTTTGAACTTATCTAAATCAATAAATAATAATGCGCATTGTGTATTACTTTCATTGGCATGTTTAATCGCGTCTTCAATATTTTTATACATTAAACTACGATTAGGTAGATGCGTTAGAGGATCAAAATTAGCCAAATAGCGCAGTTCGTTTTCTGCACGTTTTTGCTCAGTTAAATCTGTAATAACAACCACGTAGTAGCTTGCAGTATCTTTTGTTACGGCTGTGGCGCTTATATGTATTGGATGTTCGTTACTTTTTGCTGTTTTTATATAAGCATCACTTTGCCAGTTTTCTGTAGCTTTTAATTTTTTTAAAATATTTGCAAACTCTCTACACTTATCTTTACCAATGGCCCTAATAAATAATTTTGGGCTAATTTTAGTGGCTGCTTGTTCACTTGAAAACGTTTCAATAAAACTGTTGTTCGCAGAAAATGGCATTAAATGCTTATCGAGTATAAGTAACCAGTCGTTTATTTGGCTAAACGCTTCACCTAGAATTTTTGCTTGTTGCTCATTAGCCCGTTGCTCAGTGATATTGGTATATATGCCAGAAACATATAGCGGCTCATTTGTTTGAGGATCGTATATAACTTGTCCTGTATCTTGATACCATAACCAATGCCCATTTTTATGCTGTAGACGATAAGTTGCTTGCCAGTTTTGTTGTTTTTTGTACTTGAAGTAGTTTTCCCATTGGTTTTCAAAACGACGTCGGTCATCTGGGTGTATTAGCGCTAAAAATTGATCTATATGCACGCGTACAGGCAAGCCTGTATAGCCTAATTCACTTCCTCTGAGCGTACTTACGGAAGCATCTTTAAAATTATAATCCCACACGCCACTTTTGTTATTTTTAAGCGCGAGTTCTGTTTGCTTTTGCGAACGAATAGTCGCTCTATGGGCTTGTTCAATTGCAACTTGGCGGCTGCGGTATTGCCAAAAAATGAAAAACAACACGGCAATTATTAAAACTATATAGGCGACAATAGCAAAGGGCGACTTCCATGGTGCGTAGGCTACGTTGATATTGAGTGTGGCAGGTTCGCTTGTAACAATACCATCGCGATTATGTGCTGATATTTTTAGCGAATAACTACCGGGTTGAAGTTTTGTGAAAAACACTTGGTTAGATTGTAAGTCTTCATATGTAAGGGACGTTGGCCCTGAAAGAATTACCTTATAATACGCTTTGTCTATATTGGGGTAAGAAAAGTTAGAAAAACTAACTGTAAGGCCCATGTCTTCATAACTGAGATCAAGTGGTTGGCTAAGGTATTTATGAGGGTAATAATCGAGCTCTTTGGTAAAAAGGTTTATATCGGTAATCGCTACATTATTTTTTTTAAATAATTCTTTTTCATCAAAGTCTAAAGGGTTAAACAGTAGAGCTCCGGCATTGCTACCAAAAATTAACCGGTCATCATTTAATGTTGTTGCTGCTATAGGAGTAAATTGGTTTATATTCAACCCGTCTTTTACTGAATAACTCACCACATTGAGTGTATCTAGGTTTATTTGATATAAACCATTGTCGGTACTTGCCCATAAAAAACCATTTTCATCAGGAAGTAACGAATAGATAGAGTCAGTATTAAATGAATTTTTTAATCCTATGTAGTGTTTTCTCTCATAAGTAACTGGGTCAACACCAAGCAAGCCTTCCTGGGTGGTTGCCAACCATAAAATATTTCGTTTTGAGTCTAAGTAAAAATTTTCTACAGTGTAAAAAATATCTTCTTTAGGATTAAAAGACTGGAATATAGTAGTTAAGGTTTTAGTTTTTTCGTTGTACCTAAAAAAACTTTTTGATGTGCCAAGTACAAACTCTTCAGGATGTGTGTCGAGGGGTTTATAAAAAGCATAAGAAAATAAAGGGTCAACTTGCTCTTTGAGTCCTTTAATAATTCTTGTTTTTCCGGTTGTTTCATTAAAAATATAAAAGTTATCATCAGAAATGAATGCATATTTATTTGCAGCAACTTGGGCAAAACCAAATAAGTTGAGCTGGTTAATTACATTATTGTCTGTGTCTTTATTTTCAATAATTTTACCCATTTGCTTATCGAAAAGTTTAAAACCATCATAAGTAACAAGCCAAAGAAATTGATCGTTTCCAATTGAAGACGCAAAAATATCAAATACCGCAGATGCTCCGTATATTGCTTTTGAGTCGGTCGAGCTCAAATATACTTCACTTTTATTTGTTGCTTTGTCGTAGCGCGCAATTCCATCTTCTGTTCCTAGCCATATAATATTATTTTTATCTTGGTAGGTGGCATGAACAGTATTGTTACCGGGTAAAAAAATGTGTTTAAACCGTCGGGTTTTAATTGGCCAGGTAAACACGCCTTGGGTTCTAGATGCGAGCCAAAGCACGCCGGACTTATCAATCATTAGATCGTTGATTGAGTTTTCATTAATATTAAACTTACTTTTTTCATAATTTAATATGAACTCTAACTCTTTGGTTTCGCGGTGATAACTAAATAATCCACTTTCGGTTGCTACAAACTCGCCGTAAACAGTATTGGCATAATCCCATATATTATAATCAGGAATTAATGTTGTAACATTTGCTGCAGATATATTTTTGCTATTATCAAATGCTAATTGATACATACCTTCGACAGTACCAACAAGTAATCCTAATTCATTATCAACACTTAAAAATTTGACGTTTATATTATCTATCGTATTTTTTTCAGGGGGATGAAGAGGGATTTTTACAAGTTCTGAATTATCTATATTTGCAGTGTATAAACCATCATTTGTACCAATATATAAAGTGTTTTTATATATCGTTAATGACCTAATGTAGTCCCTTTTATTTGGGAGTGCTAGCTTAAGTGTAAAGTGTTTACTCGTCTCATCAAATGTATATATTTGACCATCTATGGCGAAGTAAAAAGTATCTTGTTGCTGAGTCATTGCGGAGATTGGAGAAAACATCTTTTTTTCTTTATCTATTTGACCAGAATAGATTTTTTCGGTTTTTAAAGTGAGGGGATCTATTATATACGCACCAGAAAGATCAGTTGAAACGATAATCTTTCCGTCTTCGGCTTTAAATAATGCATAAATATAGTGTTTATCTAAGCCAAAGCCACCATTAAAAGTTTTTACTTTATAACCATCAAAACGGTTTAAACCCTGTTGGGTTGCTATCCATATGAAGCCAATGTCATCTTCTTGCGACTGCAAAACGTAACTTTGCGAGAGACCTTCGTCAGTAGAAATTCGTTGTAATTGTTGAGCATAGTTTTGTGATGCAAAAGTGCTTTGGATGCATAGTAAAAAAACAATGGTGATATGAAAAAAAAGTTTGCTCAAACGCACTTATAAACACTCTCAGTGGAGGATAGGATGATACTTAGCTAGATAGTAAATATAGCATAAGTTTTTATTTTTTAATTACAAATAATATACGTAAAGTTAAAAGCTCTATTTTCAAATAGTGAGCTAATCTATATAGATAACAGTTAATATTCATAAGGAGAGTATAGTGGTTTTATCTAATATTGATGCAAAAAATAGCGTGTTATTAATAATAGACTTACAAGCGTTGCTTGCTCCTGCAATTAAAGACTTTCCGAATATTTTAAAAAGTACATTGCAGTTAACGCAGGCGGGTATTATTCACGGCGTCCCAGTCTTAATAACCGAGCAATATGTCAAGGGGTTGGGCGAGACTAATCAGCAAATTAAAAATACGTTACCTAATGCTACGTATTTTCATAAAACGTACTTTAGTGCGTGTGCAGAGCCTGGCTTTGTTGATAAGTTAAAAAGCTATGGTAAAAAGCAAGTTGTTGTTGTTGGCACTGAAGCGCATGTGTGTGTTTTACAAACATGCTTAGATTTAATAGAAAATGGTTTTGAAGTTATTATCGTACACGACGGAGTTGGCTCGAGAAATCCGCAACATAAAAATTTGGCGATTGAACAGCTACGCCAAGCTGGTTCGGTAATTTCATGCGCTGAAATAGTTATTTTTCAATGGACAAAAAAAGCAGCAACGCCTACGTTTAAAAAAATACTGCCTATAATTAAGTAGACGGCATGTATATAATGTAAATTAAATGTATTATTTTTTGATGTGTCGGTAGTTTATTATTGTGTTCAGTAAACTGAAACTCGTTTTGATACGTATATTGCAGACTGCTTTATAAAACAACAATGCAAACAACAATTTTAAGGTTCTTATGTCTAGTATTGGCCGGTTATTTACAATTATTTTTAGTCTTTTGTTTGTCGAATCTATCGCTATTGGCTTGTATTTCGACACATTAGCGCAGGCCTTTATGATAGGTTTGCCATTGTGTTTATTACCTATATGGCTTTTAAACACACAAGGGGATAGTCCTGTTACCCCGCATGTGGTAGCTGCCGCTATAATGATGTTTTCTTTTTTGCATATTCAACAAACTTTTGGGTTGATTGAAGTCCATTTTGAAATATTTATTTTAATGCCCATGTTAATTGTTTTTGTACAGTGGCGAGTGTTTATTACTACAATTGTATTTGTAGCTGTTCATCATTTATCTTTTTATTATTTACAAACTCAAAATACAGGATTTTATGTATTTGACCCTGATAGGCTTGCTTTTACTACGGTGCTTATTCATGCTGGATACGCAATAGTTGAAGTGTTAGTTGCAGGCTACATTGCCGTAATGTTGCAACGCGAACGTCGTGCGGGCCTATCTTTAAGTTATGCGACAGAGCAAATCATGCAAGACCCTGAAAATATTAAACTCTCTCTTCGTGCTGATGACACTAAAAGTGAGGCTGTAGCAGGGTTTAACACGTTACTAGATTACTTATCTGATGTTATTAAGCAGGTACAAACTCAATCAGAATCACTGCAAAAAAACTCACAAGAGCTTATTCATGTTCATGATCAGTTGGCGGGTGGCGCAGTACAGCGTACACAACAAACTGATGATATTGCTAATTCTGGTGCTCAAGTTGCTAATGGTTTTAAACTTGTAGAAGAAGAAAGTGAGGTGCTTAAGCGTCAAGTAGACCATATCACACAAGCTGCGAGCGATGCATTAAAAGAAGTACTTCAAACAGATGCTAAGAGTAGAGAGCTGTTAACACTACTTAACCATACCGAAGAAAAAATAAACCACTTAGTGGCAGCGGGCGATGTTATTTCAGGTCTTCTTAATGAGATATCAGGTATTGCCGAGCAAACTAACTTACTTGCTTTAAATGCCGCTATTGAAGCTGCCCGTGCAGGCGAACATGGTCGAGGTTTTGCTGTTGTTGCTGATGAGGTAAGATCTTTGGCTAACCATAGTAAAGCAACAACAGATAAAATTAGTCTAACATTAAAAGATCTTGTTAATAATAGTAAAACGTCAACACAATCAATGAGTCAGTGTGTGAATTTTGTAGTCGATTTAACAAGTATTAGTGCTGCAATGAAAGAGAATATTTCAGCAATGAGCGAGCAAATAGCCGCAGTATCTTCAAGCTCTGACTCAGTTGCACAAGTTGTAGCTGAGCAGGCAGGTAATACTGAATTAATAGCAAGCAGTACTGATACTATGCGCCAAAATCAGTACCAAGATACGCAAATAGTGCAGCAGTTAACCGCTAAGGTGCAGTTAATCGATGTAAGTATTGATGTGTTAGAGCAAAGCATTGCCAAGTTTAAATAAATCTAACACTTTCGTATTTTCGCTTATAGCTACATGGCTTATTTGTGTTGTTGCAGGGTTAGTTTATTTTCAATTAGAGCAGCTTAAACCGTTTGATAGCTCAAAAGTTTTATTGCAAAAACACTGGTTTAATAACTTTAAAAAGCAATTGGATTGGGTTGATACTGGTGAGCCGTCTTTAGTGCTTATAACAGAAAAAAAATGCGGGTGTACTATACAAGCTAAGCCGCATATTTCATCGTTAACCTCTTTTGCTGCCAATAAAGCTATGAAGGTTGTACAAGTTGAATTAACACCAAAGCTTAAACACGTTATTCCGGCAACGCCTGCCGCCGTTATTATTAATAAAGGTGGTGAGTTTGTGTATGCAGGGCCGCTCTCTGAAGGATTAGCTTGTGCGCAAGGAAGTGGTTTTGTTGAAACTGCGGTCACTAATTTAGCTGCAGGTTTTAATTCCAACCTTTTAATTACGCAAACCAAGGGATGTTACTGTGTAAATAATGCATAAATAACGTATCGATAAACTAAAGCTCGCACTTAAATCAACAGTTGCGAGCTTTAACATTGATTAAATTGTAACTAAGCCATAAATACCTAATGACACAAACACACAAGCAGCAATAGCACGTACGGTGTTTAGAGATATTCTTTTTAGTAATGCATTTCCGGCGTATATAACAGGCACGTTAGCAATTAGCATACCTAACGTGGTTCCTACTGTTACCCAAAACACAGACTGATATTGTGCGCCTAATAGTACGGTGGCTATTTGTGTTTTATCACCAATTTCTGCAATAAAAAATAATACAAAAGCGACTAAGAAAGCCCCGTAGCTATCGTATTTACTACTTACAGCTTCGTCTTTGTCTGGAACTAATAGCCAAAGGCCAACAACAATAAAGCTGATGTTTACAAGCCAAGGTAAATATTCAGAAGAAAAACTATTACTTAACCACTGCCCAAACCATGCTGATAAACCATGATTGAGTAAGGTTGCGGCTAAAATACCAAGAATAAGCGCGCCTTTATTACGAAAACGGGCGGCTAACAGGAGCGATAAAAGCTGGGTTTTATCGCCTATTTCGGCAAGTGTGACAGTGACGGTTGAGGTTAAAAAAACTTCCATTATTGATTCTTACAGGCGGGAATACTAAACCAAGGCAAACAACTATCTCCCGCCATGAGGATAGTGTCTACCTAGGTCTCGCCGATAACGCTTGCTACAACATTACAAACTTACCATGCACATGAGGTGCAATTATGTTGATAAGTTTACTCATTACTGAGCGGGCTACTCCCCTAAGAGGCGGGCATTATTCCATAACTTTATTTTTAGGTAAATATAGTTAAGAGAACAAATACCATATTCTAATAAATAATTTATATTTATTAGTGAGGAAGCTATTGATAACAATTGTCGTTTAGATTAGTATGCATCTATTGATTGTAATTAACACGGTTTGTATTGATGTATATTTGTCTTTGTCACGGTGTGACCGATAAAAAAATTGAGCAAACAATTGACGATGGTGCAACGACCATGCGTGAATTAACTAAAGAGCTTAAAGTAGGCAGCCAATGCGGTAAGTGTTGTGGTTGTACTAAAAAGATCCTTAATCGCAGACTTATTCAGATTGCTGATGTAACGGATCAAGTTGCTTAATTACATATAAAAACTTAGATATAAAAAAAGCAGCTTTTTAGCTGCTTTTTTTATGCTTGTTACTATTTACAGTTGAGACTGCAAGTAGTTTTTAATACCCGTATTTTTAATAAGTAATTGTTGGGTTTCTAACCAATCAATTTGCTCTTCTTGTTCATTTAAAATGTGATCAAGGGCTTCTCGGGTAATATAATCTTTTTTGTTTTCAGCCAGTTTAACTGCGCTACGTAACTCATCAATAGTATCGAGTTCAAAACCCATATTAGCTGCAATCATTTCTTCGCTGTTTTCACCAATACGTAATCGGCCTAAATCTTGAAGATTTGGTAAGCCTTCTAAAAACAAAATACGTTCGATTAAACGATCGGCGTTTTTCATTTTTTGAATTGATACTTTGTAATCTGCTTTGTCTAGTTGAGTGAAACCAAAATCTTTAAACATGCGTGCATGTAAAAAGTATTGGTTAATACCAACAAGCTCATTAGCGAGTACTTTATTAAGCGCTGCAATAACGTCTTTATCGCCTTTCATAATATGCTCCTACTAAGCCATTTGTGCTTGATGATAATTTTCAGAACCAATCTTATCAATTAAGCCAAGTTGTTGCTCTAACCAGTAAACATGGTCTTCTTCGGTATCAAATAACAGTTTTTCTAAAATGCTACGAGATTGATAATCTTGTTGTTCTTCACATATTGCGATGACGTCTTTAACACACGCAACTACTTCAAGCTCTAGTGTTAAATCGTTTTGCATCATGCTTTTTACATCGTTACCGATAAGTAAATCACGGCGCTTAGTCATATTTGGTACACCTTCTAAAAACAAGATGCGCTTAATAAGCCAGTCTGCGTGATCTTTTTCTTCTTCCATCTCGTGGTTAAGGCGTTCGTATAGTTTGTTTAAACCCCAGTCGTCATACATGCGCGAGTGTATAAAATACTGATCGATTGCTGCTAATTCGTTAGCTAACAATGTATTAAACGCATCGATTACTTTTTGATTACCTTTCATGATAAATCGCCTTAACTATTTCAATTGTATGCAGTGTAGTACAAATAGCCTATATTGCAAGTTTTCTCTATAAAAATCATTGCGTTACTATTGGTTTTGATTCTTATTTAAGTTTGCGTTACTGCTTGGTTTATGGACAGTTTTTTATTTGCATTAGCATCTAATACAAGATCATGATTGATAGGAAAAAGCGAGACGTTTATTTATGCGGGATTTGTTGAGCATATAGGCATGCAGGGCATGCCTATAACGTGCGCTTATTTGTTAAAATTGATATTTAGCACCCAGCGTTGCGGTTGTGCCTAATCCTTTAATGTTATATCCACCGTAGGTGTAAGCCTGTGCGCGGGCAGGGTAGTAATCACTATTGAATAGGTTTTCTATTCCAAAATACCCACTCCATTGAGCGTTAACATTGTATTGGCCACTTAAGTTGAATGTGTTGTAGCTACTAACAGGGCCCTGATCGCCAGAGTATTGGCCCTGTGCATTTTTATCAAAGCGCTTTCTGTCGCCTACATATAAAAAGCTCATTGCAAGCGATAGCTCGTCATTTGTTTGCCACGTTACATTCGCTGTTGCTTTAGGTGGGCTAATTTGGCTTGCGCCTAGATAGTCATCAGCTTCGGTGTTTTTACCTTCTACGTAACTATATGTGGCGCTTAACTTAAGGTCTTGGGTAATAGTGTAATTAACTAACCCTTCGTAACCCCATATTTCTTGTGGTGCACGCACAGGTTCGTAAACTCCCGTTACTTCATTATACTCATTACTAGTACCAAGCTCTGAGGTACTTCTGTAAAGAGCAAATTCAAAACGTACGTTTTCAAACTGTGAGGTAAAACCAACTTCGTAATTGTCGATTATTGAGGCTTGTGTTTGAATAAGTGCAATGTCGTCAACGGTTGCAGCGCGAAGTAAGCGACCAATATCAGAAATATCAGAGCCCTGTGAGTAGCTAAAAAACGGGCTAAAGGCATCTGTTAAGTTATATTTAATACCGGCGTTATAAGTTGTTGCATCGTAATTAATGGTGTCGCCACGCACATTTAATGGTACTGAACATTGCGATGCGGTTTTGCAAAGTTTTAGCGTTTGGTAGTCACTTACGCTCAAATCAATGCTTTCTTTTCTTACACCCGCTTTTACAATAATGTCGTCGTTTATTACCCATTTGGTTTGTAAAAAGCCTGCGACACTTTCCATGTCCATTTCTGGCACCCACACACGGCCATCTACTAAAGGTTGCGATGTTTTATCGTTTAAGGCATCAATACCGTAGATTAGGGTGGCTGTTACGTTTTCAAAATCAAACTGACTATTAAATGTAGCTCTGGCACCTTGCTTGTCTGATTTAATAACCGATTGACCACCGGTATAACCTTCATCAAGATTGGCTAAAGCGGTTGAGAAAAAGAATACGTTTTCTATATTTTGTTTATACAGATCGAGGGTCATTTGTGTGTTTTCAAACAGCGCGTAATCAACATATTTTAGGGTTATATTTTCGTTGCCTTCTGGGCCTTGCGGCTTACCTTGTTTTTGAAGCTCTAAGGGGACGTGTATAGCGTATGTTTTTTCCCCTATATTGCCATCGCCAGTAACATCGCCTAAATCAGTTTTTTGCTGTGAGCTGTAAAAGTTATAGCTAAACTGCAGTTGCTTTTCGTCGTCAAAATCATAAGTTAGTTTGGTAAAATAGTTTTGAGTTTCAGAATCAGATAAACCATATTGCAAGCCTAAAATATCGCCCTCTGCATCGCGTTGTACGCCGTTTTCTTCATAGCTTGCCGTTAGCAGGTAGCTTAGTTGGTCGAGCTTACCGTTTACTGCGGCTGATACTCTACCGCCGCCACTTTCTGCTAATTTAACAGCGCTAAAGCGGCTTGAAATACTTATTTCACCTTCCGGTTTACCATCACTGCGAGCCTGTTTTGTTATGTAGTTAATAATGCCACCTGAGGCACCATTACCATAAATAGACGTTGCGCCTTTTATGACTTCAATGCGCGCTATGGCACTTGCATCAAGCGTTTTTACGCCTAAAGAACCATTACGAAGAGGTGTTGATTGCGGTACACCATCAATCATTATTAATGGCGCACGGCCGCGTAGTGTTTGCCCTGAATTACTTGAACTGCCAGTATCTGGGGCAAGGCCAGGAACCATTTGCGCGAGTAAGCTCCCCAATTCTGAGCTTACTTTTAAATGCTGTTGTATTTGTTGCTGATTTATAACGGTAATCGAGGCAGGTACTTCGTCAATGTTCTCTGATATGCGGCTGCCAGATACAATGACATGCTCTAACTGATCAGAAGTGTATTCATTTTTATTATTTTCATTTGCTAACGTGTTAGTACTTATTGCAATAGCAATAAGGCAAAGCGAAGTTTTTAACATAGAGTGTCTTAGTTGATAACAATTTACGTAATGGTAATTATTATCAACTAATGACGCAAGTGTTAATGAGATTTATTTCCATTTATGGCGTTTTAACCAAAAATATACACCGCTTACAATAAAAAATGCGAGTGAAAGGGCTATTAATAACCATAAAAACTGCACAATAGGACCTGCAAAATCACCAATGTGAAACTTATACTTAAAGTTCCATGCTTGTGTTGTGAAGTTGGTTTTACTGGCGTCAAATGAGTTTAATACTTTACCAGTAAATGGGTTAATCCAAACCCAGCTGTAAGCGTGGCTTTCGCCAGGGTTTTGCATTCTCAGTGCAATTGCTTCGTCATCTTTTTTAGGTAAGTAAATTCTATATACTTTACCATCTGGAAATACGTTCTCTGCATTTTTAATTGCTTGATTGTAGTTTAACGCAGTTTGAGAAGGGGCTATTATTTTTGGCGCTTCAGGTCTTTGTTCTACTTTATTAAACGTTACAAATTCTAATACAGATTGAGTTTGTGTTTTCCAGTTAAATGCCATACCAGTAAAGGCAATAAGCATAAGGGGTATAAAAAAGTAAACACCAAGCACTGTATGTAATTGATACATGAGCACTCTAAATTTGGCTTTTGGTTTTATAGCTAAACGTTTAACTCTGTTTTTGGGCTTTACCCATAAATAAAAGCCGAGTAATACATTTATTAAAAGTAGCAATGCACATACCGACATCCAATTTCGAAAGGTTTTTTCACTCTTACTGTTTTCAAACAACAGCCAGCGATGCAATCCCATCGCAAACCCATAAATAGTATCTGTTGATTCATACACGTTTAGTACACTCCCTGAGTAGGGATCAACACTGGCGTAGTGTTTATTGGCTAACCTAAACTGCCATGCGGCGCTCGGTGTTTGCTCGGGCATAAAAAAAGTGATTTTTTGCTTAGTTTGACCTTGTACATTTTGTATAAGTTCATCGTAAGGCATTAAATTTTCTTGTGGTGTTACTTGCCATTTTGCGGGTTCTATTAAGTGCTGTATGTCTTTTGCATAAATCATAACAGCACCGGTTAAGCTCACTATTAATAAAAATAGTCCGCTAATAAGGGCAAGGCCTAAATGAATTCTACGTAACCAAAGTTTCAAAAACGGTATCTCATTATGAGTTAATGGCAATATTGTAAATGATAATACGAGCTGTTTTCAATTAAATAGTTATGTATTTGGTTTAGCTTGTTATTAAGAACATTAAATTGGGCTTTAATTTGCGATTGGTCGGATCTCTATTATGCAATTTTCGATATTAAAATTGTCGTGTAAAAAGCTTTTTATTGTTGGCAAATTAATTAAGTGCTGAGTGCTAATAACAAGCTCACAATAATTTTCTTTATCATCTAGTTGCCAAAGCTTAATGCTAACTACCGATTCGATATTAAATTCATTGCTAATAGCATGTGATATTGCGTGTGTATCAATGTTGTTAGGCGCTGCTTGCATTAAAATTTTGCAGCTTTGCTTTAATAGTAAAATGCCATGATAAATTACATAGATAGAAATAAGCACAGTGGCAATTAAATCAACAATATACCATTGGTATAAAATAATTAAGGTGCCTGCAATAATAACAACAATAGATGCCATTGCATCTGATACATTATGAATAAAGGCCGCTTTTATATTTATACTGTGATTTGCTCCCGCTCGGTAGGTTAAATATGCTGTTGCTAAATCAATTACCAACGCTATTGCTGCCACCCACACAACTATCCAGCCATTAATTGGTTGAGGGTTTAAATAGCTCGAAATGGCTTCAAAAATTAAATACACGCCAATTAATATTAATGTACTGCTATTAAAAAGTGTGGCAAGTATTTCAGCGCGTTTATAGCCAAAATGATGAGTGGCGTCAGCAGGTTTATTACCAACTTTACGTGCAACCAAGGCTATAAATATAGCGGCAGCATCACTTAAATTATGAAGGGCATCGGCTATAAGTGACAAACTGCCCGAAAATATCCCGCCAATAACTTGGGCTACGGTTAGCAATACATTAATAACCACAGCGACGGTGAGCTGTTTATTGCTTTGGTTTTCGTCTACATGACTATGTGAGTGATCGTGCGCCATAATGCCCTCAAACGCATTGATTAAATACTGCTTATATCACGAGGGGTTTAAAACAGCTACAGAAGTTGTAGCGTAAGCAAGCGTAATTATAAGTTAGTAATAAAGGCGTATTTTTTAAAAAATGTGAATTTAAGATTGTAACGCTAAATACCCAGTTTTTAAGGAGTTTACCGCTCAAAACTTGCGTCTTTATATATTTAGTGCATTAATGTAAGTAATATTAAATGATTATAAGTTGCTGGATATTAAGCATGGACAAAGGTTTAAATTTTGGTGAATTAACAGGTAAAGGACAGTCTGTTCGAAGTAAGTTAATTATAACCTTTATAATTATAGCCTTAGGGCCACTTTGTATACTTACGTGGTTTAGTCTTGAACATGTAAATAGCACGCTTAAACAAAATGCAGACACTGAACTTAACGAGCTTAATAATATAGGTAAGCAATTTGCTGATATTTGGTTTACAGACCATGTTAAAGATTTATATTTGCTTAGATCACAATTTGATATCAGCCCCAATAAAAAGCAAAAATTAATTAATCAATTTATTGAGCAGTATGACTTTGTTAATCATGTAGAGCTTATTGATGTAAACCGCGTTAATTCACTACCTTCATCACTTTTTTTAAATGTTATTAAAGAGCCGCGCTTTAATAACATACGTTCTGAGATTATAAATACAGGTAAAATCCAATTCCAGTCAATGACTGCCTCAGGGCGTGAATATCATATTATTGGCTTACCGATATTAAATGATGAAAATAAGTTACAAGCAATATTGCTAGCAGATATAAATTTAAATGGCTTATTAAATAATCTAAGTAAAATACACGCTGCTAATAAAGACATAACATTTTATGTTATGCACAATAATAAAATTCAAAAAAGTAATACTTCAGACGATACCCAACCATCATTTTTCTCTCAAAATGGCTCACCAATACAGCGTGTTTTTTCTTATATTGATAAAAATGAAGTCACTTTATATGGGTATATTAATTCATTAGAGTTTTTAAATGAGTCTGGCTGGCAGCTACTTGTATCAAAACCAAAAGAAGTTGCACTACAAGGTGCTAATTATTATAAGCAGCTCGCTGTATTTACTAATTCAGGTGCCTTACTGCTGATATTAACGTTGTCGTGGTGGTTTGGTCGCCGGCTGTCTCAGCCTTTAATTAACTTAGCTAAAATTGTCGAAAATATTACAAAAGGCGATTTAGTTAAAGTTCCAATAATAAACGATAGCATTGAATTTAATCAGCTTTCATTAGGCTTACGTAAGTTAGTAGCCGTAAAAGAAGAACAACAAAGTATATTACAAAAACAACGTTCGGCACTTCAAATTGCATTAAAACAATTAGCAGAACAAAAAAGTGCATTAGATGAACATGCCATTGTTGCGGTAACTGACTTACATGGCACTATTACTTTTGTAAATAAGAAATTTTGTGAGATCAGTGGTTTCGACGAACATGAATTAATAGGCGAAAACCATCGCCTTTTAAATTCAGGTAAACACGAAAAAGAATTCTTTAAAAATATGTACAAAACGCTTAAACGCGGTGATGTATGGAACGGGCAAATCTGTAATAAAGCTAAAAATGGTGGTTTTTATTGGGTAGATACCACCATTGCACCATTTCTAGATGAAAACGGTATACCACAAAACTATATTGCTATTCGTACCGACATTACAGCGCTTAAGTTACAAGAGCTAGAGCTTGAACAGCACAAAACACAGCTACAACTAGTGATTGACTCAACAGCAGTGGGTATTTGGGATTGGTACATTGATACTAAAAATGTGACATTTAATAACCGCTGGGCCGAGATTATAGGTTACAAGCTCAGTGATATTGAACCTTGTACTATAGATACTTGGTATACCTACGCTCACCCAGATGATTTAGCTATGTCGGAGAAAAAACTTCAAGCGTATTTTTTCGGCGAGACTGACTATTATGTTAGTGAAGCCCGCATGAAGCATAAAAATGGTCATTGGATTTGGGTACTCGATACTGCAAAAATAGTTGAGTGGAATACCGATGGCTCTCCAAAACGCATGATCGGTACCCATTTAGATATATCAGATCGAAAATCTACAGAGCTTGAGCTACAAGGAAGCCGAGACAGATTTGCATCTTTGGTATCAAATATCCCTGGCATTATTTATAGATGTAAGTTTGATGACAAATTAAGCATGCTTTACATGAGCGAGCAAGCGAGTGAAATTACCGGTTATTCACCCGATGAGTTGATACACAATGAAGACCTTTGCTTCTTTGATTTAATATGTGAAGACGATTCTCAAAAAATAAAAGATGAAATTGTCCGTTGTGTTAGCGCTAAGCAATCATGGTCTGTTGAGTATAGAATTAAAGCCCGCGATGGCTCTTTGCATTGGGTAAACGAAAAAGGCCAAGCGATTTACGCAGATGATGGCAATATATTGTATTTAGATGGATTTATTTTAGATATTACAGAACGTTACAATACACAATTAAAAATAAGCCGTCAGCAAAGCCTGCTTGAATCAATGAGTAAGCAAGGACAGATTGGTGCATGGGAGATGGACCTAGATGCGCATACGCTTTATTGGTCTGATGAAGTTAAAGTTATCCACGAAGTACCAGAGGGATTTGAGCCGAGGATAGATACTGCTATTGATTTTTATAAACCAGGAATACACCGAGACACTATAAGTACCTTATTTGAATGCGCTGTGACTTTAGGTGAAAGCTGGAGTGTAGAGCTTATTATTTTGACCTATTCGGGGCAAGAGCGTTGGGTTAAATCAATGGGCCAAGCAGAGCTTAAAGATGGTAAATGCGTACGTGTTTTTGGCTCATTTCAAAGTATTGATGCACATAAGCGCCTTGAACTCGAAAGCGAAAAAGCAAACCGCTATAACAAAAATTTAGCCGCGCTTACAGTCGCACCTGAAGTGCAAAATAGTGATGTAGAGCAAGTTAAAAAGCTAGCGGTTAAATCTATGTGCGAAGTGCTAAATGTTGCACGTGCGTCGGTATGGATTTTTAACGATCAACGAGATGTAATGACATGTCATAGTTTATACATAGATGGACAAGGGTTTGTAGATACAGATGCCGTTTTAACTGCTAAAGACTACCCTGCATATTATAGCGCCATTTATAAGCAAAACTTAGTAGCCATTGATGATGTTTATACGCACCCAGCAACTGTTGATTTTATAGAAGCGTATACAAAGCCATTAAATATTAAATCGATGCTTGATGCAGTAATAGCAACTGGTGATGGTAATTTAGGT
Organism: Pseudoalteromonas sp. APC 3358; assembly: GCF_030408075.1. Taxonomy (NCBI): domain Bacteria; kingdom Pseudomonadati; phylum Pseudomonadota; class Gammaproteobacteria; order Alteromonadales; family Pseudoalteromonadaceae; genus Pseudoalteromonas; species Pseudoalteromonas sp. APC 3358. Next base: position 48,372 of record NZ_JASDCE010000001.1, read on the forward strand.
ATTTTGTGCGCTGAAACGGTAGGCGAGCATCGCAATTGGACACAAAGTGAAGAAACGTATCTTCGATCATTGGCTACTTTAGTGGGAAGTACTTTAGTTTCTCAGCAACGTAAAGTAATCAGTGAGGAGCTTAAAGTAGCGCTTGTAAAAGCAGAAGATGCAGCCATTGCCAAGAGCCAATTTTTAGCAACCATGAGCCATGAAATAAGAACGCCAATGAATGGTGTACTCGGTATGCTAGAACTTGTTCAATTAGAGTCACTCCCTAAACCAATAGAAACAAAAGTAGGTATAGCCAAAACAAGTGCGCATTCTTTATTGGGTGTAATTAACGATATTTTAGATTTCTCTAAAGCCGAAGCGGGTAAAATTGAACTTGAAGAGATTAACTTTAATGGACGTGATTTAATTGGCGAAGTTGCTGCCGCACAAGCATTGACTGCTCAAGAAAAAGGTATAGAAATAATTTTAGATTTGGTAGCGCTAGAGCCTTCGCAGTTATGCGGAGATCCTGGGCGCATTCGACAAGTACTTACTAATTTGCTGAGTAACGCCGTTAAGTTTACGAGTAAGGGCGAGGTTGTGGTAAGCGCCAAAATTAATAAAGTGGCTCAAGGTTTAGAATTTGTTGCAAGTATAAAAGATTCAGGCATAGGAATAAGTGAAGAAAAGCAACAGCAGTTATTTACCCCTTTTTCTCAGGTAGATGCATCAACAACGCGTGAATACGGGGGCAGTGGCTTAGGGCTGGCTATTTGTAAGCAGCTTTGTGAGTTAATGGGAGGAGCAATTTCTCTTACAAGTGAAGCAGGTAAAGGGAGTACCTTTACCGCCACTATAATGTTAACTCCGGGAGATCAAAAAGAGCGTTATATTCCTAATATTAATATGGAAGAGCTAACAGTTTTAGTTGTTGACGATAACGAGACAAATCGAATTGTAATTTCACAACAGCTTGAACATTGGGGCGCTAAGGTTGCACTCGCATGTGATGCACGCGAAGCACTTGATATGTGCGCGCAGCAATATAAAGATAAAAGTTGCATGTACGACATTGCAGTGCTTGATATGCAAATGCCAGGAATGGATGGCATAGAGCTGTGTAAAGCACTAAAAGCACATGAACATTATAAATCAATGCCACTTGTAATGATGACTAGTATTGCAGGTATGGAAGGCGCGCAGCGTTATTCTGATGCTGGCTTTCAGGCATATTTTCCTAAACCAGTAACCACTGCCGATTTAATTTCTGCACTGTCGGTTATAACGAGTAATGATGCAGGCGAGACGCTCCCACTTGTTACGTCAGGCTATATTTCGTCACTTAAAAAAGAAAAGATGCAGGAGTCTTCCCAAATACTACTGGTAGAAGATAATCCAATTAACCAACAGGTGGCTAAATTAATGCTCAAAAAGCTTAATTGTGACGTTACTATTGCTGGGAATGGCCAATTAGCGATTGATATATTAGAAGCGCATGATTCAGGATACTTTAAGCTCGTACTTATGGATTGCCAAATGCCAGTTATGGATGGTTTTGCAGCAACCGCTGCTATTCGTAAAGGCGTGGCGGGCATACAGCATAAAAACATTAAAATAATCGCTATCACCGCAAATGCAATGAACTCAGATAAAGAGCGTTGTATAACAGCTGGAATGGATGATTACTTGAGTAAACCTATTCAATTAGATATTTTAAAAGATAAATTAGAACAGTATATTTAAGGTAAAAATACAATGAGCCAACCCGTTACAATACGTGATGCAAAACCAAGTGACGCAAAAACAATTTTGCACTTTATTACCGAACTTGCCATATATGAAAAAGAACCAGATGCAGTAAAAACAGACGAGCAGGCAATTTTAGATACTCTGTTTAGTGAAGGTGCAACTGCGCACAGCATAATTTGTTTAGAAGGTGATGAGCCAATTGGTTTTGCGGTATATTTTTATAATTACTCTACCTGGTTAGGTAAAAATGGCCTATACCTTGAAGATTTATACGTAAGCCCAGATAGCCGTGGCAATGGCGCAGGTAAAGCCATTATGAAGCACTTAGCTAATAAGGCGATTAGTAATAACTGTGGGCGTTTTGAATGGGTAGTGCTTGATTGGAATAAACCCGCTATCGATTTTTACAATAGCATTGGTGCAAAGCCTCAAAACGAATGGATTATATATCGCTTAACAGAGCAGGAATTATTAGACTTCGCCAAATAGTTAATGAAAATCATTTGCATTTAGTTTTGTGGGTGTGTAAGTTAAATACACACTCATAAATAAACGTGCAGATGATTATATGATCTCAAGTCAAAAACAACCCCACTCAGATTTACTTTATCTTGATCAAGCATTGAGCCCTTGGCAGTCAAATATAATGCAAGGTAATTATGCATTTGAACAAGGTGCACTTCTCGAAGCCCGCGATAAATACTTATTAGCTAAAACACTTGCAGATCATCTTCTTCAGCAATTTTTATATGCTCAGATTAATAACACTGTCATTCATGCTATTGAGCACTGTATACCCGCACTTGTTGTTGCGTCACATAATTTAGCTGATACCTATATAGCTATGCAACAGCCTGAAAATGCATGCAAATGGCTATGCGAAGTACACTTAACACTCTCTTCATTAATTAAGCATACTCATTACGATATACAAAAAGTGAGTAAGCATCATTACATTAAAACTTCCTCTGAACTTGTATCATTTGCAAGACGCTATCATTTTTTACCTGAGCTAATAGAGCAAGTGAATTTTTGCTTATGCTCTAAAGATTCAACAAACAGCCTGCTACATTAAAATAAAGGAGTAATTTATGGCGTTTACATTGCCAGCACTTGATTATGAATATGATGCGCTTGAGCCTCATTTAGACAGCAAAACTATGCATATTCACCACACATTGCATCATCAAACGTATATCAATAAAGCCAATGCTGCTTTAGCAGATACTGTATATGCAACCGCAAATGCTGAAAAATTACTTAAGGGAATAAACAGCCTGCCTAGTAATTTGCAAAAAGCAGTACAAGAGCATGTAGGAGGGCATTTTAATCACAGCTTATTTTGGCAGATAATGAGCCCACAAGGAGGAGGTGAACCTGAAGGTATTGTGGCTCAGGTTATTAATGAGCAACTAGGCAGTTTTGATAAATTTAAAGACCAATTTACAGCCGCGGCAATTAGCCAATTTGGTAGTGGTTGGGCGTGGTTATGTGTAACGCCGGATGAAAAGCTGATTGTAGAAAATAGTGCTAATCAAGATTGCCCTTTAATGCAGGGAAATATCCCTATTTTGGGACTTGATGTATGGGAGCATGCCTACTATTTGAAGTATCAAAATAAGCGTCCTGACTATATTGCTGCATTTTATAATGTAATTAATTGGCAAGAAGTACAAAGGCGTTATTTATTGGCTATTGGTTGAGTGCCGAATATGGCTAGTAATGTGAATTTTTTTGTATAAGCTAGGCTCTATTAGGTTAATTTATAGAGCCGTTTATGGACACTTCACATTGGCAAAAAGCACGTCAGAGTCGCGATCCTCGTTTTGACGGGCTTTTTTATGTTGCGGTTAAAAGTACGGGTATATATTGCAGACCAATATGCCCAGCTCCTACCGCACACGAAAAAAACGTCACGTATTATCAGTTTGCCCATAACGCGGCGCAAGATGGTTTTAGACCCTGTATACGATGCAGACCCGATAGTGCCCCAGGCAGCGCAGCATGGCAGGGTACAAAAACGACTGCACTTAGAGCAAAACAGTTAATAGATCAAAATGACGAGCACGACTGCGAAAAATTAGCAGCTCGTTTAGGTGTAAGTAGTCGTTATTTAAGGCAGTTGTTTAAGCAGTATTTTGGCGTGTCGATTACGCAATATCGATTATTTAACCAATGTCACTTTGCTAAAAAGCTGATTCAAGAAACACATTTACCCCTTACCGAAATAGCGTTTTCCGCAGGCTTTAAAAGCATTAGGCGCTTTAATGATGCATTTTTACAGCAGTTAAATATAGCTCCCTCGAAGCTGCGCAGTGGCGATAAAAAACCAACGTCAACACTCACTTTAACCCTGCCATTTAGGCCGCCTTATAATTGGCCTGCTTTGCAGGGTTTTTTACAAAGGCGCTTGATAAAACCAATGGAGTGGATAACACAAACGAGCTACGGACGCACTTTTGCAAGTGAGGAATATAAAGGAAGCTTTACCGCTGAATTTATAGCGAGTAAAAACCACTTTAGTGTGTCTATCAATATAGACAATACGTTGTACTTACAACCTGTTATAAATAATATACGCCGTGTGCTTGATTTAGATGCCGATATTAATTTAATTGAAACGCATTTAAGCGCCAATATAAACAATGCGTTTACAGTGTGTGAAGGGCTCAGACTTCCAGGGATTTGGTCAAGTTTTGAAGCTGGTATAAGGGCGGTACTCGGACAACAAGTGAGTGTTACTGCGGCGCATAATTTAGTAACAAAGTTAGTTGACGAATTAGGCGAAAAAGAGGGCGATGCCGTTTATTTTCCTACGGCTAAAATTGTTGCTAATAGTGATTTTGCATTTTTTAAAATGCCACAAGCACGCAAAAATGCGCTACACAACTTAGCCCAGTTTTGTGCACTAAATCCTGAAAATGACGATTTAGACGAATGGCTTAATTTAAAGGGAATTGGTCCTTGGACGGTAAATTATGCAAAGTTGCGAGGGCAAAGCCAGCCCGATATATTACTTGATGGCGACTTAGGTGTTAAAAAAGCTCAAGCGGCGGCAAACCCTTTCGTACCTGCTAACAGCGCTCCTTTTCGCTCTTACTTAACTTTTCAACTTTGGCAGCAATTATAATGATCATTCAAACATCAATTTCGAGCCCTATAGACGACATAATTATTCAAGCAACCGATAAAGGTGTGAGTTATGTTGGGTTTTATCCACCAGTTGAGCACTCTCATACGCCATTTGAGCAAGTTACTAACAAAGCGGTGCTTATTTGCGCTGCGCAGTTAAATGAGTACTTTGCAAAAAAACGCACTACTTTTGATGTACCACTTGATACAAACGGTACAGCATTTCAACAAAGCGTATGGCAAGCACTATTAACGGTACCTTTTGGACAGTCGCAAACATACGGCTATATTGCAAACCAACTCAATAACCCAAAAGCAGTGAGGGCAGTAGGCGCTGCGAATGGTAAAAATCCGATTAGTATTATAGTGCCTTGCCACCGAATTATTGGCGCAAATGCAAAGTTAACGGGCTATGCTGGTGGGCTTGATAGGAAACTTTGGTTGCTGAAACACGAAGGATTAATGTAAATTAATTTAACGAATATTTTGTATGTTTAGTTCTACATACTACACTGTAGATTTAGTTTATAAATAAAAATCACTATGAAAATTAGAACGTTACTTTATATTTTTGTTTTGAAGTGTATTGTTTTTTGCGATGGCGTTACGGCCAAAGAATTACTTTTTTGTTATGAAGATAAAAACGCAGCACCACTATTTTTAGGTGTTGATAAGGCTATACCTATTGATCAACCTGATGCCTCAGTTGAGGTTTTAAGTTTATTAGATAAAGCGATTGATGGTGTTGAGATTAAGTTTGTTAGAAAACCATGGCGTAGATGCTTAAGCGATTTAGAATTTAATCGAGTTAATGCTGTTATTGCCAGTTACCGCAAAGGACGAGAAAACGTTGCTGTTTACCCTGTTGATGAGCAAGGTAAGTTACAAGATGACTATGCAGTAAGTGAATTTAGTAGCTGCCTTATAGGGCGTTATAAATTTCATAAAGAATGGGAGACTCGCGAAGTATTTCAAAATAAAGCATTTACGATAGCTATTCCTAATGGCTATGGACTAAATAGCGCGTTAAAAGAAGAGCCATTTTTTATTCATAATACGTTTTCTAAAAGCAAAGCTTTTGAGTTGCTAGATAAGGGCGTGGTGCAGGCGAGCGTTGATCTATGCCAAGTTGATGGCTTAAAAGTGTCGAGTTATCCGTATGAGGGTAATAATGTCAAACCTATTTATCCCCCTTACGAAACCAGCCATGGTTACCTTGTTTTTTCAAAAAAATTCTACGAAGAAAATAACGATCTAAGCTTGGAAATGTGGCAATGGTTATCAAAGTTTGAAAGTGCACCTATCTATATTAAATATTTACAAACACTTAAATAACCTCATTAAATTCGCGTTTGTAAATTGGTATTAATTTAATATTAAGGTAGCATAAGCGCACTTTTTATAAAATGGCACCGCAATGGCTCAATTATACTTTTACTACTCTGCAATGAATGCAGGTAAATCAACCACGTTATTACAATCTGCATTTAATTATAAAGAACGTGGCATGGAACCTGTGATCCTTACTGCTGCCATTGATGATAGACAAGGCGTGGGTAAAGTATCGTCTCGTATTGGCTTGCAAGCAGATGCGCATGTATTTGATGCTAGCAAAGATGTTTTTGATCTTATTCAATCACTCAATAATGAAAAAAAACGCCATTGTGTGTTAGTTGACGAGTGCCAATTTTTATCAAAAGAACAAGTAATGCAATTAACCGATGTGGTTGATGAATTAGGTATACCGGTATTGTGTTATGGCTTGCGTAACGACTTTAGAGGCGAGCTATTTATAGGGTCGCAATATTTGCTTGCGTGGGCTGATAAGTTAGTTGAGCTTAAAACTGTATGCCACTGTGGACGTAAAGCAAACCATGTACTGCGTACCGATGAAAATGGTGAAGCAATAGCCGATGGTAACCAAGTAGAAATTGGCGGCAATGACCGATACGTTTCGGTATGCCGCAAACATTATAAAGCCGCGTTAAATATGGGCCGACAAAGCATTTAAAAATGTATCAATATCTTCGCGCGTAATATCTAAATGCGTTACTAGCCTAAGCTGCTTGCTTGGGCTAAATAGTATACCTTGTTGTTTAAGTGCCTCAGCAATCTCTTCAATGTTTATACTGCTAGTGTATGTTGCGTAAACCATATTAGTGGTGTTACTCATATCTACAGTAAAGCCACTGATTTCACTTAATTGTTGAGCCAAATAGCGTGCATTTTCATGATCGTCTTTTAAGCGCTCTACATTGTGCTCAAGTGCAAACTGCCCGGCAGCTGCAAGCATTCCGGCTTGGCGCATACCGCCACCAAGTACTTTTCTCCATCGTCTTGCTTTATTAATAAGTGCTGGTGAGCCTAATAATAAAGAGCCTACGGGCGCCCCCAAACCTTTAGATAAACAAATAGAAATTGAGTCAAAGTGCTTTGTGATTTCAGTGATATCAATATTTAGCTCAACAGCGGCATTAAAAGCACGTGCGCCGTCTAAGTGCAGCGCTAAATTATGCGTATTAACAAAGTCACGAGCTTGGGCTAAGTACTCAACCGGGAGCACTTTTCCGCCTATGGTATTTTCTAAGCTAAGTAATCGCGTTTTTGCAAAGTGGCAATCGTCTGGTTTTATAGCCATCGCTATTTTACTAAAAGGAATACTGCCATCAGCATCGTTTTCGATAGGCTGTGGTTGCACAGACCCTAAAACAGCTGCTCCGCCACCCTCAAACTTATAATTGTGAGCATTTTGGCCACAAATGTATTCGTCACCTCGCTCACAATGCGCCATTATTGCAAGTAAGTTGGCTTGTGTACCTGAGCTACAATAAAGTGCGGCTTCAAAATTAAAACGCTCACACGCATAAGCTTCTAGCTGGTTAACGCTTTCATCATCGCCATATACATCGTCACCAACCGGTGCGTTGTGCATAATATCGCGCATTGTGTTTGTTGGTTTTGTAACTGTATCAGAGCGAAAATCTATCATGATTGCCTTATCCTTTTTATTGTTTTTAATAAAATTGGTATTAATCAAGCTCGCTACAAATTTGTTCACGAGTTTCTTTATCAAAGTAGCTCCATGCAATAAAGCGGCTAATTTTTTGACCTTGTGCCATATCAACTATTTTATATTGTGCTATTGGGTGGGCTTTTAATACTTCTTCAAGGGCTGCAATATTATCTTTTTTAGAGACTAACGACGTAAACCACAGTACTTGCTCTGCAAAGTCTTCGCTCTCTTTAATCATGTTAGAGATAAACTGTACTTCACCGCCTTCACACCATAATTCATTATTATGACCACCAAAATTAAGTGCGCTACTGGGTGTTTTTCCTAGGTTTTTCCACTTACGTTCACTGCCTTTACTCGCCTCTTCTTCGCTTGCATGAAACGGAGGGTTACAGAGCGTTAAATGATATAGATCTTTTTGATTTATAACGCCTTTAAAAATATGTGATGCGTTTTTTTGTTGTTTTAGGGTTATTTTTAAACCATTAAACTGAGCAATTTGTTTTGCTATTTTTACTGAGGCTGCATCAATATCAGTCCCTGTAAAATGCCATTTATATTCACTTGTACCAGTAAGCGGATAAACTAAGTTAGCGCCAGTGCCAATATCAAGCACTTTAATTTGCTTACCTAAAGGTATTTGTTGTTGGTTATCGTCACTTAATAAGTCGGCTAAGTAATGAATGTAGTCAACACGCCCAGGTATAGGTGGACATAAATTGTGCTCAGGAATATCCCAAAAATCAATATTATAATGTGCTTTTAAAAGAGCTTGATTGAGTGTTTTAACGGCTTTGTTATCACTAAAATCAATACTTTTAGTACCTGCAGGTGTGGTTATAACAAAAGGCAGTAGAGCAGGGTGCTCTGTTGTTAATAAATCGAAGTCGTACCCATTTTTATGTAGGTTACGAGGGTGTAATTTTGAACGTGCTTTATTTTCTTTCATGGCTTCATTTTAACAACAGATATGATGTGGTGATTGTAACAAATGCTGATGAGTAAAGTGCAGACATTTCCTTTGGTATATTTAATATTGCTGGTAGGATGAGTTGAAAATAATAAAAAGGAATAACTGTGGCGATTTCTCAGCAATCAATAATTATCAATTTAGACGCTCACCAAACACTTCATTTACGTCGAATCAGCGATGATAATCAGCAAGGGCCTGTCGTATTTTTTATGCATGGAGCTGTAGAAAACGGTAAAATTTTTTACACCCATTCTAATAAAGGGCTTGCCCCTTTTTTGGCTGAGCATGGGTACCGATGCTATGTGGCTGATTTACGTGGACGAGGTGATAGTAAGCCAATTATTTCGAGCGAGTCCGAATATGGACAAACTGAGTCTATCCTAGAAGACATTCCTGCCTTTATTAAGCAAATAGAGTTGATTGAAGGCAAGAAGCCTGACTACTGGGTCGCTCACTCTTGGGGCGGGGTATTGATGAACAGCGCGTTTGCACGTTTTCCAGAATATATTAATGATGTAAAAGCGTGTGTGTATTTTGGCTCTAAGCGTTCTTTATTTAATAACCATCCTCAAAAATTATTACAAGCCAATTTAATTTGGTATTTTATGGCACCTTTACTTGCTAAAAAACACGGCTATTTAAATGCTAAAGGTTATAAGTGGGGAAGCGATAACGAAACTCAAAAGTCGCATTATCAAAGTATGCAATGGGCTAAAAAGAAGCCATGGATAGATTCTGATGATAATTTTGATTATGCAAAAGCGCTAAACAACCTGCATTTACCGCCAACGCTTCATATTGCTGCGGTAAAAGATAAAGCATTAGCGCAACCAATCGATATTCAAAAGTTTATGGACGAATCAGGGCCTGGCATTCAACAAATGCGAATTTACGGTCGTAAACACGGTCATAATTTTGATTACGATCATATTAATATGCTTACCCACCCAAGTGCGCGTGATGATCAATTTAAAGATTTACTTAATTGGTTTAAAGCACGTCCGATTAATTAATTCTCATCAAGTAACTTTAAAAGAGGTGTTTTGTAACGCTCCCACTTAGCGATTGCGGCGTTATTAATAGGTTGGCGAATAGCATGTTTACTCAACGTGGTTACCGGTGTTTTTTGTTTATAAAACGCTAAGCAGCGCTCTTCAAAATGACAGTTTAAAAAGCCAAGTAACTGCGTTAGCTGCTCTTTTGGGTTGCTCACTAAATCTTCGTAACTGACATCATAAATTGGCATACCTTTAAAGGAGTACCAATGGCTCATCAGTTTTTCATACACACTATGGTAAAGCTTAAACTCAGGTAGTGAGCAAAAATAAGGCTCGTTTTCGGCAAAGTAATTAGTGAAAATAGAAAACGCAGTAGCATTAAAGTTACGACTTAAGTTTATAAATTTGGCATTTGGAAATAGGATATATATTAGTCCGAGCGACTGATAATTACTCGGCAGTTTATTTATTATAAAAGGTCTGATGGGCGATGCTGTTTTTAATGTTGTGATATAAAGCTCGCGGGCTTTTTTGATTAAGTCAGGCGTTAAATGCGCTAAACATTGCGGGTAAGTCACTCCCGTTTTTTGTTCGATAAAAGCAACCGCGTTATTACTAATACTCGTACTTTCTCCTAGGCTCGAAAACTGACTATGGCTTGCCAATATTTGCTCCAGGAGGGTAGAGCCACTACGAGGCATACCAATAATAAAGACAGGTGTAATATTACCTGTAAATTTTTTATCGGCAGAGGCAATAAATTCCTCGGTGTTGTATTTTATTATTTCATTGTAAAAAGGGATTAAATCTTTAGTGTTAAATTCACTTAATTTTCTTTGTAATTTATTCGCCAATATAAAATAATTAAATGCTTGCTCGGTATCTTCAAGTGCATCGTAACTGTTTGCTAATGCGTAGTAACACACCATTTTTAAACGTAAATTGCTCGTTTGAGTTAATAAGTGATGCAAATTACTTACATAATTATGCTCTTTATCAAAGCGGCCTAACTGCACAAGTTCAAATAAAATATAAGCTGTTACAGGGTATACCCCAATACTGAGTGCATGAGCAAAGGTTGTATGAGCTTTATCTAACTCGCCATGTGTTAAATAGTGCTGTGCTAAGTAATAATGAGGCTCTGGGTTATGACTTGCTAATTTTTTTGCGTATTCGAGCACCGTTAACGCATCGTTTGGCGAATTAACACCGTTAAATGCATCAGCAAGGGCATGTAATGGTTCAAGCATATGAGGCATGCGCTCACACGCTTTTTGGAGTAAGTATACGGCAGCGTCATAACGCTCTAGTCGTAGGGCAATTCTGCCTAAGCCAAATAAAGCTTCACCATTTTCGGGATTACTATTTAATAGCGTTTTAAAATGAAACTCAGCTTCTTTGAGTTTATTTTGTTGCAGTAGTTGGTTGGCTTTATTAAGTAGCATAGTTATACCAATTTTATTAAAAAAATAATCATTCTATCGTATTAAATAGCGTACTCACTGCGTTAAAAATTATTCATATAGAGCAACTATATATCATAGTTTTCGCCTTGTTATTACGCTATTTTCTGAGCGCTATAATAGAACACTTATTCAATGCAATTGGTATTGTTCACTATTATTTTTATTAACTATAAAATTAAAAAGGCGAAATGTCTTCAACATTTCGCCTTTGGTTCTTCATGAAAATAGTTTAAAAAGTATATGTTGCTTTAGCGTAGTAAAAGCCACCGTTAATACCAAACGGAGATGTTTCGTAGAACTGACCACCCCAGTTGTTATTAGGGATACCCGTTGCATCTGCAAAATCAAGTTTTTCAGCATCTTGGTCGAATAAGTTTTGAGCGCCTACAGAGAAGCTAACTGATTCATTTAAGAAGTAAGTTACTTCAGCATCAATAGTGACTGCAGCATCTGCTGTTTTAGCTGTTGCATCATAATCAACGTGAACACCTTGGTATTCGCCGTAGTAGTTTGCACGAGCAAATGCAGAAACTGATTCCCATTGTTGAGACAATGTGAACGTTGCACGATGGTTAGGTAAATCTTCTTCTAAGCGTTTAACTTTAAACGCACCTGTAATTTCACTAAATTGAGTTACTTCAGTATCATTCCAGTTATAAGCAAGGCTAAATGTAGAGCTACCGCCCATTAGTTCAGCAGTATAGTTTGCAACTAAATCGATACCTTGAGTTGTTGTATCAAAGTCATTTGTAAAAAAGCTTACCTGAGCAAGACCTTGTACATTAGGAACTCCAGCGGCTGTAAGTGTATCTTTATCTGCTTGGCTTAAATTGATTTTATCTGATTGGCTAATACGGTCATCTACTTGAATGTTGTAGTAATCAAGCGTTAAAAATAACTCGCCGATTGTGTATACAGCACCAAGTGTATAGCTTTGTGATTCTTCCGGCTCAAGCTCTGTACCACCTAATTGCACTGCAATAGGGTTTGTTGGTGGAAGAAGCGCTGAATCTTGTAACACGCCGCTGTCTAAGCTTGTTTGTACGTTACTTACGTTAGCTTGACCAACTGTAGGTGCACGGAAACCGCTACTTACAGAACCACGAATATTTAAATCTTCAGTTAAATGGTATTGAGCCATTACTTTGTAGTTAGTTGTAGTACCAAAGCTGTCGTAGTCTTCAAAGCGAAGCGCTACGCCCATTAAAAAGTCTTCAGTAAATGGTGCTTCAACATCAACATACGCTGCATAGTTACGACGAGAAAACTCACCTGCTTGTGATGGTTTAAAACCAGGGAAGCCGTTAGAGCCAATACCAAAACCTTGTGCTGTTAAAGGGCCTGCTGTGTAAGATTCTTCATCACCAGAAATGATAGTGAATGTTTCTTCATGCCATTCAAAACCACCGGCAATGTTTACATCATAAGCTAAACCAAAGTCGACACCCTTTGATAAATCAAAGTTAAAGTTTTTCTCTAGTTGTTCATATTTACCCGGACTGAAGTCACGTGGCGTATCTGCACCTAAAGAAGCATTAACCGTGTCATAGATGAAGTAACGTGATTCATTTAAACCCACAGTACCGCTTAAGTCATAGTAAGTATCTTTTAAGAAACCACCAGTGAATCGCCCTTTAGTACCAATAGTTAAAGAAGTATCAGTAATGTTGCCGCCAAAGTTAGGTGTAAAGCCACCTGGAAGCGTTTCATTAAAGGCAAAACAATCTGGGTTGTTCGCTACACCATTTATATAAGCAGGTTCATCTAATACGTTGCCATCTGTTATTGCAATAGTAGGACAGTTAGCGCTCATATCAGGTGTTAAATCTGCAACAAGTAGTGTTTCGCCACCATCATTTGAGTAAACGCCAGAACGTGTTTGCGGGTTACGGTAGTAAAAGCCACCACGTACATCACGTTCAGAGTAATTACCAAACATGTAAAATTCAGAATCGTTTGTTAGCTCTAAACCTACGTTACCAAAAATTGTAATATCGTCGTTTACTTCTGGTGCGCCCCATACTTGTGCAAGAGAAGATACATCAGGAACACCTGCAGCTGAAAGTGCTGCGGCATCGGCACGTTGAACTGAGCGGCTTGTTGCATCAGCTGTTTTATATTGAAAGCTTAAATTAGCAAAGCCATTGTCGGTAAACGGTAAACCCACGTTACCCGACACTTGTGTTGTATCGCCATCACCTTCATAAAATTGACCATGGCGGATTTCTAATTTGCCACCTTCAGAAGCGTCTTTTAGTTGGAAGTTCATTACACCGGCTATTGCATCAGAACCATATTGTGCAGCTGCGCCATCACGAAGTACTTCTACTTGTTTAATAGCAATGCTTGGAATAACTGAAATATCTGCGCCTTGCGCGCCATCGTTAATACCACCGCCTAAAAATGCAATTACAGAAGCACGATGACGACGTTTGCCGTTTAAAAGAACCAATGTGCTGTCTGATGGTAAACCACGTAAGTTAGCTGGGCGAACAAGAGAGGCCGCATCACTAATAGGATTTTGATGTACGTTAAAAGATGGCACGGCACCTTTTAAAAGCTCAAGCATGTCGGTATTGCCTGATCTTTCTAATTCTTCGCCGCCAATAATATCGATTGGAACTGGTGAGTCACCGATTGAACGTGGAGCTGAGCGCGTACCTACTACGGCAATTTTCTCTACGTTTTTATTTACTTTAGTTTGCTGTTGCTCGTCTGCTGCAATAGCAGAACCCGAAAAAAACAACCCTGCAGTGGTTGTAGCTAAAGCAAATTTGATTGCTTGGTTTAGCGCATTATTTTTTAATTTCATTCTAATTTTCCCCAGTTAGAATAATTCTTATTTTTGATGCTAATTTCACATCATTTATTTTTAACTTAATTTTTTGTTTCACATAAGTTTGAGGGTTTAGCTCAAAAGCCTAATCAATTAAGCTTACTTTTTGTGAAGTCCTATTTACAGACTATAGGTAAAAAACGGGAAGGGCAATTACTAATTAACCATTTGATAACAAAAAGATTCAATTCAAGAAAAAATGCAACAATGGTGCAAAGTAAAGCTAAAATGAACTAAATAAGTGCAAATAGGGTTGTTGAGAGGAAAATTAATGCGTTATCAGTATTTAAATGTTATTTATTTGTTTCTTTTTGGTGGGGTTTTCAATGTTTTGTGCGCATCGCCAAGTTGCTAATTTTTCTTTATATTCATCCCACACGCAGGGGCAGCAACTGCCACCACCACAACATTCATCAGATTTTGGTTTTTCAGGTTTTTGCGGTAGTTGGTTTGTCATATTCAGTGTTGTTGTATGTATTTAATACTAATTTGGTGCAAAGGATAAGTTAAAGGATGTTGTAAGTAAATTATTCTTTGTGAACCCGTGCTGCTGTGTGAAAATAAAAGTTATGCGATTATATAAAGTTATTCACCGTGCACCTTGGCGGGTAGTTAAAATTAGTAAAAAACGCCAACAGCTGCGTTTTCGCCGTGCTATGGTGGCGCTTAAAATTGCACTTGCGCAAGAAAAACAAGAAACCAAAGAAATGCTCTCTATTTATAGGCGCTACACTCAAGGTCAAACAAGTAAAGAGGAGTTAAAACGCGCTAATGAACAGTTTGTTGATATTTTAAAAGGGTTAGGGCTCGGTGTGTTTGCAGTATTACCTTTTGCCCCGCTTACAATTCCTTTAGTTGTTAAATTAGGGAGTTTAGTGGGAGTTGATGTACTGCCAAGTTCGTTTAATATGAACAAATCGATTAAAGAACTTGATGCTAAAATAGATCAAGAAAATCAAAAGCAAGAATCTAAAAATAGCTTAAAAAAGTAGCTAAAATCCCTTCAAATTAGCGATACCTTTTAGGTGCGCTTATTGATATGCTCTTAAGTACCATTTTTATATTATATGAGCTTTTTAATGAGTGCATTACTACGTCATACATCTTCTGGTATTCCTTTATCTTTTATTCTTAAAAACGAATTATCTGACTGGCAAGCACAGCAGCCTGCATTTATACAAAATTGGTTAACTAATACAGGTTTCGAAAAGCAAGGTGTTGCTTTAATCCCTGATGCTAAAACGGGCGAGTTAAGCCAGGTATTTTGTTTAATGCAAAGTAGCGATGATTTTTGGGCTGCGGGTAATTTAGCAAACACACTGCCTACTGGTACTTATCAAATTCAAGGCGACAGCGCTTTTGTAGAGCAAGTTGCTTTAGGGTTTGTACTTGGTGGTTACGAATTTAGTGAATATAAAGAAAAACCAACAGCAAAAGCGCAATTAGCCATTAGCGATAAAGCGTTATATGAACGCATTAGCCAACAAGCTGATGCCATTACACTTGCACGTGATTTAGTTAATACCCCAGCGGTAGATATGATGCCGCAACATTTATCACAAGTAATGGAAGATTTAGCTGCAACTTACAATGGCGAATTTTCACAGTGGATTGGCGATGAGTTACTAGAGCAAAACTACCCGACTATTCACATGGTGGGTCGTGCAAGCGAAAACAAACCGCGTTTACTCGATTTAAAATGGGGTGCAACAGATGCTCCATTAATTACACTAGTAGGTAAGGGCGTATGTTTTGACTCGGGCGGACTTGATTTAAAACCAAGCTCTGGCATGCGTAACATGAAAAAAGACATGGGCGGCGCAGCACATGTTATTGCACTAGCACAACTTATTATGGCCGCTAACTTACCAATTAGATTACGAGTGCTTGTACCCGCGGTTGAAAATGCAGTATCGCGCAATGCATTTCGCCCTGGCGATGTTGTTAAAACACGCAAAGGCATTATGGTCGAAATTGATAATACAGACGCAGAAGGGCGCTTAGTATTGTGTGATGCATTAAGCGAAGCACAAAACGATAATCCTGAGCTAATTATTGATTTTGCTACCCTCACGGGTGCATGTCGTGTTGCGTTAGGCACGGAGCTTCCGGGCTTTTTCTCAACAGAGCGCGATGTAGCAAACGGTATTATTGATGCAGGTTTAAGTGTACATGATCCTGTTTGGCAACTTCCGCTGTTTGAGCAATATAAAAACTTACTAAAAAGTGATGTAGCCGATATGGCAAATTGCGCAAGCACACCGTTTGGTGGTGCTATTACTGCGGCGCTTTACTTAAAAGAATTTGTTGAACCAACAACACCGTGGGTACACTTTGATGTAATGGCATGGAACTTACGTGCATTACCAGGTCGTCCAACGGGTGGGGAAGCGTTAGGTATTCGCGCGGTGTTTAATTACCTACAAAATCGTTTTAATAAGTAAATTTTTGATTCAATAGTAAGTGAATAACTTGAGCTTATGAGTGTTAAACCTCATAAAGCTCAAGTGGCAAGTTATCTGGATCGGCAAAAAAGGTAAACTTTTTGCCGGTTATTTCATCCACTCTAATATCCTCAACGTTTACATTACACGACTCTAAATACGTTTTTGAAATCTGTACATCAGCTACCTTAAAAGCTAAATGTCTTAAGCCTTGTGCTTCGGGATAGCTTGGTCTTGCGGGCGCTCCATCAAACGAAAATAGCTCTATTTGGCTACCATCGGGCATGGCTAAATCTAATTTATATGAATTACGATCAGCTCTAAAGTGCTCATTAATAATGTTAAGTTTAAGTACATTGCTATAAAAGTGTTTAGAACGTGCATAGTCACTGCAAATAATGGCAGCGTGGTGAATACCTAAAAGTTTCAAATTTAATTCCTTAAAAAGCAAAAACGCACTTAATTAAGTGCGTTTTATATGTGACTTATTACATGTTGTGTTAGCTTGGCTGCGCTTCTTTACATGCTTTAACGGCCGGTGCTACAAGTTCTAAACCGGTTTTATCACATGGCGGTAAAGCGGCATCGCTTACACTAATAGGCGTTACGCGTTCGCCCCATTTTATGTAACTTGCAGCCCAGGTAAGGCCTGCACCAAATGCAGCAGACATAATGTTTGAATGCGGTTTAATTAACCCTTGCTCAACGGCTTCACATAACGCAATAGCAATCGTAGCAGCAGAGGTATTACCATACTCACCAATGTTAACCATTACTTTTTCGTCAGGTACTTTTAAACGATGTTGAATAGCCTGAATAATACGTAAGTTAGCTTGGTGTGGAACGAGTACATTAATGTCATCAAGGCTCAAATCGGCTTGTTTAAGTACGTCGTCGCACGCTTCGCTCATGCCTTTGACAGCACGTTTGAAAATTTCACGACCTTCAAATAATAAATCAGATGGACCAATTGGCTCATATTTATTTAAATCACTACCAAAGTTAGTGATGTGTAAAATATCGCGGTCTTCACTGTCACAACCAGTTTTGGTTGCTAGTAAACCAGCTGGCGTATCTGCCGCTTCAAGTACTACTGCACCTGCGCCATCGCCAAATAAAACAGCGCTATCGCGACGTGCCCAGTTTACGTACCAGGTCATACGCTCAGCGGCAATGACCACTGCTTTTTTGATCATACCCGCTTGAATTTGCGCTGTAGCAGCTTGCAATGCATATAAAAAGCCCGAACATGCCGCGTTTGTATCCATTGCGGCAGCGCCTGTTGCACCAATATTTTTTTGCACTTGTGAGGCAGTATTTGCCACAACTGTAGAAGGTGTACAGGTTGCTAATATCACTAAATCAATATCTTCAGGATCAACGCCTGCGCACGCAATAGCATGCTTAGCTGCAACGGTTGCCAGCTCGGCGGTACTTACATGGCTCACTCGGCGAGATTTAATGCCTGTACGCGAGGTTATCCACTCGTCGGTGGTATCAACTATTTCACTAATTTCATCGTTGCTAATGCTTGCTGGTGGAATGCATTTACCCCAACCAGTGATATGTGCGTAAGGCATAGTATGTTCTCTTAAGGTGGTCTGACATGTATTACTAATGGGTGAGTTATACCAAAAAACGGCTTTCAAGACTAGTTTATAGCATGCTTTGTGTCGTAAATATTCGCAATTACAGGTTATTTAAGGTAATGCTAGTATAAAAAAGGAGCAAGTATGAAAACAACACTAATAACAACATTCACTGCAATAACGCTGGCATTAATAGCAAATGGGGCTTTTGCTCAACAACATAAAATTATTTATGCGGGCAGTTTACTTGCATCCGAGGATCAAAAAGTAAAAACAGAGCAAACGTTAGTCATAACAGATAATACAATAACAGCCATTAAAAACGGCTACCTCACAAAAGCAGAACTTAACCTACCTGATGCCGATATTATCAATCTTAAAAATCAATTTGTAATGCCTGGCTTTATTGATATGCATGTTCACGTTACGTTTGAGCGAGATGCTAAAGCAAACCCTCACCGCTGGGCAACAGAATATGACGCCGATTATGCTTTGCGCTCAATTAAATATTTACAACGTACGCTCGATGCGGGTTTTACATCAGTGCGAGATTTAGGCAGCGATCACAAAGTTATATTTCCGCTAAAACGTGCTATTGAGCGAAATGATATTAACGGCCCTCGCATTTTTGCAGCGGGTAATACAATATCGCCTACCGGTGGACACGCAGATATGCACGGTTATCGAAAAGATATTACAGATGCGGTTACAGGCGGGATTGGTATATGTAATGGCGCGGATGATTGTAGCCGTGCGGTACGCGAGGTAATTAAAAGTGGCGCTGATGTAATTAAAATTACTGCCACGGGTGGAGTACTAAGTAATACCGCTGCTGGTGTTAACCAACAACTTACAGATGCAGAGCTGATTGCAATTGTTGATACTGCTCATCACTTGGGGCGTAAAGTTACAGCGCATGCACACGGTACACAAGGTATAAAAGCGGCCTTAAAAGCCGGTGTAGATTCTATTGAGCATGGCTCTTATTTAGATAAAGAGGCAATAAAGTTATTTAAAAAAACGGGAGCTTATTTAGTACCGACGCTTTTAGCGGGTGCAACGGTAAGTGAAGAGGTGCTTACAAATCCAAATATGCCACCGGCAATAGCCGACAAAGTGCGTGAAGTAACTCCAAAAATGCAGGCTTCGTTTAAGCTTGCACTGAAAAACAAGGTTAATATAGCTTTTGGAACAGACTCTGGGGTGTCTCGTCATGGGCTCAATGCTAACGAATTTAGTTTAATGGTAAACAATGGTATGAGCGAAGCCCAAGCTATTAAATCAGCAACCATACATGCAGCTAAACTGCTGGGGAAAAGCGCACTCATTGGCGACTTGAGTGTTGGTAAACAAGCAGATATTATCAGTGTGAATGGCTCACCGCTTAAAAATATCGACGTACTTAAAAACGTGCAATTTGTTATGAAAGCCGGGCAAGTTTATAAACAATAGGGAAGGTTATGAGCAGCAAGATAAAAGTGTCGTTGTTTAATCATTTGATTGACGCTGAGCGCCAGTTACTAGACCCAGAAGTTCGCCAATCTGAGCGCGCATTAGACGCTTTACTCGATGATGAATTTATCGAAATTGCTGCCAATGGCACTACATTTAATAAATACCAAGTACTTACCCGCTTACCTACCGAGGTTGTGCCACAGTTTTATAATCAGCATTTTAAGGGCCGAATGCTAAGTGATGACGTAGTGCAACTTAGTTATCAAGCAGCTTATAGGCGCTCTGCTCGCAGTGAATTTAATTATTCATTGCGTATGTCGCTTTGGCGCCAAACTAGTGGGCAATGGAAAATGGTGTTTCACCAAGGAACGCCTTGTGCACCGTTTTCAATTTCGATGGATGATGATTAAAAACCATATAACCGTTAAAATAACCTTATTAAACATTTGATTGGGCAATTACCTCTTGTTAATGCGTACCGACCCCACCATTAGTCGACTATTAATGCTGCGAAGCGGCGCTATTGCGGTGCAATTAATCGCGGTGCTTAGCGTTTATTTTTTACTAGAACATCAAATTGCATTACTGCCTTTACTGATTGTTATTGCCGTTGAGGCTGTGTTTCAGCTTATTAGCCTGTTTGCCTATCGTAATGTAAGCCGCGCTAAACCTTTGGGTATGTTGATGCAGTTAACCGCTGATGTATTATTTTTAACGGTTTTGCTCTCGCTAAGCGGTGGTGCAACCAATGCATTTGTATCACTGTTATTGCTCCCAATAATGATAGCCGCTGTTACGCTGCGAGAAAAAGGATTAGCTTATATTGCGGTATTAGCCATTGCCGCATACAGTTTTCTACTGATTAAGATGCCCGATCACAGTATGCATCAAATGAATATGAGTGGTCACTTTATTGGCATGTGGGTTAATTTTGTTTTAAGTGCTAGCGTAATCGCATTAGTGATTGGCGCAATGAGCAGGGCACTTAAAGAGCGAGAGCGAATTATTGCAAACGTGCGTGAAAAACAATTACGTAATGAACAGCTTGTTACCCTTGATGGGGCCGCTGCACAAATAACCCATCAACTAGCGACCCCAATTGCAAATTTACAGCTATTGTTTGAAGAGTTATTAGAAGACCAACCAAACAACCCCATTGTTAAGCACATGCAAGCGCCGCTTACTCAGTGTAGTACGCAACTTAACGACTTTAGAAAACTCTCAGAGCAGCTACGCCTCAAAAATTCGCAAGAGCATACCAGCGTAAAGCAACTGCAGACACAAATTACAGACACACTTCTACTGCAATACCCTGATCAGCAAATTAAATGGATTACGCCACCTATTGCAGCAACATTGATAAGTGATGCCATGTTATTGCCTGCTATTTTAAATTTATTGCAGAACGCCGCGCTCGCTAATCAAAAACAAGGCCAAACTCAATTAGAGCTGAGTTGGCAGCAAGATAACTTACATAGTGAATGCGTTTACTTGTTAATTCGTGATTTTGGCCCTGGCTTTTCATCATCGCAATTAGCAGAGCTGGGCGGGCAACTTATGCCAAGCGATCAAGGAATGGGGCTTGCTGTGCTTTTATCAAATGTTACTTTTGAGCGTTTGAATGGCTCACTTACCTTGTTTAACCATGCAGATGGCGGCGCTGTCGCCAAAGTTAAACTCGCTATTGTAAACACTGAGAATAACGCCTCATGAAGTTACTTATAATTGAAGACGACATAAATTTAGCCAACACCCTGGCAAGGCGTTTAACTAAACAGGGCTTTACCTGCGAGGTGGCGCATAACCAAAGTGATGCGTTACTTACCGCGCGTAAACTATTGCCTGACTTTGTTTTATTAGACATGAAACTAGGTGACGACAACGGACTTGCACTCATAAAGCCGCTGCGTAGTTTGCTCACCCAAGCTCATATTGTTTTACTAACTGGGTTTGCAAGTATTGCAACTGCAGTAGAAGCAATGCGTTTAGGCGCAAACGACTACCTTACTAAACCGGTTGATATGGCAACATTATTAAAAGCGCTTAACACCGAGCCTGTGTCATCGGCATCGAGTGCTATTGATGATGCGGTTATGTCGCCGGAGCGCTTAGAGTGGGAGCATATTCAACAAGTACTGCACAGTAATAATGGCAATGTGTCGGTTACCGCGCGGCAACTTAATATGCATAGACGTACTTTGCAGCGCAAGTTACAAAAAAAGCCGGTGCAGCAGTAAAAAGTACTTAATTTAAGGAAAGTGTTATGAGCGATGATGCAGCGACAATAATACAAAATCAAAAAATTATATTATTTGATGCGCAATGTAAGCTTTGCAGCGCGTGGTGTAACTTTATTATTGCTCACGACACTAATACTATTTTTAAATTATGCAGCGTGCAATCTCCAAAAGGGGAACTGTTGTTAACGCATTTTGGTTTTTCAACAAGTGAATATGCCTCAATGGTGTTTGTTGAAAACGGTAAAGCGTATACACAAAGTCATGCTTTTTTTAACGTTGTTAAGCAGCTAGGTTACCCATACAAGCTAGCAAACGTATTCAGTATTTTGCCAAATAGGTTTAATAATTGGTTATACGATAGGGTTGCTTTAAATAGGTATTCGTTATTTGGAAAATATCAGTATTGCAGAATTCCCAACCCAGAGGATGCTAAACATTATTTAACCTGAACGCAGGTAAAGAAATTTACTAATGTTTTGAATCATAGTGCTCCATTAGACAAATACTTTAAGCAGTGGAATAACCGCAATGATGCAATATAAGCTGCTTATGCATCGGTCAGCTGTTAGGGTTTTTTCTTCTTGCCTTTGGTTGATTACTGCTAATCTTGAGGTATTAATTTATACAAATTGATAGGTTATAAAATGGCTAGGCCTCTCAGGTTAGAGTGTACGGATGCGTTATAGGGCTATCCTCCCCGAAAATTAATAGAAGCCAAATGTATAATTTTCTTATTGTAAACATAGGAGGAAAATATGAAAAAATTTATATCTATGTCTAAATTGTTATTTTTAATAGTAGCTGTTTTTTCTGTAAAAGCATTTCCTTTACAGGAAAATATTGAATGTAAAAAAGTATCATGGGGTCAACTGTTTAAGAATCAAAGTGAGCTGATTGGAACTAAAGTGTGCTTAGTTGGATATTATGGACACCTTGATTTTTATGAAGATCGTGCAGCTTTAGAGAATATGTCAAAGCAATACTTAGTATTCCCATTTTACGGTGATTTAACGGAGGGGTTTGTTAAGCGTTGTAGCAATAGAATGCTTTTAGTGGAGGGCGTTATTTCCAGCCATGAAAAAAGTAAAGCACCACGAATAAGGAAAGTAACTAGGTTAAGCCCATTCTCAGACCCTGAATATAGCTGCTTAGATCAAATATCAGGTTTCGTGAATTAAAGTGTACTATTGAGTGTTGCCAATTATTAGATTGGTTAGCTATAAGTAGATGCTAGGTTTAGGTGGCTGTGCTAAAATCGCCGCGTTTAATTTTAGCTAACGGTATAAAAGGCTTTTTTAATGGCAAACACAGCACATGCACTTCACATTTTGGTTAAGCACAAAGAAATTGCAGAAGATATTATTAAGCAATTGGGTAAAGGTGCAAAGTTTCAAACCTTAGCTAAAAAGTATTCGTCATGCCCATCGGGCAAAAAAGGCGGGGATTTAGGTGAATTTGGACGCGGGCAAATGGTCCCACAGTTTGACAAAATTGCATTTAAAGGTGCAATTTTAGAACCCCACCTAGTTAAAACAAAATTCGGCTGGCATGTTATTAAAGTGCTTTATCGTACTTAGTTTACTTTTTAGTAAGAAGTAACCTTCGCTATATAGAAAAAGGCTGCAATGTGCAGCCTGTTTTAGTTAGTTATTATTTTGCTAAATTAAAATCTATAGTCATTTCTAAATTCTCATCAACTACCGCAATACCATTAACTACTTTAGGTGCGTAACGCCATTTAGAAAGAGAGCGAATCGCTGCTTTATCAAAAATTTTCACAGGCTCAGCTTTAATCACTTTAATATTAACTGGCTTACCAGATGCATTTACATCAAAAGACATTGTCACACTACCTTCAATTTTTTCACGGACACTTTTAATTGGATACTCTGGAGGGCTGGGCATTATTAGCGTAGAGTTAGGGCTATCAGGTAGAGGTGTTGTCGAACATGCGGTTAAAAGAAACAGTGAAGTTAATGTTGTAATTATATATTTCATTATAAATCCCTTTATAGGTATTGTTATCGATTAGTTAGATGTAGTTTCTATAATGACACCAAAAGAGATTTAAGGTGAATAATAAATTTGTATTGTTTTTGAACTGATGAATATACGAGAAAGGCTGCAATGTGCAGCCTTTCTTAATTTTAAACTTTATTTGTATATTAAGCGTCTTCCTTGGCTTCTTCTTCACTAATTTGTTTTAGTGCTTGAATGAATGAGTCGCTTGGTTGTCCGCCAGTAAGTGCATATTTATCGTTTATGATAAACGTAGGTACTGAAGTAATACCCATCTGTTTAAAGTTGTCTTGCTCTTGGCGTACGTCTTGTACGTATTTGTCTGAATGTAGAATACCGCGCGCAGTTTCTTTATCAAGACCCACTTTTTCAACAACGTCGAGCAACGCTTCTTCTTGATTTAAGTATTTTAAATCTGTGAAGTGCGCTTCAAAAAAGGCGAGTTTAAGCTGCGTTTGCTTACCTTCTTCACGTGCCCACATTAATAAACGATGCAAATCAAAGCTGTTGATCATGATGCGTTTACCATCAAAATTAAAGGTAAACCCAGCACGCTGACCGGCTTCGAACATGTTTTTACGATTTTCGTCGCCTTGTTCTTCACTTAGGTTGTACTTTTGCATTAAATGTTCGTTTAAGTCTTGACCTTCAATTGGCATATCTGGGTTTAGTTCAAAAGGATGCCACGTAATATCTGCGCTCATTTCGTCTTTAAGTTGCTCTAGTGCAGTTTCTAGGTTTTTATAACCCACTACACACCAAGGGCACATTACGTCTGAAACGATATCAATTTTAAAGTTTTTCATATTTATCCTTTTGAGGATTGCTTATAACTAAGTATAAAAAAGGATATTGGGATTAATTTAGCTTTATCAATACCAAACTAAAAAGAGCAGCTAAACAGCTGCTCTTGAAGGTATTCAGTTTTAGGCGCTAAGCCCAAATGGGTCGTCAATGCTATAACTTGGTTGTGTAAACCAATGAGGGCCGTTGTCGGTCATGTAAAAATGATCTTCTAAACGCACGCCAAATTCATCGGGTATAACTAACATTGGCTCGTTACTAAAGCACATGCCTGGGGCAAGTGGGGTTTTATCACCGCCAACTAGGTATGGCCATTCATGAATGTCTAGCCCAATGCCGTGACCAGTTCGATGCGGGCAACCCGGTGTTTGGTAATGCGGACCTAGCCCTTGCGCCGCTAAATAAGTACGTGCGCCAGCATCTACGTCTTCGCAGGTGGCACCGATTTTAGCTGCATTAAATGCCGCCATTTGCGCTGCTTTTTCATGATCCCAAAACATCCGTTGGCGCATTGTAGGTTCGCCAAATACATAGGTACGGGTAATATCAGATAGGTAATCGTGTACTTTACAGCCGGTATCAATTAATACCATATCGCCTTTTTTAAGTACTTGGGCGTCTTTAACACCGTGCGGAAAAGACGTTGCAATACCAAATAAAACAATACAAAAATAGTTACCTGGCGCGCCTACTTTTTGATGTGCTTGCTTGATAAAGGCTTCTACTTCGGTGGTGGTTATTCCCTCATAAAGCATGCTTGCTGTGGCTTGATGTACGGCTAAGGTCATATCCATCGCGCGCTGCATCAAGCTAAGCTCGTGAATTGATTTATGCATACGGCAATGCGCCGTTACAGGTTGTGCGTTTATGAGTGTTAAACCCGTTTGCGCTTTATTAATGCCGTCGAATATAAAAAACTGCGCGCTTTCATCAATGCCAATGGTTGCGTTTTCATTAATGTTTAGTTTTTTTAATACTTCGACAAAAAGTGCATAAGGATTTTCGTGCTCTTGCCACCCATGGATAGGTCCCTCTATTACTTTAAAGCCGTTTAGTGAACCAATTTCGAAATAAGGCGCAATGTATTGTACTTCACCAAGGGCGGGTAATATCGCGCCAACCATGCGCTCGCTCGCGTACCATTTCATACCTGTAAAGTAGGTTAGGTTGGTGCCAGCGTTTAAATAAATTGCATCTATGTTGTTTGCAAGCATATAAGCTTGCGCTTTGGCTATGCGCTCTAAATGTTCGTCAGCTGCAATAGGGGTTAGCGTTAGCGTCATATTACTTAAGCTTGCCAACGCTTGTTCGCTTGATTGTGTACCTATACCTATAGTGGTCATGTTTTTCTCCTTGGATTTTTAGCTAGTGTGATTAATACCAAGGTAAAATTCAATGTTATGCGATAAGAGGCTAATAGTTTATAGCCTCTTAAATGGTCATATTATTTTTTAGCGTAAGGTAAACGCGTGAGTTTATTGCTTGTGTGGTAGCTATCAAGCCCGGTTACTGCGACTGTTTCTATTGCTTGTAAATCTAGGAAACCATCGCTTTGCAGCGCGGCTTTATCAACAAAAACATCCATAATTTCGCCAATAACGAGCTCAGTCCCATTGATGGCTAAATGTTGATTTTCTACAAATTTAACCGAGTACTTTAAGCGGCTTTCTTTTACAAAAGGGGCTGCAAAGTCGTTTAAGTATTCAGGTGTTAAGCCTGTAGCATCAAACTCAGACTCGTCTTTATCGTACCGAGCTGAAGTTTGATGAGCTTGTTTGTAAATTGACTTATTAACTTGGTTAATGGTGTAAGTGCCCGTTTGTAAAATGTTTTCAAATGTATGACGCGGCACACTATGAGGGCGCATAATCATGGCGACTAAAGGTGGGTTAGCCCCAAGGTGAATAACCGAGCTTACAATCGACAAGTTGGTATTGCCGAGTAAGTCTTGCGTGCCAATTAAATTAGCGCTTTTAAAACCCGAAAGAGAATTAATTAAATGTGTACGGGTATGTTTTTCAAGTGCGTCTATACGCGCTTTAGTAAAATGCATTAGAAGTCCTTACCACGGTATTGTAGAGCCTTGCCAATCTAAGTAAGCAGGCTCACCGTTTAGTTTTAAATCAGGGTTATTATTTGTTAATTCAAATAGTTGCTTGGCTACAAATTCAGGCGTAAATAATTTGCCTTCGGGTACATTTTTTTGAAAGGGCTTTGAAAGTGCTGTATCGGTAGTGCCAGGGTGAAAGAGAATGAGTTTGGTATTTTTAGCACGACGAGCAAGCTCTATAGCAGCGGTTTTAAATAGCATGTTAAGCGCCGCTTTAGATGCGCGGTAAGTATACCAACCACCTAATTTATTGTCGTTTATGCTGCCTACGCGCGCACTGAGTGCTGTAATAGTACACTGCGTTTTGTGGGTTAACAGCGGCAATACGCTCTGCAAGCAAAGTAGGGGAGTTAGGGTGTTTGAATTTAGAAGTTGGCTAAAATACTCAGCGTCTAAATCCTCCATCTTTTTTTCAGGCATATGGGTTTCGTTGTGCAGTGTACCATTGAATATAATAACTTGTTGTATATCGGCATTTTGCTCTTTTAGGTAATTAGTAACGCGCGCTAAACTTTGTTTTGTGTAGTCAGTATGCAGGTGGACAACACTTGAGCCAGATTCAATACTTTTTGAACTAATACAAACGATCTGATGAGTAGGCGTGTTTATTTGTAGATGTTCTATATATGCATTTGCTATGGCACTGCTTGCGCCGAATAAAACAATAGTTTTCATTTATCACCTTTTGCTTTTAGTCCACATTGGCCGTTACTGCACTGAGTATTTGGCATTAAAAAGCGACTGATGGGGTGCCGATACTTAGCAAATAATAGGTATCCGCAGTCAGCGAAAAAGCGAATTATTGGCAAGCGAAAAATTTTCAACCAGCTGTGTTTACCCACTATTTTCCATGCTTCGTAAGTTACATCAAGCCCATAAATCATTTCACCTGATTGCTTTTGAGCTTGCAGGTAGTTCATTGCTTTGTCTTTATCAATATACGGGTAGCGCTCACTGAAGTCGCTCGCGTTAAGATCTTCAAGCGTAATTAAGTTTTTGTTATCAGCGTGTTTTAGTTGCTGCATTTCGGTGCTACAAAGAGGGCAGTTACCATCGTAAAAAATGATCATGTGAATGCTTTGTGATTATTTTATATATACTTTTTTACGACAAGACATTGCAAATGGATCTATTAAATATCTCTTCATGATGATATTAATAGTGTCCTACGAAAAAATGGAGACTGATAAATGAGTGAACAATACGCCGCCTTGCGAGGTAATGTAAATTTACTAGGGCAACTACTAGGACAAACAATCAAAGATGCCCAAGGTCAAGCGATTTTAGATAAAGTGGAAGAAATTCGTGCTTTATCAAAATCATCTCGCAGTGGTAACGAAGACGACAGACAAGCGCTAATAGATGTTTTACATGCGCTTAGTGATGAAGAGCTTTTACCGGTTGCCCGTTCATTTAATCATTTTTTAAACCTTGCTAATGTAGCAGAGCAATTTCATACCGTTTCGCGTTTTAATGACGTTGGCCTTGGCCAACAAAACCCTCTCACTCAAACATTAAAAACGTTAGCTACAAAAGCAGAACAAGGCCAGTTAGACAGTAATCATTTGGCCGAAACACTCTCAAAACTCCACATAAACTTAGTATTGACTGCTCACCCAACCGAGGTTACGCGCCGTACTATTATTAACAAACACGTTGAACTAAGTGATTGCTTAGCGTCATTAGAGCGAAAAGATAACTTAGTGCAAGAGCGGGACAATATTTTAAATCGTATTGAACAACTGATTAGCCAAGCTTGGCATACCGACGATATTCGTCGCTCTCGCCCAACGCCAGTTGATGAAGCCAAATGGGGCTATGCAGTAATAGAAAATAGCCTGTGGCATGCGGTTCCGCGCTTTTTACGTGAATTTTCAGCGAATGTTAAAGACCAGTTGAGCTTAGAGTTGCCAATAGATTACAGCCCAATTGAGTTTACATCGTGGATGGGTGGAGACCGTGATGGTAATCCATTTGTAACATCGCAGGTAACAAAAGAAGTGCTTGATCATGGTCGTTGGATGGCACTTAACTTATACATTCAAGATTTAAAAACGTTGTGCGCTGAACTCTCTATGTCAGATGCCAGTGATGAGCTTGTTGAGCTTGCAGGGCAAGAGTTTGAACCATATAGAGCAGTAATCAAAAAGCTTAAAAATCAGGTTGCGGAAACAGTGGCGCACTTAGGTGCTAAAATTAAAAATAAGCGCAGCGATTCACAAGATTTAATTACTAATATTAATCAGCTTAAGCACCCAGTTGAAGTGTGCTATCGCTCGTTATTAAAGTGTAATATGAAAGTAGTTGCGGATGGCTTATTACTTGATTTACTTCACCGTATAAATAGCTTTGGTTTGCGTTTAGCCAAACTTGATGTGCGCCAAGATTCATCTCGCCACGGCGATGTGTTTTCAGAACTGACTCGTTATTTAGGTTTAGGCGACTACAACCAATGGCAAGAGCAAGACAAACAAGCATTTTTACTTGCAGAGCTTAACTCGCGCAGACCGCTTATTCCAAAACATTGGCAACCAAGCCCAGATGTACAAGAAGTACTTGATACCTTTGATGTAATTGCCAAGCAAGACGAAGCAACATTTGGTTTGTATATTATTTCGATGGCACGAACAGCGTCAGACATTTTAGCAGTACAACTATTGCTAAAAGAAAGCGGCTGTAGCTTTGATTTACCAGTAGCACCGTTATTTGAAACACTCGACGATTTAAACGCAGGCAGTGATGTAATTACCACATTGCTTGATAATGTTTGGTATCGCGGGCACATTAAAAACACCCAAAACGTAATGATTGGTTATTCTGATTCAGCTAAAGATGCCGGCATGATGGCAGCAGGTTGGGCGCAGTACGAAGCAATGGATAAACTAGTACAGCTTGCTGATGCACGCGGTATTGAGCTTGTTTTATTCCATGGACGCGGTGGTACAGTAGGACGTGGTGGTGCACCCGCTGCACAAGCGCTGCATTCACAACCACCAGGTTCATTAAAAGGTGGCTTGCGTGTAACCGAGCAAGGCGAGATGATTCGCTTTAAATTTGGTTTACCCGATGTAGCACTGCAAAGCTTAAATATTTACGCAGGCGCAGTTCTGCAAAGTAACTTATTACCGCCACCGGAGCCAAAACCGCAGTGGCGCGAAGTAATGAAGCTAATAAGTGAGGAGTCATGTGAGCATTACCGTAATGTAGTTCGTCATGATGAAAACTTTGTACCTTACTTTAGAATGGCAACACCTGAGCTTGAACTGTCTAAGTTACCGCTTGGCTCTCGCCCTGCAAAACGTAACCCTAATGGCGGCGTTGAAAGCCTGCGTGCTATTCCATGGATTTTTGCGTGGAGCCAAAACCGTTTAATGCTTCCTGCATGGCTAGGTGCGTTAACAGGCTTAAAAGCTGCGCTTAATAAGTACGGCGCAGAAACCCTAAACGAAATGAGCTTACAGTGGCCGTTCTTTAGATCGCGCCTAGAAATGCTAGAAATGGTATTTAGTAAAGCCGATTGTTGGTTGAGTGAGCATTATGATAATGCGCTGGTGGAAGATATGTACAAACCACTGGGTGTAACACTTCGTAAAGAGCTTCAAGAAGCCATTAGCTTAGTGCAATCACTTAGCCCGCAAAAAAGCCTATTAGCCGAACAACCTTGGATTAAGGAGTCGATTAGTTTACGTAACCCGTACACCGATCCACTTAACTTACTACAGGTTGAGCTTTTACGCCGTGCTCGCTCAGAGGAAAAACGCAACGAAGGTGACATTGATAATGCATTAATGATCACGATGACAGGTATTGCAGCAGGTATGCGTAATACCGGCTAACATGTTATTTTGTTAGGTATACCTATTGGTATTAAAAGGGAGCACGCGATGTGCTCCCTTTTTTTGCGTTAAATAGGCTGGTATTTAACACCTTAACCTTTTAAACTACTTAGCCATTGAATAATTAAAAAATGTTATGGCTTCAGCAACTTTTACTGTACAGCAAGATACAGCACTTACAAATTCGCACATCACATTAAACGTAGCGCAAACAGCGTCATTACGTAGTCAATTAAAATCACAACGTGGCATATTAAATTCTAATAATATTAAGCAGTTATGCGCACAACTCAATGTGTCTGATGATGCATTATTACAAGGTTTAGTACCTTTGGCTTCTGAGTATGCTGTTGCGCCGATATCAGATTTTCATGTAGGCGCAATTGTTAAAGCACTTGATGAAAACGATGAGGTAAACTTTTACTTTGGTGCAAATGTAGAGTTTGATCATCAAGCATTGAGTTTAGTGGTTCATGCAGAGCAATCGGCTATAAATAACGCCTGGTTAAACGGCGCCAAAAAAATAGTTAAAATAGCGATTAGCGATGCACCGTGTGGGTATTGTCGTCAGTTTATGAACGAACTCGCTGATGCGAAAGAGTTTGATATTTTATTGCCAGAGCAACACTTTAAATTGGCAGAATTACTGCCGCACTCGTTTGGGCCGACTGATTTAGGTAACGCGTTTAGCTTGTTTAATCCAGAGCCTCACCAGCAAGTATTTGCAAATGATCAACTAGATGAAAAACTAGCAAGTACAGCATTAAACGCATACGTACCCTATAGTAAAAACTTTAGTGCAGTAAAAATTAGTACATTTAAAAATGGTGATTTTTACGGAAGTTACGCAGAAAACGCAGCGTACAGCCCAAGCTTGTCGCCACTGCAAAGTGCGCTTAGCCAATTATTTATCGCAGGGCTTAGCTTTAACGAAAGTACAGTAAAATCAATTACACTTTTAGAAACCGCAGGCCATGAAAACCAAGCGGGTGTAGCACGTGCTGTACTTGCAAGTTTTAAAAATCTACCGGCAATAGAAGTAATTAGCGCTCAGCTAAAATAACCTCTTAAAAACAATAAAGCACAGCCAGAGCTGTGCTTTATAATTTTATCTATTGAGTTTACTTGGTATTAATCAAGTAATACTTTTGCAGCCTCTAATACAACCGCTACAGATTTACGCTCAATTTCACCATGGTCAACATTTGGTATTTCTTGGCGAGTACGATTAACAAGTACGCCAGCTACACATGCTGCTTGTAAGCCAAGGGCTGCACACATAGTAAATAATGTTGCTGATTCCATTTCGTAGTTCATCACGCCCAGTTTTTGCCACTCTTCGCAGCTACCTTGTAGTGATTTAGGAACGTAACCAGAATGCGTATCGTAACGCTCTTGTCCTGGATAAAATGTATCGCTTGATGCAGTAATACCAATATGAAAATCGATATTTAAGTTTTTACATGCTTGTACCATAGCTTGTGTTGCATAAAAGTCAGACACAGCAGGGTAGCTAAGAGGAGCAAAATGCTGGCTTGCACCGTCTAAACGTACAGACGCTTGGCTAATTAAAATTTCGCCTTCGTTGATATGTGGCTGAATCGCACCTGTTGTACCAATACGTAAAAATTTACGCACGCCAAGTTGTGCTAATTCTTCT
Source organism: Pseudoalteromonas sp. APC 3358 (assembly GCF_030408075.1). NCBI lineage: Bacteria > Pseudomonadati > Pseudomonadota > Gammaproteobacteria > Alteromonadales > Pseudoalteromonadaceae > Pseudoalteromonas > Pseudoalteromonas sp. APC 3358. The sequence goes on from NZ_JASDCE010000001.1 coordinate 80,678, forward strand.
ACTGCAATCGACGTAGATGGACCACCAATACCCGTAGAACAAACAACCACCGAATGGCCGTTTAGTTGACCTAAGTAAACATGAAACTCACGAGTTTGAGCAAGGCAGGTTGGGTTGTCTAGGAATTGTGAAATGCGTGCAGCACGATCTGGATCGCCCGGTACAATCGCAAGTTTTGCACCTTTAAGATCGTCAATACATAGTCCTAAGTGAAATACCTTTTCCATAGCTAAGCCTTTTTATAATAAATTGTGTCAATCTAGCATCATTGCTAGAAACGTTTATCAAGTACAGGACGATTGTCCGTTTTATCTTAACTCCTCCAATTAAGTCTTAATAATTTTAAGAACTAATTTGATTTATTCATCAACTATGAATATTCAATCAAGTGCTTATACAAGTAGCCTTGTTGTGCTGTTGACATGTTCAAGCAGACATAATAAGTATCAACCAAGCGCGTAACTACAATTAAATAGTTTATGGAAAATATTCATTAATATTAAATAAATTCAATGGCTTAAGTTTGTATTAAGCACGTAAAAGATAACGTGTTTATTTATATTAGGCACAGACTTATTTAGCAAAGTGGAATTTATTTGAAGTTTAGGCACTTTTGGTGTTTTTGCATAACTAATCAAAAGTAATTAGCTACGTACAGAATAAAAATCGAAGGAGTTTATTATGAGCACACAATTTGAAGCATTTAAAAACAAAGTTGAGCACTGTTTGTGCGCACCGGGTGATGGCGTATACACAGTAAATACTGCAAAGGAGCGCAAAGCCGCACTGCGTAATAAACTTTATGGACAAACTGAAAACGTTGATAATTTGTGGCGCGAGTCTTTAAATGAATTACCAAATTCTCCGCATAAAGCCGTTATGCTAGGTATTAGCTCAGACTGTGGCGGTGGTATTTTACGCGGTGCAAACTGGGGGCCACTGTTTGTGCGCTCAGCTTTAATTGATCAGCAACCGCAGTGTCACTCGTTTGATTTAGGCGATGTACGTGTAATCCCACATTTACTTCATGATAAATACCTAAATGATGCAACCATTTCTAATTGCCAAAAAGCCCTATACGGTAATGAAGATAACGACTACTACGTAAGCCCATTATCAATCACTGAGGATGTATGCGACAGTTTTTACGCAACATTTAAAGATAAAGGGATATTTGGTATTGGTGGCGATCACTCAATTAGTTACCCACTTACCAAAGCCTACTTAAAAGCAAAACGTGAGCAAGGTAAGCGTACCGCTATTATTCACTTTGACGCGCATACCGATTTACTTGTTGAGCGCCTAGGCATAGATTTATGTTTTGGCTCGTGGTGTACGCATATTTTAGAGTTTTTACCGGCACCACATCATTTAATACAATTTGGTATACGCTCAAGTGGCAAGCCTAAAGCGCACTGGGAAAGTACCTTTGGCGTTAAGCAACATTGGGCACATGAAATCATTGAGCGCGGCGCAGCAGCGGTTGCTGCCGACGCTATTGCACAATTAAAAGCTGATAACGTTGATGAAGTATACGTAAGCTTTGATATTGATGCGCTTGATGCAGAGTTTGCATCTGCCACAGGTACGCCAGAGCATAACGGTTTAACACCACAGCATGCGCTTGATATTTTATCAGCCATTGCGGATGAGTTTCCGATTACGGGTGCTGATATGATGGAAATAGCGCCATTTACCGACAGCTCTTTAGTGGGTCAATCAAGCTCTGAAACGACACTTAGAGAAGGCGCTAAAATTTCAGCCTTTTTAATTAGTGCGATGAACAAGTAAGCTGTAGGAGCTATAAATATTAGCACTATCAGCGTATAAGTGTGCATTACATGACTAAAAACTAGCAGTTCATAAAGCCTCAGCTATATTTATTAAATACTTATAATGAGTTAGTTGAGGCCTTGCTAAATGAAATTATTGATCTTTTTATTGTTCATTAGCTGTATTAAAGTTGATGCAACTGAAATCACAATAGTAACGGAAGTATTTCCGGACTTTCAGTATCTCAATGAAGATAATAAACTCGTTGGCCGTTCTGTCGATAAAGTTCATAAAGCGCTAGAAGGCACTGGTATAAAATACACTATGTTGGCGCATAGTTGGGCCATATCTTACAATGCAGCGCTACGCGATAAAAATACCTGTATATTTTCAATTGTTCGATTACCTAATAGAGAAAGTAAGTTTAACTGGGTAGGTGAACTGGAAAGCTTTGATTCTGCTATTTATGGTCTAAAGTCCAGAGGTATAAAGTTAAATACTCTCAATGATGCTAAAAAATATAAAATAGCAGTACTGCGTGATAACTTTAGTCATCACTATTTGCTTGAGAGAGGCTTTAGTGAGAACAAGCATTTATTACTCATCGATAGCCTAGATAAAATAGATAAACTTATAAGCACTCGTCACGATATTCTTGATTTTGTTGTTCTTAGCAAAAAGCAATTTAGCTATCGAATAAAAACTGAGCCTAGGCTTGAGCTACTCGAGCCATTACTAAATCTAAATACAGCTCAATCTCCATTATTTTTTGCTTGTAATATAAATATGGATCCGGCCTTAGTTGTTCAATTAAAAGTCGCCTTTAAAGGCAATTAAACAGTTTAAAAAACAGTTTAATCAATGTAACCTCATGAAATTAAATTACTTTAATATATTTTATAAATATAAATTGCCGCATTTTAAAAACCGATTATAATCCAGCTGCTTTTTGTTTAAAAAAGCACTAACTTTTTGGAGCGTTAAATGGGTGATTTAATCGGGATTAGCTTATTGATCTTGATCAGTGCGTTGTTTGCTATGTCAGAAATAGCAATTGCAGCGTCGCGTAAAATAAAACTGCGAGTAATGGCAGATGAAGGGAATATAAAGGCAGCAGCGGTACTAAAGCTACAAGAAAATCCAGGGGCTTTTTTTGCCATGATCCAAATAGCACTCAACGCGATAGCGATATTGGGTGGTATTGTGGGCGAGCAGGCCTTATCGCCTTATGTTGAAAGTGTGTTGGTATTGTTTTATCAAGGTGCGCATTTAGAAAAAATTAGCTTTTTATTCTCGTTTTTTACTATTACATCCTTATTTATATTATTCGCCGATTTAATGCCAAAGCGTTTAGCGATGATCATGCCTGAAGCGGTCGCTGTTAGAGTGGTTACAATAATGCGCTGGGTTACCTTTGCATTAACCCCGCTGGTAATGTTTTTTAATGGTGTCACTAACTTTGTGTTGCGCTTATTTAAAGTACCCGCTGAGCGAGAAGACAATGTGACAACTGAGGACATTGTTGCCATGATGGAAGCAGGTGCTGCATATGGCAGTTTACAAAAGCAAGAGTATGAACTCATTGGCAATGTGTTTGACCTAGAAGCACGATTTTTATCAAGCGTAATGACGCCACGCGACCAAATTGTATATTTTGATTTAAACGAATCTAGCCATGATATTGCGACTAAAATTATTGACCATCCTCATAACCACTTTTTAGTGGTGTCAGGAAATTTAGATAAGTTGCATGGCTCTGTTGAATCTAAAGATATTTTACGACAAGTACTAAAGGGCGAAGCCGCCAATATAAACGATGATCTCATTGATAAAGATGTTTTTTACTTACCCGAAACATTAAGCTTATCTGAAGCTTTAAATGCGTTTAAAAGTGCAGCAAAACCATTTGCTGTTGTCGTAAACGAATATGCGCTTTCGGTGGGCATTGTAACGGTAAAAGATTTAATGAAAGGGTTTATGGGTGATTTAATCACTCATCAAGGCGACGAATTAATCATAGAACGCGATAAAAATTCATGGCTTGTAGATGGCTTAACCCCAATTACCGATTTAGCAAAAGTACTTGATATAGAAGAATTTCCCGATCAGATGCACTATGAAACGGTCGCTGGCTTTTTAATTTACAATATGAAGCGAATACCTAAACGCGCGGAGCATTTAACTTTTTCAGGCTTTAAGTTTGAAGTTGTTGATGTAGAAGGAATTAGGGTAGAGCAGTTGTTAGTTTCAAGGGTTATTAACCCGCAGAGTGCTAATATCCTTTAAAATAAGGTGTGTGCTTTAGTTTTTATATAAATAGCCAAGCTGTATTTGCTTGGCTTTTTTGTGTCTGTTAAAAACTTCGTTTCTAAAATGAGATATTATTTCAATATGTTAAGTTGTTTTATTTTCATACAGTCTTGATTCTATTTTCATCTAATTAACATTAAATGCAACCTAAGACGTATATTGTACTGAGGAGTGTAAGTTTGTGTAAATTTCTTCTAATTAAGATTCATTATCAGCGCGTTTTAATTTAGAATGATCGTTCACTCTAAACTAAAAGGTATTTAACATGCAGCGTTCCCGCATCGCTTTATTTGTATTGTCAGCCCTCGTCGGTTCTGTTGCTTTAACTGGTTGCGATCAGGCTGCTGAGCAGTCACAAGCTTCAGCTCCTAAAGCTGTACCAGTGGGTGTACTTACATTAAAAAGCCAAGCGCTTACTCTCAAAAAAGAACTTCCTGGTCGTATCAGTGCATTTCAAATTGCTGAAATTCGCCCACAAGTAAGTGGTATTGTGCAATCTCGTTTATTTGTTGAAGGTAAAGAGGTTAAACAAGGCCAGGCTCTGTATCAAATAGACCCTGCGACATTTGAAGCAGACTTAGCAGCAAGTGAAGCAAGTGTTGCACGTGCTCAGGCGAGTATTTCAAGTAGTAAAGCTAAAGCATCTCGCTTTAGCGAGCTTTTAAAAATAAAAGCGGTAAGTCAGCAAGACTTTGATGAAGCAGATGCTGCATACAAACAAGCAAAAGCAGAATTATTAACGGCTAAAGCGCAGTTAAAATCGGCGCAAATTAACCTTGATTACAGCCATGTGTCGTCACCAATTAGTGGTCAAATTAGTAAATCAAGCGTAACAGTAGGTGCATTAGTAAGTGCCAATCAAAGTACTGCACTTGCTACAGTGACTCAGTTAGATCCAATTTATATCGATTTAACACAATCAAGTAATGAGCTTACCAAACTTAAAAAAGCAATATCATCAGGTGCTCTAAGTGTTGATTCGACTAGCCAAACTGACGTTGAACTTATTATGGAAGATGGTTCTGTTTATCCTCATAAAGGCACATTGCAGTTTTCTGAAGTGACAGTTGATCCAAGTACTGGCTCAGTAATACTACGTGCTAAATTTTCAAACCCAGAAAAATTATTACTGCCAGGCATGTATGCTCGAGCTTCTATTGTGGAAGGTGTTAAGGCGGGTGCTATTTTAGCTCCGCAACGTGGTGTTAGCCGTAATTCAAAAGGCGAACCAACAGCAATGGTTGTCAGTAAAGACAACACAGTAGAAAGCCGCGTATTAAAAGTAGATAGAACTATTGGTTCTGATTGGCTTGTTACTGATGGCTTAATGGATGGCGATAAGTTAATAGTTGAAGGTTTACAAAAAATCCGCCCTGGTGCACCAGTGAATCCATCTGAAATTCAATCGTCTACTAAAGCCGATCAAGCGCAATAACGGAGAGTTTTAATGTCACGATTTTTTATCGATAGACCGATATTTGCTTGGGTACTCGCTATTGTAGTGATGCTTGCAGGTATTTTGGCGATTAGGAGTTTACCTATTTCGCAGTATCCTTCAATTGCACCACCTGCAGTGAGTATTACTGCAACGTACCCTGGTGCATCTGCACGTACACTTGAAGATACGGTAACGCAAGTTATTGAGCAAAAAATGAAAGGACTTGATGGCCTGCTTTATATGTCATCTACGTCTGAGTCGAGTGGTTCTGCTACGCTTACACTTTCGTTTAGCGCTGAAACAGACCCTGATATTGCACAAGTCCAAGTGCAAAATAAACTAGCAACAGCGACTCCACTATTACCAGAAGCCGTGCAAAGGCAAGGTGTGGTAGTTGCAAAGTCAGCGCGTAACTTTTTAATGGTTTATGCTTTTGTGTCTAAAGATGGCAGCATGACCAATATTGATATTGGCGATTATGTTTCATCAAACGTGCAAGATATTGTCTCACGTGTTGAAGGCGTAGGTGAAGTGCAGCTGTTTGGTTCTCAGTACGCGATGCGTATTTGGTTAGACCCTTCAAAGTTACAAAATTATAAGCTGACACCTGCTGATATTAGTGCATCAATTAGTGCGCAAAATGCACAAGTATCTGCTGGTCAACTTGGCGGTATGCCTGCCGTTGATGGTCAGCAACTTAATGCAACAGTAACGGCTCAAAGTCGATTACAAACGCCAGAGCAATTTGAACAAATATTGGTTAAAACCAATCCAGATGGCTCTTTTGTACGTCTAGAGGACGTTGCTAGAGTAGAGCTTGGCGGTGAAAGCTACCGCGTTGTTGCTCGTTACGATGGGCAACCTGCATCAGGATTAGGTATTAAATTAGCCAGTGGTGCTAACGCACTTGATACTGCCGCTGGAGTTAAAAAAGCAATTGAAGAGCTAAAACCGTTTTTCCCTGAAGGGTTAGATGCTGTTATACCTTACGACACAACGCCGTTTGTATCGTTATCTATTGAAAAAGTTATTCACACCTTAATTGAAGCTGTTGTACTTGTTTTTGTAGTTATGTATTTGTTCCTACAAAACTTTAGGGCAACACTTATACCAACAATAGCAGTGCCAGTGGTTTTACTAGGTACGTTTGGTATTTTGTACACCTTTGGTTATTCAATAAATACGCTAACGATGTTTGCGATGGTACTTGCCATAGGCTTATTGGTAGATGACGCAATCGTTGTGGTAGAAAACGTTGAGCGCTTAATGACCGAGGAAAAACTCTCGGCACTTGAAGCTACGCGTAAATCGATGGATGAAATTAAAGGCGCGCTGGTAGGTATTGCCATGGTGCTTTCTGCGGTATTCATCCCAATGGCATTCTTTAGTGGCTCTACCGGTATTATTTATCGTCAGTTTTCTATAACACTGGTATCGGCGATGGGGTTATCTGTTTTAGTTGCTCTTATTTTAACGCCTGCATTGTGTGCAACGCTTTTAAAACCAAGCCATGTACATAACAATGAGACGTTATTTGGCCGATTTTTTACAGGCTTTAACCGTGGTTTTGATAAAACAAATTCAGGTGCACAAAGCTTTGTAGGCCGTATGCTTACACACTCTAAACGCTACTTACTTATTTATGGCGTGATTGTGGGCGGTATGGTTTATGTATTCTCAAGCTTGCCAACGGCATTTTTACCTGACGAAGATCAAGGTATTTTGTTTAACCAAGTATCATTACCGGCAGGCTCTACAACACAACAAACGCTTGAGGTTGTTAAGAAGGTAGAAAATCACTTTTTAAACGATCAATCTGAAGCTGTGAATGGTATTTTTACCGTTACTGGTTTTAGTTTTGCAGGCTCTGGCCAAAACTCAGCAATTGCCTTTGTTAACCTTAAACATTGGGATGAGCGTCAGCGTGACGAGTTATCTGTTCAAGGTGTTGCAGGTAAAGCGATGGGCTACTTTTCAACGATAAAAGAAGCGTTTGTGTTTGCATTCCCGCCACCTGCAATTGTTGAACTGGGTACTGCTAATGGCTTCAATATTTTCTTACAAGACCGTGTAGGCCTAGGGCATGACGCACTTTTAGCTGCGCGAAATCAGTTATTAGGTTTAGCAAGCCAAAGTCCAATTTTAGCGGGCGTACGTCCAAATGGACAAGAAGATATGCCAGAGCTGCAACTTGATACAGACCTTGCAAAAGCCGAAGCGCTTGGCGTGTCGCAAAACGATATTAACAGTACACTTTCGACAGCATGGGGTAGTAGTTATGTGAATGACTTTATTGACCGTGGTCGAGTTAAAAAAGTGTATATGCAAGGTGACGCACAATCTCGCATGGTGCCTGAGGACCTAAATAAGTGGTATGTGCGCAATGATAATGGCGATATGGTGCCGTTTTCAGCGTTTGCTAGTGCCTACTGGACGTATGGTTCGCCACGTTTAGAGCGTTACAATGGTTTTTCAGCAATGGAAATTCAAGGTAGTGCAGCGCCGGGTTACAGTACAGGCCAAGCAATGGATGAAATGGAGCGTTTAGTTAAACAGCTGCCTAATGGTATTTCGTCTGAGTGGACCGGTATTTCATTCCAAGAGCGCTCAAGTAGTGGTCAAGCACCTTTACTATATGGCTTATCGCTGTTGTTTGTATTTTTATGTTTAGCTGCACTTTATGAAAGTTGGTCGGTACCGTTTGCGGTAATGATGATTGTGCCACTGGGTATATTTGGTGCAATTATGGCAGCGCTAGGCGGTGGCTTATCTAACGATATTTACTTGCAGGTAGGCTTGTTGACCACCATTGGTTTGGCATCTAAAAATGCGATACTGATTGTAGAGTTTGCAATTCATAAAATGGATGATGGGCTTGGCTTAGTTGATGCGGCTATTGCAGCTGTACGTTTACGTTTACGTCCAATACTCATGACTTCGATGGCCTTTATTTGTGGTGTTTTACCGCTTGCTATTGCCTCAAGTGCGGGTTCTGGTGCGCAAAATGCGTTGGGTATTTCGATTATTGGCGGCACACTCGCATCATCAATATTAGTTGTTGTATTTGTACCGTTGTTCTTTGTGTTAGTTCGCCGTGTATTCCCTGGTAAAACTAACGAGACAACAAAGGAGAGCGCAGAATGAGCATTAAAACATTCAGCCTAAGTGCAATTGCTTTATTGGTGCTAAGTGGTTGTCAATTAGCGCCAGAGCAAAAAGACCTTGCTCTACCAGTATCTGATGCTTATGCATCAGATACTGGGCAAAGCGCTGCGCAGCAATTAAATTGGCAGCAGTTTTTTAATGATGAAAAACTACAAACCTTAATTACGCAAAGCCTTGAGCACAATAAAGACATGCAAATTGCAGTGCTTAATGTGCAGCGTGTTCGTGGTTTGTATCAAATCGAAGACTCTGCTTTGTATCCGTCGCTTGATTTAAATGCTTCTGGTACGCGCCAGCGTTTACCGGCTGATTTGTCGGGTACTGGCGATGCAGCTATTAGCTCGCAATACAGTGCAACAGTGGGCATTACGTCTTACGAGTTAGATATTTGGGGCAAAGTACGCAATCAATCAGCGCAAGCACTCCAAAATTTATACTCTACAGAGCTTAGCCAATACAGTACGCAGGTGTCTTTAATTTCAGAGTTGGCAAATGCGTGGCTTAGTTACGCGACGGACTTACAACTGCTAGAGCTTGCAAAAGAAACGCTCACCTCTCAGCAAGAGTCATTATCGCTTACGCAAAAAAGTTTTGATTTAGGTGCAACTTCTTCAATTACCCTTGAGCAGCTTAGAAGTACAGTTGCTACAGCAAAAGTAGACATAGCAACGTACAAACGTTTGTTAAAGCGTGATAAAAGTGCCCTAGATTTATTAGTGGGTAAATCTGTTTCAGCTGATTTACTGCCTAGTAAAGACCTGACTAACTTGATCAGCATGCCAGAAGTGCCGGTTGGTATACCGTCTGACCTGTTATCGCAACGCCCTGATATTAAAGCCGCTGAGCATTTAATGCTTGCTGCAAATGCCAATATTGGTATTGCACGTGCAGCGTTTTATCCAAGTATTAGCTTAACAGCCAATGCCGGGTCTGCTTCAAGTGATTTAAGTGGCTTGTTTGATTCAGGCTCGGGTACATGGAGTTTTGTGCCGTCAATTAGCCTACCTATTTTTAATATGGGACGTAACCAAGCAAATCTTGATGTAGCAAAAGCTGATCAAGAAATTGCAGTGGCTACTTATCAGCAAAAAATTCAAAATGCGTTTCGCGAAGTTGCCGATGCACTTGCTGATAGAGAAGGTTACCAAGAGCAATTAAGTGCCCTTGATATGCTTATAAGTAGCCGACAAATCACATTTGATTTATCAAAAATGCGTTACGAAAAAGGCGCAGATAGCTACTTGCAAGTACTTGATGCTCAGCGTACATGGTACGGCGCGCAGCAACAGTTAATTTCGGGTCAGCAAGCGTATCTTGCAAGCCAAATTAACTTGTACAAAGCGCTTGGTGGCGGATGGAACGTAACCAGTGAAACAGCTCAGGAAGAGAAATAATATTTGCGGCTTTTAAAGCCGCATTACATATTTATATAGCGAGACTATTTATAGCTCTTGCTTTACTGAGTTTATGACTTGGTAGTGGAGTTGAACATGAAGCCTAAAGCAAAAAGGCAAACAGATCCCGCGATAGCACTGGCTAGGCGCGAACAAATACTAACAGCTGCTGCAGAGTGTTTTCGCCGAAAAGGTTACCACGGTGCAGGCATGGCTGAAATATCTAAAACGGCAGGGATGAGTGCGGGCCATATTTATAATTACTTTGAAAGTAAAGAAGCCATTATAGAAAGCATTATTGAAAAAGACATGGAAGAAATGTTTTCTATCTTCCAACAGTTTGAAGATCACCCAGGTGATGTTTTAGCAGCTCTTTTAGATGGCTTAAACATTGGTGTGCAAAGGCACATGGACACAGGGGCATGTGTAGTTGATTTAGATATGATGGCTGAAGCAGGTCGAAATGTTAAAGTAGCTTCATTGCTACGTGATATGGATACTCAAGCACGCGGGCGCATGAGACAGCTTTTAACTAGCGAGCGAAGTGCGCTCAAAGACATTGATGAGCTTGAACTTGAAAGTCGAATTAATGTTATTTTTTCGATGATGGCAGGGTTATTACTTAGAAAGTTACTCTACCCAGAGTTAACCGAAGAAACAGTACTAATAGCGCTTCGCCCGGCGATGAAAACATTACTGATGCCATTTGATAAAGCGCAGTAACGCTCAAAATAAATAACCAAAAGTAAGCTAGCCAATACTTTGGCTAGCTTTTTTATTTTAGTCTATTTAAAATCGCTCGATTGACCACTGAAGTGCAATGATTGCGATAGCAACGGAGCCCATTGGCATTAACCACTTTTTATACCAAGTGTAGTGTCGTACATAAATGAGTATTGGTAAGGCTACTAGTAAGATACTAAGTTGACCGATTTCGACGCCTAAATTAAACGCCAATATACTAAGCAGTTGATAGTCGCTCGACAAGCCAAGCTCGCCAAGTACGCTCGCAAATCCCATCCCATGTAGTAAACCAAAAGCAAAAGTAAGCCAACCTAAACGAAGTACCAACGGCCACACATTATTTAATGCTGCAAATAAAACCGATATAGCAATTCCAAGCTCTACCCAGCGGCTATTTGGTGAGACTAAGTTCATAGCTGTTGCGGTAAGCGTAATAGAGTGCGCAAGCGTAAACGCGGTTACTATCCATGCTGTGTGTTTAATAATTTGTTTTTTAGAGCTAATACCTTGCCATGCTTTATCGCTGCGTTTTAAAACACAGGTAAGTAACAGGGCGATTAAAAATAAAATATGATCAATACCAATCCAAATATGTAAAACACCCTGATACACGTATTGATTAAACGTACTTAAATAACTTGTTTGCTCAAAGCTGAACGTTTGTTGTGCCTCGTTGATATTAAATACACGAGATACACCGTTTATATTTACGATGGATTTATGATTGGCATCGGTATTAAAAAAAGCAGAATAAGAAAGAGAAATTGCTTCATTGTCATCACAACTAAACAGCAGCGGAATAACCAAATAAGGCTGATTAAAATGGTTATCTAGCTGATAGATACCTTCACTTTTTAAAGGGCATGATTGCGCGTTTTGCGTGATATTTAAATTTTCTTCAATGAAGTTATTAATTGAGCTGCGTTTTGCTTTTATTTCTGTCCACGAAATTTGCCCGTTTTTATCTAAATCCAGAGGAACTGCGTGCTCTAAGTCGGCTATATTAATTTGCCAGGTACCCGTGTATTGGTTTTTGTTGGTGTCGTTATTGTTCTCGCTATTTAAGGTTATATAACTTGTACTTAGTTGATGGGCAAAGCTGTAAGTTGAAAAAATGCACAGCATTAAAGTGAGTATAAATAGATAAGGCGTTTTCATAGTGTGTCTCGTTGCATCGCTTTTGCTTGAATAAGTAATTGCTCATCGGTGCTCATTTTAGCCTGTTGCCAATTAATATGAGCCCAGTAAAGTGCTTTTTCGCGATTTGGTTGTACATCAAGGTAATATTTAGCTAAGTCACTTGCATGAAAAGAATCTTTGCGAAGCTCTCGTAGTGTAACTCTTTGCGCCATTGTATTTTGCCATTTTTTATCGCGTTTATTTAGTTTTTTTTCTGCGATTGAAAGTCTTAGCAAAATAGCATCCTCTAAATTACTTTTATCAGGAAGCAGTACGCTTAATGTATTTAATACTTGTTGTGGTTGATTTAGAGCAATTTGAATATCGGCCCATAAAACAATTAGGCTCACAGGGGCTTGAACTAAATCTACACTTTGTAAGTGAGACAATGCTTGTTTGTAGTTATTTAAACGATAGCTCATTTCACTTAAAACATGGTTTGTAGCTAGGCTAGTTTGATTATTATTTATAATTTTTACTAATGCTTGGTAGCTGTCTAAAACGCTTTCATGTTGGCTTTGTACATCGAGTACACAGGTGCTAGCAGTAATAGTGCTTACTTGCCCAATTAAGGCTACGCAGTGTTTTTTTGCTTGTGCGAACTTACCTTGAGTCATAAATATATTGGCTAGCAATAAATGGCTATTACTATGCTGTGGCTCTTTAATCAAAACGTTGTTAGCAATATCAATAGCTTCGTTGAAAAGGTGCTCTTTTTGTAAAACGCGAGCATATAAGTAACCAATTTGAGATGAGGGTGTTTGTTTATATAGCTGGGCTAAACGGGTTTTAAGTAGCCCCTGTAAGCGCTCTGTTTGGCCGGCATATTGGCTGTTAGTGACTAATGTATTTATCTCGTCAACAGAGAGGGAAGCACTAAGCGTTGAATTACTTTTAGCAATAACTGCATCATCTTTTGGGGTAAAAGGCGCAGCGCTTAACGCAAGGGGTGTTAGGCATAAAGTAATAAATGCGACGGACTTAAAAATTGATAAATGCATTATAAATATCCTTTGAAAAAAGCCATCCATGGCCTGTCAGCTTAATTACTTGGTTAGTTACCGTTTGTTGAAATTAATCCATCAACATCGGTATCGGTGTTTGTAAACACCCGACCGTTAACAGTTAACGGCTCTGCATTTGGGGCTTGAATAAATGCATCGGTTGCAAATTGAGCAAAGTCGACTTGTAGTGCGTCAATTGTAATGTTCACTGTTGCAGTTACTTGCGAATTAACGCCATCACTTACACCAAACATAAAACTATCTGAACCTGTCACTTCTTTATTCGGTGTGTAGGTAAAGTTACCATCGCTATTAACGGTAACAGTTCCAAGAGTTGGCTCACTTGTTAACGAGTAAGTCAGTGAATCGCCATCATTGTCGGTTGCGCTAAGCATATCGGTAATGCTTACTTCAGTTTGTGTAGTTAGTATTGCATCACTTGTGGTAGGCGCTGTGTTTACAACCGGAGTAGGCTGTTTTTTATCATCATCGCTACTACATGCTCCCAATGTTAATGCACTGAGGAGAACACAAATATGGGTAGTTTTTAAATTACGCATTATTTTACTCCTTATTTAGAGCCAGCAAGCGGTGTTGCAAGGTATGGGAATGATGAATCCATCATTGTTGCATCAATAGGTGCGCCGTCTGTAAATGGCACTGTGCCTGTATTAGCATCCTCTGGTGCACAAAGTCCTAAATCAGTGTCTTCACCATTTACAGGAATAGGATGACATAAACGACCCATCACAACACGAAGTGCAATATCAACCACATCATCACCCGGGCGACGACCATTTGGGAAGCCGGCTAAATCATTACCCGCTACACCAAATGCAGATTGATCAGCTTGCGCTGTTGCTGCAATGCCTGTATTTAAACGTAGCATTTCTGAAGGTGTTACAGTTGCTTGTTGATTAACGCCTGCAAAACCTGTTAAAAATGCAGTGATTAAATCAGTACGCGGGAAGTTTGTGGGTGCCAGTGTTTCTAAGTTTGCGCCAAGGGTCGTATTAACAGCATCTTTAAACAAAATGTTTAATAACTCTGGTAGTGCTGGATGAGATACATAATCTAAAAATTGTGCATCATCTTTAGGGTGAGCAGTAGAGAATGTGTCTTTGTCTTTAATGCCAATTACAAGCTCGTTTACAAGCGGGCTACCCAAGCGTGAAACTTGTGTTAAAGCACCACCATTAACGGCGTTATTAGCAAATTTAGCATTAGGGTTTAATACGCGAGCTTGAGGTAGGCTTGCTGTTGTCCACGAACCTATTACGCCGTTACCTTCACCAACAATACAGCTCTTAGGTATTTCGATAGCAATTGATGTTACGTTTTTATCTGCAAGGTCGTCGTTATCAGCTGATTGTGTTATACCACCTGGAAAACCACCGCCGTCACCAGCACCAGGGGCGCTATCACCCTCTACAGGTACATAGTTAACTAAATCAAATGTTTTACCTAGGTTAACTACAAATGGGTCTTTACGTTGTCCTACAAAAACTTGTGCCATGCTTTCACAGTTAGGAATTGAAACCTGATACACAAATTGGTCAGCGTAAGTTTGGTAATCGCTCATTGAACCAAATGTTTTATTGCCCACATAATCAAGTGGTTTAGAAAATGTACTTAAGTTTGATGCTGTGTTGTTTAATACCGTTGTTTCGCCAGTACGCTGCGCGCCGCTAATCATGCTCATTGTGTATGATTCACTAAAATTTGCAGCGCTGTCATCACCGGCAGATACACCGCCTACATTTTTAAGCGGTACAGACACGGTGCGTTGATTACCTTCAGGTCCAACAGTTAATTGCACACCTTGGTTATCATTAGGAAGCATGCTTTTAAAGTTAAACGCAAATGTAATATCTTCAACAGCATCGCCGTCGTTATCTATATGAATGCTGTAGGTAGCATCTGGGTCCATTGCAAAGTAATTAGGACCGCCGTATGCGTCTTGCAGTGGGATATAGTTAGCAATTAATGTTACAAAATCATCACGACCTTGCTCGTAACTATTAAATACATAAAAATCGGTTGAGTCTAAAGTCGGGAAACGGCTTATATTTGGCGCTTCTCTGTGGCTTGATGCTTCACTTGGTGCACTTACAAACGTACTACATATTACTACTGCGAGTATTGATGGAGTTAAAGCTTTCATGACTTTGTCCTTTAGTTTTGATTGAAGTCATAGCTAATAACGGGGCAGGATTTAAATTGGATGCAAAAAAGTTAAATTATTTTTATTTTTTGTTAAAAAAGTTTTGAAGAAGGTTGGCTGCTTTATTTAAGCAGCCAACTTTGGTCATAATAGTAGGGTTATAAAAGTACCAGCTCTGTGGTGTATAGTACCTCAGTAGGAGATCCATTTGGTGAGCCGCCAATAGGTTCTAAGCTTACGGCTAGCAATGCAATATCACTTGCGTTAAAACGGTTATCTTTTAATAATATTTTACTGCCTTGCTTGGGAAGTAAACCCAGTGAAATAGGTGCATCTTGCCCTTTTAAAATCATCCACAACTCATAATCTTTATTAGTTTGGGCAACCAATTGGCTACTGGCTTTAATTGAGAGCCCTTGCTCGTTAACATCAATAAACCATAATGATTGTTTATCTTGATTTTGAACCAAAGCAATTTGTTGAGTGTGCATAACATTGGTACTAGGTTGAATAACCAAAAAGGCTAAAACAATACACGCAGCAGTTGCCACAAAAGACCATGTACGCCAAATTGAAGGCTTGGTATGTATGACTGTTTTACTTGTTTGTGGCCTGTTTTCAATACGCTGTAGTATATTTACCCATACATCGTCACGTGGCGTTTGCGGTGTAATAGCACTCGCTAAGCTGTTTAGGTTTTGCTCCCATAGACTTGTTGCTTCACGTGCTTGATTTGAGTTAAGTAACAGACGCTGAAAACGCTTACGGGCAAGCCCTCTAAGTGTGCCAAGCACGTACTGCCCAGCAAGCGCGTCTAATAGTTCGGGTTTATTATAATTCATAATGTTAAACACCTTTGTAGCTGCATAAGCCCACGCCTGATCCAGCTTTTAACTGTACCTAACGGCGTTTCTATATGATCCACTAACTCGCTATGACTCAGCCCCTTATAATAAGCTAAGTGAATAGCTTGTTTTTGTTGCGGCTCAAGCTGTTTGATACAATTAACCAGTTTTGTTTCTTCATCGTAATTAACGTCAACACTTTCATTTTCATATTCGTCATCGCCTAACGACTGCTCTTTTCGTACTTTGTGATAGCGCAGTGAGTCAAGACTTCTATACCTAACTATACTTATCATCCAACTAATAACGGTGCCTTTAGAGGCGTTATATTCAGATGCGTTATGCCAAATTTTTATAAAAGCGTCTTGTAGTGCCTCTTCCGCATAAGCTCTGTTAGTGAGCATATTTAAACTAATAGCAAAAAGTTTGCCGCTAGTTTGTTGATATAAACTTGAGAAAGCATTTTTGTCTCCTTGTGCTGTTGCGCACAAAAGAGGGAGTAAATCATCGTTATCCATAGGGGTCCTGTTTTTCTTATTATCATTGAGTAAACGGTTGAGAGTGTGATTTGGATGCAAAAAATTTAATTGATTTTTAGATTAGCTGCTTTATACGTTAGTACAAGCAATAACCGATCAGTGTTTGAAATTTAGACGTGTAAGTATAATTTATTCACATGTTTGTAAAAAATGCACAAAGAGCAGATTGCACTTAAATTTATTTTATTATTAACATTACATATCAATAGCTTATGATTTTAATTTGAATTTGAAATGCCATTTATATGGCGTGATATTTGCAAAAGAGTACATAAAGCCGTTTAAATTAAAATTAGAAAATCGGAATTATTTACACAAAGGAGAGACTATGTGGGCTGCAATTGGTTATTCACTTTTAGCATTACTACTTATTTTTATTGGTTGGGAAGTAAACTCTGTTTACTTTGCTATTGTTTTTTATTGGACTGCACTGTCACTTTTATTGGTGAGTACCGCATATATTTTTAATACAGCAAAAATATTTAGAAAACGTGAAAATGGGGTGATCCCATTTTATATACGTTGGGCGTTTGTGCCATTTTTATTTGGTGTGCAAATTTATAATGCCTGGTCACGTAAGCGCGATAAAGTGCCGCCAATTCAAAAAATAAACGAAAACCTATTTTTAGCTTGCCGATTATTTCCCTCAGACATAGACACATTAAAAGATAACGGAATTACTGCAATTTTAGACGTTACGTGTGAATTCGACGGACTCGAGTGGAGTTCAACACAAGAGAATATAAATTACTTAAACATTCCGGTGCTCGATCATAGTATTCCTACCCATTCTCAGTTAAATCAGGCTATTAATTGGATACATCATCATATTAAAGAAAACCGTCGCGTAGTTGTACATTGTGCTTTAGGCCGTGGGCGGTCTGTTTTTGTAATGGCGGCTTATTTATTGAGTCAAAACAAAAATGCAGATGTACATGAAGTACTTGCACAAATAAAGGAAACCCGCGAAACCGCAAACTTAAATAAGCATCAGCTTCGTCATTTAGCTAAGCGTCATAAAAAAGGCGAGCTGCTGATTAAAAACAAAGCAGTTTTAATTGCAAATCCAGTATCTGGTACACGATTATGGCAAGAAAAAGAGCACTTAATTGTTGCGCGGTTATCGGCCTATTACGATTTAAAAGTACTTACTACTTCACAAGACGTAAACGGTATTGAGCTTGCTAAACAAGCGATTACGCAAAAACCAGACATGATAATAGCGTGTGGAGGCGATGGTACAGTGGCCGAAGTTGCAAGCGTACTTGTAAATACAAAATGTAAGCTAGGTATTATACCAATGGGGACTGCAAACGCACTTGCGCATGTATTGATGGGGATTAGCTCTAAATTTATTCCTGTTGAACAAGCTTGTGACTTAATTATAGATGGTCAAACAAGCACAATAGATACCGCTTATTGTAATAACGAATTAGTACTACTACTCGCGGGTATTGGTTTTGAGCAATCTATGATAGAAAAAGCAGATAGAGAGTCGAAAAATAAGTCGGGGCAACTTGCCTATTTAAATGGCTTTTTTGAAGCGTTTGGCGAGCAAAAATCACAGTTACTTAGTGTGAAACTCGATGATAATGAGCCGAAAGAAATATGTACAAATAGCTTTATTGTGGCTAATGCTGCGCCTTTTACAACGTTATTGGCTCAAGGTGGTGGGCAGCCAAATCATAGTGACGGGCTTCTTGATGTGAATTGGCTAACACCAAATAATGAAAATTCTACGACAATATTGAGTATTGCAGAACTGATGTTTAGCAGTTTAACGCAAACACATTTAGCTATAAATTCGCATCATACAAATGCTAAAAGAGTCGAGGTGACAGGCGAAGGAGAGCTTAAGTACGTACTTGACGGTGAAGTTAAAACTGCTCACAAACTCGTTATTACTATTGAGCCGGCCTCATTAAATGTGATTTGCAAAGAGCAATAAATCGCGCTAATTACAATCAAAAAAGGAGCTAAATTAGCTCCTTTTTTACATCATTTTTTAATTGATGGCCAAACAAACCCTGTTGTATCCGGCGCTTGAGAAGATGTTTCTCTCGGCGCACTTTTTGGTCTACGAATAGGTTTGTTATTTATAGTGTGAATATAAAGTGCTTCCACTTTATCGCGAGCCCAAGGCGTTTTACGCAAAAACTTTAAACTCGATTTAATGCTCGGTTGATCAGTAAAGCATTTGATTTTTACTTGCTCGCCAAGTGTTCTCCAGCCAAGTCGCTGTTCTAACTCAACAAGTATTTGTTCTAACGTTACCCCATGTAAAGGGTTTTTAGGTTGATTATCCATAGCCATACTACTTATTTAAACTGCGTGCATTGTAGCTCAAATCATCTTTTAGCGCTAATTCACAGTGATTGTTTTAGGAGCTGTTGGGTAAATAGCATTACCCTGTTTATCTATTTTAAGCCAAATGAGTTGGCTGTTACTGTGCTGGGGTGTTTTAGCACCGCACAAAAGTGTAAATGAGTGAATTTGTATTAATGCGCCTTCGCTATAGCGTTTGTTGTCGTACCAACAGTTTGATTCTTCATTTACAAACTGGTTTGCATCAATAATTGAATGGGTTTTAAGGGTTGTTGCTTCACTAAGTATTGAATACGATAAGCTGCTAAAACAAAAGCATAGAATTAAAAAGTTACGCATTAGAGGCCTTTAAATAGGGAGGGTTAAAAATAATACATTAAGCTAAAAAACGTGCTAGTGTAAAGTACACAAAGTGATTTTAATTATAAACTTAGTTACTCACAGAACAACTTGGATTCAAATAAAAAGGTGCACACAATGCAATTTAATCAAACAATGATCGAAGAATTCACACTATTAGCGAAGTTTCCTCGCGACAGTAAAATGCAGGGTATTAAATTACACTCAGACGCAGAGCCAAGCTTACTTAGTGCAGCGCAACGTTTATTTGAAAAAGGGATTATAGATAGCCCAGATGGCGGATATTTAACTGATCTGGGCTTAGATTTAATTGAGCACATTACGGTTATTCATAGTGCGCTACAAAGCTAGCTAACCTGAACTCTAGTTAGTTACTGAACTAGCTTAATTTGCATCGGGTTGATTTTGCGGTGCAGCATCATTAAATGCAGCTAATTTATTACAGTGTTCGTAAATAGCTGCAATTTTTGGATAAGCGCTCATATTTACGTTAAAACGAATTGCATTAAATACTTGCGGCACTAAACAAATGTCAGCAAGTGTTGGTTGATTACCAAAACAGTAGTCATCATTTTCGTTTAGCATCAGTTCTATTTTTTCAAAACCAACTTCTATCCAATGTCGATACCACTTATTTTTAGCCTCGTCATCAACACCTAATTCGTTCGATAAATACTTCAGCACGCGTAAATTATTAACAGGATGAATATCGCAGGCAATGGCAAAGCTTAAATTTCTTATTTGTGCTTTTTGCCACGCAGTTCCTGTAATTAATGGCGATTGCGGATAAGTTTCATCAAGCCATTCCAGTATTGCAAGCGATTGTGCTAAAACACCATCATCGGTTTCAAGTGCAGGTAGTAACCCTTGCGGATTAGTCGCTAAGTATTCTTCCCCAAGCTGCTCTGATTTTAAAAGGTTAACAATAGCAAGTTCATGATCGATTGCTTTTAAGTTAAGCGCTATACGCACTCTATAAGCCGCTGATGAGCGAAAGTAGCTGTATAATTTCATAATTAACCCTGTGAACCTGTAAATTGTTTTTTAATAGTACGCCAGCAATCGGTGTAATTTGGTTGGCGCTCTTGTCCTTCTAATGCATATTTTGTCGGTGAAATTATATAGCGCGACTCAAACATAAAGGCCAATGTGTTTTCGTATTTTTGTGGTGTAAGCTCAGCGTTTGACGCTTTTTCAAATACGTCGGCTTCAGGCCCATGTGGCGACATACAATTGTGTAAACTTGCGCCACCAGGTACAAAGCCGTGCTCTTTTGCATCATACACACCTTCAATTAAGCCCATAAATTCACTCATAATATTGCGGTGATAATAAGGCGGGCGAAATGTATTTTCGGCTACCATCCAACGCGGTGGAAATATCACAAAATCGACATTTGCCATACCCTCTGTAGCAGAAGGGGAGGTTAGCACGGTAAATATAGACGGGTCGGGGTGATCAAAGCTCACTGTATTTATTACATTAAAACGCGATAAGTCGTATTTATAGGGTGAGCTATTACCGGTCCATGCAACCACATCAAAAGGAGAGTGCTTTATTTCACAGCTAAATAAATTACCGTTGAATTTAGAAACAAGTTCAAAGTCACCCTCTTTATCTTCAAAGGCAGCTACAGGGTATTGAAAGTCTCTGTCGTTGGCGTAACCGTTTGCACCAACAGGTCCTCGCTCTGCAAGCTCTAACGCATGGCCATAATTTTCACAAATATAACCACGGGCTGTATCATCAATTAAATCAACAGAGAACTTAATTCCTCTGGGTATAACAGCAATTTCACCTGGTTTAATACTTAACTTGCCGCACTCGGTGTGAATTAATAACTCACCTTGCTGAGGGACAAACAGCATTTCTCCATCAGCATTGCAAAAGTAACGCCCTTGCATTGACTGATTAGCGACATATACATGAATGCCAATACCTGATTGCCCATTAGCGCTGCCATTAGCTGCCATCGTTACCAAGCCATCAATAAAATCAGTAGGTTGCGAGGGCATATCAATAGGGTTCCAACGTAGCATTGTTGGTGGTGTTACGGCTTCAGTGATTGGGGCTGTTCTTATTAGGCCGTTATCAATTGCTTGGTAATCACCTTGCACTACAGACGGACGAAGGCGGTAAAACCAAGTGCGGCGATTTGAAGCGCGAGGAGCTGTAAATGCAGTCGAACTAAATTGCTCGGTGTATAAATCGTATTTAACCTTTTGTGGGCTAAATTGTCCTATTGGCAATGCACCGGGTAGCGCTTGTGTTTCAAATTCATTACCAAAACCTGTCATATAACTTAATTGTGTCGCCATTACTGACTCCTGTGAGAGGGGGGTTGGTTTAATATTATTTTTATTTCAGTTAAGATACTCTCAAGTGAGACTAATATCAAATGTGCAACTATGCATCTGCGTAAATATTAATGAACACCAAAGTAAACCTTACAAAGCTGGGATAAACAATAATGAAAATTGATTTAGCAACGTTTTTACCTTATCAATTAACGAATGTAGCAACACGTGTAAGTAACGACTTTGCCGAGGTTTATCAAACTAAGTACGGTTTAAATATTCCCCAGTGGCGAATACTTGCTAATTTAGCGCAGTATGGCCAAAGCAACGCAAAGGATTTATGCACGCAAGCAAATATGGACAAGTCGACAGTGTCGCGCGCGGTAAAAGTTTTAATAGATAAAGGTTTAGTTAGAAGTGAGCTAAATGAGCAAGACAAACGCGCAGCATTACTTGTGCTGAGCCAAGCAGGGCAAAGCTTATATGAAAATATAACGCCCGATGCACTGAATTGGGAAAAACAATTACTGAGCACTTTAACCAACGAAGAATACGAAGTGCTAGTTAGTATTTTTGAAAAGTTAAATAACAAATTAAAGGCATAAAAAAAGCCCACCAAAGTGGGCTTTTAAAAGATGTTTTAGGTTACAGTTCTAAATTAGAAAGTGTAACGAAGACCTACACGCATTTGCCATACAGATGCATCTGATTGCACTGATGTATTTGCATTATTTCCGTTAAAGCCTGAGTAAACGTAACGGCCTTGATCATCAATTGACGTTTTAATCATGCTAGCGCCTACGAAAGGACCTTTTTTAAGTACGCCCCAATCATCGTTTAACAGATTTGTAAGGTTATCAATTACAAAGAACGCTTCACCTTTATGACCTTCCATAAAACCAGGAAGCTCTTGCGTTAACTTAAAGTTAAACTTAACAAACCAATCAGAGTTTTCTGCGTTACGGCTAGTCGTTTGACCACGTTCTAAACCATTTGATGCAATAAACTC
Source organism: Pseudoalteromonas sp. APC 3358 (assembly GCF_030408075.1). Classification (NCBI taxonomy): domain Bacteria; kingdom Pseudomonadati; phylum Pseudomonadota; class Gammaproteobacteria; order Alteromonadales; family Pseudoalteromonadaceae; genus Pseudoalteromonas; species Pseudoalteromonas sp. APC 3358. The sequence continues at coordinate 103,224 of NZ_JASDCE010000001.1, forward strand.
ATTGAATTCATTGATATCAGCAGCACTCATGTCGTAAACAACGTTAGGATCGTTTTCAAGTGGAACATACAATAGCTGGCGGTTACCATTCCAGTTGTTGTCACCAAAAGTATCTTTATCACTATCATCAAACGTGTAGCTGTAAGGTAGGCCTTTATATGCTTCACCGAATAGGTTAAAGCGAGTAGCAAACCCATCAACAAACTCATGGCTATAACCAAGAGTCATAGTAAAGCGATGTGGAATTTCGTAATCAGATGAAGCAACACCTGGATTACCCGGATCTGTTAGGGCAATGTTACCGTAGTTTGAACCAGCTACAGAGCTTGTCATTGGGTTAACATCATCAGAATCTGTGTAGGCATAACCAAAGTTAACGCTTACACCATTATCAAACATCTTGCTAACCGCTAATGAGATAACTGATGAATCACCGCTATCACCACTTACATTTGTTAGTAAGTATTCGTTTGAACGACCTTCAATTGATTCGTAAATAGGGCGGCCGTCAAACGTAGTTTCGCCAGAATCTTGAAGTGCGATGTCACGCATTAACGCAGCATCTTTTTTCTTCGAATATAAGTAATCAAGAGAGATTACATATTCATTTTCTGTTGTGTACGTTGCACCAAGTGAGTATTTCCACTCTGATGGGATTTCAAAGTCTGGGTCAACAGCGTTTGCTTGTGAATCGCCTGAGCCGATTACAGTGTCAGCTACTGCATCAAATTGAGACTGAGGTATTTCAAATCCTGGAGTACCATTATTTACATTAGGTGTTGCGAACAAGTCGATAGAACCAAACTGGTTTGCACTAATGTTAGTAATGCCGTCGTTTGAGTAAGAGTTAGATAACCAAACGTTAGGGTTACCGCCTGAAAACAAGCCAACACCTGCACGTACTTCAAGTGCATCTGTCGCGTACCATTGGAAGCCTACACGAGGTTGAATTAAATCAATACCATCAAATGTACTTTGGTTACTGTAGCCATAGCGATCAGTAAAGTTTTGATTTAAGTTAGGTACATCATCACTGGTGTATTTATCGTAACGTAAACCAAACGTAATATTTGCGTCTAAGTCAGTAAACGAATACTCGTCTTGCACGTAAAATGTATGCTGAGCGTACGAAAAACTCGCAGCAGCATCGTTTGGATCATTTGTAGCAGCAGCATTGTTGTAGTAAACAGCACTTGCAATACCATTTTCAAAATCATCAACATTGTTGAAACGGTATTCACCTTCAGTATGCTGAACGAATAAGTTAAATACATCTAACTCTTCGAACTCGTAACCAGCAGTAATTGTGTGCTGATCAAGGTAGTAAGTACCTGCAACTTTAAATGTAGTTGTATCGTAGTCTAAGTCATTAGATTGACGTGAGTCATCTGGACCAATATAAACTGTACCACCATCTTCGGTACGAATTTGCATTTCACCAAAGCTGCTTGCTGCATCTAGTGATTGTACTGTTGCATCTAGCTCAGACTTACCAATACGAACTTCAGTAGAGAAGTCATCTGACCAATCAGAGTAAACAGATGCAATGATTGAAGTGAATTCTGCACTTTGGTCATAAAAGTGATTAGATAGTGATACACGGCTAGAGCCAGTATCTGACTGTGAAACAGTATTACCATCGTTGTAGTTATAGATTAAGTTTGCACGGTGATCTTCGTTGATGTTCCAATCTAGTTTAACTAAGATTTTTTCATCTTCAACAGGCATACTTGAAGGCATTCCGCCTACATCGTAACCATATACAGTTTGAGCAACGCTTGTGATACGCGAGATATCATCAGCAGTTACACTGCCGCTGCTTAAACCATCGTAGTTAAACTGTTGAACACCTTCAAGTTTTTCATATGAAGTAAATAAAAATAGTTTATCTTCAATTAGTGGAAGACCTACGTTGAAGCCGTAACGTTTTTCGGTGTAATTACCGTTATCAACGTCATCACCTTCAATTTTATCACCCTTGAAAGAGTCGCTAGTGTAATCGTAGAAAACAGCGCCATGAACATCATTGCCACCAGATTTGGTTACAGCGTTAATGTTACACGATGTAAAACCACCGTATTGAACGTCAAACGGTGCAAGTTCAGCTGAAACTTGTTCAATTGAATCAAAAGAGAAAGGGGCGCGAATAGTAGGGTAACCATTTGAGCTTAAGCCGAAGTTATCGTTCATACGAACGCCGTCTAGCGTTAAGCTATTGTAGCGAGGGTTACCACCACCACAGTTAATTGAACCACGGCTATCATCAATTGTGATACGCGGGTCGATACGAATAATGTCTTTTAAATCACGGTTAATAGCTGGTGTATTTTCAAGATCAGTTAGCGTAAATGTAGACGCCGGACCAGTACCACCAGACATAGAGCTAATTGGCGCGCCAGAAACTACAATTTGTTCCATGCTTGATTGTGACTCAAGAGAAACGTTTACTGGGTAATCGTTACCAATATTAAGAATAATGTTATTGAATTCTTGGTCTGCATATACATCTGAATCAACAACTACTTTATAAGGACCGCCAACTCGCAGGCCTTTAGCTGTGAAATAACCAGCGTCATTTACTTCAGTTGTTTTTACTGATCCAGAAGGTACGTGTAAAATTGTTACTTTAGTGCCGGCTGCTGGGTTGCCGTTAGGCCCCATTACTTGACCTTTAATTGCAGAGGTCGTTTCGTTAGCCATTGCAGCGCCACTTACACCAACACATGCTGCAATAGCAAGTGAAAGAGCTGTTTTGCGTAATTGAGTTTTCATTTAATTTTCCCGTGTAGTTATTAATTAAATTTTTATATTTTTATTTTAAATTTTGCAAAATAAACAGTTGAAGTTCATTTATTCAAAATCCTTTACTAGTGTACCTTATTTATTCGTTACAAATAAAATACAACTGCAATATATTTTTAATAAATAGTACTATTTTTGTCTATTTGAGTGTTTTTTTGAGCAATAACTCTATATCGGGGTATATATTACGTGGGCTTTATGACAAACATGTGAAATTGGGGTGTGAAAAACAAAAAACCCATTACAATTTTGCAATGGGTTTATTGTAACTTACAAATAACTTAACAAGTTATTGATGCAGTTTTAAGACTTAAAACTTGTAGCTAATGCCAACTTTAGCCTGCCAAGCTGATGACGATGAACTGATTTGCGAGTAATTACGCACATCCGCACCACCAAAGCTGTTGTCTATTTTATATCTACCTTGGTCATCAAGACCACCAAAGTCATAAATAGTTTGGTTAGAGTAACCTAAGCGTTTTTCTACACCCCAATCGCTGTTTAGAAGGTTTGCGAAATTATCAATCATTAGATAAACCTCACCAGTGTGACCTTCAGCAAAGCCAGGTATTTCTTGCTTAATGCTAACGTCCATTGTAGTAACCCAAGGTTGCGTTGCTGTATTTTTACCTAAGACCCCACCACGTTGAGATATACCAGCACGCTCTAATAACGGTTCTAACTCAGCCCAAGTCATTTTAGAATCAGCCCAATTTACATTCGGATCATCAGCACCTGTAGGGATATAAGGTAAGTAAGCACCATTAGTGAATAAAGAGCTAGTATCACCTAAGTCTTCATCTTTATACATATTCATTGTGTAACTAAATGGGCGACCTGAACGACGTTCAAAATAAACATTGAACTTGGTTGCATATCCTTCAAAAAATTCAGTGTTATACGCTAAGTTAATTTTAAAGCTGTGCTCAACTTCGTAAAAGCCACGTGCTGCAATATCTTCATTACGATTTACTGTAATATTGTGCTTATAGTTACCTTCTGCCTGAGAAGCTGAACCTGCTGATGATTCTGTAACATCTTGGTGAGCATAGCTTGCCGATACAAACAGGCCATTGTCCCATTGTTTAGCAATACCCGTTGAAATAATAATTGAACGACCATCATCCGATGAATTAGTCATTTCTATGTCAACATTATCGCCACTGTAAATACTTTGATTGATAACACGTTCGCCGTCCGCTGCTAAGCCTACTGGGTTAATAGACGAATTATGCCATACCGCTTCATTCTCTTTTTTATGGTAAGCAATTTCAGCTTGCCATTTAAAGCCATCACCTAATAGTTCAGAATCAAACTCATATTCAAAACCTATTTGAGTACGAATGCTTGAAGGCAATTTAAAGTCAGGGTCGATATACGCAACGCTACCAGCACCTTGCTCTAATGTATTTTTTATTTCATCAGGAACCTGAGTAATATCAGCTGTGTTATTTGCATAGTAATCATTAATTACATCGTTTTGTGCTGATACTAAAGTAATGCCATCACTTTGGAATGAATTGTTATACCAAACATTTGGAATGCCGCCTTGGAAACGACCAATACCACCATTAATAGTAAGCGCTTCTGTTACGTAGTACTTAAAGCCAACACGAGGAAGTATAATATCTAGGCCATCAAGATTTTCTTGGTTAGTAAAGCCATACGTATTAGCAAAGTTTTCATTTAGAGTTGGTTTATCATCAGATGATAAGCGCTCATAACGAATACCTGCTGTAACTTCTAAATCGTCACCTACATAAAAAGTATCTTCTATGTAAAGCGCTAGCTGGTTACGTCTTACATCATATGCTGTATCAGCTGAATCATTAGTGTAAGCATTTTGATAAGAGAAATCATAAGAACCAATCTCACGGTTTTCAAAATTTTCTAAGCTATCAAACTTCCACGTTCCAAGAGAGTTTTGAGCAAACAAGTTATATAAACGAAGTGACTCGTACTGAGCTCCAAAGTTTATTTCATGCTCATCCATTAAATACGTAGCGTCTAACGTAAAAGTTAGATTTTGTGTTTCTGAACGGTTTGCATGGCGGTATTGATCTGTACCAAAGTTGTAAGAAGGACCATTTCGACCGTCTTCCTCAACAGTAATGCTTCCTAAGTTAGAGCGAGTTGCGCTATCAGAGGTAACATCTTTATACGACACACCAATTTCTGTTGAAAAGTTTTCAGTCCAATCAGAGTAAAGCTTAGATGAAAAGTTATTAAACTTAGTTACGTATGCATAAGTACTTGAAACTAAGGCTATATTATCACCGCCTGTGCTAGAATTACGCTCATCTTGGTCGTCTTGCCATTGATAAGTGAAATCTAAACGATGGTCATCACTTGCGTTCCAGCTTAATTTAACAAGCAAGTTTTTGTTTGTATCTTCTGGCGCACCGGCTAATGAATCAGTTAAGCCGTATTCATTATTTAAGATAGAAATGAAACGATTATAGTTAGCTTCAGAAGTATTAAATTCATTTGAAGCACCAGAACCGTCAAAGCCGTAATCTAGATCTAATTCACTTGACCATTCTGCATAGTTAACAAAATAAAACAGTTCATCTTCAATAATCGCTCCACCGACATTAAAACCAAATCTTTCTTCAGTTTTAATCGGCTCTACTTTATTTGTAGAGTAAGTTTTATGACCTAGCTCATCAAGATCGTCTTCTTGTACAATATTATCAACATCGCCAGCTATCTCAGGAGTAGATATTTCATAAAAGCCAGAGAATTTAAACTCATTCGTACCAGACTTTGTTACTGCGTTAATAGTACCGCCACCAAAGTTACCTTTAGAAGCTGAGAAAGGAGATACATCAACAGAAACTTGTTCAATAGCGTCAAGTGCTACTGGAGGCTGAGAAGTCGGGTAGCCACCAAAGTTCAAGCCAAAGTCATCATTTTGACCAATACCGTCAACTGTTAAACCGTTGGTACGAGGGTTACTACCTGCAAACGTTAGCTCACCATTACCATTAATACTGGCAAGTGGATTTAAGCGCGCAATATCTTTAATGTCACGATTAAAGCTTGGCATATTTTCAATAGTGTCAGAGCCAAATGTACTGCTAGAGCCACCTGATTGTTGAACAATCTTATAACCAGACACTTCGATCTTTTCGATGTTTAGCGGAGCAAGCTGCGAGCTTAAACGGTAAGTTTCACCAAGGTTCAAGTAGATATTTTCAACAGTGGTATCGTTAAACGTATCAGAATCAATGATAACCATGTAAGGACCACCTACACGTAAACCATTAGCGATAAACGTACCACTTTCGTTTGTAGTTAGTTCGCTAATAGTTCCCGTTGGTTGGTGAATTACTTTGATTTTAACGTTTGCAGCACTGCCACCTGAAGGCGTTGTGATTTTACCACGCATTGCAGATGAAGTATCAGCAGCCATTGCGCTTGTAGAAACACCTAGAGCTAAAATTACCGCTCCAGTTAATTTCGAAAGGCGAAGCTTAGTCATAATGTTGATTTCCCGTGTGTAGGTTATATAAATTTAATACAGTTTATTTGTCAGTCGTCATTTTCAGTGCCGTTTCTAACTCTTTTGCAGAAGGGTCAAATAGGGCATTTAGTAATCCAGCTAATCGAATACCCGCTTGTTGTAAGCGCGTCTTTATAATTGGAGTATTGTTATATATGTAGCTATAACCAATTTCGTTGTTGGTATATTTATAAATTTTTGTGGCTAAATTATGAGATTCTTCAACCCATGTCATAGGTGAGCTTTGTAAATACTCAGCAATTAACTCGCTGTTATTTGTATCAATAAATTGTGCGTACTCAGTAAACGATAAATTCTCGTTCTCAACTAACTTTGTATCCCAAAGGCTATGAAGATTTGTTTCTTCGTTAAAAAATGAAACCTTAATACGGTTGCCACCTCTATCTTCACTTCGACCAGCATGAAATGGTTGGTGACTGTCGCCCACCAAATGTACTAAAAAACGTAAACTGAACTGTTTAGCATCTAAGGTGCTATTTTTATCAGTGAGCGTTTGCATTGAATAGTGAATGCCTTCTAGGATATTACTTACAGATTCTTTGTTTTTAGTGTGATCGTGATTGAAGCTGAAAGATTTTCCTGGTGCTGCATTAATATAATGCCAACGAGATGATTGCTTTTGCCAAAACTCGCCAGGGGCAGAGCGCATTTCATCAGGCCACGTTGATATTTGTGCAAGTGATTCACCATCAAGGTAGGGTTGTATCGCCGCTTTAGTTGTTTCGCTTATATGAGATTCTGCAATCTTACCTACAATGCGGTGGCCATTTTGACCCCAAGCATGTGAGTCAGTGCTTGTAAATATTGCACTAATCAAAAGCGCAGAAGATATCGAGTACTTTATATTGCTATGCATTAGAACTTCCTTAATGAATATTTCATGGCGTTGCTACAGGCTAATGCGGTCAATTGTCCTTACTTTTGGTGTTGATAGGAAGGACTCATTAAAATTCATAGTTTCTTATTCACATTGCTTTTAAATCAATAGTTTATGTTTAACAGGTAAAATTACTTGTTGTAATAAGTAAGCGAAATTGTTCAAATGCACTATATCGTCTATTTTTGAGTGGCATTGCTTTGAATTTTAAAAATATCGTGTTGCACAAAATGTTAATTGTTACATTTTTGTTTCTATTGTTGGTCGTTACGTGGGTTTGCGGTCAAGTTAGTGTATACAATGATGAATTACACTTTCCAGTTATGATCGAAACCTCAACAGAGTGTCAAACAACTGCAACAAGTAACAAAGGCCAATTAATTGTTTTTACGCAATCAAAAAAAATAGCTAAGTTATTAACACAAAAGTTATGCTCTGATAACGTGGTGGCTAAGCAATATGGCTCTGTAAAAGGGTATTGGGGGTATAGAACGGCAGACAGCTTTGAGTTTGTGGGTAAAGGAATTGCTGACTTAATTTTGGCTAAAAACAATATTATGGCAGCCTTTAAAGCAGAGTCGACCTATAACTACCAGCCCGTTGTTGGTTTTTCTGACTACACGGCTTTTTTTATATCTTCTAAAGAAAAACCTCGAGTCACTAAACAATACTTTTTAGATAAGCGCATAGGTTTGCTTGATTATCCGACCAGCCGATCAGGGCATATTTTACCAAAGCAAACGTTTAAAGAGTTGGATATTAATTTAGCCAATTTGAAAATCACTTATGCTAGCTCTCATAACGAATTACGTGATTTACTCGCTAATGGAAAAGTAGATATTATTGCTTCGTTTTGGAAAGAGAGCGACGAAAAACGTTTTTCAAAAAACTATATTACGCCATTGAGTAATAATATTTCTGGAACAAGATGGTATTTAAAAATGCAGCAAAACAACACTGATTTATTATGCGCAGTGCAGGAAAATTTGCTTGATATGTCTAAAGATCAAAGTTTGCATTACTATCAAAACGTCCAGCCATTTTGGCGCTGTGGCGCCAGCTTAGTAGGCTTAAAAGAGGAGGCTGGTGATGAGTAAGTATAAGCAATTACTTGTTATTATAAGTTTGTTTTTTATTTTGTCGTCTGTCTTTTATATTTCTGTAACTCAAAAAAGCCAGCAAGTAGCTAAACAAAAAATTACGCAGATAGAGAGGCAAATAGCACTCGACTTACCATTACTCGATTTATCGAATGAGCTGCTAAAGCATTCAGGTAATAAAGATGCAGTTAACAGCTACATTAAAACTTTAAACAGCTACATTAATTCGAACGAGCTCAAAGTTGTTGCTATTGCACCAAAAAACGAGATGGTAACACCTGTAAACTCACACCAAATAATACGTAGTTTGAGCACTAGTAATGGGTTCGTATTAGTTGTATTTAACGTCCAACAAACCCACTTTGCATTGAGTCATTTTATTTACTATTTTATATTTTTAGTATTAAGTGTGTTGATTAGTTTTTGGGTGAAATTTGCGTTTATTAAACAGAGCAATAAGCAGTTTAATAATGCACAGCATCAATCAATTGCAGAGCCTACGCCGTTGATACTTATTGTTGACCTTAATGATAAAACATTATCAAGTAGTTGTAATACAGAACAAAAAATGTGTTTAGCCAATAAGCCATTGTGCTTTTATTTAGCACTTGTAGAGTATTGTACAAATAACGATGATGTAGCGCTTAGTCATAATAAAGATGTGCCAGAGGAGCTGCTAGAGCTTGCTAACAAGTATTTTTATAGGTTGGTCGAACTCGGCCATACAGTTAGAAAAAGGCCTAACTTTAATAATAGCCTAGAAAAAACCCTGAGCGAAGTACGTGCTGCATTAGATGAAGTACTCAGCGAGTATCCCGACGAAAAAGAGTTATATTATCCACCTAAAGCCTATGGAGAAGGCTCTCGTTCTCGTTTGCATAGTTATGGGCTGGCAAATATTAAAAAGGGCAGTATTGAAATAATAGGAAAGTAACAAGGTTACTTTCCTATTATTAGAGGCTATTTAGGAGTAAATTCAGCCGTTTTAAGAGGGCTGTTTTTTGATATAAAATCTTGAAGTGCTTGGGCATCTGTTTCGTCTGTACTAACAAAGCCTTTTTTATTTGTAAGCGCAGGATAGCCATCACCGCCTGATGCGTTATAGCTATTTAAGCTCATACGGTAAGTTTTATTTTTGTTCAAAGGTTGGCCGTTAATAACAACATTAACTAACTGATTATTTTTACGCTCAAACGATAGTTTATGGTATTGCAAATAAGCGCCAGCATCCGGTGGGAAGCTCGTTACTGTATTTAAATAGTCCCATAAATCACTGCCTTGCCAATCCATGTAAGTAATACGATTTTTAAAAGGATGTACTTTTAAAATATCTTTATAGCTCACTTCACCAGCCTCTATTGAGCTGCGAATACCACCACCACTTATTAGTCCAAAGTCTGCACCCACTACATCCATTTGAGCTTGAATAATTACGCGTGCAAGATTTGTTTGTTGGTAGCGAACTTTGTTTCTGTCACCTTCTAAGCGAGCATCTACTTCACCAATGGTACCTTCAATTTGTTTAGCGCCTTTAGCTTGGTATACCGCTAAATAAGATTCAAGTTTTGAGTCTGGTTTAATGTACTCGTTTGCTAATACTTCTTTAGTTGAGCCATCAGCTTGTACTTTATCTACATACAAATTAACTGGCATCAGTTTGTAGTCTAGTAACGTTAATTTTCCGTTTTCAAGCTTAAACTCAGCTTTACCAACATACTTACCCCATTCATGGGCTTGCATAATGTAAGTACCGTTTTGTTGGTCTGGTTTACAGGCAAGACCTGGTTTAAAGCTATCGTCATTTACATTTGTATCGCTCATACATACAGGTTCTTGAGAGTGGCCACCAATGATCATATCAAGGGTGTTTGCAGGAAGTGAGCGAGCAAGTGTTACATCACCGGGTGCGTTAATACCAAAGCTAGCATCAACATAATGACCCATATGAGTCAGGGCGATTGTAATGTCAGGGTTATACTTAGCTTTTATTTCTTTAGCTAGTTTTGCTGTAACGTCAACAGGGTCTTTAAACTCTAAGTGCCCAATATACTGAGGATTACCAATTTTAGCTGTGTCGGTTGTTGTTAAACCAATAACAGCAATAGTTAATCCATTCTTTTTGAATATTTTATAGCTATCAAACGCGTGTTCGCCTGATTCCTTTTCAAATATATTGGCTGATAGAAAAGGAAAGTTCACCCATTTTTGCTGTTGCTTCAATACATCAATAGGGTTGTCGAATTCGTGATTACCCAATGCCATTGCATCGTAACCAATCAGCGACATTCCTTTAAAGTCAGGCTCTGCTTTTTGTAAGTCTGACTCAGGAATACCTGTATTTATATCACCACCAGAGAGTAGTAATACTGCATGACCTTGCTTTTGAGCTTTATTGCGTAAAGAGTCAATTAACGTTTTGCGAGCGGCCATACCGTATTCGCCTTTTTCGTTTTGCCAAAAACGCCCGTGGTTATCATTAGTATGAAGAACAGTTAAATATTTAGTCGGGGTAGCGCTAAACACGGATTCAGGAGCAGGAGATGTGCATCCGAGTACACTAAAAATAACCGAAAATAAAATAATTATACGCATAAAATACCTATGGATTAAGGTCTACTTAATTTATCAGGCAGCTAGTTTAAACTAGTTCTATGCTAAAAAAACGTACTTATTTACATTTTATTTGGAAGGGGCTGTTAATTGGTTTGTGGCAGCACGTTCACGACGCTTCAACTCCGTATTCGCATACTCTCGCTTGCGGTGATTAGTACCTATCATCCAGGTTAAAAAGCTTGCTGGCAGTTTTGTATAGGGTTCGCCTTTGTGTAAACCAAAGTCGCAAATTGCATGTTTAGTGTGTGGCATTATAAGATCCTGTTGTTTTGTGTTTTTTAAAGGTAACAAAAAGTAGCCATACTCTTAAGATGATTTAATTTTAAATAATTAGATTTATATAGCTAAAAAGAATATAAGTAATGGTATATGTAATTAATTTGTTATCAACACGGTCTAATTTGTATCAACTCGCACTTTAGAATCGATTTTAATCGCCTATGGCATTAATGTGTTAACGCATTAACAATTATCTAAAAATATAACAACAGGAATACAACATGAAAAAACTTTTACTTGGCTCAGTACTCGCCGCAGCAAGCTTTACAAGTGCTGCCACTATTGTCGAAATGAACACGAGCCAAGGTGTCATAGAAATTAACTTGTTTGATCAACAAACACCTAAAACAGTTGCAAATTTTTTAAGTTACGTTCAAGACGATTCATATAACGAAACAGTAATTCACCGCTCTGTTAGTAACTTTGTTATTCAAGGGGGAGGATTTACATTTTCTGACTCGCTAGATGCGATTACCACAAAGCCTGCTGTAGAAAATGAGCCTGTTTTTTCTAATGTTAAGGGCACCATTGCGATGGCTAAACTATCGGGTGATGCTAATAGCGCAACAAGCCAGTGGTTTTTTAATATTACAGACAATAGTGCAGCACTTGATACGCAAAACGGTGGCTTTACTGTGTTTGGACAAATTACTGCAGCAAGCCAATCAACGTTAGATAAAATTGCAGCATTAGTACACTGTGGTGAAACACCCGTTGTTGGTATTACTGCTGAACAATGTGCAAGCACTGATGTAACAATTAGCAGTGCTAATTTAGTGACTATTCAAAACGTGGCGGTAATGGATGATGATCCTAATTCAGCCGCAGGTCTTACTGTTACTGAAAATACGCTAATTGATTCTGACACATCAACAGATTCAGGTAGCAGTTCTGGCGGCGGATTAATTTGGCTTTTAGGTGCTTTTTTACTTGCGGTTCCTCGTTTAAAACGTGCTAAATAATTAAAATTAACGGTAATGTGGATGGCGTAAACCAGCCGCCCACATTATTATTAAACTTTGCTGTTTAAAGTAATACTCGCCAAACCATCGCAAGCCAAATTGAAAACACACAAGCACAACCTAGTAAAAACACTTTAAAACGTGCGCGTACGTTATTTTCATCTAAATGAATAACACTATGCACAATACGTGTTGCTACAAATAAACAGGCCAGTATAGCCACAAGTGTACTGGCGCTATTTAGCTGTAGTGCAAGTAAACACCCCGCGTAAAAAAGCACAGGTATTTCAAACTGATTTGAAAAGTTTCTATCTGCAACCCTAATAGTGTCGCCAGCCTTATCTAATTGCATTGTTTTAAAATCGCTTAAATCTAATTGTTTGTTTTTAGCTGCTGCAAAGCGCCTTTTACCCATAATGAGCATGACAACCAGTGAAAGCGTAACTTGTGCAAACATGGCAAGTATGATGATTTTTTCCATTGTTTTTCCTTATTATTATTTAGAATTTGCGTATCTTTTGATATTGAATGATTTTTAATCTCGCAAGGTTGGCAGACTCCCAACTAATATCCGATTATGAAGACATTTTTCACAATGTGTTACACAAAATAGCGTTATTTTGTAGAAAGTTATTAATTGAAAATGTTAGTTTAGCTTAACTATATTGCTTTGAATTGGCGCACGCTATTTTGCGCAATACTTTTTAATGGAAAACAAAAATGAAAAAGATTATTGGTTTTAGTGCTATCGCACTTGCAGTTTTAAGTGGTTGTTCAAATACAGCTTCGGTTTCTGTGGCGCCTCCGGCCTCTTTATTATCAGACACGTTAGTTGTAAGTCCTAACGATAACCGCGAATATAAAACACTTAAATTAGCAAACGACATTGAAGTTATTTTAGTGTCTGATCCTGGTGCTGAAAAGTCAGCAGCGGCACTAAGTGTAGGTGTAGGTTTACTACACGACCCGATGTCGCAACAGGGTATGGCGCATTATTTAGAACACATGCTGTTTTTAGGCACTGATCGTTACCCAGATACAAAAGGGTATTCTGATTTTATGACCAAAAATGGCGGCGCGCACAATGCATATACTTGGCTCGATATTACTAATTACATGTTTAAAATTAATAACGACGCGTTTGATGAAGGGCTAGACCGTTTTGCCGACTTTTTTAAAGCACCTAAGTTATACCCTGAGTACACAGACAAAGAAAAAAATGCAGTAAACGCAGAGTGGTCAATGCGTCGCGAAATGGACTTTTTTGGTCAATTTAAACTAGCGCGTAAAATGATGGGCGATCACCCGGCTAATCGCTTTTTAATTGGTAATCTAGAAACACTTGGTGACAAAGAAAATAGTTCTCTTCATAAAGAAACGGTTGATTTTTATAATAAATATTATTCTTCAAATGTCATGAAAGTAGCGCTTATTTCTAATTTACCTATTGCTGAAATGGAGCAAAAAGCACAAAAATACTTTGCTGATATAAAAAATAAAAACATCGAAAAACCAACAGTAACTGCAAAACTTGATTTTGATAACGCTGGCGGAAAACGCGTGTTTTATGCACCAAATGAAGATGTAAAACAGCTACAACTTGATTTCACCATTGCTAATAATAATAGCGAATTTGCCCTTAAACCAAACCGATTTGTAGCGTATTTACTAAGTAATGAAATGCCGGGCAGCCCAGCGCAATTGCTTCGTGACAAAGGGTGGGTATCTCAGTTGTCAGCTTCAGCTGCACCAAATCAATATGGTAACTACGGGTCATTAAACGTAAACGCAGAGCTTACAGATGAAGGCATGAAAAATCGTGACGAAATAGTTGCGACTATTATGCAGTACATCGATTTAATTAAAAAAGAGGGCGTTGATAGCAAGTACTTCAACGAAATTCGTACATCACTAAATAATCAATTTAAGTTTTTAGAAAAAGGTGATGAGTTTAGTTATGTAAGTTCACTTACGCAAAGCATGCAAGACTATCCGTTAAATCACGCTATTAATGCACCTTACTATTATGCAAAATTTGACGCTGATGCTGTAAATAAAGTACTTGAGCAGTTAAATGCCGATACTCTTCGTATTTGGTATGTATCGCAACAAGAAGAGACTGACTCGCAACTACACTTTTACGACGGCAAATACCGCATTAGTGATATTGGCGATGATGAAATTGCCAGCTGGAAAAAACCAAGCGAATTTAAGTTAGCACTACCAACTGTAAACAATTTATTGCCTGAAAATTTTGCAATAAAAACTCAAGCATTTAAAGAGCAAAAACACCCTGAGCTTGCTTACGATAAAAATGGTGTAAAAGTATGGCGCCAAGCAAGTCAAAAATTTGCAGAGCAGCCAAAAGGGCTTGTCGAAGTTTATATAAATACTCAACCAGGTTTGAACGATATTAAAGCAGAAGTACTTTATTCTGTTTGGGCTGATTTATACAATATTCAACAAAGTCAGTTAAGTACCGAAGCAGCAATCGCTGGTATGAGTGTAAGCCTTGCGCCGAGTAATGGTCTTGTTTTATCTATGAGTGGTTTCACAGATAAACAAGATGTATTGCTTAAACAAGCTTTAACCGGATTAAAAGCCGATGAAACAGCACAAGCATTTAGCCAAGCAGTTGATCGTTTTAAACGTAATTTACTAAACCAACAAAAACAGTTTCCTTATGCACAAGCATTTGGCGAGTATTCAAAACTAACGCGTACAGGTGGTTTTGATACAGACGCACTTATTAAAGCCGCTGACTCAGTGAGTGTTGCCGACTTAGCACAATTAAAAACAGCTACGTTTGCACAAAACGATTTACGCGTATTTAGTTACGGTAACTACAATCAGCAAGATATAGACGCGATTGCAGACGAATTAAGTGCAACGCTACCAAGCAACCATAAACGCAGTGAATTTGCGCGCAGCAAAGCGTGGTTGCCTCAACCGGGCGAAACGCTGGTACTGCAAAAAGATATAGATGTAGCTGACGTAGCTGTAGTTGATATGACCGTTCACCCTGTTGCGGGTTACAAACAAAAAGCAGAAGCGGCTGTATTACAAAGCCACTTTAGAACAGTTGCGTTTGATAAAATGCGTACTGAGGAGCAACTTGCATACGCAGTAGGTGCATTAGCTCGCCCAATCGAGGATTACTCAGCAATTGGTTTGTATATTCAAACACCGGTTAAAGGTCCTAAAGAAATACAAGCTCGTTTTGATAAGTTTAAAAAAGAATACGCAGTTGAACTTGATAACATGAGCGAAGAGACTTTTGAGCAGCTTAAAAATTCAACCCTAGTATCGCTTAAAGAGCAGCCTAAAAACTTAAGTGACGAAATGAGCCCACTTATAAACGATTGGTACCGTGAAAATTTTACCTTTGATTCTAAGCAAAAGCTGATTGATGAAGTTGAAAAAGTAACGCTTGCAGATATAAAAGACTACTACAAGCAAACAATGCTTAATCCTAATGCGGCACGTTTAAATGTGCAATTACGTGGTACTAAGTTTATAGAAAGTGACTTTGCCGATTTACCAAATCAAACTAAAATCACAACGCTTGATGCCTATTACAATGGTATTAAACTACAAAAATAAGCTTTATTTATACAGCTAAAAATAAACCCCAATGTATTGCTACATTGGGTTTTTTATTTAAGCAAATTTAAGCCATTATTAAAAAGCCTATAACAGCTAATGCCGCAGCAATTAGCGTGTAAGGCAATTGTGTAACGGCATGGCTCATTAAATTACAACCAGAGCCTTGCGCTGCGAGTACGGTTGAATCTGAGTAAAAACACGCTTGGCTACCAAAAGAAGAAGCCGATAATAGCGCACCAATGACCAGTGGTATGTTTGCATCAACCGCATTTGCCAGTGGCATAACAATCGGAATTGATACAGCAAAAATACCCCAGCTAGACCCTGTTGCAAACGCTAAAATAGCCATTGAAATAAATACCACGGCTGGTAAATATGCAGCAGTCATATAAGGGCTTAAGCTGCCAATAACAAACTGAGGCAAACCAATTAAGTCGCATACATCTTTAAATATAAACGCAGCTATAACAGTACCAATCGCGGGGATCATACTTTTAAAGCCATCAAGCATGCGTTCAATCATTTCACTTACGCTCATTAATTTTTGTAGCGCATAAAACGGGAGAGTGACCGCCATTGTTGCTAGTAAGCCTTTGTATACGTCTATTTCAAAGTAAACAGTAAATGCAACCAGTAAAATAATCGGCACCAAAAAGTTACGTAATTTACCTTTAGGATCAGCATCTTCAAAGTTTTCTTCAGCTGCTTTTACTGCATATTCATCCGCTGTTTGAACGTCATTGTATTGAGCAGGGTCGACTTGAGCTTGCTCAATTTGTGCCATTTGTTCTGCTTTTTTCATTGGACCAATCGCAGGAATAATACCCAGCACAACAAGTAAAACAACAAGCACTGCAAACCACGCATAAAACATATACGGTATGGCTTGGATATAAACTGCAATCCCTTTGCCTTCTTCAGCAATACCGTTATCTACGAGTAAGCCACCAAAAAAAACCGCCCAGGTAGATAAAGGGACAAGTACACAAATTGGTGCAGCAGTAGAGTCTACAACATAGGCAAGCATCTCACGGCTCACTTTAAATTTATCGGTAATGCGTTTCATGGTTTCACCCACGGTAAGCGCATTTAAGTAGTCATCAATAAAAATAACTACACCCAAACAAAAGGTCATAAACAAAGATGAACGCTTACCTTTAGTGTATTTAAGGGCTAACTTGCCAAAAGCCGATGCGCCACCTGTGCGCACTAATAGCGCGATTAAAGCGCCAAAGCCACCACATACAAGTATTAGCCAGCCAATGGTTTCGTCTGTCATTACTTTTAGCGATGTACTCGCAAAGTTAGTAAGTACCTGTGTAGGATCGGCTATAACTAAACCAACTAAAGCACCAATAAGTAAAGATAAAATAGGGCGGCGTAATACAACAGCCAATACAACCACCACTAACGGTGGTAGTAAACTCAACGCAGAAGATTCAAGCATTTAAGTATTCACAAAATTAAAAGCATGCATAAAAATTAAATTAATTTTCAAGCCGCTTATACAAAAACAAAGAAGATGATAAGTTTGTTGTTAAATCATTTTCCAAGTCACTGCTTTTGTACGCGTGGGAGGGACACATAAACAGTTATGTTAAATAGCTGTTTAAATGAAACGCGTTGGCTTTGGCGCCAGACGGTGCAAGGAGTGCAAACCGCTATTGTTGTGCCTGTAAAAACATCGGCGCAAAAATAATCCGCTTTTTAATTTCAGTCAACAAAAAGTTACATGCAAAACAAAGTTTTTTAGAGGAGCTTACATTGAACGCTGTATTTAAAACAAATCGACTGTTGTTGCGCCATGCAAATGAGCTTGATGCAGCTATTTTACTTAAGCTAGTTAATCAGGCGAGTTTCATAGAGCATATTGGTGATAAAGCAATCTATACCCTTGATGATGCCAAGTCGTACATCAATCAGTCATTTATTGCTTCTCATGTACGCCAAGGCTTTGGGCCTTACGTTATTACTTTGCATAATGCTGTAGTGGTTGGCGTTGTTGGGTTTTATAAACGAGCAGCGTTACAACAACCTGATTTAGGTTTTGCTCTTGTAAGTGGTTTTGAAAAAAAAGGCTATGTTTTTGAAGCGGCCAGCTCACTTTTGCACCATAAGCATGAATTTGGAATTACAAAACTGTGTGCAATAACATCACCTGATAATAGGGCATCGCAGAGTGTGTTGTTAAAATTGGGCTTTAAAATAGAGGGCAAGGCGGTTATCAATAATGATAAAACCGCCGTAATTATATTTTCACTTAATGATTAAAGTCTTGCTTGTTCTATTTGTTTTGCAACATTTAGGTTTATATTTAGCCATGTTGCTTCAAGCGTTGAAACTAAACCGTCGTATCCATCATCATCTATAGGCACTAGGTTTGAAAAATTATGAATACTTATAAGACGTCGGCCTGTTTCAGGGTGTGTGTAATATAAACGCCAAAGCCCTGAAATATCAGCGTTACCTTCCATGTCGCCATTAAAGTGGTGAATTTCGTATTCAAGCTCATAAAACGTTTGTTGATCGAGTTCAGTAATTACCGGCAAGCCCTTTATTACCATCCAATTTGGCATAGCATTAAAAAGAGTTTGCTGGGCTGTTGCAGTGAGCATTACATCCGGCGATTCGCCCCACAGGTTGTAATTTGCGGCATGAATTTGGTTGCTATCTATTTTCATAGCAATACCTAAATTATTTAAAGCACCTCTAAGTACAACTGTTTGTATTCTTAATTGTGCGTCTGTGTCTGTCACATTTCGAGAAGAGGCACCAATAGGCTGCTCAAACTGGTAATACTGTGTCGCAGTTTGTATTGATGAACTACAACCTGCCAATAGTAATAATAAACTTGCAGTTAAAAATAACGATTTCATTATTGCTTCCTTGGTTTTGGATCTGCTGGTAATGATTTATCAAAAATTAGCATATTAGGTTGCTCGTTTAATCCGCGAGTTAGAGGCTGTAGGCCCTCGCTTAAACGTTTAAACTCTTTTAATGTTTGCTGTATTTGATGATGAAGTTCAGAACCTGCTTGGTAACTGGCCATGGTTTTATCAAATTGGCGCATAGTTACTTCAAACTGCTCCATACTTTTTGTCATCTTTTCGAAATTACGATTAAAGTCGCCTGGTAAGTTTTGTGTATCTTTTTGGCTTAGTAGCTCTCGCATTTCATTAGCAAGCGCTCGGTAATCGGTAAATGTGGCTTGCATTTGTTCTAAGCTATCTTCAACTTTTAAGTTATTTACTTTATTAAGTACGTCAGAGACTTGGTCGGCTAATACGGTTATGCCGCTAGAAATACTCGGAAAAACATCATACTGCACAAGTTTACCTAGGTGCGCTTGCGGTGCATCTGGGTATATATCAAAATCAACGTACACTGCACCCGTTAATAAATTACCAGGCTTTAACGAGGCGCGCATACCACTTTCAATCCAGCCTTTTAAACTACCTTGCCAATACTCTTTAGCTGAGGCACTGTCGTGATACAAGCGTCCGTATTCTACTTTTATAAGTACTGGAACCGCCGTATTATGGTTTCTAAAGTGGGCAGGTTTACCGTCAATAATTACATTGGCAGGGGTTTCAACAACAGTACCTACACGCATACCTCTATATTCGACAGGAGCACCTGTGCGTAGTCCTCGAACTGATTGTTCAAATTCAATGAGGTAGTAATCAAAATCGTAAAAGCGCTCTTCTAGCGCTTCTTTATAGCTTTGACTTAATGAAAAGCTATGCCCATCTTGTGCTATTTCACCCGGGGCCTGTTGTTCAGGTAAGCCAACCGAAATACCGCCTTTTAAAAGTTTACTTAAAGAGCCCGTATTAATATTGATGCCATCGGCAGATAGGTCAATTTCAATCCCTGCGTTCACCCAAAAAATAGAGTTCATGGTGATGAGATTTTGATAAGGTTCTTTAATAAATACGCCGTACTTCATTGCTTGGTTTTCCCAATCAAAAGTGGCGGTTTCTATTTGCCCTATTTTATAATTTTTGAAAAATATACCGGTACTCACATCAAGCACTTCAGCGTTGTAACTCATTAATTTGAAACGGCCACCTTTCACATCTTTACCAATGAGGGCGGGTTCGTCTTGTAATTTAAAACGCTCTTTTAGCTCTTTACTTTCACCGGGTGAAAACTCTAAATATACACCAGACAATAGCGTACTCATTCCGCTAATACCCGTTTCATCAATGCGTGGCTTTACGACCCAAATTTTGGCATCGTCAGTTAATAGGTTATTGTAGTTTTTGTCTATTTGCGCACGGGCAATAACGCTGTCTTGGGTGTCTGATAGTCGAACATGATCAATTTGACCTATTTTTACACTGCGCACTTTTATTTCAGTTTTACCTGCAATAATGCCCTCAGCTTGTGGCATTTCGATAAAAATTGTAGGGCCTTTATTAGCTTGGTATTGGTATAACATCCACATGCCCACTAACAGCGCAATTGCCGGAATGATCCAGATAGCGGAAATTTTCGGTTCTTTTGTTATTTCGGCAGTTTCGGTCATGCTTTGTTCTCTGATTTTTTGTTTTTAGGGGAATCCCACAACAAGCGTGGGTCAAAGGCATGGGCAGCCATCATTTGGCATATTACCATAACTGTAAAAAATACAATGCCTAATCCTGGTGTTACTGACATTAAATTACCCAGTTGAACTAAGGCAACTAAAATAGCAACCACGAATACATCTATCATCGACCATTTTCCAATAAACTCAGTCAGTTGATAAATTCGGGTGTAACTTTTTGTATGTCTATTGGCAGGTCTCGTTACCATAAAGCATAAAAAGCTCAATACAAAAGCTTTAGCAAGTGGCACCACAACGCTGGCTAAAAATATAATAGCGGCAATAGGGTAGGAGCCACTTTTCCAAAGAGTAATAACACCACCAATTAAAGTCGAAGGAGATTCATCCCCAAGACTAGTGGTATGCATAATAGGCAAAACATTAGCTGGAATATAACAAACAACAGAGGTAATTAGCCAAGCTGCTGCTTTTTGTACGCTGTAAGGATTTCTAACGTGCGTTTTTGTATGGCAACGCTGACAAATATTACCGGTACATAGTTGATGGCACACATGGCAGGCTTTAATATTTTCATCTATTGCACGTTTAGCATGCTCTGCGCCTTCGAGTACTTTTACAGGCTTTATTTGAGCCCATAAGCGTGGGCGATTTAGGTGAACAAGCGCGGCTATGTATAAAATAACAAACCCCACATAAGCCCAAAAACTCGTGCCAAAGCTAATATCAGCCAGCGACATGATTTTAACCATACTAACAAGTACGCCAATTAAAAATATTTCCGACATAATCCACGGTTCTAACGCAAGGGTGAACTTTAGTAGTCGCCTTGCTATGCCCTCTGGTAATGTTTTTAAAAGCCCAAGATGCAAAGGAATTAAAATAAGAAGCAAACCCATAGGCAGAGCAATAATGCTTAAATCAATAAATAAGCCAAGCAGTTCACTATCGTAATTAAATAAAATTCGAGCCGCGTCGGGCAGTGTAATAGTTTGAGTAATACCACTACTGCTAAAAGAAATAAAAGGGTAAAACATACTGCTCAGCAGCATTAATAGTGCGCTAAAGCTTAGTGCAACTATACGACTATCGTGATTAACATCGGCTTCGCAAAGTTTATGGTGGCAATGTGGGCATATCGCCATTTGTTTTGCGATTATGCGAGGTATATCTATGATCAGATCGCAGCAGGGGCATACAGTTTGCAATTTAATACCAAGCAAGAAGAATATTTCTTCAATTTTGCTATATTTAATACATTAATACAACGCGTTCTGCTATCAAGCTGTTCGTTATATAAAGGAAGCGTGTGAAATATTATTTTTACTACATATTAATGTGGCTCTTTATTTGCTCGAAAAATGCTGTGGCTATTAATAAAGAGCGAGAGGTAATGATCGCTGCGAGCGCATCAATTCCACCCTATGTTTTTGTAAAAACGGACTCGGGTATACACCTAAATTTAATAAAAGCCGCGTTAAAGGCCAATGGATTTGCTAATATTAATGTGCAATATATGTCGAATAAACGCGCTGAGCATCAATTACATAATAAAGGAGTAGATATACTTTTAAATTATGCTGGAGGAATTAGTGCCGGTATTTATCCAAGTAAAACGGTACTTAGTTATGAAAATGTAGCTATTACACTCAAGCGAAATAAATATAACATTGATAAAATAGAAGACATGTTTAATAAAAACGTTCTTGCTTTTCAAAATGCAACGGCATATCTGCCTCCTATATTTAAAAGGAATGTTAAACACTTTAGCTCATATCAAGAGGTTATTAATCAAAAAGCGCAGGTAGATAAGCTGTTAAAAGGTTGGGTTGATGTAATTGTGTTAGATAAGCGTATTTTTTACTATTATTATAATCAACATAAATCCCCCGAAGCTGTACAAATTTACACTTTATTTCCAAAAGCAGATCGACCTGCTTATTTTAATAACCTCGTTTTAGCTACTGAGTTTGATATTGGTTTGGCGCTCATCAAGCAAAATGGTACTTATAAAAGGATTGTTGATGAAGGCCAAACCCATTCATCAATCAAATAAAGCCACTGTTTGACGTGTAAGCGCTATTAGCTCACCCGACTGCGACCATATACAGCCATCCTCTAAACCGTAACCATCTTTTGAATGATGAGTGATTGCTTCAAAGCCAAGCCATTCTCCAGGTGTTAAGTTTGGCTCTTGCACAAATTCTAAATACCACGACATGCTACTTGCAGGAGCGGGTTGTTTAAACATTTGTAAAAGTGTTGGCGGCCATGCATCGGTAAGTGCAATCACATGGGCCTCTGTAATTTGCTCTGGGGTGTGCTTAAAGCGCATCCAGCCACCTAAGTGAGAGGTTTCTGCACTACTAAATGGCATACCCCCTTGCTGTGGGCATAAATCAACATGTTGGAAAAATTCAGGCATCTGACCTTTTATAAAAGGTAATGTATGGCGCTCATCTACTGGCTTTAAACCCAAAGACTTCGAAACAGGCACATTAATACCCGACTCTCTACTTTTAGCAAAACACGCTTGTACAATTACGCACACTTGTTCATTTTGAATCGCTTTGGCGAGTACCTGTGTACTGCTTTTACCTTGGCGCAGTATTTCAATTGATAAAGAAAAAGGAGTATCGGCAAGTAATGGTCCTACAAAATTAGTACTGAGTGAAAGTAAGCGACGATCATCCGTTACCTTACCTCTGATTGCTTGATACAACAGTGCGGCTGAAAGCCCACCAAAAGCAGTTCTGCCTTGGCACCAGTTTTCTGGAAATTGCATTGTACTATTTAATTGTTCTGTATTTTCGGCTTGACCAATTTTTTCCGCTTGTTGAAGTAGTTGCTCAAAATGCATAGAAGATATCCTTTTATAGTGCGATTTAATAAATTTATAACACAATCAAACTAGTCAGACCAGTAATTAAAAGCGTCCCTGGCGGTGTAAAAATCACCATTCCTTACAATTATTAGGGTTATTTTGTAAATAAATCACAAAAAATGAATTTTTTTTCATTTTTACAGTTGAAATAAGTTTGGAGCAACCCTATTTACTAGTCATCGAACGTTTAACGAATATTGAAGTTGGAGAGATTTCATGGGTAAAATTATTGGAATAGATTTAGGTACTACAAACTCTTGTGTTGCAGTACTTGATGGTGGCAAAGCACGTGTTATTGAAAACGCGGAAGGCGATCGCACAACCCCGTCTATTATTGCTTACACGCAAGACGGCGAAACATTAGTAGGTCAATCTGCTAAGCGTCAAGCGGTTACTAACCCGACAAACACATTATTTGCAATTAAGCGTTTAATTGGTCGTCGTTTTGAAGACGAAGAAGTACAACGCGATATCGGCATAATGCCGTTTAAAATTGTTAAAGCTGATAACGGCGATGCATGGGTAGAAGCGGGCGGCGAAAAACGCGCTGCACCACAAATTTCTGCTGAAGTACTGAAAAAAATGAAGAAAACAGCTGAAGACTTCTTAGGTGAAGAAGTAACTGAAGCCGTAATCACAGTACCTGCATACTTTAATGATTCACAACGTCAAGCTACGAAAGATGCTGGTCGTATTGCGGGTCTTGAAGTTAAACGTATTATCAATGAGCCAACGGCTGCGGCACTTGCTTACGGTATGGATAAAAACCGTGGCGAAAACGTAGTTGCAGTATATGACTTAGGTGGCGGTACTTTCGATTTATCAATCATTGAAATTGATGAAGTTGAAGGCGAGCACACTTTTGAAGTACTTGCTACAAACGGCGACACTCACTTAGGTGGTGAAGATTTCGATAACCGCGTAATCAACTACTTAGTAGCTGAATTCAAGAAAGATCAAGGCTTAGACCTTAAAAATGATCCGCTTGCAATGCAACGTGTTAAAGAAGCTGCTGAAAAAGCAAAAATTGAACTTTCATCTGCACAGTCTACAGAAGTAAACCTTCCGTATGTAACTGCTGATGCATCTGGTCCTAAGCACATGAACGTGAAACTAACACGTGCTAAGCTTGAGTCACTAGTTGAAGATTTAGTAACTAAAACAATTGAGCCACTTAAACGTGCACTTGCTGATGCTGATTTATCAGTAAGCGACATCAACGACATTATTCTTGTTGGTGGTCAAACACGTATGCCTTTAGTACAAAAAATCGTTGCAGAGTTCTTCGGTAAAGAGCCTCGTAAAGATGTTAACCCTGATGAAGCAGTAGCCGTAGGCGCAGCGATTCAAGGTGGTGTACTTGCTGGTGACGTTAAAGATGTACTATTACTAGACGTTTCTCCATTATCTCTAGGTATTGAGACAATGGGTTCAGTAATGACTGCATTGATTGAGAAAAACACGACGATTCCTACTAAGAAATCGCAAACTTTCTCAACAGCTGAAGATAATCAATCTGCTGTAACAATTCATGTACTTCAAGGCGAGCGTAAACGTTCAAGCGACAATAAATCTCTAGGTCAATTTAACCTAGAAGGTATTCGTCCAGCACAACGTGGTACACCACAAATCGAAGTAACATTTGATGTTGATGCCGATGGTATCTTACATGTATCTGCGAAAGATAAAGATACAGGTAAAGAGCAAAAGATTACGATTCAAGCATCTTCAGGCTTAAGCGATGACGAAATTGAAGCGATGGTTCGTGATGCAGAAGCACATGCTGAAGACGATAAAAAGTTTGAAGAACTTGTAGCTGCTCGTAACCAAGCTGACGCTTTAGTTCACGGTACACGTAAGCAAATTGAAGAAGCTGGCGATGCATTACCAAACGAAGACAAAGAAGCAATTGAAGCTGCTGTTGTAGATTTAGAAGCTGCAATTAAGAGCGACAATAAAGAAGAGATTGAAGCTAAAACTCAAGCTCTTGCTGAAAAGTCTCAAAAACTAATGGAAATTGCTCAAGCGAAAGCACAGCAAGGTTCAGCAGACGCTGGCGAACAACAGTCAACTAAGCAAGACGACGACGTTGTTGATGCAGAGTTCGAAGAAGTGAAAGACGACAAGTAATTGTTGCTACCGCTTCTCGCTAGCCAAAAACACTTAACTCAGTTAGGTGTTTAGGTTAGGATGAACAATTGAGGCGCGCGAGCAATAGCTTGTCGCGCCTTTTGCATGTATTCAAGGTTTAAAAATTCAATGATAAATCGATGCGATTTATCGGTTTATCCAGCAGCTTACGCTGTAAACAGAAAAGAGTAGTGTGATAGATATGTCAAAACGCGATTATTACGAAGTCCTCGGCGTAAGCAAAGATGCGAGTGAGCGAGACATAAAAAAAGCGTATAAACGCTTAGCGATGAAATATCATCCAGATCGTACCGCAGGCGATAAAGATCTCGAAATAAAATTTAAAGAAGTTAAAGAAGCGTACGAAATTTTAACCGACGATCAAAAACGTCAAATGTATGACCAACATGGTCACGCAGCCTTTGAACAAGGTGGTGGCGGTGGTCACGGTGGTTTTGGTGGCGGACATGGCGACTTTGGTGATGTATTTGGCGATGTATTTGGCGATATTTTTGGTGGCGGCGGTGGTCGACGTCAATCTCGTCAACAACGTGGATCTGATTTACGTTACAACATGGACTTAAGCTTAGAAGAAGCTGTTCGTGGTAAAGAAGTTGAAATTAAAGTACCTACATGGGTTGGTTGTGAGCCATGTGATGGCAGTGGTGCTAAAGTGGGTTCTAAGCCTAAAACATGTACTACATGTCATGGTGCTGGCCAGGTGCAAATGCGCCAAGGTTTCTTTGCTGTTCAGCAAACGTGTCCAACGTGTCAGGGACAAGGTCAAATTATTTCAGACCCTTGTAACAGTTGTCATGGACAAGGCCGCGTAGAAAAAACTAAAACGCTTTCAGTTAAAATTCCAGCTGGCGTTGATACAGGCGACCGTATTCGCTTAACGGGTGAAGGCGAAGCCGGAATGCATGGCGCGCCGTCGGGCGACTTGTACGTGCAAGTATCGGTTCGTGAACATGAAATATTTGTACGTGAAGCGAATAATTTATATTGTGAAGTACCAATTAGCTTTACTACAGCAGGCCTTGGTGGCGAAATTCAGGTGCCAACACTTGATGGTCGTGCAAAACTTAAAATACCGTCTGAAACTCAAACGGGCAAAATGTTCCGTATGCGTGGCAAAGGTGTTAAGTCTGTACGCAGTGGTGCACAAGGCGATCTAATTTGTAAAGTGGTAATCGAAACGCCAGTTAATCTTAACGAGCGTCAACGTGAACTACTTCAAGAGTTAGATGAAAGCATGGGCACAGATAGCTCTAAAAACCGTCCTAAAGAGCAAGGCTTTTTTGACGGTGTTAAAAAGTTTTTTGATGATTTAACTAAATAAATTTAAATTATTATGAACAAAAAAACGACGCTTTTAGCGTCGTTTTTTTTGCTTTAAACTTAATTTTTGTTACTGTGAATAAAAAAGATGAAACAGCATGACACCAGCAATAGATCTACTTAAAAAGCAAAAAAAAACCTTTGAAGTACTCAGTTATGAGCACGATAAGAATAATAGCCACTACGGGCTTGAAGCCGTTGAAAAGTTAAATTTAGACAGTGCACAAGTATTTAAAACCATAGTACTTGAAACACATGAAGGGCAACTGATTGTTGCTGTAACGCCTGTATCTCAACAAGTTAATTTAAAACAGTTAGCTAAATTATGTGGGGCTAAAAAAGTAATTATGGCTGCCCCACAAAAAGTACAAGTTAGTACCGGTTATATTTTAGGAGGGGTGAGTCCGCTTGGACAAAAAAAACGTCTAGCTACATTTATTCATAGTAGTGCTTCTCTCTTTGACACTATTTATGTGAGCGCCGGAAAAAGAGGCTTAGAAATAGCACTCTCGCCAACTGATTTAGCCTTATTGACCAATGCAAAATTTGGCGATTTATAAATTTTATTTTTATAATTACCTTCTATACCAAAAATTAATTTAAGTAAGGCCATTTGCTCAATCCCCTATTTATAACTACATTGGGAGTATCTTTATACCGTTAATATTTAATACCAAACGGTATTACACTTTTTGTATACGGCTATTTGTATGAACCTTTTAGATGTAGATTATTTTGCGATACTAGTGGCTGCACTGTCTTCTTTTATGCTTGGTGGTATATGGTATTCAAAAGCTCTCTTTAAAAATGCCTGGCTAGAAAGTATAGGCTTAACTGATCTGGATTTACAATCGGCTAACCCTAAGTTGATATTTGGTGGCAGTTTTTTTTTAGTTTTTATAGCGGCTTTAATGCTATCTCTTTTTTTAGGTAAGGATGCAAGCGTAGGTGAAAGTATAGGAACCGGCTTCGTGATCGGCTTTTTTTGGATCAGTAGTTCATTTGGATTGAGTTATATATTTGAGCAACGCCCTCTAAAGCTTTTTTTAATTAACGGGGGGTACCATATTTTACAATTTTCGTTAATGGGGCTCATTTTAGGGATATGGCCGTAAGATTTAAATAATCAGCAAATCCAAATTTGATCCTTATCTACGAGTAGAGTAGTTTTATATAATCCCATTATACAATTGGTAAAGAAACTAATGAAAATATTAGTTGTTGATGATATGCCACTCATGCGACACGTATTAATTAATATGCTTAGAAAACTAGAGTATAGCAATATCGTTGAAGCAACTGATGGATTGCAAGCTTTGGTATTTCTGCGTAATCAACATTTCGATTTGGTTATTACTGACCTTCATATGCCAAAAATGGATGGCGTTAGTTTACTTACTAACATTCGAAAAGATAAAGAACTTGCTGATATTCCCGTTTTAATGGTTACTTGTGAAGACAGTACAGATAAAGTTAAGCAAGTTATTGCAGCTAAAGTATCAGGATTTATAGTCAAACCTTTTAATATGAATGTATTGTCATCTCAGTTAAACCGCTTCTTTTTTAAAGATTAGGATGTGTTTATTTTATAAAGGTTATATGTAATGGGGCTTTATAGATTAAGTCTGCCGTATCTAAATTCTAAGTCAGAGGTGGTAACCTTCACCCATCTAAACTGATATAATTGCTAATTACTCTTTATATAATACCGCAGGACGTAATGGCAAAACCCAACAAAAAAGGCCCTACTAAAACGGTTGATATTTTTTGCTCTGCTTGTAAAGCCTCTTTATTTAAATATCGAAAAGGGGGGAAAGGAGCATTAGTTAAGTGCTTTAAAGAGCGTATTAGCCAAGACTTTACAACAGAGGCTTGTATTTGCCCTAACTGTAGCCGGCCATTTGCCCGAGAAGCGATTATTCGCGGTGCGCCGGCCTATAAAATAATTGGCGGCAAAGTAACCTTTAAATAAGGTATATGAAGTAATACTAAACCGCAATAATACTTAATTAAGCGAATAAGTATAAAGCCTTGTGCATGCGGACATATGGCCTTGTTAGAATTTACTATATTGATAGAATCGCCCGGTTTGCTGTTTCAATGAATGAAAAAATACCCTCCCCATGGATCGGGCCAGTTTATTGGGTTATTTAAAAATGGATAAAGGATAGTTTCGTGATAGCACTCTTATTTGACATCATAGGCATGACAGGTACTTTTTTAGTAGTTGGTTCATTTTTTTTACTGCAGCTAGGTAAAACATCTCCAGCTAGCTTAACGTATAATATGATGAATTTAACAGGGGCAATTTTACTGTTAATTAGCCTTTGTTATAACTTTAATTTAGCGAGCTTTGTAATCGAGATATTTTGGATTGCAGCGTCGTTAATTGGCTTATATAAATATGTTAAAAATAGATCAACATTAGCTACAAATTAATTGTTTTTTAATTTAATGCTAAACAGATCGCTGTAAACATAGTTGTTTACGGCGATTTTTGTTTTTAAACACTTTAAAACTGTTGTTAACAAAAAGTTTATATCTCTGCTAGAGATTAGCCGTTACACTAGCGCCCTAAAATTTTCTTGGCTATTTTTTGCGAGTTCTTCATGTTTTCTTTTTCTAAAAAAATCATTACTGTTTGTGTGTTACTCGTACTTATATTAGTTGTTACGTTTTGGCTTGGTCGTTCTCATGATGTTGAGCAAGCAACCTACCAGGCTGAGCGCCAAGTTACGCAATTAAATAACTATATTGATACTGAGCTTGCTCGTTTTTCTGCTATTCCCCAGTTACTTACCTATAACTCGTTAATGATAGACTTTGTAGATGCGCAGCCACAGCACTATAACGCTATTAATAACTACCTTGCTGATATTCAACAAGCCAGCGGTGCCTCAGATATTTTTGTTCTAAATACTCAAGGCGAAGTTATTGCCAGTAGTAATTGGCAAGCAGATTATACTTTTTTAGGTAGCAACTTTGCGTTTAGACCTTATTTCAAACGTGCATTTGCAGGCGAAAAAGTAGCGTACTTTGCATTAGGCATGCGCTCTAAAGAGCGTGGTATTTACTTTTCACAAGCAGTATATCGCGACAATAAAGCCATTGGTGTTGTTGTGTTAAAAGTGAATGTAAGTAAATTTGAGGATGACAGAGAGCTTCTAAATACTTCAAAGGGTAGTCACTTTTTTTTGCAGCTTGCAGATGAGGTAATTGCAATGTCAGATATGCAAACGTGGCGATTAAACAGCTTCACTGAACTTGATATAACTATGCGCAGAGATATTAAATCTCGTCGGGCTTATTTAGATCATCAGCCTTTGTATATTAAGCAGTTTCAATTTTCTAATGAAGGTATTAAACATTTAAAAATAGATAAAAAACTTTACGTAATGTCGCAAAGACCTTTACGATATTTTAATGCCACGATGAACGTACTCGTTGATATAACAAAAGTTAATTCAGCTCAACTGCCTCGCTTATTTTGGGTATTTATTATCTGTAGCTTAGTTATTATTATTAGTTATATTTTATTAACTCGGTTTGCGGGTTATAAAAAGCTGGTGTACTCCAGACATAGCCTTGAACTTGAAGTCCTTGAGCGCACTCAGGCTTTGGAAAAAGTACAAACGGCTTTAGTGCAGTCTGCAAAGCTTGCGACAATAGGACAGCTAAGTGCAGGAATCAACCACGAAATAAACCAGCCGCTCAGTGCTATTAATACTTATTTAGCTTCAGCAAAGCGTTTATTAGCTAAAGGAAATACTTCAGCACTTGGTGAAAGTTTAGTCGTGATTGAGGGATTAGTTGATCGAGTGCACCAAATTGTAGGTCAGTTAAAGCACTTTAGTAAGCCTTCAAAAATGCAACTTAGACCTTACCCTCTTGCAGGGCTTGTTAATAACGCTTTAATGATTTCTAGCGCACAGTTAAAGCAAGATAACGTACAAGTAGAGCCTCCTCAGTTTGATGAAACAGTCGTTGTATGGGTCGATTCGCTTAAGTTTGAACAAGTACTCGTTAATTTAATTACTAATGCTAGCCAAGCTATGAATGGCGCAATTATTCGTAACTTAAGTTTTCAGCTGGAGTGTTTTGAAGAGCGAGTAAAACTGTCGATTTTAGATACTGGCTCTGGTATTGAGCAACATGCATTTGGTAATTTGTTTGAACCTTTTTATAGTACTAAATCAAGTAAAGGTTTAGGCCTTGGTTTATCTATATCAAAACAAATAATAGATTCGTTTAATGGTTGTTTGAGCGCGCACAATCGAGTTGAAGGCGGGGCTGAATTTATAATTAGCCTCTCTAACAGGCAGGAAAATAAAGATGATTGATAGCTCCCCATGTAATCACATAATAGTCATTGATGATGAAGCAATGATCAGAGACTCTTTAAAGCAATTGCTCACTCTCGAAGGATACACCGTTGAGTGCTTTAATGACGCAAGTACCGCTCTTAGCAAACTCAATAGGCGCTTTGCTGGAGTTGTGCTGAGCGATATAAATATGCCGAACATGGATGGCTTAACACTTTTAGAGCAAATAACGGCTTTTGATAGTGAGCTCCCTGTAATATTTTTAACTGGTTACGCTGATGTATCGATAGCAGTTAAAGCGATGCAATTAGGTGCGTATGATTTATTTGAAAAACCAGTTAACGAACATCTTCTTGATTGCATAGCACGAGCGTGCGACAAACGAAGCCTTGTTATGGAGAACCG
The DNA here is from genome assembly GCF_030408075.1 of Pseudoalteromonas sp. APC 3358. Lineage (NCBI taxonomy): Bacteria > Pseudomonadati > Pseudomonadota > Gammaproteobacteria > Alteromonadales > Pseudoalteromonadaceae > Pseudoalteromonas > Pseudoalteromonas sp. APC 3358. The sequence continues at coordinate 134,620 of NZ_JASDCE010000001.1, forward strand.
CGCATTAAAAGTGGCTGTACAGAAAACCTCAGCCCCAGGTGTACGCATACTAGGTGACACACCTAAAATGCAACACATGATGCACTTATTAAACACAATTATAGATACCCCAACCGATGTAATGATTGAAGGTGAAACTGGCACAGGTAAAGAACTTGTAGCGCGGTATCTACACGATCAAAGTAATCGCTCTAGCTGTAATTTTGTTGCTATTAACTGTGGCGCAGTACCAGAGCAGTTAATAGAAAGCGAATTGTTTGGTGCAGCAAGTGGTGCATATACAGGGGCTACTCAAAGTCGAAAAGGTAAGTTTGAATATGCACAAGGTGGTACGGTCTTTTTAGATGAAATAGAAAGCACTCCAATGGCACTGCAAGTTAAGTTATTACGCGTATTAGAAGAGCGAAAAGTAACACCTGTAGGCGATAACAAAGCAATTGATTTAGACATCAGAATTGTTGCAGCTACAAAAGTAGACTTACTTGCGTTAGTTGAAAAGGGTGATTTTAGAGCTGATTTATACTACAGACTTAGTTTGGTTAACGTTAATATTCCGCCATTACGAGAGCGAAAAGCTGACATATTACTTTTGTTTAAACACTTTAGCTCTATTGCTGCAACTCGCTATCATAAGCCGCCGGCGGCAGTAAATTACGAAATACAACAGCGGTTAGTTGCCTATGACTGGCCGGGCAATGTGAGAGAGCTAAGAAATCAAGCAGAGCGAGCTGTATTACTTGGTGCCGAACTTGCCTTTGCTGAAGTTAAAACACAACAATTAGGTGGCTTATCTCCCGATTTAAGCTTATCTGAAAAAGTCTCTTTTTATGAGCAGTCACTTATTGAGTACGCGCTTGAGCAAAACCACGGCAGTATTAAAAACACCATGGAAACACTGCAAATTGCCCGTAAAACACTTTACGATAAAATGAGTAAATACAATCTTAATAGAGATATGTTTACTGACTAAATGTGTGGGTTTGGTGACAGGACCTACTTTCTTATGTGTGGTAATTCACACGTTTTTATTTAAATCAAACGATTTATTTTAGTAAGCTATTGAAATAGATTGCTTTTATACACTTGGCAGTAAAGTTGCCTTATTAGCGCTACAACAAGTAGATTCTAATAATTAGGGCACACGATGACAAAAACTACACACACCTGTATTTTATTTCTATCCTATGGTTGCTTAGCTACGTTTTCACACACATCTTTTGCTGCAGAGTACGCTGTATACGGTAAAGCTGAAGTACAAATTGCCAGTACTGATACGGGCATAATGCGTTATGCCGAAGAGGGTACTCAAATTGAAGCGCCATACTCGCGTATTGGTATTAAGGGCGATCATAAACTTAACGAATATTTAAGTGCTGTTTTTAAATATGAGGTACAAGTTAAAGGTTTTGAAGAAGATGATACGCAAGAGCCTTTCACAGCACGTAATACTTACTTAGGTTTAAAAGGTGCTTTTGGTGAGGTAGTTGTAGGTCGAAACGACACTCGCTTTAAATACTCTGAAGGAAAACTCGATAACTTTAACGAGACTCAAGCCGACATAGCTCAGGTTATTGCGGGGCAAGACCGCCTCGGTGACACGATTACTTATACTTCAAATTATTGGTATAACACGCAGTTTTCACTTACGTATGCCCCAAAAGATGATAATAAAGATAATGAAGCAGGTTTTGCTGCTACGCTTATTTATGGCGATCGTAATTTAAATAACACCCCGTATTATGTGTCATTAAGCCATGTTGATTCACTTAATAATATAACAGCAAGTAGAATCGCAGGCGTTTATAAGTTTAAGCAATTACAATTAGGCGCCCTATACCAGCATTCAGAATCAGTAGATGGTACTAAATCTGGTAATGGTTATGTATTGAGTGCAAGTTATACGTTTGATAAGTGGGTGCCAAAAATTCAATTTGCTAAAGATGACTCAACTCTTCGTCAAGCATCTGAGGCAACGCAATGGAGTACGGGCCTTGACTATGTATTTGATAAGCAAACAACAGCTTACCTTTTATATACCGATCTTAATTTAGAAGAACAAGACGACAGCAGTGTTGCGCTTGGTCTTAAATACAAGTTTTAGAGGCTAGCCATGACAGATAATATATTGACGCAAGAACCAGGTAAGAACAGACATTTTCAATGGCTTTTTTTAGTACTGGGCCCTTTAGTAATGCTATTAACATGTTTACTCGATCCACCAACGGGTATGTCTGTAGCCGCATTTAAAACCGCAGGTTTAGCGTTTTGGATGGCATCGTGGTGGGTAAGTGAAGTTGTACCAATTCCGGCAACTGCATTGCTACCACTGGTAATATCACCACTGGCTGACATAGCAGCAATAAAAAGTGTGGCCGCGCCGTATGCACACCCGTTAATCTTTTTATTTTTAGGCGGGTTTTTAATCTCAATTGCTATGGAGCGTTGGGGGTTACATAAACGTATTGCGCTAAGCACTATGCTATATGCGGGTAAAAAACCAAGTTTACAAATTTTAGCTATGATGCTGGTAACCGCATTTTTGTCGATGTGGATGTCTAATACGGCTACAGCCGTAATGATGCTGCCTATTGCACTTTCGATTACCAGTTTAGTTAAGCAATCAGACCCGAGTAATGAAGGGTTTGGTAAGGCTTTACTGTTATCAATCGCTTATGGTGCAAGTATTGGTGGTATTGCTACTTTAATCGGTACTCCGCCTAATGCCTTAATGGCTGCTTACTTGTCAGATAGTTACCAAATAGAAATTGGCTTTGCTCAGTGGATGATTGTAGGTGTACCTCTGTCTTTAAGCATGCTAATTATTAGCTGGGTTTGGCTTACTAAATTTGCGTATAAAGTAGATGCTAATGTTAAAAACGATCAAAAAATTGATACGAAAGCGGTATTTTCAACGCAGTTAAAAAACCTTGGAGTAATGCAACGTGCAGAAAAAGGCGTGTTGTTTGTATTTGTACTTGCTGCACTTTGTTGGATATTTAGACCTTTATTAGGTGATATAACAGGTCTTAATATTTCAGATACTACAATTGCAATTGCAGCGGCATTGCTGTTGTTTGTAATGCCAGCGAATAAAGACAAAGATGAGCGTATTCTTGATTGGCATCACGCGTCAGAGGTACCGTGGGGTGTGCTACTTTTGTTTGGAGGCGGATTGACATTAGCATCTCAAATAAAATCATCAGGTCTTGCTGATTTTATTGCCCAAATGATAGAAGGTGTAAGTACTATTCCACTTGTTATGAGCGTACTTGTTGTTGTGGCATTAATTACGTTTTTAACGGAGATCACGAGTAATACAGCGACTGCTGCTGGCTTTCTTCCTTTGTTAGGACCCGTTGCAGAATCTATAACAGGTTCGCCACTTGTATGGGTTATTCCTGCCGCTATTGCATGTAGTTGCGCATTTATGATGCCAGTAGCGACACCACCAAACGCTATCGTTTTTGGCTCTGGGCAAATTCAAATGCGCGACATGATAAGAGCAGGGTTTGTGCTAAATATTGTCGCCATTGTATTAATTACGCTAGTGACAATGACTATCGCAGCGCAAGTATTTGGCTTTTAAAGCTGTGCTAAATTAGTTCCAACCAGTAGTTTTGTTTATATTTACAATTTTAAACAAAGCTACTCTTTATACTTATTTATATTGCTCAAGAAGCTCTTTTTAGATAATTAGTGTTATTGCTCGAAAAACAGAACAAGGTTATAGTCTGCGGTAACTTTAAAAATTGAGTAATCTATTTTGAGCACCGACACATCACAGGCAATGCCTTTAATTCCCCAATTTGATGAATTGCAAAAAAGCTTTCTCGAAACACCTTACTTGCCAATTGATAAACGTCTCGTTTTATTAAAAAAACTCCGTGTACGTATTGTTGAACTTGAGCAAGAGCTAGTGGATGCTGCTTCAAAAGACTTTGGTTACAGAACTGCTTTCGATACTCTACTTGGCGATATATTGCCTACGGTTCAAACCCTCACGCACATTATCAAAAAGCTACCAAAATGGGCAAAGCCAAGTAATCGCTCTGTAGGTTTAAGTTTGTGGCCTTCAAAAGTAAGTGTTAATTACCAACCTAAAGGTGTGGTTGGTATTATTGCACCGTGGAATTACCCGATTCAGTTAGCGTTAGTACCTGTGCTTACTGCCATAGCTGCTGGTAATAGAGTGATGCTCAAATTAAGCGAGTTTACACCGCATACAAACGTCGTTATCGAAAAAATATTTAAAGACGACATGCAAACGCATTGCAAAATAATACAAGGCGGTAGCGACGTAGCCGCGCAGTTTTCATCACTGCCATTTGCTCATTTATTATTTACGGGGTCATCGGCCGTTGGTAAATTAGTAATGGCTTCAGCGAGCCGTAATTTAACACCAGTAACGCTCGAGCTCGGTGGTAAATCGCCAGTTATTATTACGCAAAATGCCGATATTAAAAAAGCGGCGCAAGCTTTACTGTTTGGAAAAATGGCCAACGCAGGGCAAATATGCGTTGCTCCCGACTACGTATTTGTACCCAAAGAGCTTGAGCATCAGTTGGTTCAGCAATTATGCGAGCTTTATAAAAAGCACTTTAAAGACGGTGTTGAAGGTAAAAACTTAACTTCTATTATTAGCGATGCACACTATAAACGTTTAGCAACCTATTTAGAGCAAGCCCAAGAGCTTGGCGCAAACATTATTAAGCCACTTGAGCAAAACCAGCAAGATGAGCAAAAACATCGTATGGGGCTGCACTTAGTGACTCAAGTTACTGACGAAATGCAGCTTATGCAAGATGAGTTATTTGGCCCAATACTACCAATCATGAGCTATGACAAACTTGATGATGCAATTGACTATATTAAAGCCCATCACCACCCGTTAGCGCTTTATATTCTAGGGCAAGATAAGCGCGCTCAAGAATACATTATGAAGCAAACAATCAGTGGCACTGTGGCAATAAACGATACGTTAGTGCAAGTAACTGCTGACGATGCCCCTTTTGGTGGTGTAGGGCACTCAGGAATGGGGCATTATCATGGCATAGAAGGGTTTTTAACGTTTAGCCATGCTAAAAATACGTTAGTATCGGGCTCGTTTAATCCTCGTATTGTTATGCTGCTAAAACAAAGCAAACTTCTTATTAAGCTACTAAAGTGGCTTTACATAAAATAAGAGGGTGTTGATTTTGTAAAGTTGAATAGATTTTGAATCTGCTAAATCAAGATATATTAAAAAGGCTGAATTACGTTATGTAATTCAGCCTTTTTAGATTAGTTTCAAACTAAGGTCTTAAACTCTTAAACTTTAAAATAAGACTTTAAAATAAGACTTTAAAATAAGCGACCTTCGCCAGCATAGGTACCCACTTGTATTTTTGCATAAATGGCATCGGCTTTTTCTTTAGCTTCTTCAATTTCTTTAGGCAGCATTTTACGCTCATCAAGTTTGCGGCTATGACTCGCTTGCATATTGCCGTTGTACTCAGCGATAGTATTCCAAATGTATGACTTTTCTAAATCTTTTGGCATACCTAGCCCTTCAAAATACATTAGCGCTAAATTGAATTGTGCTAAAGAGTAATTGTTTGCAGCTGCTTTTTCGTACCAGTTGCGTGCCGCTTCATAATCTCGCGTAACGCCCACGCCATTAGAATACATTACACCTAAATTAAACTGAGCCGCAGGCAGGTTTTTATTGGCTGCTTTTTCAAATAAGGTAACAGCCATTTGGTGATCAAGCTTTACGCCTTTACCTTCGTCGTATAAAACAGCTAACGCAAACATTGAATCCGGATGGTTCTTTTTAACGCCTTGTTGATAAAGCGCAGCTGCCTTGCGGTAATCGCGTGTTACACCGTATCCACCTTCGTATAATTTAGCTAGTTCGTAAATTCCTGGCGCAAAACCTTTATCTGCAAGGTATTGAAATTCTTTTAGGGCGACTGCAAATTCACCTTCGTTAGCTGCTCTTATGCCATCTTCTAATGTTGCATGAGCGAAAGGGCTGGCAAGTAAAACGCCAGCAAGAACGAGTGCTTTCAAATTAAACTGTGACATATTAATGTCTCCAATTAGTAATAGTTACGATAGGTTTTAGGGCCAGTATATCTTGCCGCGATTAAATAGCGCCTAAATAGAACAAGTTTTAATCCCGAAAGGTAAACAGACTTTAGTTAAATGCTAAATTATTAAATTTTTGCACTATTTACGCATTTTAAACGTTTAAATACTCAATGCATTTAAGTAGAGACTAAATCGGTTATTATAAATAGATGCAAAAAAGGGTGTCTACTGTTATGTTTTACGCCAGCTTTAGCGCAAACGCAAGGCGATACCTTATCAGATCGTGCGTATAAAATGTAAATAATAGCGCGGTGGACTTTTAAGGTAAGTAAACGAGTTTAAGAAGTGTAAGATACAGATTTTATAGAAAATTTAAAGAAATAAAAAAAGCCCGTTAGGGCTTTTTTGAGTCATATTAACCGTCACTAATATGAGCAATGTAGCAAGTAAATGTGATATTTGATGTTATTACTTGGGTCGAGTAAGTAATAACACGAAGCGGCACGCTCTTCTTTTAATGTGTCAGCATCCTTGCTGAATATTCTTCCGTAGGCACTGAGGTCGTTACACTGTGTTTGTGCGAACGATTATCAGTTAGATCTAAATGCAAGTCAATACTTAAATGATAATTATTATCAAATGAGTTTTGAGCTTTGCCATAATCTAAATAATAGAGAAGGTTATGCTTAATAATTTCAAAGCAAAAAAACTAAAACAGATATGCCTTGCTGTAAGTATGTTGTTTTTATGTAGTTGTTCGGCATCTTTTACTTACAATAATTTGAGTTGGCTTTCATCGTTTTGGGTTGACGATTATGTTGATTTAAATAAAAAGCAAAATACACAGCTAAAAAACATAATTACAACAACACAAAATTGGCACCGAACTACCCAGTTACCCGCCTACAGACAAGACATACAAAATATAAAAGTATTGTTTAACCAAACATTGGAGGCTAAACAATTAAAAACACAGGTTGTGCTTGCAAAACAACATTGGCAGAACCTACTTGGGTACGCAAAACTGCCTTTAGCTGAGCTTGGAGCAACCTTATCAAGTGAGCAAAGAGGTGAGCTTTTAGACAATATCCAAATAAAAATTAACGACGAACGCGAAGAATTTAACGAACAAACCCCGCTTGAGCGAAAAAGTGAGCGTTTGGAAGAGCAATTTGAATACTACGAGCAGTGGATAGGCAAGCTTAATAAACAACAAAAAGCACTGATTAAATCAACTAATGAACAACATCAAGATGCAGGAGCGCTGTGGTTAGAGTACAAGCAAAACCGTTTGAATGCAGCCAAACAGGTATTTACAAATGCTGAAATTACAAAAAAAGAATTTATAAATCAGTTAAGTACGGTTATTGAAGAGCGCGAACTTTATATGAGCGACGCACTATTGAAAAGCAATGAAGCAAACTTAAATTTATATATAAATTTACTCTACGAATTAAACCTAACTCTAAATGATAAACAACGCCAAAGCGTTAATGATCAATTTGATGAGTTAATTGAGACCTTAAACGATATAATAGAAAACTAAATTGTGCGTGAATTATTAAGTTTTAAATTAGCTGTTTAGGCTGGCTTGTTTTTAAACGCAAAAAATGCTTTTTAAAGGGCAATATATGGTTACAGATTTGAAAAGTATCTTAAACACTTGGTATCTCAATAGGGACAACCAAGAATGGGTTTTAGCTACTTTGTACAAAATTGAAGGCTCTAGCTACAGAAAACTAGGGGCTATGATGCTTATTTCGAGCCTAGGCGAGCGCTTGGGCATGCTTTCAGGAGGCTGTTTAGAAGCTGACATACAGCGCCACGCTAAACAAGTAATGAGTACTTTAACCAGTAAAACCATTAGTTATGATGCCACCGATGAAGACGATTTAACATTTCAACTTGGCATTGGTTGTGGGGGCATAGTACACATTTTACTGCAGCCCATTCACAAAGCTAATGACTATTTACAGTTAGAGCTTGTATCTAAAGCACTTAATGAGAATAAACCAGGGCGATACCTTCAACAAGTAAGCCCCATTTTGCCAGCCGGCAGTGGTGTATTTACGCAAGATGATGAGTTACATGGTTTATCAATGAACCGCAAAGCGCAGTTGGTAGAATTACAAGGCGCTACGTGCTTGCAAACTTCTATTTATCCGCCGCCTCATTTATTAATAGTGGGTGGTGGCGCAGATGCAGTTCCGGTTTATACATTTGCCAAACAACTTGGTTGGAGTGTAACTGTATGGGATACACGCGCTGCCAATGCAAAAAGGCAATACTTTAAAAATGCAGATGCTATTTTGCGCTCCACACCGAGTGAGTTAAAAGAATATTGCATAACTAATAAAGTAGATGCTGCTATTTTAATGGCTCACAGCGTTGAACTTGACGCCAGTACGTTGGCTCAATTTAAAGATGTTCCATTTAAATACATAGGGTTATTGGGACCTAAGCACAGACGTGAACAAGTTTTAGAGCACGCAAATACGCGTGTTTCACAAATAAAGTCTCCTGTTTTTGGGCCTGTCGGTTTAAATTTAGGCGGCGACTCGCCAGAGAGTATTGCACTATCGCTGATCAGCGAAATACATGCAGTGCTGTGTGATAAAGATGCCCAATCACTAAGTCATTGGGGGCAAGAGGCGTGCTAATTGCAAAAGTTGTTTTAGCCGCAGGTCAATCATCTCGCTTTAACGGCTGTAAATTAACGGCTGATATCGGGTTTGGCAAAACAATGATTGAGCATGCAGTAAATACACTTCAAGCACTTGATGACACGCCGGTGTATGTAGTTACCGGGGCATGGCATAAAGAAGTATCACAAGCACTGGCAGTTTATAAAAACATAGAGCTCATTGAGAACAAGCAATGGAGCCAAGGTTTAGGTAATTCAATCGCGATAGCTTCTCAAACAGTGTTTAAAAATAAGTCCTTTGATGGGATTTTATTTATGCTTGCGGATCAGGTTGAGCTAAAAGTAGCGCACTTAAGTGAGCTAGTTACTGGTTTTACACGTAATCCATCGCGCTGGTGCGCAAACTATGGCGAGCGTTTAGGTGTACCCGCTATATTCCCAGTGGTTGATTTATCTCAGCTTGCAAGCTTAACTTCAGATAGAGGTGCACAGCAATTACTGCGCTCCAGCAGTGAGGTCGTCAATACAATTAGTTTACGTAGTGCGAGTTTAGACATAGATACTCAAAAGCAGCTAAGTAATTTTATAGCTAAAAATGAGTGAAAAAGTATTAGTAGGGCAAAATAAGTTTTAGCTGCGCTAACGCTTTAGTGCAGTGGTTATGGTATTTAGCTGTTAATGTAGCTGATGCGGTAACTATATGTGTTATGGATTAGTAGTTACAACAATCTTAACTGTTATAACTTGCGTTTAGATTAAATAATTTAAACACGGGTTATAAAGCTTAATCAAGGGGCAAGCTATGGTGACGTTTACAATTAATGGCAAGGTGGTTGAATCACACGCAAGTGAAGATACACCATTGTTATGGGTTATTCGTGATGAAATTGGATTAAAAGGTACGAAGTTTGGTTGCGGTATTGCAATGTGTGGTGCGTGTACGGTGCATTTAGATGGGCAAGCAACTCGCTCATGTGTTTTACCAATTGGCGCAATTGCAGGAAAAAACATTACCACAATTGAAGGGCTTAATAACGAACACCCACTTCAAAAAGCATGGGTTGAAGAGCAAGTACCACAGTGCGGTTACTGTCAGTCGGGACAAATAATGCAAGCTGCTACATTACTGGCAGCTAATCCAAGTCCTTCAGATGAAGAAATAGTAAGCCATATGAATGGTAACTACTGTCGCTGTATGGCTTATAAACGTATTAAAACTGCTATTCAACGCGCTGCAGATGAGTCACAAAGTGTAGTAAATATATTTGATCCAAATGCACAAGACGCTTAACTGGAGCCGATAATGAAAAAATTATTTCAAAAAAATAGCGAAACCGTTAATTTAAATCGTCGCTCGTTTATGATTGGCACTGCTAGCGCAGGCTTAGTCATGGCGTTTGCCCCTGCGTTATTTTCGGGTTCGGTCAGTGCAAAAGAATCAATTGCGCAACAAGCTTTTTCACCCACTATTTGGTGGACTATGAGCACCGACGGCGCCGTAGAAGTGAGTATTGCTAAAGCTGAAATGGGTCAACATATTGGTACTGCTCTTGCGCGCATTGTGGCTGATGAGCTTGAATGTGATTGGGATAAAGTATCAATTACCTACGTAGATACCCATGAAAAATGGGGCTTTATGGTAACGGGTGGTTCGTGGTCTGTATTTCAAAGCTTCAAGCCATTATCTCAAGCCGGCGCTGCGGGTCGAATTGCATTAATAGAAGCCGGAGCTAAAATGCTCGGCGTGCCTGCAGACAAATGTCGTGCTGAAAAGGGCTATATTATTGCAGGCGAAAAATCGGTTAGTTACGCAGACATAGTTAAAAAAGGCGAGTTTAATCGTACATTTACCAGTGATGAAGTTGCAAACCTTCCACTAAAACCTGCTAATAAACGTCATTTAACTGGGCTTAAACAAGACTTTAAAGCGCTTGATATACCAGCCAAAACAAATGGTACCGCAGTATATGGGATAGATGTAGAAGTTGAAGGCATGCTGTACGCGCGACCAGTAATACCGCCAACCCGTTATGGCAGCACAGTAACAAACGTTGACGATAGTGCAGCAAAAGCTATTAAAGGTTACAAAGGCTATGAAATTTTAAATGACCCTAGTAACACAGTGCAAGGCTGGGTTGTTGTATTAGCTGATAGTTACCCAAGTGCCATTAAAGCAGTAGATGCTTTAAAGGTGAGTTACAAAAAGGGTGAGTCAGCAAATATATCTGAAGCTGATATTCAAAAAGAAGGTAAGCGATTATGCGAGCAACGCGACTCGGGTACTTTATTTGTTGATCAAGGCGATATAAAGAAAACTCAAGCAGATGCCAGTGAGTCGTTAGAATCAATGTATACCACAGCGACAGCAAGTCATTATCAGCTAGAGCCATTAAATGCGGTTGCAGAATTTAAAGACGGAAATTGGATTATTCATACAGGTAACCAGTGGCAGTCACTTACGTTACCAGCGCTTGCTAAAGCACTCGATATAGAACAAAACAAAGTAATTATTCGTCCTTATTATTTAGGTGGTGGTTTTGGTCGTCGATTATTTGGTGACTGGGCTGTACCTGCAGCTCTAACTGCAAAAGCAGTAGGTAAACCAGTAAAGCTGGTATTTACACGAGCAGACGATAGTTTATTCGATCAGTCTCGTTCTGCATCTGCTGCAAAAATGACAGCGTCGTTTGATAAAAACGGTACTTTTACTGGTTTAGAGCATGCATTTGCTGCAGGTTGGCCTACTAAAGCAATGGCACCAGCGTTTTTATCACCGGGTGTTGATGGTAAAGGTAAATTTGATGCATTTTCGGCATCAGGCGCTGATCATTGGTACAGCATGAGCAGTCATCGTGCACGCGCTATTAATAACGAAGTTGCACAAAGCACCTTTACTCCAGGTTGGTTACGTTCAGTAGGGCCAGGTTGGATTGCATGGAGTCTTGAGTCGTTTATTGATGAAATTGCCCATAAGCAAGGCAAAGATCCAGTTCAATTTAGAATTGAAATGTTAGACGGTAAAGGCAAGCAAGCGGGTAAAGCACCTGAGAGCGTTGGCGGAGCACTGCGCTTACGTAATGTGCTTAAAACGGTGTCTGATAAAGTAGCTTCTGTTAAATTAGCAAAAGATGAAGGCATTGGCTTTTCTGTAAGTTCAGGGCAAGAACGTACTATGCCAGCATGGCTTGCAACCGCAGCGCATGTTCATGTTAACCGTGATAGTGGTAAAATAACGCTCAAAAAGCTCTATGTTGTTGTAGATGCTGGCTTAATAGTTCACCCAGATGGCGCACTGGCGCAAATTGAAGGGTCGTTACTATGGGGCAGCAGCCTTGCATTGCATGAATCAAATACGTATAAAGATGGACAGGTATCAGCGACTAACTTTAATACTTATTTACCGCTAAGAATGCAAGATGTGCCAGATATTGACATTGAATTTTTACAAAGCGATGAGTTTCCAGTTGGTTTAGGCGAACCTGGCGTTATAGGGGTTGCTCCTGCGATTGGTAATGCTGTATTTAATGCAGTAGGCGTACGTTTACGTGACCTACCAATGAAGCCAAGCGAACTTAAAAAAGGCTTAGAAGCGTAAAACAAAAATAACTAAAGGGGTATGCTTTATGCTGCTCCTTTAAGTTATTAAATATATTTATGTAATTATTATTTATGTATCAATAAGTAGCGTTGTTTATACCAATTTGCTTAATTAAATGATTAAGTATTATTGCAAATTGGTATTAGGTTGTTATTACGTGTTGATATTAGTTAAGGTTTATTTATGCTAATCGACCCAACAGGGCGAGAGTTTAGTTACTTACGTTTGTCTATTACTGATGTATGTAATTTTAAGTGTGTTTATTGTTTACCAGATGGTTATCAGGGCGGGCCAGACCGTGGTTTTCTCACAATTGATGAAATTAGCAACACGCTTAAAGCGTTTGCACACCATGGTATCGAAAAAGTAAGGATCACTGGCGGAGAGCCAACGCTTAGAAAAGATTTTATAGATGTTGTTCGCGCGGCAAAAGATGTCGCGGGCATAAAAAAAATTGCAATGACTACCAATGGTTTTTCTCTTCATAAGAATATTCATGACTGGGTGGATGCAGGCTTAAACGCCATTAATGTAAGCATTGATAGCTTAGATTCACGCATGTTTAACACCATTACTGGGCATGACAAATTTACCTCAGTAATGAAAGGTATTGATACTGCGCTTGAAACGGGTATTGATTCGGTAAAAATAAACAGCGTGCTGATGAAGCAATACAACGCAAAAGAGTTTGATACATTTTTAAATTGGGTTAAACACCGTCCCGTTACCATCCGCTTTATAGAATTGATGCAAACAAACGACAACAAAGCCTTTTTTGATGCTAACCATGTTTCTGGGCAAGTTTTAAAAACTCAGTTATTACAAACGGGTTGGCAGCAAGTTGCGCGTAGTGCATCAGCAGGTCCTGCCCAAGAGTTTGCTCATCCTGATTATCAAGGCAGAATTGGTTTGATCATGCCTTACAGCAACGACTTTTGTAGTACCTGTAACCGATTAAGGGTTACAGCAAAAGGGAATCTGCACTTGTGTTTGTTTTCTGAAGAGGGTATTTCGCTAAGAGAATATATGAACGACAGTTCAAACAGCGAATTAATGGCATTGTTATCTCGTTATATTAAAACCAAAAAGCCAACTCACCTTTTACACCAAGGTAATACAGGTATTACTACTAATTTATCCATGTTAGGTGGCTAGTTGTTAAAGCCACTTAGTGATATTAAAGCATCAAACGTGTTTCTAAAACACACTACATTATCCCTAAAATGTAAATAACTGGTTGTATCTACATGGTTTTATATCAACAAGGCTTGTTAAATTGTATTTTCACGTTAAACTTACTTTTTATTTTTATTAAGTGATTAGAATGGATATCGCGGCTCTTAATAGCACTAAATCATTAAGAAAGGACGTTCTGAGAGGGATGTGTCTTTGTTTTGGTTTTTTATCGGTAGGATTTGCGGGATTTAATTTAACCGTAAATAACTTTCCATTGCTTGGCTATATCGAAATCTGTTTTTCTATTTATTGTATATTTACTTATATTTCACTTATACGCCGTCCACTACAGTTTTGGCAATCCTTAATAATGTGTGTACTTATAACGTTAATTGTTATTTTAGGTACATCCTTAGCATCGCCTCGTAATGGTGTGTTTGTATGGTCGTTTGCATTACCTATTTTGTACTACCTGTTATTAGGTAAACAATATGGTGTAATTTTCTCTGCAAATTTATTAGTTATCCAAGTGTTTATTTTAGGGAGTAAGTCTACACTTGCCCCCTTTGAAACTTTTAACTTATCCCTTAATCTACTCTGTGCTTATTTAAGTATTTGGGCGATTTCTCATGTTTTTGAAGGGAGCCGCTCACACTTTTCAAAGCGCCTTAAAAATTTAGCGTTACTTGACCCATTAACGGGTGCAGGTAATCGCCTTTCAATGAACCACTACTTTGAAGTTGAACTACAAGATAAGTCACAGTTATATTTGTTTTTACTCGATTTAGACTTTTTTAAGCAGATAAATGATGAGCATGGCCATGGTGTCGGTGACCAAGTACTTATCGAAGTGGCCACTTTACTAAGAGTTGTGCTTGGTAGAGGGTATGTATTTAGAGTAGGCGGTGAAGAGTTTGCTTTATTTAGCTCTTTTGCAAATGAAGAGGCTGCACTTAATACCGCTGAACAAATAAGAGCACGTTTTGAAAATACCACATTTGACATTGACGGCCTTGCAATTAATGTTACAACCAGTATTGGTGTTGCAAAATTTAAAAGTACTAATTCATTGGAAAGCTTTGTAAACCAAGCAGATAAACAGTTATACAAAGCAAAACAATTTGGCCGCAATAAAGTGTACTGTAAGTTTAAAAAAGAACACACCTATGAAACGGTAGTTGCTTAAGCAGGGTTACTTAATACATTTGCTCAAAGTTGGGGATCCCGTTTTCCCAAATCGGTTTATCTTTTCCTAAATGCTCGCGCACAGCATCAAAAAACAACCGGGTCCTCACTGGTAAATCTCGGTGCGGATATACGGCATACATCGCACTAAACTCCATCAGTTTTACATCGGTCAATAAAGGCACTAGCTTACCTTGTATTATTTCATCACCAATAATAAATGCAGGGGCAACAAAGTAAGTTGTTCCCGATAATGTTTTCATTAACAATGACTCGGCATCATTAGCACGAAACACACTTTTTATTTTTTGCTCGCAGCGTTCACCCTTACTATCGTAGTAATCTATGGTTTCTACTCGAATAGAATTACTGGCATAGCTTGCTGCTGGTAATTGCGCTAACTCTTCGATTGTTTTTGGCATACCGTAAGTTTCAATAAACTGCGGTGCAGCTAAAATTAATAATCGGTTACGCGCTATTTTACGTGCAATAAGTGACGAATCTTTAGGCTCACCTACACGAAAAGCCAAATCAAATCCTTCAGAGACTATATCTACTAATCTATCGTCTAAACGCAGTTCAACTTCTACTTGAGGAAAGCGTTTTTGAAAGTCATTAAGTACAGGTTGTAAATAACGACGACCAATAAGTGTTGATGAAGTGATTTTTAATACGCCACGCGGTTCTAAATGGTAGTTTTCAGCCATGCGTACGGTTTCGCCGAGCAGCTCTCTAAGCTCAGCGGCTTTTTTGATCATTTCGGCACCCGCCGCTGTGAGCGAAAATGAACGCGTGGTTCGGTTAAGTAACCTAACGCCTAACTCATCCTCTAAACGGCTAATTTGTTTAGATATAACAGAGCGATCTATGTTGCGTATTTCTGCAGCTTTAGCAAAAGAGCCTTGCTCAACCACTTCAAGTAACATTAAAAGTCGACTTGTTGTATCCATTATTACACCTTAACTAATCTATTGATGCCATTTTGGCATTAATGAATTTAAAAATCTATGGTTTTTACACACGGGTTTAATCCGTATTATGCGAGGCTAATCAACAATGGAGCGTCTTCATGAACAAACATCTAATTGCTGCTGCACTTACTGCGGCATCTTTAACACTTGCGGGTTGTGCTGATGAGAGCACAGCTCAATCAGCACCTGCACAGCAACTTCAACCAATTGATGTAGCACAGGTGCTTGTTAAGCCGGTACAAAGCTGGCACACATATACAACTCGTTTAGAGTCTCCACAAGAAGTTGCCTTAATGCCGCGTGTATCGGGAATCATCGATAGCATTGAATTTAAAGAAGGCGATGTGGTTAAAGAAGGCGATGTTTTATTTCAATTAGATGCTCGTCCATTTGCGGCCGTGGTTGCTAGCTTAAAAGCACAGATTAACAGCGCAGAAGCTGCCTTAGAGCAAGCTAAAAGTGAAGACAAACGTGCGGTACGCTTATTAGACCGTAAGGCAATCTCAACTGAACAAGCACAAGCGCGTACTTCAACACTACGCCAACGCGAAGCACAGCTTTCTGCACTTCAAGCACAACTTACTTCAGCAGAGCTTGATTTAGAGTTTACGTCAGTAGTATCACCAATTGATGGCATTATTTCTCGCGCAAATATTACTAAAGGTAATAACATACTTGCGGGTCAAAGCGTATTAACGTCAATTGTTTCAAACCAAGCTATGTATGCTTATTTTGATGTTGATGAACGCACATGGAATAGCTCTTTTAATGATGTTACTGCTGCGAGCCACCAAACTGTTGTAATGCAAAAAGTGGGTCAAAGCGATTTTGCATACAAAGGCTACATTAACTTTATTGATAACCAAATTAATTCATCAACGGGTACATTACGCGTACGTGCGGTATTTAATGAAGACAATAACCAATTACGCGCAGGCTCGTTTGCACGTATCAAGCTTGCAGCCAATTCTATTAGCGACGCTATTATTATCCCAGAACGTGCAATTGGTACTGACTTAAAAAATCGTTTTGTATTAACCGTTGGCGAAAACAACGTACTTGAATACAAACTAATTACTATTGGTGAACGTTACGGTGCATTACGTGCGGTTACTTCAGGCCTTAACGAAGGTGATGTAATTGCTGTAAATGGTCCTGCTCGCGTAGGTCCTGGTATGCCAATCTCTCCGCAAACAGTAACAATTGATACAAGCGGTGTGGCATTTACATTGTCAAACGACAACGCACAACTTGTGGCTAAGCAATAAGGTTTATTGATGAAATTCTCGCATTTCTTTATACAGCGTCCAATATTTGCGGCCATGCTGTCATTGGTTATTTTAATTGCTGGTGGTATATCACTATTCCAATTACCAGTAAGTGAATACCCAGAAGTAGTTCCTCCAACAGTTGTTGTTACCGCTAACTACCCAGGTGCTAACCCTACCGTTATTGCGCAAACAGTAGCAACACCGCTGGAGCAAGAAATCAACGGTACTGAAAACATGCTATATATGTTTTCGCAAGGTACCAGTGATGGCCGCATGACACTAACGGTAACCTTTGCGTTAGGTACCGATTTAGACCGTGCTCAAGTACAAGTACAAAACCGTGTAAACAGTGCACTTCCGCGTTTGCCAGAAGAAGTACAACGTTTAGGTGTTGTGGCTGAAAAGTCATCACCAGATTTAACCATGGTAGTGCATTTATACTCACCTGAAAAAACGCACGACACAGCTTACTTATCTAACTATGCTGATTTAAATATTAAAGATGAAATTGCGCGCTTACCAGGCGTAGGTGATATTCGCATGTTTGGTGCTGGCAAATACTCAATGCGAGTATGGCTAAACCCAGATGCACTTGCTGCACGCGAATTAACAGCAACAGATGTAGTGACAGCACTTCGCTCGCAAAACCAGCAAGTTGCTGCAGGTAGCTTAGGTGCGCAACCAATTTCAAACGACAGTCAATTTCAAATACTGTTAAACGTTAAAGGTCGTTTAAACAGTATTGAAGAATTTGAACAAGTTATTATTAAAGTAGGCGACGAAGGTCAGTTAACGCGTTTATCTGATATAGCCCGTGTTGATTTAGGTCAAGACACTTACGCACTGCGTGCAGAGCTTGACAACCAACCAGCTCTTGCAATGCCAATATTTCAACGCCCAGGTTCAAACGCTATTGAGCTTTCCGATCAAGTACGCGAAACAATGGCGCGCTTATCAAAAGATTTTCCTACCGGTGTTGAATACGACATTGTGTACGACCCTACGGTATTCGTTCGCGGCTCAATTGACGCGGTAATTGCCACGTTGCTTGAAGCAATTGTACTGGTAGTTATTGTTGTTATTGTATTTTTACAAACGTGGCGAGCATCAATTATTCCGCTAATTGCTGTGCCTATTTCACTTATTGGTACATTTGCCGTAATGCAGTGGTTAGGTGTCTCAATTAATACCTTGTCGTTGTTTGGTTTAGTATTGGCCATAGGTATTGTTGTAGATGATGCGATTGTAGTTGTTGAAAACGTAGAGCGTAATATTGAAAAAGGCTTATCGCCACTTGAA
Organism: Pseudoalteromonas sp. APC 3358; assembly: GCF_030408075.1. NCBI lineage: Bacteria > Pseudomonadati > Pseudomonadota > Gammaproteobacteria > Alteromonadales > Pseudoalteromonadaceae > Pseudoalteromonas > Pseudoalteromonas sp. APC 3358. The sequence goes on from NZ_JASDCE010000001.1 coordinate 152,836, forward strand.
GCAACCCGCGTTGCAATGAGTGAAGTAACAGGCCCTATTATTGCTATTGCGCTAGTACTAAGTGCTGTATTTATTCCTACTGCGTTTATTACCGGTTTATCAGGTCAATTTTATAAGCAATTTGCACTTACAATTACAATTTCGACGATTATCTCAGCGTTTAACTCATTAACGTTATCGCCTGCGCTTGCTGCATTGTTATTAAAATCGCATGATGCAAAACCAGATGCATTTACGCGTTTACTTAATAAATTGTTTGGTCGTTGGTTGTTTAAACCATTTAACCGCGTATTTAATCGTGGTGCTAAAGGTTACGAAAAACTGGTACAAAAACTAATTCGTATGACCGTTGTTGTAATGGTGGCTTACATTGCACTTGTTGGCGGCACAATTAAGTTATTTGATACCGTACCAGGTGGCTTTATTCCACAGCAAGATAAACAGTATTTAGTGGCTATTGCGCAGTTACCTGACGCATCAAGCCTTGATCGTACTGAAGACGTACTTGCTCAAATGCAGCAAATTGCATTAGAAGTACCAGGGGTTGCACATACTGTTGCTTTTCCTGGCTTATCAGTGAACGGTTTTACGAATAGCCCTAACAGCGGCATTGTATTTACACCACTTGAAAGCTTTGACAAACGTACCGACCCAAGCCAATCAGCGATGGCGATAGCGGCGCAGTTGAATAAACGTTTTTCCGCCATTGATGAGGCATTTGTAGCGGTATTTCCACCGCCGCCAATTCAAGGTTTGGGCACTACCGGTGGTTTTAAACTGCAAATAGAAGACAGAGCTAATAAAGGGTTTGAAGCATTATTTAATAGCCTGCAAGCAGTTATTGGTAAAGCGCAACAAGACCCTGCATTAATGGGCCTGTACTCAAGTTTCCGTATCCAAGTTCCACAAATGGATATTGATATTGACCGCGAACAAGCGCTTATTCAAGGTATTCCACTTGATGAAGTATTTAATGCACTGCAAATTTACTTAGGCTCTGTGTACGTAAATGACTTTAATATGTTTGGCCGTACGTACCAAGTAAATGCACAGGCTGATGCTGACTATCGCTTAGACCCTGATCAAATACTTAATTTAAAAGTACGGAACCGCTCAGGTAATATGGTGCCATTAGGCTCTGTATTAACAGTAACACCAACAATTGGTCCTGACCGTGTTATGCATTACAACGGTTACCCAAGTGCAGAACTAAATGGTAGCCCAGCGCCAGGTTATAGCTCTGATCAAGCACAAGTTGCTATTGAAAAAGTACTCGCAGACACACTACCAACAGGTATTGAGTATGAGTGGACTGAAGTAACGTACCAACAAGTACTTGCCGGTAACACCATGGTTTATGTATTCCCGTTAGTTGTATTACTTGTATTTATGGTACTTGCAGCGCAGTACGAGAGCTTACGTTTACCACTGGCAATTATATTAATTGTACCAATGACTATCTTCTCAGCCTTGTTAGGTGTGTGGTTTGTTGGCTCTGACAACAACATATTCACCCAAATAGCGTTAATAGTACTGGTCGCGTTGGCTTCTAAAAATGCGATATTGATGGTTGAGTTTGCAAAAGATAGACACGACTCAGGCTTATCGCACTTAGAGGCAATACTTGAGGCATGTCGTATGCGCTTGCGCCCAATATTAATGACGTCAATTGCATTTACAGCAGGTGTTGTACCGTTAGTACTTGCCACCGGTGCGGGCGCCGAAATGCGACACGCAATGGGTAACGCAGTATTCTCAGGGATGATAGGTGTAACCGTGTTTGGCCTATTGTTTACGCCGGTATTTTATATGTTAGTGACTAACAAAAAAGAGAAAGCGCAGGAGAATACTCATGACTAAATTAATGCAAAAAAGACTTAAAACAAGTCTGACTGCCAGTGCAGTATTAGTCGCTGCGTTTTTAGCCGGGTGTGCGAGTAAAATAGACACCATGAGCGAGCAAAAAGCCGTTAACGAATTTGTTGCTAAAGCTAATATTGCTAGTAACGTTAGCGTTGCTGATGAAACAAACTGGTGGAAAAAGCTTAATTCTGATCAACTAAATGAGCTTGTTACTGGTGCGCTTGCAAATAACTATAATTTGCAAACAAGCCAGCTAACACTTAAAAGTGCATTAGCGCGACTAGGAGAGCAAAAAGCCCAGTACCTTCCGCAAGGTGGCGTAAATGTTGGCGCAGCTCGAAGCGATGCACCAAGCGTGTTTGACCGCCAATCAAGTGCAAACGTTGCACTTGATTGGCAGCTAGATTTATTTGGTCGCATAACAGCGTTGGTTGATGCTGCAAATGCATCAGCCATGAGCCAAGCAGAGCAAGTACGCTTATTACAAATTGAAGTAGTTTCGTCAGTTGTTAAAGGCTTTGTAAGTTATCAAGGGAATGTTGAAAAACAACACATTGTTACGCTTCAAATTGAAGCGCTTGAGCAAAGTATTGACGTTCTTCAAGCCCGTGTTGACGAAGGCGTCGCAAACGAACTTGATTTAAACCGTACGATGGCGCAGCTTAGGCAGCAACAAGCATTAATGCCTGCTATTGAGTATGCAAAATACAGCGATTTATCTGCTCTTGCAGTACTAAGCGGTAAGCTAGCGCAAAATATTGCTATTGAAAACGAGCAAGGCGTGCTTGAACGTGACTTTAGCGTAGCACTAAAAAACGCTAATAATGCCATTGCCTTACGTCCAGATATTAGCCGTGCACTGTTTGACTTTAGCCAAGCAAATAGTTTAAGTGTTGCAGCTAGTAAAGCGTTATTACCCGATATTAGCTTATCTGCATTTGCAGGGGTTGTGAGTATAGATAGCACAGGCTTAAAAAATACCGACCAACAGTGGCAAGTAGCGCCGCAGTTGCAATGGTCGTTATTAAGCTACCCAGCATTATTAGCACAGCGCGACGCGCAGCAGTTTTTAAGTGAAGCCGCTTACAGCGATTATCAACAAGTGGTATTAACTGCACTAAGTGAAAGTGAACTTTCACTGCAATTGTTGGTCAATCAAGCACAGCAAAAACGCTTTGCCGATGAGCGCTATGACTTTGCTAATAAAGCATTTTTACAAGCACAAGCAATGTACGAAGAAGGTCAAATTCCTTACCTTGAGTTGTTAGATGCGCGCCAGGATGTTTTAATAGCACAAGAAAATGCTGTTGAAACAACAATTTCTTCACTGCTTGCCAAAGTAAATGCTTACCAGTCATTTAATGGCCAATGGAGTTATGCGTTAAACGACACTAATAAGTAGAGTTATATTGATGCCAAATACTGAAAATTTACATGAATACATTATCCCGCAAACGATGCGCGCTATTGTACTGCCAGAACCAAATGAAGCAATTGACTTAGCGGATGCTGAGCTGCCTGTTCCTATTTGTGCAGATAACGAGCTGCTTGTAAAAGTAGAGTACGTTGGTTTAAATCCAGTTGATGGTCAATTTGCTAAAACAGGCTTTTGTAAATGGCAGTATCCACACATTTTAGGCTTAGATGCCGTAGGTGTTGTGGTTAAAGCTAATAAAGGTGTGTTTCCAAATGTTGGCCAGCGCGTTATGTGGCATGCCAACATTGGTGAGCAAGGTGCTTTGAGCGAATACACCAAGGTACCTAACTTTGCAGTGTCGGTTGTGCCAAGCGGTTTAAATCCGGCCATTGCAGCAACACTTCCATGCGCCGGTATGGCAGCACTTATTAGCTTAGATAAAATAGGCATTAGTGAAGGCGATACTATTTTTATTGAAGGCGGAGCCGGAGCGGTAGGGCAGTTTGCTATTCAATATGCAAAACAGCGCGGTGCAGATGTATTTACCACGGCATCAAAGCGTAACCATAAATTGGTTAAGCAGCTAGGCGCTGATGTGGTTTTTGACTATAGCGATAAAAAGCTATGCGAAAAAATCCGCAGAGAACTTGGCCCACAAGGTTTTGACGCGGTTATTGATACGATAGGTGGTGAGTGTACTCAGCGTAATATTGAGTTAATGCGTTTTTGCGGACGTATTGCCTGCTTAAATCCGCTACCTTGCTTTGATCAAGACTTAATGTATCACCGAGCGCCCAATATTAGCGTTGTATCGATTGGTGGTGCATGGCTTGCTAATAGTTTATGTGCACAACAACGTTTGAGTTTTATGGGCAATCTGTTACTTGAAGGCGCTGTTAGTGGCGACATTAAACACCCAGAAATAACGCCCGTAGATTTTAGTGCTGAGTCAGTATCGCAAGCGCTTAATAAACAACTTACTGGTGGTTTTACCGGCAAGCAAGTTGTTAAAGTTGCTAAGTGAAGCGCTTATACAATTTGATTTAAATTTAGGTAGTTTTAGCTAGATTAACTGATAATGTAGCCTCTACAAATTGAATAAAAACGTAGCCTATTTGTGCTGCGTTTTTTTATGCCCATAAAAAAATAGATACAGCGCTAGAGCTTTTGCTGTTTTATTCATCATTTTAGCTAAAATACTTTTTTTCAGCGTACAACTGTAAGCCTTTGTGTTTCAACAGTTTACGTTCAGGTAAAGAAAATAAATTGAAAAAACTGTTAATTAATTGAATAGAGCAATTGATCTAAACGATTTTTTATGACGTAATGTAGTTATTATTTAGCTGGTCGGATGAGTTCAATCATGAGTTTACGTACAAAACTAAAAAAAGTATTACCAAGTATTTCTATCACAGAACAAGAAGCGCTAGACGCGGGTGATGTATGGCTTGAAGGTTCTATCTACCAAGGTAAACCTGATTTCAGTGCACTTCGCGACGTACCTGCTGCTACATTAAGCGCAGACGAGCAAGCATTCTTAGACGGTCCAGTAAAAGAACTACTGGGCATGATTGACGATTCAGTGATTCAAAACGGCATTCATTTACCAAATGACATCTTAGAATTCTTGAAAAAAGAGCGTTTTTTCTCGCTTATCATTCCTAAGTCGTTTGGTGGTTTAGAGTTTAGCCCTTATGCAAACTCTACTATTGTTGGCACAATTGCGACTAAAAGCTCAGCAGTTGCGGTAACCGTAATGGTTCCTAACTCGTTAGGCCCGGGTGAGCTATTACTTCACTTTGGTACGCAAGAGCAACAAGCACATTACTTACCACGCCTAGCAAATGGTACAGACATTCCATGTTTTGCATTAACAAGCCCAGAAGCGGGTTCTGATGCAGGTGGCATTCCAGACATTGGTACAGTTACTAAAGGCATGTATAAAGGCGAAGAAGTACTTGGCCTTGAGATCACATGGGACAAGCGCTACATAACGCTTGCACCTATTGCTACCGTACTTGGTTTAGCTTTTAAAGTAATGGACCCTGATGGTTTATTAGGTGGTAAAGAAAGCTTAGGTATTACCTGTGCACTTATTCCAAAAGAGCACCCAGGTGTAGAGCTTGGTAATCGTCACGACCCAATGGGTATTCGTTTTTACAACGGTACTACACGTGGTAACAAAGTATTTGTACCAATGGATTTTGTTATTGGTGGACAGAAAAATATCGGCCGTGGTTGGCAAATGCTGGTTAGCTGTTTAGGTGCTGGCCGTGGTATTTCATTACCTGCGCTAGGTGTTAGTACAGCACAAGTTGCATTTAAATCAGCATCTGAATACGCAGCAGTGCGTGAACAGTTTGGTTTAGCCATTGGCCAGTTTGAAGGTATTCAAGAAAAACTAGCTGACATTGCAGGTAAAACATACCTACAAGAAGCAATGCGCGTACTTACAACTGAAGGCTTAGGCATGGGCTTAAAACCATCAGTAGTAACTGCAATCGCTAAATACCACATGACAGAGCTTGGTCGCGACGTGCTTGATTCAGCAATGGATATTCAAGCGGGTAAAGCGATTCAAAATGGTCCACAAAATACATTAGCAAGTGGTTATGTTGCTCAGCCGATTGCCATTACGGTAGAAGGCGCGAACATTCTTACACGTAACCTAATGATCTTTGGTCAAGGTGTTATGCGTTGTCACCCATATTTACAATCTATGGTTGAGTCAATTCACAGCGAAGACAAAGGCGCAGATAAAGAATTTAACGGCATTTTACGTAAAACAATTGGTTACAGCACAGCAAACAGCTTCCGTGCTTTTCGCCTTGGTGTTTTACCATTTACAGCAAGTGCAAACTCTGAATTACCAGAAGTACGTGACTACGAAAAAGCAGTACATAAATTATCTGCAAAACTTGCAGTGTACGCAGACTTTTCGTTACTGGTACTTGGCGGTAAGTTAAAACAAGCAGAAATGCTATCGGCACGTTTAGGTGATGTAATGAGCTTCTTATATGCAGCTATGGCATCAATTAAATACTACGAGCAAAAAGTATCAAGCAGTGACCGTGAGCAAGCAGCGCCGTATTTCCATTACGCGACTCGTTTTGCACTACAAAGTGCTGAAGAAGCATTGCATAAGTTTTTAGATAACTTCCCTGCAAGTGGTACACGTAAGTTTATTCGTTTCATTACAATGAACTACTCAACTAAAATGCCAAAAATTAGCGATGATTTAATCCGCGAACTAGCTAAGCAAGCTCAGCTAGATACCGCATTTAAAGCGCAAATCACGCATTTAGTTAAACCAGTAGTGGGCGATGGCCATCATATTAATGAGCAAGCTTACAAAGCTAAAATGGCATCACTTGGCGAACTGGCTAAAGTTAAAAAAGCATTACGTGCTAAAGTAATTAAACCAGGTATACGCTTTAACATCACGCTTGATAACGCACTAGCGGCAAACGTAATCACACAAGCTGAACACGTTCAGTTAATTGATTACAACATCAAACGTGAAAAAGCGATTCGTGTAGATGAGTTCGATTTTGATATGAACCTACTAGACGATAACGCACAGCCGATTAATCCGCTTAAAAGTGTAGTTAATCAGTAAGTTAAAGTAATTAAATTCAATGATGCAAAGCGCCCGCAGTATCGGCGCTTTTATTCTTGAAAAGTATTAGTGTGGAGCCCCGCTTGTGTAAAAACAAGCGGGGCTTTTTTTATGTTTTTAAAATGGAAATAGATGACGGTATTGGTTTGAAAGTGAATATGTATCTGTAGAGTATTAAAAAGAGACGCTTATAATCTTGAAAAAGGGCTAACAACCCCGTTAGCACCTTGCTGTAGTACATGGGTATATATTTGCGTAGTACGCACATCACTGTGACCTAGCTGTGTTTGTACTGTACGAATATCAGCGCCGCTTTGCAGTAAGTGCGTAGCAAATGAATGGCGCAAAGTATGTGGCGTAACGTGTTTATTAATATTTGCATCAAAAGCGGCTTTTTTAACAGCGCGTTGTAATTGCTTTTCATCAATATGATGGCGCCTTAATTGCTTACTCTCAGGATCAAGACTTAATTTATGTGATGAAAATAAATATTGCCAGCCCAGCTGTCTATTGTGGTTTGGATATTTTTTACGTAATAAATGAGGCATGTAAGCGCCGCTATACAAGGGGTTTTTCAAATCTAATTGCAGGTAACTATCAACTAATTGTATTTGAGAACGTAATTGCGGTGTGAGCTCTACTGCAAGCGTTACAACACGATTTTTGCCTCCTTTGCCATCCCAAATTCGAATGCAGTTATAGTCAAAGTCAATATCGTGTATCCGTAAACGCAGTACCTCCATTAAGCGCATACCGCTACCATAAAGTAATCCACAGGGTAAATAATGCTTTGCAGAGCACACTTTAAAAAAATTATTTATTTCTTGCTGCGTTAAAACTACCGGTAGTTTAGTTGCTCGTTTGCTCTTAATAAAACCTAATGATAATGAGAGTGGTTTTTTAATCACTTCTTTAAATAAAAAGCTCAACGCATTTAAGGCTTGCGCTTGAGTGTTAGGAGCAACATTTTGTTGGTTGACAAGGTGGTTTAAAAAAAGTTCGACCTCATTGTCTCCCATCGTTGTTGGGTGCCTCATAGAGTTAAAGCGAATAAACGAAGCTATCCAGTATAAATACGCTTTAACGGTACTTTTAGCATAACGCTTTAGATACATTTGTTCGGCTATCATAGTTAAAAAAGGTGATTTCATGATATGAATCTCTAGCTAAAGTTAACTGTATATATAGACAGTGCTTGTTGTTTTGTCCAATATTACTGATCTCCACCATTTCGGTACATTTTCGCACTGATTAAAAATAATTTTCAGTTAACTAATTGTTTACAGGTGTTTATTTGATGGTTAAGATAAATGCATTGTAATATATGGACATTTGTCGGTTTATAAAACGACAAATGTCGTAGACAAAATTGTTATGTGACTCTCAGGCTATGAAGTATAAAAATATAATTTCGGCGATTCATAATTTTGGACATAGCTTTTCGAGTTATGAAAATTATGTCGATGATGACTTTGTAATTGATGAATTAAGAAACATTCGAAGAAATGGATATGATATTTCCGTTAATTGGCTTACTCGTGAATTTGAGCCATCTCAATTACTGAGTGAACGAATCACTAAATCAATTGGATATTGGGCAGATTCCCTTGAAGAGCATTTAGTTAAACACAATGTTGAGCCTTCTGCGATCAAAAGCCTTGTGTTTAAATGGCCCGTAAAAACTATGCATTATATTGTGGCAATTGACGACCGCGATATAGAGCATAAAAAAGTAATTAATTATGCGAGTTAAGTCACATAACAAGCTAATTAATAAGGACAAAAAACAGTTGGCTGTTTTCGTTCCTCAACATTTTAGCCAACAATTTTTTGCCTGTTATTAGGGCGTTAAATTTTTAAGCGAGGATGCATAGTTATATGTCTAAGCCAGCAAGGATGATCATGCTAGACGAAAATGATCCAAAAACTATAAAACTCGCCAATGAGTTCGAATCAGCTTTGAAAAAAGAATTCTATGTGTGCGTTGCCTTGTTGTTAGTTACATTGGGAATATTTAGCTCTCTAAACTTTGTGTCATTTATGCGTCCTAGTTTTGAAACAGCTGGTTCATGGCTTGAAAGGTCAGGAGCGTTAGTTGGTGTAATGGCAATGTTTATCGAATACCGTTCCAGGAATATTAGTAATCTATTGGATAATGCTACACCTCGACTACCGCCATTGCTATTTCAACAAATAAACCATTATGCTTATCACGAATCAATCATACATAAAGTAGTGCTTTTCTTAGGTATATCGGGTGCAGTTATCTGGAGTTATGGTTCCCCCATACTTAAAGGATCACAAGGCATATTACAGTAATAAAAATTTAACAAGTTGCTTAAACGGACACAAACAGCTGGCTGTGCTCGTACCTCGCTATTATAGCCAGCCATTTTTAGCCGCTTAGCAAAGCGTTATGTGTTCGAAGATTATGAAAATTAAATGGTGGTTGATGAGTTGCAGCTTTCCTGACTTAAATTGGGCAAGGCAAGCGCTTCTAGAAGATGGCACAGCAGAGGTACTCGATTGCGATGGTAATCTTCATAAGTTTGAAACGCATGAGCAATCGAAGTTCTGGTTGCTTGAAGACGAATTTATATCTTATGAAAATATGGATGTTGAGGACGAGCGAGAATATGAAATATCTCTTTCCAAAATTCATCCACCAAAGTCTAATGTTTTCTATGTTAAAAACACATAACAAGAACATGAATGATCGCCAGCAAAGCTGGCTGGACGCGCAAAAAGCCGCGCGCCCATTATATTGGCGTTAGGCATCAATGAGAAACATTTTGGCAGCAGTATTTGCTTCAACAGTTATTCAAATTCCACTCGCATATATTCTTTTTTCACGAGAATCTCTTGTGCTGGGGCAAGGATTTTTGGATTTTTCAAATGAGCAACAGCTTTTAATATTGGGGTTTGTTTTATTTGTAGCGCTATCTTTTATTTTGTGTGTTGGATTACCAGCCTTCTTTTTACTTAAAAAACTAAAACGTAACTCATTATTTTATCTAACTACTATTGGCGCTGTTGTTCCTATTGCATTCTTGTTACTAATGGAATTGTCGACCGATACTAGAGCCGGTTTTAGTTCTGGTGAAAACTATTACGGAACATATAGAGCGATGGTTGAAAATGGACTAAGGACTAAATGGGGGGTGATAAAATACACCGAAGAGATGGTAGTCTATTCCATTCATGGTTTCTTCAGTGCATTGGTATTTTTTAAGATTGCAAATCGAGGCGTTGATGCCTAACAAAAACATTATTTCGCTCGCAGGCTCGCTGGGACAATTACTCGCTGGCTGGCGCTTCGCGCAGTATAGCCAGCAAGTAATTGCCCCATATGTTAAGCGTTAGAGCTACCTCAATCAAGGAGTCAAGATGAAGCAGTTTGGTGTAGGATGCTTGCACTTTTCAATTAGTGACAAATTAAAAAATAATATAACTGTTGAGGACTATGCAAATGAAATTGTCGAATCCTTAGAAAAGTTAACAACTATTTCAAACGTTATTATGTCTTTTAATAGTGAAGATAAAGATGCAGAAATAAGCATCGCTGACACAACCAAAATGCGCGATGGCGAACCATGTTTTCCGTTACTTTATGGTTTTAATTTATCATTCAATATCTATATTCCGAAAAGGGTTCAGGCATCTTCAATAAATGAAAGTGAAGACTATATTGATACAGGCACCGAAAAATTTAAAGTCAATTTTATTCACTCGTGGCATGGACCTCTTACTTACATTGAGTGTGTTGATGCAGGTAATAATACATCGCCGTCAAGCGCTGTTCGAGTAGTTAGAGAATATTTAATTAAAGAGTTTTCTTCATTAGATACATATATTTATCTTGATTGTATTGGACCTTCCCCTTTTCATGCAAACTTTTCGCTATGTGATAATGAGGAGCCTCTCGAAAGTGAAAATGCCTTTATCCTTGAACATGCTAAGTTAAGGGGCTATGACCAATTAAGCTTCAAATACCATAATCCTAAAGTAGAATCTGAAGACGAAGCACTTGAATATTTATTTGATTCTTTATCGGATGAGCTGTCCTTTTACTATTTTTTGCAAATAAATAGAAGTTCTGAAATTCATGATTGGTCAAATATTCAAGAATTAATGCACTCCTTACTTGAGTTCGAAGATGATTCGATTAAAAAAACGATTAAAGATAAACTAATTAAAAAGCCTAAACTTTTTAAAAAAGCGTTTAAAGAAGTTGGTTTGTTTAAAGGTGAAGTAATGTATAGCAAAAGCATTATGGAACAACAGTTCAGAGATATATACACCAGCGGTAAACATACAGTTTATCTTAAGCCGGTACTTGAAAGGGTTATCAATGAGTGGCAGGTATATCCAATACAAGAAACAATTGATTTGTTACTATATTTCGATCAAAAAAATAGTAAATCATTGGAGCTTTCAATAGTGTTTACAGCTGCAGTAGTTGGCGGTGGTATTGGCGGTGCAATCTCTGTACTTTTCAGCTAATAGCTCTAACAAGTTACTCAAACGGACGCTAAACAGTTGGCTAGCACTCGTTCCTCGTACATTTTAGCCAACTATTTTTCGCCGCTTAGTAAGGCGTTATGTTTCAATCATGGAAGGTGCAAATAAATATGTTTGGTTTTATATTTAAATATATATTCTTTAGTATTATTAACGTCGTTTTATTCCTTCTAGCAAGTTTTGCTTTAATGGCGTTGCTACCTGAAACTATCGTAAATGGAGATACATTCGAGTTGGTCTATGGAATAGTTTTTATTTCTTTTTTAGTTCTAACTGGCTTTGTAGTAAACCATCAAATCACCCCAAAAGTTGGCTTTATCGAAGGCTGGAAACTTGGGTTTCTAAGTATAAAAATGTATATTAAGCCCTGAGTAACTGAAACATAACAAGAATTTCAAGCAGGACAAAATATAGTTGGCTTTTTGTTCACTCCGTTCACCTATTTTAGCCAACTATATTTTGCCTCTTAAATGGGCGTTATATGAATCGGAGGTTTTGTGTCAGACGAAAGAAAAGCTCGTTATAGGGATATATCAGATGGATTATTGCGCCAGAGGCGGAACTTTCTTCTTCTTTCTTTATTGATGCCTTTGTTTTTTTTAAGCGGTGCTACTTTTGAAAAAATAAACTTGCTAGGAACGTTAATTCTAGTTAAAAATCCAGATGTAGTTAAGTACTCCCTTGTATTGCTTTTTTCATACTTTAGCCTTCGATATTGGCAGTATTACCAAGAGGAAACATATGTAAAAGATATGCATGACAGGATTCATGAACATTTATATTATAAAGAAGAAGTATACTTAAATAAGAGAGCACGTGAAAAGTCAAAATTCTTAAACTCAGATTTTGTTCGTATCTGCCTTACTGATCCTCGGTATTCACGTAGAAGTGGGCGCTTCACTGCAATACCAAATAAAAAAGATCAGGTTACTTTTCCTTTCATGCGAAAATGTGAGTTTTATATCTATCCTGCAGATAATGGGCAAGGCCATAGCGAATCAGATATTACAAATTTTCACTCAACATTAGCATTACCTGAAAATTCTCATTGGGAGCCCATAAGTGCTTCTGGAGGTGCTGATAAACCAGCTCACTTTTATCGACAGTATTTAACTTACAGTATTTTTAGGTTCAATATGCTCAGGGTTCTGGGTTGGTTTAGGTATATGTTAAAAGAGTCATATTTTACAGATTATCAGTTGCCTTTTATTATTGGAGCAATATCAGTCGCTGCTACTATCAGTGCTAAATTCATATAACAACACGCCCTGAGGTGGACGACTAGTAAAATTTAGCTATTAACTGCAAATTTTAAAAGTGGTGAGCCTCTGCGTTTTAAGGCCGCTAAATACGTCGATTCATTGTAGGGTGTATTCGTTTTCCAACACCTAAATACAATCCTTATCCATTTAAATGTTAGAATAAACAAGACACCCATCTAAAATTTTCCCTGTACTCTAGGGGGGGCAATCGTTTCTGCTGCGATTGATAGTGTAGTCGCAGTAGATCAAATCGTCCAAGGTGATATGTTAGGGGCTGTGATTACAATGGCCCCATTGGGTGCAAGTAAAATAGTTACGGGGCCATTAAAAGCTGGAAAAACGATCACAAAAAAAGAAATTGCAAAAAGAGAAGCTGGAACAGCTATCTTAACTAATCTGACATTAAATGGTTCGAAAGAGTGATGAAAAATTCAATTTTTATATTGATTGCCGTAATTTGGTTCGTGTTTTCTGGCTTGTTCATTGCTGAAAGATTTGGAATTGGAAATTGGATTGGGAGTCTTATTTTATATTCAATGGGATTTTATTGGATTTATCCATATATATTTTCAAAAACAATGTATTTCCCTTACAGCGCAGAAGCTTTTACAGACAAAGAAGAGAATAATACTAAACGTATGATTTTATTTGCACTCGGTTTACTGTTTTCGAGCATGGTTTCTATGCTATGAATAAAATTAATGTATAAAGTTAAATGGTATATGTGAGTTACCATGTGAATTTTGAAACCTGTATTTGAATTAAAAGCCAAAAAAAATAAACTAGACACCCATCCTACTAATAATTAGGATGACACCCATCCTAATTATTACGAAAAAAGCCCATTAAAACAGGGCGCAGGTGCAGTTTATAAATAATGAATCGCGCAAAAAGATGAGCTATGTCGATAAGATGAAAGTTAAAATAGACAGCCCAATCGGACGACGACAGCTGTTTATTAAAGAATGGCAAACGATTCGGCAGTATTGAACCGGCTTTCTTTTAAATAAAAAGCGGAATATTACGGTGAATAAAGGGATGAATAAATTGACCTTACGGGGTCAAACGAAAGTGAATACGCAATGGCAACTGTATTGCCTTGTTCATAATATAGAAAAGCTGCAAAATACGATACATTAAGAAGGGTAAGCCCTTTTAACCTAAAATAAAGTCACTAAAGCACCCGTAATCCCCTCCAAAACGCCAATTAAAACAATATCAAACACTTCTATATTCTGCGTAAAAATACAGTAATCAATTGAACCAAAATAGGAACTCAGCTATGGTTTGTTTATCAATAAAAACAAATTTAAAAACGAGTTAATCTACAGGCTCGTTATGTTTCAATCATGGAAGGTGCCAATAAATATGTTTGGTTTTATATTTAAATATATATTCTTTAGTATTGCTAACGTCGTTTTATTCCTCCTAGCAAGTTTTGCTTTAATGGCGTTGCTACCTGAAACGATCGTAAATGGAGATACATTCGAGTTGGTCTATGGAATAGTTTTTATTTCTTTTTTAGTTCTAACTGGTTTTGTAGTAAACCATCAAATCACCCCAAAAGTTGGCTTTATCGAAGGCTGGAAACTTGGGTTTCTAAGTATAAAAATGTATATTAAGCCCTGAGTAACTGAAACATAACAAGACGTTCTAACGGATAATGTTCCTCACCCGTTTTAGTGGACACCTCCTCATCACTTTGAGGAGGCTAAAATGCCTAGATATACTCAACCTAGGAAGACATGGTTTTACCCAGTTAATTTCAAAATCAAAGTGTAGTGGCATAGTGATTTTGGCGACTATTTACATACAAACTTGTATAAAACCAAGTGGGGCTTTTTTATGCCTTAGTTTTATTAAAAACGCCCACTAATGTTAAACTACAAAAAATTTAATTACTTAATATAGCTATGGCATTTTACATTCCTTTATTACAACCTCACTTTAAGCACATTGAAATTGGCGATACGTTAACATCACTTTGGAGTGGGTGTGGCAATATTGTGCAGTGCCAGCTTGATGATAAGCCATGTGTTATTAAAGCGATTAAAATACCCAGTTATATACACCATCCTAAAATTAAACAAAGTGAATTTGCGCTTAAAAGAAAGCAGCATTCCTATAGTGTTGAATACACATTTTATAAGCTTTATAGCCAGTATTTACCAGTACATGCGCAAAGTATTGAATGTATAGGTGCAATTAATAAAGATGATGAATATGCGCTGGTGTTTAAGGATTTCACCAAACATGGGTTTACTCAAGCAGGGCCACAACATGTTAAAGCTATATTAAGGTGGCTTGCACACTTTCATGCGTTTAACTTAAGTAAACCCGCTGATGGGTTATGGCAGCAAGGCAACTACTGGCATTTAAGCACGCGCCCAGATGAGTTTAATAAACTAAAAAATAACCTTGATAAAAAGTCCGATATTAAAAATGCTGCACATAAAATAGATGAGCAACTACAAAGTTGTGCGTATAAAACGCTGATTCATGGCGATGCAAAACTTGCTAACTTTGCAGCAAATGAGCGCGATGAAATACTCGGTTATGATTTTCAGTATATAGGTGCAGGTTGCGGGATTATTGATGTAATGTATTTTATGACCAGTTGCTTAAGTGATGCACAATTACACGGATGCGCTGATAAGTACCTTGCGTATTATTTTGATAATTTAAAGGCTGCTATTACTATTTATCATCCTACAGCACCAGCAGGTAAAATAGCTGACGATTGGCTCGTTTTATGGCCTGCTGCATGGGCTGACTTTTATCGATTTTTAGCTGGCTGGAGCCCCGATCACCAAAAAATAAATAGTTATATGCAACAGCAAGTAAACAGCTGGTTAGCGAGTAACATTTAATAAACACAACGGGTTGATGGCTTGCATAAATATCAAGCAAAACAATACATTTTGGCACGATGTATGAAAATCTCTTTAAAACTACAGGTCAAATGACCTTTTTTAATATAAAATACTGCAAATTCTTGTATCAGTAGGTTTATATCATGGCAATTCACGTTATTTCTCACCCTCTTGTTCAACATAAACTAGGCCTAATGCGAGCGCATGGTATTAGTACTAAAAGCTTTCGTGAATTATGTTCTGAAGTTGGAACTTTATTAACTTACGAAGCAACTAAAAACCTACAGTTAGAAGATAACGAAATTACAGGCTGGGATGGCAATAAATTAAAAGTAGAGCATATTAAAGGTAAAAAAATTACCGTAGTGCCTATTTTGCGTGCTGGTCTTGGCATGATGGACGGTGTTATGCAGTTATTACCAGCCGCTAAAGTGAGTGTTGTTGGTCTTGAACGTAACGAAGAAACACTAGAGCCAGTACCATATTTTGAAAAGCTAGTAGGTAATATTGATGAGCGCCTAAGCTTAGTTATTGACCCTATGCTTGCAACGGGTGGCTCAATGATTGCCACAATCGATATGCTTAAAAAAGCAGGCTGTAAAGAAATCAAAGTAATTGTACTAGTTGCAGCACCAGAAGGTGTTGAAAGAACACTTTCAGCACATCCAGATGTAGAAATATTTACAGCCTCAGTAGATAGCCACTTAAACGAAAAGGGCTATATTATCCCTGGTTTAGGCGATGCGGGCGACAAAATATTCGGTACTGTTTAGGAGTCTTAAGTGCAAAATAATGACACCTTTTCAATAAAAACTATTTTAACGGGCGCGCAAATGCTGTTTGTAGCATTTGGTGCGCTGGTATTAGTGCCGCTTTTAACGGGCTTGGATCCTAATGTTGCGCTTTTTACCGCAGGCATGGGTACCTTGCTGTTTCAGGTAGTGACTAAAGGCCAAGTGCCTATATTTTTAGCTTCATCGTTTGCCTTTATTGCACCTATTATTGCCGCTGTGCAAATGTGGGGCGTGCCGGCCACTATGGGCGGCTTAATGGTGGCGGGTTTTGCTTATATGCTTTTAAGTTTATTAGTAAAATTTAAAGGCGTTGCAACGCTTCATAAAATTTTACCGCCTGTGGTTGTGGGCCCAGTAATTATGGTTATTGGTTTAGCGCTTGCACCTGTTGCTGTAAATATGGCGATGGGTAAAAGTGGCGACGGCAGTATTCAAATTATTGATTACACCAGCGCTATTTATATTTCGTTGTTCTCGTTAGTGGTTACGCTTATTTTTGCAGTATGGGGAAAAGGCGTATTTAAGCTTATACCTATTCTGGCAGGGGTTGTAGCGGGTTATTGTTTATCGCTCGGCATGGGCGTTGTGCAATTTGACGCAGTGACTAACGCACAGTGGTTTGCTGTACCAAACTTTACTTGGCCTGAGTTTAAATGGCAGGCTATTTTGTTTATGGTACCTGTAGCAATAGCACCTGCAATTGAGCATATTGGCGATATGATGGCTATTAGCCAAGTAACCAATAAAGACTTTTTGAAAAAGCCTGGGCTTCATCGTACTTTGTTTGGTGATGGCCTTGCGACTTCTGCGGCATCATTATTTGGTGGCCCGCCTAACACTACTTACTCAGAAGTAACGGGGGCAGTTATGCTTACCAAAAACTTCAATCCTAAAGTAATGATGTGGACAGCTGTTATTGCCATTATTTTAGCGTTTGTAGCTAAAATGGGATCTGGTTTGCAAACTATTCCTGTGCCAGTAATGGGCGGAATTATGATCCTACTCTTTGGCTCTATTGCTGTAGTGGGTTTAAATACACTGGTTAAGTCGGGCGATGATTTAACCGCGCCGCGTAACTTAAGTATTGTTGCGCTTATTTTGGTGTGCGGTATTGGTGGTATGCATATTGGTGGTAGCCAATTTAGTTTAGAGGGCGTAAGCCTCTGCGCTATTTTAGGAATAGTACTTAACTTAGTATTACCAAAAGCAGAACCTGAAAAAGTTTAATTTTGCACATTAGCTAAATAGATTGCACCATAATAGCGCATTTTTAATGCGCTATTTTTTTAACTTGTTAATAAATATACAAAAATAATAATGGTCTAGTATCTGCATTTAACTTCCAGAACGCATTGTATGCAAAGGAGTTACTATGTCAGAGGCCAATATTGTGGATATAACCCCGTTTTTAGCAAAACACCAACTGCCTTTAAAGTATCAATATTTGAGTGAGCAATATTTTGTTCCACTCGCGCATGACATCCTCGAATCTAAAAAAACAAATACTCCTATTTTTGTTGCCATAAATGGATGCCAAGGCTCAGGAAAAACAACACTCGCTGATTTTTTAGTTACCTGGTTTTCTAAAAACACACCACTTAACAGTGTTGCATTGTCTATTGATGACTTTTATTTAGCAAAACAAGCACGTAGTGAACTTGCCAAAGACGTACATCCTCTTTTTACTACTCGCGGAGTACCGGGTACTCACGATGTAGCGTTAATGAATAGCACAATAACTAACTTACTGGCAGGAGAGGTAAACGTACCGCTTCCACGTTTTAATAAACACGAAGACGACTGCGTGCCAGCAAGTGATTGGCTAACAAACGAAAAGTCAGTTGATATTGTTATTTTAGAAGGGTGGTGCGTGGGCAGTGAGCCACAACCGTTGTTTTCATTGAGTGAGCCGCTTAACGAGTTAGAGCAACAATTTGATAAAGAAGGCGTTTGGCGCCGCTGTGTAAACAGCTGTTTGGCAAACGAATATAAAGCTGTTTTTAACCTAATTGATTATACCGTTATGCTAAAAGCACCGAGTTTTAGTGATGTTTTTACATGGCGACAAGAGCAAGAACAAAAGTTAATAGCCAAAAAAGGTGAAGGCTCAGGCACCATGACTAACGAGCAATTGGTGTATTTTATTTCTCATTTTGAGCGCATTACGCGTGAGAACTTAAACACACTGAGCGCTAAAGCAAACGCTTTAATTGAACTTGATAGCAACCGCGATATTAGCGGTATGCACCTAACGAGTGATGACACCCTTCAACCTATTATTTTTACAGATTTGGACGGCACATTACTCGATCACGCCGATTACAATACAAATAATATCAGTGAGTTATTACAGCAGCTGCAAAATGCACATATTCCTGTGGTGTTTAATACCAGCAAAACTTTTTGCGAAGTTATAGAGCTTAAAAACGATTTAAACATTCAGCAGCCTTTTATTGTAGAAAACGGTGCTGCGGTATTTATTCCAGAAGATTATTTTGAACTTAAGCCTATAGGTTGCAAAAAAATAGGCGCGTATTGGTGCTACGCAATGGCAAAGCCGCTATCGAGTTTATTAAAGGACTTAAATACTTTAAAGGCAGATTATAAAGCACATTACAAATTGTTTAGTGACTTATCGAGTGAGCAAATATCAGAACTTACCGGGCTAAACGATGCGCAAGCAAGACGCGCACAAACCCGCGATTATTCAGACCCTCTTTATTGGTATGGCAATGACGAATTACTCACAGCTTTTGTAAACGATGTTGAAGCACTCGGCTACGATATAAAAATTGGTGGGCGCTTCATTCATATTGCCAAAAATACCGATAAAAGCGCTGCACAGCAGTGGTTAGTTAAACAGTTTACCCATCATTTCAGAAAGCCTCTCACGGTCATTGCATTGGGTGATAGCGATAACGATAAGCAAATGTTAGAGCATGCAAATATCGCCATTATTATCGCCAATCCGGCGAGTAAAAAGCCGGTTAAATTGTCGCACAATAAAGCACGATACTCTCAATCGCCAGCACCGCTGGGCTGGATTGAAGAAATAACATCGTTGCCGTGCATTAGCAGTATTTTAAGTATTTCTGAGGAGCAAACATCTCATGGCTGATTTTTATCAAAATGGCATTATTACAACATTACATAATATTGCCGACAGACCAATAGAAGATCTAGAAAAAGAGCTACTTACTTTTAGCAAGCAGCGCCCAATGGGATTAATACTTCCTTCGTTATTTAGTGAACTCGAAGGCCCTGCACTGCAAAATATAGTTAGCGAATTACGCGAAGTACCGTATTTATCGCAAATTACCATAGGTTTAGATAGAGCCGACGAAGCACAGTACCGCCATGCACTTGGTTTTTTTAAAGAGCTAAACCAGAACCACAAGGTATTGTGGAACGACGGCCCACGCTTACAAGCACTTGATAAAGAATTACAAGAGCTAGGCGTTGCACCGCGTGAGCTGGGTAAAGGCCGTAACGTGTGGTACTGCATGGGCTATAAATTAGCAACAGCGGAAGTGGAATCTATCGCGCTGCATGATTGCGATATTTTAACCTACGACAGAAGCTTACTTGCTCGCTTAATTTACCCCGTTGCGCACCCGCGTTTTAACTATGAATTTTGTAAAGGGTTTTACCCGCGTACTGCGAATGGCAAAATTAATGGCCGTGTATCGCGCTTATTAGTAACGCCTTTGCTTCGCTCCTTTAAAACAATTTTAGGCAATACCGACTACCTTGAATATATGGACTCTTTTAGGTACCCACTTGCAGGTGAATTTTCGTTTAGACGCGATGTTTTAAACGATATTCGCATTCCAAGTGACTGGGGCCTTGAAATAGGCGTACTGAGTGAAATGTATCGTAATTACTCCCATAACCGCTTATGCCAAGTAGATATTGCCGATAATTACGATCATAAGCACCAAGAACTTTCACTTGATGACCAAAGCGCAGGCTTGTCTAAAATGTCGATTGATATTACTAAGGCATTGTTTAGAAAGCTGGCAACACAAGGTGTTACTTTTACCAGCGAAACAATTCGTTCATTAAAAGCGACTTATTACCGTATCGGGCTAGATTTTATTGAAACCTATCACAACGATGCGCTTATGAACGGGTTAACGCTTGATGTACACCAAGAAGAAAAAGCAGTAGAAATGTTTGCACAAAATATTATGGAAGCAGGGCAACACTTTTTAGAAAACCCAATGGAAGCGCCATTTGTGCCAAGTTGGAACCGTGTTGTATCAGCAATGCCAGACGTACTTGAGCGCTTAAAAGAAGCCGTAGAGCTAGATAACGAAGAATATAGTTAACCTGCGTGCAGGTTAACTAGCCTATAAGTCTAAACAATAAATATTAGGGGCGCATGTGAGCACAGTTAGCGAATTATTTTTACAACGAGTAGAGCAACATCTTCATATTATTTATGAGGGGGTTGAGCTGCCTTTATCGGTTACTGAGCTTGCTCAGCAACTTATTAAAATTATATTAGGTAGTAATGCACTGCGCGACCCGACCCCCCATACAAACCGATGGGATGAACAAGATATAGTATTGATTGCTTATGGCGACTCTATTATTAAACACGATGATAGTGAATTTGCTGTATCGAGCCCAATGGAGGCACCGCTTAAAACACTACACCGCTTTATAAAAGAGCAATGTGATATGCAGTTAAATGCGCTGCATATATTGCCATTTTACCCGTATAGCTCAGATGAAGGCTTTGCCGTAATGAACTACGTGCAAGTGAATGAGTCGTTAGGTGATTGGGGCGATATTCAAAACATCGCTAAAGACGTAAAGCTAATGGCAGATTTAGTTATTAACCATTGCTCAAGCAGAAGCGTATGGTTTGAGAACTTTTTAAACGATTTACATCCTGGTAAAGACTACTTTAAAACGGCCAGCTTAACGGATGATTTAAGCCAAGTTGTACGCCCGCGTACGTCATCGTTATTAAATACTGTAACAACGCCAAGCGGCGAAAAGCACGTGTGGTGTACGTTTAGTCACGATCAGGTTGATTTTGACTTTGGCAATCCTGATGTACTTAAAGAGTTTGTGGGAATAATTAGGCATTATTTAGACAATGGCGTGCGTTTATTTAGACTCGATGCGGTTGCATTTTTGTGGAAACAGCTTAATACAAGTTGTATTAACTTGCCGCAAACACATGAAGCCGTAAGGCTAATGCGAACACTTATTGAGCACGCAGAGCCCAGCGTAGTTATAATTACCGAAACCAATATTCCAAACCAAGAAAACCTGTCTTATTTTGGTAATGCCAACGAAGCGCACAGTATTTATAACTTTGCCTTACCGCCATTGTTGCTACACACATTACTTAGCGGCGATAGCACAGCAATTAAACATTGGATGATGAGTATGCCGCCTGCGCAAAATGGTACGGCATACTTTAACTTTATAGCCTCGCATGATGGAGTAGGGCTCAGACCAATTGAAGGTTTACTACAACCTAGCGAAGTGGCGTCACTAGTAAGTACAACCATGCAGTTTGGTGGTCGTGTTTCAATGCGTACAAGTAACGATGGCACACATACACCGTACGAGCTAAATATTGCTTTATTTGATGCACTTCAAGGGACGCACAATGGCCCCGATAAGTTTGGCCTTGAGCGATTTATGTGTGCTCACGCAATTATGTTTGCGCTTGAAGGTATCCCAGGGCTTTATATTCATAGTTTGTTGGGTACAACTAACGATTACGATCGATTTGAAAATTCACAGCATAACCGCGCTATAAATCGCCATCGTTGGCAAGAGTCAAAGCTACTGGCGGCAATTGGTGAAAAGTATAGTCACCATCATAAGGTGTTTAACGGCATAAAAAGCTTATTGGCAGTACGCAAAAAGCAGAGTGCCTTTCACCCAAATGCTACACAGTTTACGCTGCATTTAGCGGGTGGGTTATTTGGTTTTTGGAGACAAAGCATTGACAGGCGCCAAAGTATATTTTGTGTTTATAACATTAGCGATAAATCACAAACACTCACATTGGCCGACTTAAACTTAATTAACACCCAAAAGTGGTTTGATTTGGTGGCAAATAAAACGATTGAAGAAAGCCAATTAACGATAGAGCTAGAACCATACCAAAGCGTGTGGCTGAGTAATATTAAATAAGACCTATTAAAAAGGCTCGCACTGCGAGCCTTTGTTTTAACTAATAAGTTATTTTATTAATTATAAGTTATTTTACTAATTATAAGCTGTAGCTTAAGTTAATGTAGCCAAAGCGGCCAATGTTATCGTAACTTGCGCTACCCGCGCTTGTACCACGTGAACCGTACGGAAGTTTACGGTTAAATACGTTATCAACACCTACTTTAACGCCTAAACCGCTATTAAAGTTGTAACCTACAGTCATATCAGTAATAAAGTATTTACCGTAAGACATTTGATTACTTGGGTTAGGGTTGCTATCAAGTTCAAAATTTGTGTATAGCTCTACTTCACTCAAAAAGCGTGTTTCAACTGTTGAGAAAAAGTTATCCATAACATAACTTACAGATAAGTTAGTTTGCCACTTAGCTTCACCTGTAGTACCTGCGTATTCAATGTAGTTACTAGGGTCATCTTGGAACGGGTAATCTTTACGTTCAATTAAGTAAGTACCAATTAAGCGTGTTTTAAAGCTACCTTCAAACGCGTCAAAATCGTAACCTAGTTCAAAATCCACCCCTGATGCTTTTTGGCCAGCAACATTTAATACAGAGTTTTGTATTAAAGTAATTTCGCCATTAGCATTACGTGTAATTAAGTTACAGTATTGATTGTTTATACCTGTTGCGCTATCAACACAGCGATCAAGAATGTCTTGCGCGTTAATTGTGTCAATTGCATCTTCAAGTTCAATTTCCCAGTAATCAATAGTAAGTAGCGCATTTTCTAAAAACTCTGGTTGGTAAACAATACCTACAGTTGTACTTGTTGACTCTTCACCTTTTACATCGCGGTTACCACTGCTTAAACCATCTAATGAGGCTGCATCGTAACCTGAGTTAAAGTCACTCGCTACACCTAACGCGGCACAATTTGCAGTGCGGGTTGCTCCGTTTGATAAATCACCTAGGTTGTCAGCGCGACACGGGTCGTCTACATTGTAGAAAGTTTGGCTTGCTGCACCAAATACTTCACTAATGTTAGGCGCACGAAGCGCAGCAGATTGTGTTACACGTACACGTAGCTCATCATTTACAGTCCAATCAAGGCCAAGTTTCCAGCTAGTTGCTTCGCCAATCGTACTGTAGTCAGCATGACGTACTGCAGTATCAAACACTAAGTCTTGAATAAGCGGTAAGTCAGTTAAAATTGGCATCGTCGCTTCAAAAAATACTTCGCGAACATTAAACGAGCCCTTATCTTCGCCCAGAGCGTTAAAGAAAGTACCTTCAGCGTTATCAGGCTCTTTAGTTTCGCTTTCTTCTTTACGGTACTCAGCACCAAATGCAACACCTACATAGCCTGCTGGTAATTCAAAAATAGCGCCATTAGCAAGTGAGCCAGAAATAACTGTTTGCTTAATAGTTGAAGTGCCAACAGATACCGTATTAATGTAATCAATGGCTTGTTGAGATGGCGAACCAAACCCCATAATATTTACAGGAACACAGCCATCAGCTTGGGCTGCAGCACTACGGCATACTACGTTACCATTTGTATCTTCAACGGCATCAAGTGCATTAAAGTAATTTGCTACAATCATGTTAGCGCCATTTTCGCGCTCTAGATCAGTTTGGCCGTATACTATTGAGGTATCTAATTCCCAATCATCAAATACTGTGCCTTTTAAGCCGGTAACAAAGCGCGTTGTTTCACGCGTATTGTTTTCAATGCGGCGGCCTAGGTCGGTCATCATGCGGTTAACCATGATCGAATCAACACCTTCCTCTTCCATACGTGCTTTAATGGCTGGGTCTAGGTAAGGGTTGTCGATTTTAATGCTGTTTTCATCGTCAAAGAAGAAAAATGCAGGTTGCCCTATGCTTTCACCTTGGCTGTTTACATATTTAGCATCAAAGTAAACGTTTAAGTCGTCGGTAACATCGTAGTTAACTTTAAAGTTTACGTTGTAACGCTCAAACTCAGGTTGAATTTCTTCAAATTGACCTAAGTTGAAAAAGTCACATTCTGCACATGAATACAAATCTACATTATTACCTATGTATAAATCACGGGCGCTGCTATCAGGGTTAAAGCTATTGATAAACTTAGTTGAATCTTCGAGTGCGTAAACACCCGCGTTATTAATAGCGTAATAACCTGCATTTGGCGTTAAAATTTTATCAGGAAAGTCTAAGCTATTTGTATCTTCACCAGGTAAAACTTCTCTGCGTAAACTACTAAACGAAGTGCTAGTCCAAGGGTGATCAAGCGCGTTTAATGAATCCTGGCCTGAGTACTCAATAGCAAAAGCTGCATTACCACGATCGTTATCAAAGTTAGAGCCGTATGAGAACGTCGCTTTTTCGTTGTTGTAGCTGCTTAAATCGGCAAAACCACGTGTAACGCTAAAGTCCATGCCTTCAATGTTGTCTTTTAATATAAAGTTAACAACACCTGTCACCGCATCAGCACCGTATACAGCAGATGCACCACCAGTAATTATCTCTACACGTTCAACCCATACACTTGGAATAGTGTTGGTATCTACAGATTGAGAACCTGCAGAGCTTGATACATGACGCTTACCATTTACAAGTACCAAAGTACGATCTGTACCCATGTTACGTAAATCAAGAATATTTAAACCCGCAGTACCAATAAAACGGCCTGAGTTAGCCATAGAATATGTATTGCCAAGTGCAGGTAAGTTATTTAGCGCTTCACCAATGTTTACAGCGCCAGTGTTCATTAGCTGCTCGCCACTGATAACTGTAACCGGTGCAGGCGCAATAGCACCTTCACGTAAAATACGTGAACCCGTTACTTCAACACGTTCAATTTTTGTTGCTTGCTCTTCTTGTGCAAGCACAGAATTACTTGCTGTTGCAGCAGCAGTAATTAATGCACATTTAATGCTAGTAGAAAGTAAATTATGACGTTTCATTTGATTCCCAGAGAACATTTTATAGTAATTAAATACAATGTAGTTTTATCCAAATGCAGTTTGTATTTGGATAAAGCCCTATAACTTTTTTTATGAGGGCGACGATTATTGCATGCTGATTATTTTATTAAAAGGAGCTAACTCACTGTAAAATAAGCAACTTGAAATAACCTGAAGAACTTTTATTGTGTTTTTTGGTATTAATTACAAAGGCTCTTTAAACGATTTACTGAGGTGTTTTTACATTTAGTTTTTCTTATATATTTTAGTTATTAACATTGGTTTTTATTTGTTAAATTTTCAGTTGTTTTTTAAGTCAATTTTTTGCAGTTTATAATTATTCACATATAAATTTTTATTTATATGAAGTTGTCAGCGAGTATTATATGTACTTATTTGTAAAGGTTATGTGTGTTATCACTCTTTTAAAGTGATTTTTATTAGGTGTTTTTTATTCAAAAAAATCGTTATTTGAATATTTTTCACTATTGCGGCTTTAAAATGATTAATTTGTAAACCCCCTTTACAGCTCAAAGTGCTCATAACAGCTCGTAAAGTTACTTTGCTACGTAAACTTGATACAATTTAGGTGTTTTTAATTAATAGGTTTGACCATGAAGTATTTAGTTATTATTTTTACCTTTGCGTTTAGTTCAATGTCTTTTGCGCAGCAAGAAGTCGATCTTGAAGTAAATATGAAAAACACGGGCCTTGCATATAAACAAGCGGTGCAGGCAACTCAACTTAGTGAATTTAATACTGCGATTGATGAATTTATAAAGCTGGTTAAAGTGAGTAAAACAGGTAAGTTTTACAAAAAACCTGAGCAGTCATTGCAGGGCCTTGATAAAGTGATTGCTCAAGCTGAACTTGCAAAAAAAGCAGCAAACGAGCAGGGGCTAAGTGCGGCAAAAGAACCACTGAAAAATATAGATAATTTACGTAAAAAATATCATGAGTTACACGAGCCTCCAGGGTTCTTTGAATTACTGTTCGGTTCATAAACCTAGACTATATGTGTCTTTAGTAGCTACTTTTAAGCTAATTGCGTTAAAGGTATCTGCAGCAATAAATATAAGGAAACACAATGGAAATTTCAGTTTCAATGTTAGAAGGCCAAAAGCAAAGCGCTAAATTTGGCGACCTAGAAGTAATAAGCGATCAAAGCGTAAACGCTGGTGGCAATGCAGAGTATCCAGAACCGTTTGATTATTTTTTAGTAAGTATGGTTTTATGTGCAGGTTTTTATGCGCGTAAGTTTTGCGAGCAGCGTGATATTTCAACGCAAGGTATGACGCTTACTCAAAATAACGAAAATGTAGATGACAACGGTAAAAAGCTATTTTCAATTGAGATTAACTTACCAGAAGGTTTCCCTGATAAATATAAAAAGGCGCTTATTGCAGCCGTTAATACCTGTACGGTAAAAAAAGTAATTCAGGCAGTACCAGAGTTTTCAGTAGTGGTAAAATAGTCCCCCTAAATTAGGTAGCTTAAGCAAGCTACCTAATTATATGTTGAGCATCCCCGTTTAACTTATTTCTTTTTCATTCCTTGTACTGCTTTAAAGCGTGGGTTGTTTTTACAAATTACAAATACGCGGCCTTTGCGTTTTACAATTTGACACCCCGGACGTTGCTTAGCACTTTTAAGAGAGCTTAATACTTTCATACCTTTTCCTTTTTAACAGTCGATAAACTTTTAAAACGACGATTAAACTGCGCAACGCGGCCATCTGTAGCGGTTGTTTTTTGCTTGCCTGTATAAAATGGGTGCGAGTCACTTGATACATCAATAGGTACGTATGGATATGTATTACCGTCTATTTCTACTGTGCGGCTCGTTTTTATGGTTGAGCCAATAATAAAGTAAGAATCGGCAGCGGTATCGTGAAAAGCAACCACGTGGTAATCAGGATGAATATTTGGTTTCATAATACGCCTCAATAAATGATATGTGATAGTATATCATTTTAATTTAACGTATTTATTCTCCCATTGCAAATTATTTAAATGTTCCTCAAAAAGGCCGTAATTGCTGGCTATTTGCGCAAACAAATCAAAAAATAAGCACTTGAATCAAAAATGCTGGCTATTGGCGTTTAGGCTGTTATAACTATATTTAAGAGTTAAAACGTTAACAAATACGGTTATAAAGTTATTACAGAGGTTATGTATGAGTGACGCAACACAACAACAAGAACAAATTGATCAAGGGGTGATGGAAACCCTAAGAGAGCGCGACCACAGTACCTTGGCGCAACAAGTAAATCCTTTAACCTGCAACCACAATGATATTGTAGAGTTACTAGCAAGGTATATGGCACTAAGCGAGCAAGAAGATGATGAGCTGTTTGATGATTGGTTTGATAACCTAACTAAAGAGCAACATACTGTTTTAAAAGTATTTGAAGTTTACCGTGGACAATATGAGCACCAAAATTAAAGTGTTTATTTTTGTAAGTATGCCAAATCCAGTGGTTATTTAAATAAAACTAAATAGCCACTACTACTTTTTCATTAAAGAGTAGCTATGTTGTATCAACCACTACTCCCACCTGTTTAAATCATAATTTTTTGCGGATTGAATCTTATCTTTATTTAGGCACGACTTACTGATATTTATAAATATTTATTTATTGCTATTTTTAGGTAATGTTCTAGTTTGAATAGGCAGACTGTTTATAGTTTAAATAAGTTTATCGGATTATATACTCGAAAATATTCGCTCCAGTTTCGTAATTTATAAAACATTTAAAATTAATAGAGCTTTAATGATTAAACCTGAGATTCCAAATAACGAAGCTGAGCGATTACACGCGCTTAGAGCATTAAAAATTCTAGATACGTCTCATGAAGAGCGATTTGATCGTGTTACTCGTATTGCCAAGCGTATGTTTAATGTTTCTATTTCATTGGTTACTTTGATTGACGAAGACCGCCAGTGGTTTAAATCAAGACAGGGGCTCGATGCGCCTGAGCTTCCTCGCGAAACCTCATTTTGTGGCCACACCATAAATCAAGACGAGTTATTAATAATCCCAGATACAGCTCAAGACGAAAGGTTTTTTGATAACCCCTTTGTTACAGGCGATCCTAAAGTACGCTTTTATGCAGGTTTTCCTTTAAAATTAAGGGAGGGAGTCATTATAGGCACTTTGTGCCTTGCCGATAATAAACCTAGACAACTCAATGATGAAGAAAAACAATTACTGAGAGATTTAGGCACGTTAGTCGAGCGAGAAATTCAATCAATTCAACTAGCCACAATTGATGAGTTAACAAGAATCTCTAATCGACGTGGCTTTTTAAACCTTGCCGAACATACGCTAAATGTATGTAGGCGAAACAAAGTATCAATGTCGTTTATATTGTTTGATCTCAATAAGTTTAAACAAATTAATGATATTTATGGGCACCACGAAGGCGATTTTGTATTAAATAAATTTGCACAAATTATGCTTAGTTCATTTCGTGATTGTGAAGTCATAGGTCGACTTGGCGGAGATGAATTTGTTGCGATGTTAAGCGACTCAGACGAGACAAAAGCAGAGTTTGTTTTACAAAGGTTTGCGGATGCAATAGCGCATGCTAATAATACCTTAAACAAGCCATACAAAATTGATTACAGTGTAGGAGTAACACACTTTAAACACGATACAGGTAAATCGGTTGAGGATATGATTCAAGATGCTGATGTTGCAATGTATCAGCAAAAAAAGCAGCAATCACTTTAGTGAACTATTTAGTTTAATTGCTGCTTGAACTTCACTTAACTTCCTCATGCTAGTATGAATCTTATAATATGCCGTTATTCGCTATTGCAGTCATTTTTTGCCGCGGGCGATGCTAAAGACACATTTGGTTGCCAAACCCTGTTCCATATTTTATGAAGATTGTTTAAGTTTGGTCTTTGACTTATTTTTTCAAAGTTACCAATGCTCACTTCTGAATCATTTTTTTGACCCACTACAAAATTAAACACATAGTTGCACTCCATGCCCATACGTAAATCAGAAAGTACAATATTGCTTTGCTGTTGGCGCACCGAATAAAACCCTTTAGTAAACCACTGCAAGCGTTTTATAGCCCATTCATCGCTAATATTATTTAACAGTGAAGGCGTTGTTTGATAAGCCGTTAATGTAACATCGCTGGGCGCGTCAAATACTGATGCATAACCTTCGTAGTATTGTCCGTCAGACATCACAACAATACGCCACAGCAAAGTGGTTAGCGGAGCAGGCGTACTAACATACGCATTTACTGGTATTTGTCTGTTGTTGAGAGCCGTTTTTACTTTGTCATCAATATTTACTTTTAAAATTAAAGCGCAAAATAAATATAGACTACTTAAAACTAAAGCCGCTGCATTTATACGATAAGCCGTTGCTGCTTTTATTTTGGGTATTAGCGTACATATTACGCCAATTAATAAAGGAAGCGTGTAAGCGGGGTCAATAATAAACACACTAGAAACCGCAAAGGGGTACTCAGTAAAAGGCCAGAGTAGTTGTGTACCGTATACCGTTAGGCTGTCTAATAGGGCATGTGTAGATAAACTTAAAAATACTAGCCAAAAACAGCGCACTTTATAAATTTGCATTCCCGCGTGTACTTTTAATATTAGCCATACAATGAGCGGGCTAATTAATAAATGTATTAATAACGAATGGCTAAAGCCACGGTGATAAGTAAATGCTTCTACAGATCCGCCATATGGCAAAAATACATCTAAATCAGGGAGCGTGCCTAAAATTGCTCCCCATAAAACGGCTTTTCGACCTATTTTATTGCCTAACACCGCATAACCTACAGCACTGCCTAATGCTACCTGCGTTAAAGAATCCATTTTAATTAATACCTTTAATTACTACTTTTGTTATTTATACTTTTTGATTATTAAAAAGCGTCAAAAAATCGGTTAAACCATTTAATAAGCATATCAATATTAATATACAGAGCTTATAAACTAAGCCTAGGCCTTATAAAATCTAAAAAAAGCCACAATTCGCGATGATACCGCACTGTTTCGCCGCTGCTTGCGCTAAGCGAAAACGTAAATAAAATGAGTTTTACTAACGGCCAAGTTTACGAGCATGTAAGTTCGAATCTTATAAATCACCAATACGTATGGCTAAGTCTGTTTTATGCTCGAGTAAATTAATAGTACTGCCGTGTGAGGTTATATCAAGCGTTATGTGAGGGTATTACTTAGCGAATTCACCAATTAAAGGCGTAAGTTGATGCAATACAAAAGGGTTTGCCGAATCTATTAGCTGCTTGCCATTTGGCGCTTGTTTTAAAGCTTTATGGCGTTTTCATCTGTGCATAAAATATTTAGCCTTTCGCAGGCGTATTTTAAAAGTATAGCTTTCCTCGCATTTTAAATTAAGCAAAATAATACCCCGTGGCGACTTATAAGTCCTGTTCCCGTTTAAAATACGGATGGTCAATTTGTTACCATATTTGGAATGATAATTGCCTCTAATTATAAAAATGAAGTCGTCAATTTTTAGACACATGAGGCAAAAATGAATTTTGGAACTCTTTCTTCGCAGTTATACAATGACAATGGCTATTCAAGCCTAAGTAATTTAAATAAAAACACTGTAAAAACGGATGATCCTAGTAAAAGTCCAGAGGCTAAAGCAGACTCTTCTTTAAATAAAGACGCCGAAAAAACTACGAGCTCTACTGCAGCTACTGAAGACGCAAAGTCTATCATTAGCAGCGAAACAGAAGATTCGAGTGACAATTCAGCAGTTCAAATGAATAAAGCGATCGAGTCAATTAAAAATTTACAGAGTAAAATAAGAGAAATGACCAATAGTTCTGATACGCCCACAGGGGAAGCGGTAGAAGAGCTAAGCGAACTTAAAAAGCAACTCGATAGTGAGCTATCGTCGATACAATTAACAGTGCGAAAAAATGTATCTACTTTAATGGATTCAATGTTTTCATCATCTTCAGATAATAAAAATTCAGGTTTGCTTTTTAATAACCAAGCATAATTTAACTTGCTTTTTAATATAGTTATAAGCTTAGTCGTAGCTTTATAAAATCTAAAAAAGCCACAATTCGAGACGATACCGCACTGTTTTTATAATACACGGCTTGTACAACCTCTCGGTTATTAGGAGAGCTAACTGCACTGGGTAACACTTCAACTAATTTACCTGTTTTTAGGTCATTGCCAATCATAAAGTGAGAAAGTAACGCCACGCCTTGGTTTGCAATGCAAAGCTGGCGCACTGTTTCGCCGCTGCTTGCGCTAAGCGAAAACGTAAATAAAGCGGGCTTTACTAACGGCCAAGTGTTTAATTTAGGGGAGTCACTAAAACCAATTAACTTATGGTTTTGTAAGTCATCTATTTGTGTAATTGCTGCGTTGTTTTTTATATATTCTGGGCTGGCTACAATACGTAACTGACTGCTGCCGAGTTTACGAGCATGTAAGTTTGAGTCTTTTAAATCACCAATGCGTATGGCTAAATCGGTTTTATGTTCAAGTAAATCAATAATGCTGTCGTGTGAGGTTATATCAAGCGTTATGTGAGGGTATTGCTTGGCAAATTCGCCAATTAAAGGCGTAAGTTGGTGCAATACAAAAGGGCTTGCAGCATCTATTCGCAGCTTGCCACTTGGCGCTTGTTTTAAAAGCTTTATGGCTTCTTCACCGGTATAAAGCGTATTTAATCCTTCGCGCGCATATTTTATAAAAGTATGGCCTTCTTCGGTAAGCTCTAATCGGCGTGTTGTTCTGTTTAGCAAAGTACATTGCAATGTATTTTCAAGGCGTGATACAGCTCGCGACACTTTAGCCACCTGATGATCGAGCAAATTAGCCGCCCCCGAAAAGCTTCCGCAATCTACTACCGTTATAAACGTTTCTAAATCTTCAGTTTTTGAATGAACAGCCATAAGTATACCAACACCATCTTTGCATTATTAACAAAAGTATTTTGTCACTAATGCTGTTTTTTGCAAACGATATTTTAGCCAAACTACATTCTTCAAATATTAATGAGGACATAACTATGCCATTGGCTTTGTGGGCGCTTACCTTAAGCGCATTTGCAATAGGAACAACTGAGTTTGTAATAGTGGGATTAGTACCCACCATTGCAAACGATTTAGGCGTAAGCCTACCTTCAGCAGGTTTGCTTGTAAGTTTATATGCGGTTGGCGTTGCTATTGGTGCGCCGGTGCTAACAGCTTTAACGGGTCGTTGGAATCGTAAAGTGGTACTAATAAGCTTAATGGGCTTATTTGTATTGGGTAACTTACTTGCTTGGCAAGCGCCAAGTTACGAAACATTAATACTTGCGCGCATTTTAACGGGGCTTGCCCATGGTGTGTTTTTTTCAATCGGATCGATGATTGCCACTAGCCTAGTAAGCAAAGACAAAGAAGCCAGTGCAATAGCCATTATGTTTACCGGGCTTACTGTAGCACTAGTAACTGGTGTGCCACTAGGTACATGGATTGGACAACACTTTGGTTGGCGTGCAACGTTTTTAGTTGTGTCGGTATTAGGTTTAATTGCATTAATCGGCAGCTCTATTTTAGTGCCAAAAAATTTAAAACAATCAATACCAGCCACGTTTAAAGAGCAACTACAAGTAATCGTAAAACCGCGTTTATTACTCGTGTATTTAATGACGATATTGGGATACGGCGGCACGTTTACAGCGTTTACTTATTTAGCACCTATTTTAGAGCAACAAACAGGTTTTGCGCCTTCGGCTATTGCTTTAATAATGCTTGTTTACGGCGTATCGGTAGCGATAGGCAATATTTGGGGTGGAAAGTTGGCCGACAAACGCGGCCCAATTAGTGCTCTGAGTATTATATTCAGCGCTTTGAGTATCATTTTACTGATATTTACCTTTACGATGGAATCAAAAATTGCCGCTGTACTTACTATTTTAGTATGGGGCGCATTTGCTTTTGGCAATGTGCCAGGCTTGCAACTTTATGTTGTAAAGCAAGCGCAAAAGCACACGCCAAATGCGGTAGATGTTGCATCAGGTTTGAACATAGCCGCATTTAATATTGGTATTGCGCTTGGCTCAATTATTGGTGGTAGCGTAGTAGAGAATATGACCCTGCAAGATACAGCATGGATAGGCGCCGTTATCTCTGTTTTAGCACTTGGTGTTACACGCTACAGCGGTATGCTTGATAAACGTGAAGTTCAGCAAGCATTTTAACCTTGAAACTAAAATTAATGACCTCATACCTGTTATGAGGTCATAGATTTTTAAGTGACAGTCGTAATAAGAAGTAAAAGGTGTATTTCGTAAAACTTCAGTGAAGTTTGTATTTCAAAACCGATTATTTTATAAGGATAAACCATGACAAAACGTGTAATAGAAATGCCAGAACTCGGTATGGGAACATTCCGCTTAGAGGGCGACACGGCCTATAACTCAGTAAAAATGGCGCTCGAAGTTGGGTTTCGCCATATTGACACCGCACAAATTTATGGCAACGAAGAGCAAGTAGGTCAAGCCATAAAAGATAGTAATATTCCGCGCAGTGAAATATTCTTAACTACCAAAGTGTGGAATAACAAATTAAATAAAAGCGACTTTATCCCAAGCGTTAAAAAGTCACTTGAAAAGCTACAAGTTGATTCGGTCGACTTACTGCTAATTCACTGGCCATCGCCTGCTAACGACGAGCCAATGAGTGAATACCTCACTGAATTACTAAAAGCGAAGCAGCTTGGTTTAACTAAGCACATTGGTGTATCAAACTTCACCATTGCAAACTTAAATGAAGCAATGCAAACGCTTGACTCGCGTGAAATATTTACCAATCAGGTTGAGGTGCACCCATATTTAACTAATACTAAATTACGCGCATTTTGTGCTCAGCACGACATTCATGTAACAGCGTACATGCCATTTGTAGTAGGCAAAGTACTTAAAGATCAAACCATTATCGACATTGCTAAAAAGCACGATGCAAGTCCAGCACAAGTTGTTTTAGCATGGGTTAACGCCAGTGGTATGACGACAATTCCATCATCAACTAAGCGTAAAAACTTAGAAGATAACTTTAACGACCACGTTAAATTAGATGATGAAGACATAGCCCGCATTGATGGCCTAGATTGTGGCGACCGCCAAGCAACACCAGAATTTGCGCCGCAGTGGGATCAGTAAACTTACCTCAAACGCAAAGTTAAACTAAATATTTTAAGGTGTAGATTATCTACACCTTAACTTTTAAGAAGGAATACACATGTTAACGGTTATAGCTGCACTGTCGTGCAAAAATATTGATGCAGATGTGATGCTTACAGCACTTGAAAACTTACAAAAGTCATCGCGCCAAGAAGTAGGGTGCTTACGTTATGAACTATCGGTAAAAAGTGATGATGAACATACCGACTACGTTGTTAGCGAACAGTGGGCGTCTGACGAGCACTTTGAAGCGCATAAAAACGAGCCACACTTTAAAGCGTTTGGTACGCAAGTTACTGGGCTTTTAACCAATAGTAGTATTGATGTATATAAATCAATTGGTTAAATTCTTTTTATAGTGCCTATTATGGTACGTATTAAAATACTTAGCTAAATTACATATCATAAAGTAAATACTCAAATAGGTGCTGTTAACCTACATCACCTTTTATTCTTACACTCTAACCTGCCTAAATACTCTACTTCCCCAATATACCAGTGAAACCTATTAGGACTCTTTTTTGTTAATGCACAGTGCGTCGAAATCAAAAGAGGTTCATAACTTTATTAAAGTCGTTTTGGTATCACAACCCACTCTAATAAATAGCCTATTTAATTTGTTGTTTACATTAAAATTCTCTGGTGTAAATATAGGAAGATGTAATTTAAGGCATTAAGCATATATGTTCGACTTGAATAGTTTGAAAGGAAAAGTTCTTATAGCTGTTTCATTAAGTCATATTCACGAAAAAGTTCACCAGGCATGGCAAGATAAGAGTAATGAAGGTTTTTTGATTTGCTATGAAATAACCTTAGAATTTGAAGATGGCAAAACTTATTTAATTAAACCGTGTGAAGTTGACGCTATTGGTTATTACCCAAGTTTAGGCTTGAGTATAGAACCTGTAGAAAGAACTGAATTATTGTACCCTTTTAATATTTCAAAACTGCCGAGCCGAATATGCGACATTGTTGAAAGTGATCATTTAGGTGAAGACGTAGTAAATCAATTTACACTAACTTTTGATAATGGAAAAAATTTTGTTATCAGACATGTTTATCCACCTATGACGATGGGAATTAGAGTAGGGTAAATCTTAGGTAGTAATTTAACTATAAGCCTGGTGGTTGTTAATAGGCTCCTTACTTCTGCATATTTTAACTAACCACTTTCTATTATGAGACGTAAGGTATACGTGACATGTTTGATGAATTCAGATATATCTTGTCAAAAATTGAAGTTAAAGAACACGTTGAATGGGGAGCATCAATTGAATTAATTGATTACGATCACAAGGATTATATTGAAGACGTATTGTGTGAAAAGTTCGGTCTTGAATATGCATTCAGTTCTAATAAAGATATTACGGGAGGATATGTTCTATACTTCTGTAAAAGTGCAACTTTTGATCAAGTCAAAAATGCAGTTGCAAAGATAAATAACTACCATGAATTACAAAGCAAAGAATTCAAGGTAGCACCGTATAAGTAATTAAGGCGAGAAGGGAGGTTAGACGCTGGCAATTTTCGTCCTTCAGTACTTACCTATTTTAGAGCTGAGTTAATTAAACTAATAATGGAGACATGGATATGGAAATTAATAAATCTAATCAATCTATTCTTATTTTTGTAATCCCTTTATTAACTGCGTATTTTGGATCAAAAGTTATATTTCACTTATTTGCTTTTGAGTATCTTGTG
Organism: Pseudoalteromonas sp. APC 3358; assembly: GCF_030408075.1. Classification (NCBI taxonomy): domain Bacteria; kingdom Pseudomonadati; phylum Pseudomonadota; class Gammaproteobacteria; order Alteromonadales; family Pseudoalteromonadaceae; genus Pseudoalteromonas; species Pseudoalteromonas sp. APC 3358. The sequence continues at coordinate 189,173 of NZ_JASDCE010000001.1, forward strand.
TTTACAGATACTTTTGACATTCTAAAGCTACTCATTGATATTAGTGTATTTGGAGTGTTGTTCTATATTAGTTCACTGGGTGTTGGTTATTTCATCAGAGCTAAAACATAAGTTTTTTAATCATTAGTTGGTAAATAGCTAGCTGAAGAGTCACAGCTAATAAAGCTTTAATAGCCTTTAGCTGTATCAATTTATATGGAAATAATAATGAAAAAATTAATCGCAATAGTAGCGTTGTTAGGCTTTGCTTCATTTGCACAAGCTAATGATAGTTTTGTAGTGAATGCCAAATTTTATGATAATAAAAACCTAATTGGCTCAACTAATTTAGTTGTAAATTCAAATGAAGAGGCATCAATTTCAGTTGATAATTCGTATAGTTTTGCTCTTACAGTAACGCCAATTGATGATTCTACTGTTAGTTTAGCAACTGACCTGAAACTAGGTGAAAAACATATGGCACCCTCTTTAGTTGTTGAACTAGGCAAAGAAGCAAGTATCAATATTGATGGTAAAGAGCTTTCAGTTTTAGTAAGCAAATCAAGCAGCTAATAAGTTAAAAATTAGGAATATAATTAATGAGAAACTCAAGAAATGAAATAGTAAAATATGGAGTCTCTTTTGGTACGGCCCTAGCAATTGCTATTTCATGGAGTGCTAACGAGTCTGTGTTATGGGCAATTTTGCACGGTTTTTTATCTTGGTTTTATGTTATTTGGCATGTAATCACGCGATAAGTGCTTTCGCGTGTGCACTGATTGATTATGTAGATTGCGGTCAATGTGAATACTTGAGCAATTACCATCTAAAACAAATAAGTCAAAAATATAAAAGGAATAATTAATAATGAAAGGTGCTGGTGGAAGCTCTGGTGGTATTGGGCATTTTTTTATTGGTTTAATTATGATGTGCGGTGGCTTTTATATGCTGCTAAACGCAATTTCGGTGACCTCTAATTTTGGACTAAGTTCTCGCATTTATAGTGTTAATGCTTTAGGTGGCTTTGGCGTTACAGGCGGCATGGTTATGATCCCGTTTATTTTTGGTGTGGGTCTGATTTTTTATAATTCTAAAAACATTTTAGGCTGGATACTATCTCTTGGCTCGTTAACCGCACTAATATTTGGCGTTATATCGAGTGTGCGATTTAGTATGCGAACTATGACGTCGTTTGATTTGATTGTTATTATAATTTTAGCGTTTGGTGGCTTAGGGCTGTTTTTACGTTCGCTTAAATCTATTGATACTTGAATAATTCCCACGCTTTGTTTTAAATACAATTTTAATTATAGGCATTTAACATGATGTTCTAATGCCTAAGCTAATACATTAATAATATAACCCTTCCTATTTACTGCTTAACCAGTAACGTATTTTAAAGAGATTTATGTGAACAACTCAATACAACTAAAACTAATTGCTACTCACTTATTAGCACAAAGAGAAGAAAACCCAGCACGTTCAAACTTTCCTAAAGAGTTAGTACTAGATACGACTGACGATGCAATAGAAGTACAAAAGTTGATGATTTATTTAAATGATCAAACGGTATATGGCTGGAAGTGTATGCTGCCTTCAGATGATGGCTCAATTATATTAGCGCCCCTTTTACATGCACCTATAAAACAAGCTGAAAATTGCCCACTGTATACAACAAACAATAAAGCGCTTATTGAACCAGAAATTGCATTTATTTTACAAAGCGATTTACCAAGTAATAAAACCTATACAAATGAAGACGTGGATACTGCATTTGCCAGCGCCCACTTGGCACTTGAGCTTATTCAAAAAAGGTTTGATGAAGACACTCCAAGCACTCACATTGAAAAGCTGGCCGATGGTTTATCTAATCAAGGCGTGTACTTAGGCCCACAAATAGATAAAGCCAAAGCGTATAATGCAAGTACTGTAAATATTAACGTTAAGCAAACTGAGCTGGAGTTAAACCTGGCGGGTGTGCATCCTGCAGAATTTGCGCAGCTTCCACTTTATTGGGCGGTTAATTACTTATCAGCAAAGGGAATTAATTTAAAAGCAGGGCAAGTGTTTATAACAGGCTCTTATTGTGGTGTTGTTGAGCTTAATACCAATGAGCAAACACGTATTACATACGAAGATTTGAATACATTTAATGTGACATTTTTATCCCATTAAGCGTAATACTCATTTTAACGGTCATAATAAAACAACCCACTAATTAGCGGGTTGTTTTTTATTTGGCTAAATTTTAATTATTGATTTTAGAGAGTAATGCAGGATTTATTACGAGATTTCGTACGCCGTGAGCATGATCTTCATTAAAGGTGTTACTTTCACACCATTTGCCAACACTGTTTATATCAACCTTCGCTACTTTTGGTTTAACTGACCATGTTACTTGAAAAGGAGAGCCTGCCTCGTTGTAACTAGGGCCAGTAGTTGAACCGCTATAAACAACAGGTTCACCCGTATTTGTAGGTGTAGCAATCGCTTGATAGTAACCATTAACAGATGACACGGTGCTTATTTGAGCAAAATCAAGTGCGTTAGCATCGTTTACTAATACATATACTTGAGCTTCAACACGTAGTTGCGGATTTTTAATCGAATCACTTAAACAGCTACCCAAGGTAGGGCCTGGTTTTACAATTGCTGACGTATGAACGTTATGAACCTCAATGGTATCGCCAACTAAAAGTGCGCCGTTATCGCTTGGACAAATTTCAATTTTTGCTGGTTTACTTTCACTTTTAGTTAAAGAGCCTGAATATAAGTAGCCACTTTTAAAGCCTTTTCCATTACCATTTCCGGCATATTTACTAAACTCACCACCGGCGTGTTCTGCATTTTTATGAAAGTGTATATTACATAAGTTCATGTGTGATGAAGTTGGGGCATGAGAAAAAGCTACCGTGTTTTCGCCTTTATAATTATCAATATTGCGCGGAGATTGTGGGCCAAAGCCCTTATTTGCGGTGTTTTTAGCAAGAGCCGTGCGCTGGGCTTGTATTACATCATTGCTTGCTATTTCGTGGTTTGCTTTGGCAAGCGTATTAAAAGAAAGGAGAGTGAAAGCAGCAGAAATTAAGCTTACTTTTGTTCTGAGTGTCATTAAGTCAGTACCTTTAAAATTACGTATTATATAATAATTTGATTGATGAGATTTACCGTAAGTAATAAATAAGTCTAAATTACTTAATAGATAAATCGTATTTTAAAACGAGGGCGTCAATATAACGAGTACGAAGAGTGCTTTGTTTTTCATGATCGGCGCCATGCCCTAATGCTTTGTTTAAAAGCTTCATAGCGGGGTGCAAGGCTGCACGTTCATCTTGATCTAGGCTTGCTTTACTGCGCAGCTCGGTAATGTCGTCAACCAATAACCTGCCAATATCTACCGAGACTATTTCGTCTATTAATCCATTTTGAGTAAGCACGCCGTACTTACTGCATAAAAACTGTTGCCAAACTTGCTGCAAGTGCTCGTCTATTTCGCAGCCAAATAGCTCTTCGCTAAACGTAAATCCTTGTTGAGCGAGCTTAGTTAGGCTTGCAGTATATTGCTGTGCAAAAAAAGTATAAGCATGGCTTGATGATTCTATTTTTTGTTTTAAAAGACCTTGCCCCCAATTAACACAGCCGCGCGGGTAGTAGTCGTCGTACTCTTCGCATTCATACAAACCTGAATATGAGCTGCAGCTAAGTTGACTTTTAATACAGTAACTTGGTTTTGGGAAAACACTTCGCTCTTGCCAAGCTAAAAGTGTATCTGCATCTATATTTAATGCTTGGCACAGTTCATCGGTGTTATAAAAATGAGTTGCTAAGTAGTCAGATAAACGCATAAAGCCTCTGGTATCGTTAAAAATAAAGCACTGTTCATATATACAGCTATTCATTTTGTATTACCAAACTTAATAACACAAGGTATTTTATAATTAAATATGTGCTTACACCTCCAAAAACACCGGCAAGTATGTTACAAATAGCAAAAGTTTTATAAATAATGATTTTTTATGCGCACCCTAGAACAAATTAAACAAGCAAGCCTTATTACAGCAATTAAGACCCCATATTTAGCAAATGGTGAAATAGACCTCGCAAAGTACGATGAACTCGTTGAAATACAAATTGCAGCAGGTGTTGATGGCATTGTAGTTGGTGGCACAACAGGCGAAGGCCAGTTAATGAACTGGGAAGAGCATTTAATGCTTATAGCGCACAGTGCAAACAAGTACGCCAACAAGCTTGTTATTGTTGGTAATACCGGTAGTAACAACACCCGTGAAGCGATTAAAGCAACTAAATATGGCTTTGCCAGCGGTATGGATGCAGCACTGCAAATTAACCCATACTACGGACGTACGTCTATTGCCGGTGTTAAAGAGCACTTTAAGCGCGTGTTAGATATTGGACCTGCCTTTATTTACAACGTAGCAGGGCGAACAGGGCAAGACCTCACACCTGATATTATTGAGCCACTCGCTAAGCATGAATATTTTATTGGTGTAAAAGAGTGTGGCGGTAATGAACGTATTGCCCATTATGAACAACAAGGTATTGCATGTTGGTCGGGTAACGATGACGAAAGTCATGATGCGCGCCACACACATAAAGCGCACGGTGTTATTTCGGTTACTTCTAACTTAATACCTGGGTTATTCCGTCAGTTAATGGATACGCCAAGTAACGAGTTGAATGCGTCGTTACAACCATTGATGAACTGGTTGTTCTGTGAACCAAACCCGATTGCTATTAATACCGCGTTGATGATGACAGGTGCAGTAAACCCTGTATTTAGATTACCGTATTTACCACTTAGTGATGAGCAGCAAGCCCAAGGCGAAGTATTAATTAATGAGTTAAATAACAACGATGTTGTTGGCGGCACAGCTAAGTGTATAAAGCAGGACGATATAGCCCTCCTTTCCTAGCAATATGAGCAAGCACTGAACAAAGTGTTAGTTCAGTGCTTTTTGTTAATGATTATTTACTTCTATTGCTAAAATCGGTAAAATCCCTTCTCTTATATCTTATAAAATATGCAGAGCTGTGAAATTTGTTGTTGAAGAACTCGCTATATGGATAAAGCCCGAACAGCGACAAATAAAAGAGAGTAATTGGTTTGATTCCTCCGTATTAAATCTTAGTTGGGTGCCTGCTATGCAGCGACGCCGAATGACTTCCTTTATTAAAATGGCACTCTTTAGTGCTCATCAAGTAAGCACTCAAGGTAACTATGTTAATTTACCGAGTGTTTTTTCTTCTCGCCACGGTGATTTTCACAAAACGTCTAACTTACTTATTGATGTAGTAAATGATCAGCCACTGTCGCCCACTGGTTTTGGGTTAAGTGTGCATAATGCCGCATCGGGACTTTTTGGGATAATACAGGGTAATACAAGTGCTACAAATGCTATAGCTGCAGGAGCCGAAAGCTTTATTTATGCACTCGTAGATGGCTTTGTAAGACTTGCTGATAACGATCAGCAACACATGTTAATAGTTCATACCGACGAGACTCTCCCCGATATTTACGCTCAGTACGCCGATGAACAGCAAATAGCACACTCTATTGGTTTAATAATAAGAGCGCCGCAAAAAGGCGAACCCCATTTTAGTTTAAACAAAGTATTTAATACGGGCATGGAAAAAAGCGACTTACCAATGAGTATTCAATGCGCTAAAGCTTTGTATGAGCGAAGCAATATATTACTTGTTCATAACAGGCTTGAGCACGATTGGCAGCTTACATACCATGCTTAAAAATGTACAAAGGCTATGTGGGTTGATTTGGCGGATTATTGCTACTGCATTTTGCTTTTCAGTTTTTGGGGTTGGTGGTTTAGTATTAGCCTTTATTGTTTTTCCTGCTCAGCGCCTATTTCAAAGTGACTCAGTTAAACAAAAGATTAAGGCTCGAAAAACAGTACATTACAGCTTCAAATGGTTTGTTAGTTTAATGCATGTAACGGGCGTTATTCGATTTCATGTTAACGATAAAGCAAAAATTGAAGGCTTAAAAGGGCAACTGATATTAGCAAACCATCCTTCTTTAATTGATGTTGTTGTTTTAATTTCGGTAGTAAAAAATGCAGATTGCGTAGTAAAGGCGCATTTATTTAAAAATCCTTTTATGCGCGGCGTTATTAAAAGCACCGGCTATATAAGTAATGACGATCCGCAGGAGCTATTACGAGAATGCGAGCGCAGTTTGCAAAAGGGTAATAACTTAATTGTATTTCCTGAAGGGACACGGACAGAGCCTCACAAAACATTAAAGTTTAAACGAGGCGCTGCAAATATTGCAATTAGATGTCATGCGCCCATTACTACTTTTTTAATTAAAATGAAGCCAAACACTTTAACCAAAGGCACACCTTGGTATAAGGTCGCGCCATATCAGGCGCATTTTACAATGGGGCTTGCGAGCCAGCAGTTTAATTGTGCAACGTACGACAGCGATATGCCTGCGATGCAATCACGCCAATTGACTAAAGATTTACAACATTATTTTACACAAGAGCTAAAAAATATATGAGCGAATTAAAAGAACAAATAAAACAACTGATTATCTCAAGCCTTGACCTTGAAGACATGACCACTGCTGACATACAAGATGATGACGCTTTATTTGTAGATGGCCTAGGACTAGACAGCATAGATGCATTAGAGCTTGGTCTTGCGATAAAGAAGCAATTTGATGTGAAAATAGATGCAAACTCTGATCAAACTAAAGCGCACTTTGCCTCAGTTAATTCTTTAGCAAAATTTATTGAACAAGCACGTTCTTAATATATAAAAGTAGGAAGAAAGATGAAAACCGCTGCTGAAATTTATGATGTATTACACGGCATTTTAGAAAACGAATTTGAAATAGACCCAGAAGATATTAGCTTAGAGGCTAACCTGTACCAAGATCTTGATTTAGACAGTATTGATGCAGTTGACTTAGTTGTAAAATTAAGAGAAATCACAGGTAAAAAAATTGAGCCTGATGCCTTTAAGCTTGTGCGCACAGTGCAAGACATAGTCACCGAAATAGAAAAGTTAGTTAACTAATACTATGTTAAAAGCAGTTTTAACAACGTTAATTATGATTTGCTTGGCTTGCTACCCTATTATTGTGTACGTAGGCCTTACGCGTTTTAATAGTCAGATTATTACAGTATTACTGCTATTTTTACTCGGGCTTAGACTTTGGTTAAGCAGAGCCTTATTTGATAAAATGCCGTGGTTAAAGCCCGCTACATTTTTAGCAGCCATTACTATTTTGATTTCCAAGGTAATGGATAGCGATTTAGGGCTGCGTTTGTATCCCGTAGTCATTAATTTAGTTATGTTAGTTGTGTTTGCGTATTCTTTGTATAAAGGGCCTTCTATTATTGAAACCTTTGCGCGCATTACTGAGCCCTCACTTGATGAAAACGCTCTAATTTATACAAAAAAAGTAACGCTAGTGTGGTGTGTGTTTTTTGTATTAAACGGTGGTATTGCCCTGTACACCAGTATTTTTAGTAGCCTAGAAACCTGGGCTTTTTATAATGGTTTTATTGCTTACTTAGCTATGGGCACATTGTTTGCTATAGAGTGGCTAGTCAGACAAAAAGTAAAAAGGAACGCCGGTGTTTAATGCTTTTCAAAGTAATGCGATAAGAACATGTTTTAATCATACTGATAATGATATTTCGGAGCGTCAGTTTGTTAGTGATATAAATGAAGTTTTAGCAAAGCTATCAACGTTAAATGCTAAATCATCGGTTGTTTTATACACCACAGACACCTACAAATTTGCCGTGTACTTATTTGCTTTGGCACTACACGGAAACACAGTGATTTTGCCGCCTAATGGGCAACCTGCAACGTTAAACTCCTTGCTTAAACAAACACCTTTTTTTATTGGTGAGTCTGAATTAGTAGCCGATTTAGAGGCTGATTTTTTAGATATAGGCACCTTAGTCAATCAACCTCACTTTGTATCTATTGAAACAATTAAATGGCCTCAAGAAGGCACAATTGTTTTTTACACGTCGGGCTCGTCGGGTAAAGCAAAGCCAATTGTAAAAACGTGGCAGGTAATAAATAAAGAATTAAGTACATTAATTAATAGCTACGCACTGATTGATAATCCTATTTTTATAGCGAGTGTTTCGCATCAGCATATATACGGCTTATTGTTTAGATTATTGTGGCCATTACGTGCAGGAAAGGTTGTAAATACAGAGCTATTGCATTACCCAGAACATATAGCTACAAAGCTCAAGTTATTTAAAAAAGTAGTGTTTGTTTCAAGCCCAGCGCAGTTAAAACGGTTATGTATTGATAATGTTTTAGTGGATGATAAGTCTCATTTACAATGGATTTTCTCATCAGGTGGACCGCTATTAAACGAAGATGCTGTATCGTTGTTTACGCAATTAAATAAACCAGTTACACAAGTTTTTGGTAGTACCGAAACCGGTGGTATCGCATATCGACAAGTTACTTCACTCGAAAAGGTTAGCCTTTGGCAGCCTTTTTCGGGTATTAAAGTACGGGCTTTGGACGATCAGCGTTTAATTTTAAACTCACCGCTCGTTCGCGACAAAAATTACCCTTTAGATGATAGAGGCGAAGTACTTAAAAATGGTCAATTTAGATTATTAGGCCGATTCGATCGAATTATAAAATTAGAAGAAAAACGATTAAGTTTAGATGAGCTAGAACAACATTTGTGTACTAGTGAGTGGGTAAGTGAAGCTAAAGTAATCGCCTTGCCTGGTGAGCGGTTAATTGTAGGCGCTATTGTTGTGCTTACGCATAAAGGGCAGATGTTTTTTAATGGTGACGGTAAGTTAGCTACAAATAATTTATTAAAAGCGCATGCATTAGCGCGCTTTGAGCGAATTTGTATCCCTAAAAAGTGGCGTTTTGTAGATCAATTACCATACAACTCACAGGCAAAGTTAAATTTAAAAGCATTGGAGAGTCTTTTTGCAAAAGTTGACTAAAACACAGCCTGATTTACTGTCTTGTGAAAAAGCAGAGCAAAAGTATAAATTAAGCTTACTAGTTCCTCATGATTTAGATTATTTCAAAGGACATTTTACGGATGGCCCAATACTCGCAGGTGTTGTGCAATTAGACTGGGCTGTGGCTGCAATTTGTAAATATTATAGTGTTCAGCAACCTGTTAAAAATGTTGAAGTATTAAAATTTCAGGTAGTGATTACCCCAGGTATAACAATCGAATTATTACTTGAGCAAAAAGCAGAGAATAAATATACCTTTTCGTATAATTCAAACAAAGGACAGCATGCATCTGGCCGTGTTGTTTTTGATAGCCTGATAAATGAATAACTTTTGTATTGTTATCCCAAATTATAATCACGTTACGGTTATTGATGATGTACTGAGCCAATTATCGTCATTTAATCTTCCTATTATTATGGTTGATGACGCAAGCAACGCCGAAGCTAAAAATGTGTTCAGTAAGCTCGATGCAAAACACGCGCAGTTGAGTGTAGTTGCCCACGACGATAATCAAGGCAAAGGCGGCGCGGTACAAACAGGCTTAAAGCAGGCACATAAGCTAGGTTTTTCGCATGCGATACAGATTGATGCAGATGGGCAGCATGACTTATCTGATATTAAAAAACTAATAGCGCTTTCAAACGCTCAGCCTAAAGCGCTTATAAGCTGTTGCCCAATATATGACGATTCAGTGCCTAAACACCGTTATTTAGCACGTTATTTAACGCATGTTTGGGTATGGATTGAAACGTTAAGTTTTACAATTGTAGATTCAATGTGTGGCTTTAGAGTGTATCCGCTTGAGCAAAGTACAAAGCTAATTGATGAGGTATCGCTTGGAAAACGCATGGATTTTGACCCCGAAATTTTAGTGCGTTTATATTGGCGCAATGTGCCTTTTGTATTTTTACCTAGCCAAGTAATTTACCCCGAAAATGGGCTTTCTCATTTTCAGCCATTACACGATAACGTGCGTATTTCGTGGTTACACACCCGCTTGTTTTTTGGAATGTTGATTCGCTCTCCTGTGTTAATTTGGCATAAATTAAAGAGGCGTTATGGCGGCTAAACACTGGTCTAAAATGCAAGAGCGCGGTAATTTCTTAGGTATTCAAATACTGTTATTTGCTCATAAATTACTGGGTAGAAAAGGGCTGTGGATTGTTTTGTTTCCTGTGGTTTTTTATCTTTTTTTAACAGGAAAAGTAGCGCGTGTAGCATCTAAAGCGTTTTTAGCGCAGGTTAATGTTTACCAAGGCAGTAAACAACCTGTTACGTTTAAAATGCAATTAACGCACTTTTGCAGTTTTGCAGATAGCGCATTAGATAAAATTGATGCTTGGCTTGGGCGAATAACCCAACGTGATATTAAATACACTAATGAGCATTTATTTGCTGAGCTAGATGAGCAAAATCAAGGGGCTATTTTTATAGGTTCCCACTTGGGTAATTTAGAGGTGTGCAGGGCACTTAGCCAGCACCGCAGCAGTAAAAAAATAAATGTACTGGTGTTTACCCATCACGCTGTTGAATTTAATAAAATGCTTAAAAAGATTAACCCAGATGTGTCGGTTAATTTAATACAAGTGACTGATATGGGGCCTGAATTAGCTATTTTACTAAAAGAAAAAGTAGAGCAGGGAGAAATAATCGTTATTGTTGGTGACAGAACAAGCACAACAACGGCTTCTCGGTCGGTACAGGTACCGTTTTTAGGCAAAAATGCCCCATTTTCACAGGGGCCTTTTATATTAGCCGCGCTGCTTGATTGCCCTGTTTACTTTTTGTTTTGTTTAAAAGATAAAAAAAGCAAAAAGTATCAAGTGATATTTGAACATTACAGCCAGTCATTAAAAATGCCTCGACGAGAGCGACAGCAGGCGCTAACACTTATTATTACTGACTATGCACAGCGTTTGAGTTATTACGCAGCTTTATATCCTTATCAGTGGTTTAATTTTTACGATTTTTGGAAAAGTGATCAGCAGGTAGTGCGCGATCAATCAATGGAGAACAAGTGTGACTGAACAAAATATACAGCTTTTTGGCAATCAGCGATTATCAATTGAAGATATTGTTCGAGTTGCCTTTAATGAAACACAAGTGCAATTAAATAGCTGTGAAACTTTTAGCGTTAAAATTAATAGCGCTTTGCGTTTTTTAGACACACTTTTAAAAGAAGATGGCGTGATTTACGGCGTTACTACTGGTTACGGTGATTCTGTAACGGTGGCTGTACCCCTTGATTTAGTTGATGAATTACCTCTGCATTTAACTCGCTTTCACGGCTGTGGACTCGGGGATGTATTTAATAAAGTTCAAGGGCGTGCAATTTTAGCGACCCGCTTAACATCACTTTCACAGGGCTACTCTGGTATTAGCTGGGAAATGCTGCACCTACTTAAAGATTACTTAAATAACGATATAGTGCCTGTGATCCCGCAAGAAGGGTCTGTAGGTGCTAGTGGCGATTTAACACCGTTATCTTACGTTGCAGGTGCGATGGTAGGCGAGCGTGATGTGTTTTACAAAGACCAAGTACGTAACAGTGCAGAAGTTATGAAAGAAGTTGGCTTAGAACCACTAACACTAAGGCCAAAAGAAGGTCTTGCCGTTATGAATGGCACAGCGGTAATGACTGCATTAGCGTGTTTAGCGTTTGATAGGGCTAATTACTTAGCTAAACTGGCGAGCCGTATTACTGCATTATCAAGTTTAGCGCTTAAAGGAAATAGCCATCATTTTGATGAGATATTATTTTCAGTTAAGCCACATCCTGGGCAGCAACAAATTGCACATTGGATAAGAGAAGATTTAAACCATCACGATCACCCTCGTAATGCAGACAGACTTCAAGATAGGTATTCAATCCGTTGTGCACCCCATGTTATTGGTGTTCTGCAAGACAGTCTGCCGTTTTTTAGGCACATGATAGAAAACGAGCTTAACTCAGCAAACGATAACCCAATAATTGACGGCCAAGGTGAGCATGTATTACACGGCGGGCATTTTTACGGAGGCCACATTGCAATGGCAATGGATAGCATGAAAACAGCCGTTGCAAACCTTGCTGATTTAGCAGACAGACAAATCGCTTCTTTGGTTGATACTAAGTACAACAATGGGCTACCTTCAAACTTGTCTGATAGTGCACCAGAGCGCCGTTATATTAATCATGGTTTTAAAGCGGTTCAAATTGGCTGTAGTGCTTACACTGCTGAAGCATTAAAGCTAACCATGCCGGCCAGCGTTTTTTCTCGCTCTACAGAGTGTCATAATCAAGATAAAGTGAGTATGGGGACTATTGCGTCTCGCGATTGTTTACGTATTTTACAGCTAACAGAACAAGTGTTAGCAAGTACGTTATTAGCAAGTATTCAAGGTGTTAGATTGCGTATAAAACAAGGCGATCTTGAGTTTTCGACTTTAACGCAAGATATGCAAAACATGTATACCGATATAACTGATTACTTTGAAAACCTCACTGAGGATAGACCAATGGAAGCCGTGCTAAGGCAAACAATAGGGTATATTCAAACTAAACGTTGGGCGTTGTATGAATAGTAAAGGTGCATTATTAACGCATGTTGTAGAAATTGAAATTCCATTTCATGACTGCGATCCAATGAATGTTGTATGGCATGGTAACTACCCACGTTACTTAGAAGTAGCGCGCTGCGAGTTACTGCGTTTATTTGATTATGATTACCCACAAATGCATGAATCGGGCTACGCGTGGCCTATTGTTGATATGCAAATAAAGTATGTCGCCTCAGCAGTATTTACTCAAAAAATTAAAGTAGCGGCTTATTTAAAAGAATACGAGAATAGACTACGGATTGATTACGTAATCATTGACTCGCTAACTAATAAGCGCCTTACTAAAGCCTCAACCACGCAAGTTGCGGTTGAGGTTAGCTCCAAAGAAATGCAATTTGAATCACCCGCTATTTTATTTAATAAGTTAAAAGCGGTTTTGAATTAAATTTTTATTTTATAGGCGATTAAATGAATTTTTTAAAATGTTTTACATTGAGCATAGCCATTAGCTTTTTACTGTTTTGCTCTGTAGTAAATGCAGCAGTTATTAAAGGTGAGTTTAAGCAATATAAGCAATTTAATGGATTTGCTAAGCCTTTTATTTCGTCGGGTGTTTTTTCGTTAATTGATGAAAAGCTAATTTGGCAAGTGAAAATGCCTGTTGAGAGTATGCTCATAATAGAAAACGGCAAAGTGCTTGCACAAAATGCCAATGGTGAGTTAATACCACAACCCGGTAGCGAGCAATTTGTAGGATTACTGAGTGACTTACTTAGCGTAAATATGAGTGCTCTGGAAACACGTTTTGACATTGCTAAAATGCAAGACAGTTGCACACAGTTAATACCAAAAGAAGCGATGCTACAGCAATTATTTAGTGATTTTATTTTATGTGAAACTGCTAAGCAAGTGAGCAGTATTACACTAAATGAGCACTCAGGAAATAACACAAAAATTGAGTTTACTTATTCCAAATAAAATTATGTTTTTAAATAATGCAGTGGTTAATTAAGGGAATAGTGCAGTGACAAAACGAATTACCGTTATTGTAGGGTGGTTTAGCAGTTTAATTTTACTTTTTGCTGCAGCTTTTTGGCTGTCTAAACCAACGTTTAGCGCCGATATGTTTAGCTTATTGCCAAAGTCGCACTCCCAAATTGCACATGCGGAAGATGTTTTTTTTCAGCAAAATGCTAACCGTATTATGTTCTCGTTTGCAGGAAATAATAAAAATAAAGCATTTGATGATTTCCAAAAATGGCTCGACGATAATGCAATTAAAAGCACATTTAACTTTCCGTCCGTTAACGATTTAGCGCAAACATTCTCACCTTTCAAACATGCGTTATTAAGTGATACTTACAAGCAAACATTAAGCAAAAAAACAACGTTTGAACATTATTACCTTGAGCAATTAAATCAGTTAGGCAACCCATTTGTAAGTGCTACCTTAAGCAAAGATACAAGTTTGAGCCTAGCGGCATTTATAGAAGATAACTTAAAACAAAGCCAATTGTTTACGCTTGAACAAGGTCGTTTAACTCGACGTTTAAAAGGCGTTGAATACCGTGTCATTTTGGCAAACTTAGCGCCCGAAAATTTAGGGGTTAATAAATCAATTGATTTAGCTGGCTCGATAATTAAACAGATTAATATACTTAATAAAACCTACCCTGATTTAAGCATTACTTACTCTGGTGTGCTATTTCATACGGCTGAAAATGCTAAACAAGCTAAATACGAGATGAGCCTGTTTGGTGGCATTAGCTTATTAGCCCTTATTGCTATGGTATTTTGGGTGTTTAGGCGTTTAAACAGTATTTTATTAGCAAGCTTTACCGTACTGAGTGCACTTATTGGCGGCGCTATCGCTATGGTGTTGCTGTTTAAGACTATTCATTTATTAACGCTTGTTTTTGCAGTTACCTTGATTGGTATTGCCATTGATTATGCATTTCATGGTATGACTGACTTAGCCAAAAAAGAGCATGAAAAAGGCTACAGCAAAGGGACTCAATCTGCGCTTTTACTGTCTCTTATTACGACTACGTTGGGTTATTGCTGCTTACTAGGTGCGCCACTAACGTTATTATCTCAAGTTGGCGTGTTTGTTATTGCGGGTTTAGTGAGTGCTTGGCTATTTACAGTTTTAGTTTTGCCATTGTGGCAATCTACACTCACATTATCGCCTTCGAGTTTATTGATGAGTCAAAAGCTCATTAAGGTTTTTTTATACTGCAATAGTTTAAAAAAACCAATACTCATTACGTTATTAGTCCTTATAAGTGCGTTATTTTTAATAAAACCTATTAGTTTTAATGACGATGTAAAGCTATTAAATGCAAGCTCCGAACATTTAATGCTAAACGAAAAAAAGCATTTGTTATTACTTGGGCAATGGGATAGCCAAATTGTTTTTATGTTTGCAGATAGCGACGAAGCGCTTTTACAAAAACAAGAACAATTTTTGAAACGCTTAACCCAACTAAACCCTAATTTTAAACATAATAGCATTAGCCATTGGTTGCCTAGTTTACAAAAGCAGAGCGATAACCAAGCCTTGTTTGAACAGGCTAAAAACAAAGGGACTTTGGATATTGCAGAGCGCGTTACAGGGCAAGCGTTAGTAAGTACAAAGGCACCGTTATTAACTTATGAAACACTCGCCACGAGTACATTTAAACCATTACTGCTTTCTCAAATGGTTGTTGAGTCAGAACAATCGATAACGTGGGTGTCTATTTCGGGTATTTCATCTGATCAACTAATTAATGAGGTTGAAAAAAATAATGGAATTTACCTTTATAATAAACCTAAACAAATTAGTGCTTTATTAAGTGATTACCGTGAATATTTACTATTAAGCCTAGTGCTTGCGGGTTTTATTAGTTGGCTGCTTTTTAGTTGGCGATTTACGATTAAGATAGCGCTGCTGCAGGTGACCATTTTATCTGTTGTGGTGTTGAGCATGCTTTGGGTATGTAATGCGATTCAAGGTAGCTTGTCGTTATTTAATTTACTCGGTGCGTTACTTGTTATTGCCTTAGCAATTGATTACCTCGTTTTTTATCAAATAAATAAGTTAGAGCCCAAAAATGTGTTAGCGATTAGCTTATCGGCTGCGTCATCAATGTGGGTATTTGGCATGCTGAGTGCCTCTGAAACCCCTGCTATTTTTAGCTTTGGGCTGAGTGTAATGGTAGGGATTTTAGCTATTTACTTTTTATCACCGCTGAGTGTTTTAAAGCCTCAAAAGGAACAATAATTTGAATAACCTTGAGCAGTACGATGTTGTTGTTATTGGCGCTGGGCCTTCTGGTGCATTGGCTAGTAGTCTTTTAGTTCAAAAGGGATGGCGGGTACTGGTACTTGAACAGCATGCGTTTCCACGTTTTTCAATTGGTGAAAGCTTACTGCCGCAATGTATGGCGTACTTAGAAGACGCGGGCTTAATCGATACACTACATAACAATGCAGCGGCTTTAGGTTTTCAGTTTAAAGATGGCGCTGCTTTTCATCGGGCAGGGCAAAATACAACTATAAATTTCACTGAAAAATTTACTAAAGGCCCAGGCACTACGTATCAAGTGAAAAGAGCCGACTTTGACAAATTATTAGCAGACAAAGCACAAGGACAAGGCGTAGAAATCAGATATAAGCACACGGTGGTTGACTACTGTGATGAGCCAAATGGTGCATCATTAGTGGTACACAATGAGCAGCAGCAAGCTTATCGCGTTAATGCCCGATTTGTATTGGACGCAAGTGGCTTTGGGCGTGTATTACCAAAATTGTTAGATTTAGAGCTTCCTTCTAACTTTCCTGTTCGAAGCGCTTATTTTAGTCACTTTAAAGACAATATTAGTGATACAAGCTTCGATCGAAATAAAATTTTGATTACCGTACACCCTCAATATTCAGACGTGTGGTATTGGCTTATTCCCTTTAGTGATGGTACTGCGAGTATTGGGGTTGTGGCGCAGTCAGAGCGTTTTAATGATGATGAATCTAGCGATTTACTAAATCAATTTATAGAGCAAGACCCTTATTTAAAAACACTGTTAGCACAGCGTGAGTTATTAACTCCAGCAAAAAATATAAAAGGCTACTCGGCAAATGTGAGTAAGTTATATGGTAAGCACTTTGCTTTATTGGGTAATGCGGGGGAATTTTTAGACCCGGTATTTTCATCAGGTGTAACAATTGCACTCAAATCTGCAAATTTAGTTGCCCCACTTGTTGATCGCTATTTAAAAAACGAAGTCGTCGATTTTGACGCTCACTACGCACAGCCATTACAAGCTGGAGTCGATTGTTTTAGAACATTTGTAACAGGGTGGTACGATACGCGTTTTCAGGATGTGATATTTTACTCTGAACAAAATACTCAGGTGCGAGAAATGATTAGTGCTATTTTAGCGGGCTACGCATGGGATACAAATAACCCATTTGTTGCACAAAGTGAACGCCGTTTAAATGTGTTGGCTCAGTTATGTCAAAATTAATTAAGTATGTGGTGTGTAGTGTATTTATATTTGCTGTATTGAGCGCATGTACGAGTTTTACAGCATCTAAAAATAGAGTGTATCTATCACCTAATATTCAATTAAATATTAATAGTGTGCCAGCACAAATGTTTGATAAGTCTTGGCAGCATGTTTTGTATATTACGAATCAGCAAAACACACACACTGTATTTGCCCAATTAGCTATAAATGACAAAGGTGCAATTAAGTTATTGTTAATGACAGTGCAAGGCTTTCCGATTATGGAGCTTGAAAAACCTTTAAATGGCCCAGTAAAAACACGAAATATGCTGGCGGTAGAAGGGATAGACCCTCATTATATTTTAGCGGATATTGCATTAGTACATTGGCCAGTAGCATTTTTACAAAAGCAGTTAGAGGGTGCTTTAATAGAGCAGGTTGGCTCTAATCGGGAAGTATTTAACGATGAAGGTACATTTATTACCATTGACTATAGTGATGAGTCGACAACGTTGAACAATATTTTACATCAGTATCAAATAACATTTAAAAAGGTAGAACAGTGACATATTGGCTGAATGATTTAGGCATTGTGAGTGCGATGGGCATAGGCCAAGATGCAACCACAACAAGCTTAAATAAATATAACCCTGCAACTCCTTTATTAACTTTAAATAAAAGTTTAAGTGCTGAGCAAACTCCGCTGTATGTCGGGCAAGTTCAGTCTATTGCTTTATCAAATAATAAACGTATCAATACATTTATTGATCTAGCTCTAGAGCAGATTAAGCCAACCTTAGATAAACTTTCGCATATTGATAAGTCGCGTATCGCAATTGTAATGGGTACTAGTACATCAGGTATTCATGATGGCGAAAGAGCACGTAAAAGCTATGAAAGTACAAAACTCTGGCCTGATGACTTTAGTTACAGTGATCAAGAGTTAGCTACACCCGCTCATTACATTGCACATAAAATAGGGGCTCTAGGGCCTTGTTACAGTATTTCTACTGCGTGCACGTCGAGTAGCAAAGCGTTAATTAGCGCCCGAGCTTTGCTAAATGCTGATTTAGCCGATGTGGTAATTTGTGGTGGTGCGGATAGTTTGTGCCAATTAACAATTAATGGCTTTGACTCGCTCGCTTCTTTAAGCTCGGGTTTATGCCAGCCTTTTTCTAGCACCAGAGACGGCATTAATATTGGTGAAGGGGCCGCTTTATTTGTAATGACTAAAAATAAGCCAATAACAAATAACGGCGTTATGTTACTAGGCAGTGGCGAAAGCTCAGATGCGCATCATATGTCAGCCCCCGATCCTAATGGGATGGGCGCCCAAGCCTCAATGGAAAAAGCACTAAAAAGCGCAAAGTTATCCTGTGGTGATATTGATTATATTAACGCTCACGGTACGGCTACTGTAAAAA
The DNA here is from genome assembly GCF_030408075.1 of Pseudoalteromonas sp. APC 3358. Classification (NCBI taxonomy): domain Bacteria; kingdom Pseudomonadati; phylum Pseudomonadota; class Gammaproteobacteria; order Alteromonadales; family Pseudoalteromonadaceae; genus Pseudoalteromonas; species Pseudoalteromonas sp. APC 3358. Next base: position 207,615 of record NZ_JASDCE010000001.1, read on the forward strand.
ATGACGAAATGGAAGCACTTGCAATTAATCGCGTGTTTGGCAACAATACCCCGCTTAGCTCAAGTAAGCATTTAACAGGGCATACTCTTGGTGCTGCAGGTGCCATTGAAGCCGGTATATGTTGGTTATTATTAAAAGACAGCGGCCAACATATGCTGCCGTATAATGCGATTAAAGAAGGCAGTGATTTGGCTGATATAAAAATAATAAAACAAGCGTTTAAGCCCGCTCTTAAATACTGCTTATCTAATTCATTTGCGTTTGGCGGTAATAATGCCAGCTTAATATTGGGAGTTAACGTTGACTAATTACCCTATAGAGCAAGTAGTCCCGCATGATGCGCCTATGATTTTAATAGATAGCCTTTTAACACACAGCGAAGATGAAGCTCAATGCGGCGTTACTATCACTGAGCAAAGCCCTTTTTTTAGTCCTGTAATTAACGGCGTACCTAGCTATATTGGTGTTGAGTACATGGCGCAGTCTATTGCCGCTTACGCTGGTGCGTTGGCGAATGATGAAAATAAACCTGTAAAAATTGGTTTTTTAATTGGCACGCGAAAATATCAAACTTATCAACCGTGTTTTAAAAACGGCAGTAAGCTGACTATTGAAGTGAAAAAGCTATATCAAGAAGAGTCAGGTTTAAGTGTATTTGAATGCCAAATACTCGCGTGTGAAACTCTACTTTGCCAAGCAAAAATTAATGTATTTCAGCCTGAAAACCCGTTGGAATTTATAAGAGAAAATCAATGACAAAAAGAATTTTAGTTACGGGTTCAAGCCGTGGTATTGGTAAAGCTATTGCGTTAAAACTTGCTGAGCAAGGGTTTGATATTGCAGTACATTGCAGAGCGGGTGTTGAGCAAGCTCAAGCAACATGCGATGAAATTAATGCATTAGGTAGAACCACCAGTTTATTACAATTTGATGTATGTGACAGAGAGCAGACCAAAGCACAAATAATAGAAGATATAGCTCAGCATGGCGCTTATTATGGCGTGGTGTGTAATGCAGGTATTACTAACGATATGGCATTTCCTGCTATGCAAGGGGAAGACTGGGATTGTGTAATACGTACAGGCCTTGATGGGTTTTATAATGTAGTACACCCAACTGTAATGCCTATGGTACAAAGCCGTAAAGGTGGGCGAATAATTACAATGTCATCGGTGTCAGGTATTGCAGGTAACCGAGGGCAAGTAAATTATAGTGCAGCAAAAGCCGGTATTATTGGGGCCACTAAAGCACTTGCATTAGAATTGGCAAAACGCAAAATCACAGTTAATTGTGTGGCACCTGGTTTAATAGAAACCGCGATGACTGATGAATTACCTATTGATGAAATGATGAAAATGATACCCCTTAAACGCATGGGGAGCGTTAAAGAAGTTGCGGGAACAGTCGCTTTTTTAATGTCTGATGATGCAGCTTACATAACACGCCAAGTGATTTCGGTTAATGGTGGCATGGTTTGATTAAACGCGTTGTTGTAACAGGGATGTCGGTGGTCACTGCATTGGGCGATGATTGGTCTGAATTCAAACAAGCCTTAATTAAAGGCGAAAATGCCGTTGTTACTATGCCAGAGTGGGATATAGCTGACGACCTCAATACTCGTTTAGCCGCGCCAGTTAAACACTTTGAGCGACCAAGTCATTACAAACGAAAACAAATCCGTTCAATGGGGCGAGTGTCACTTATGTCAACTCGTGCTACTGAATGCGCACTTGAACAAGCCAAACTACTAGAGCACGACAGTCTAACAGATGGCTCTACGGGCATAGCGTATGGCTCATCTACGGGCTCTACTGAGCCACTACTCGCCTTTGCAAATATGATGGAAACGGGGTCGATGTCAGGCGTAACAGCCACGAGTTACATTAAAATGATGGCGCATACTGCCCCTGTAAATGTTGGTGTGTTTTTTGGTTTAAAAGGGCGTGTTATAACAACAAGCTCTGCTTGTACATCGGGATCTCAAGGAATAGGCTTCGCCTATGAAGCGATTAAGTTTGGCCGACAAAAAATAATGGTGGCTGGTGGAGCTGAGGAATTATGCATCACAGAGGCTGCAGTATTTGATACGCTTTATGCAACATCTACAAAAAATGAAACACCAAAACAAACACCAAGACCTTTTGATAAAAATCGCGATGGCTTAGTGATAGGCGAAGGCGCGGGTACACTTATTTTAGAAGAATACGAACATGCAAAAGCGCGCGGAGCAACAATATTAGCGGAGGTGGTTGGTTTTGGTTGTAATTCTGATGGACAGCACGTTACTCAACCAACATCAAAAACAATGCAACTAGCGATAGAAATGGCAATGCAAGATGCCAATTTAGAACCAGAAAAAATTGGTTACGTTAATGCTCATGGTACATCAACAGATAAAGGTGATATTGCCGAGTCTCACGCAACGTTTAAAGCATTGGGCAGCAAACCTATTAGCTCGTTAAAAAGTTATTTGGGGCATACATTAGGTGCTTGTGGTGCAATAGAAGCATGGGCAAGCATTAATATGATGGCTGATAACTGGTTTGCACCAACAATTAATTTAGATAACGTTGATGACGAATGTGCTCAGCTTGATTACATAAGGCATCAAGGGCGTGAGATTAATACCGATTACGTGATGAGTAATAACTTTGCGTTTGGTGGTATTAACACCTCTTTAATATTTAAACGCTATAAAGTAGATTAAACACGTTAAAAGATAAGTTATGACTAACTGTTAGCTCGTTTTTACTGTATAATTTGCGACCCTTGATAATGTGGCCGTAGGTTATACAGCATGAATTTTAAATCTTTTAGTTTCGCTCCTGAAATCATCCAGGCGTTGGACGAACTTAACTATCACACCCTTACGCCCATTCAGCGCGCAGCAATTCCTGCTGTCCGTAAAGGTAAAGACGTTTTAGCCAGTGCACAAACTGGTACCGGCAAAACTGCCGCGTTTGCTTTACCTATCATCCAAAAATTGGTTGAGTCTGAACTCAGCACAACTAATGCACCTCATGCATTAGTACTTGCTCCAACGCGTGAACTTGCAGAACAAATTGCAAATAATTTTAGAGATTTTGCAAAGCATACATCACTTAAAGTCGTTAGCTTATTTGGTGGTGTTAGCACTGCCGGCCAAGCAAATGCTTTAAAAGAAGGTGTAGATATTGTTGTTGCAACGCCAGGTCGTTTATTTGATCATATTCGTTTAGGTAACTTAAGCCTTGCAAGTGTTAAGCACCTTGTTCTTGATGAAGCTGACCGTATGCTTGATATGGGCTTTATTGAAGATATGCAAAACGTTATTAAAAGCTGTGCAGAAGAGCGCCAGATTTTACTTTTCTCTGCTACATTCCCTGCAGCAATTAAACAATTTGCATCTAAAGTATTGAAACAAGCTGAAATAGTGCGTGTTGATCAAACTAACAGTACAGCAAGCACCGTTGAGCATGTTGTTTACCCAGTTGAAGAACGTCGTAAGCAAGAGCTACTTTCTGAATTGATTGGTAAGAAAAACTGGCAACAAGTGCTTGTCTTCGTAAACATGAAAGAAACAGCTGATGAGCTTGTTAAAGAGCTTAACCTTGATGGTATTCCGGCAGGCGTTTGCCACGGTGATAAATCTCAAGGTAACCGTCGTCGTGCTTTACGTGAATTTAAAGAAGGTAAGGTACGCGTATTAGTGGCTACAGAAGTCGCTGCTCGTGGTATCGATATTGATGGCTTACCTCGTGTAATTAATATTGATTTACCTTGGCTTGCAGAAGATTACGTTCACCGTATTGGCCGTACAGGTCGTGCTGGTCGCCAAGGTCAAGCAATCTCATTTGTTAGCCGTGAAGAAGAAAACACTTTGTTTGAAATTGAAACGCTAATCGGCCAAAAAATCAAACGTGTATATTTAGAAGGTTATGAAGTAAGTAACCGTGAAGTACTAATTGATAAAATTGGTAAAAAACCAGCGCATTTACGCCGTACACGTTCTAACAAGTTATCAGGACAAGCAACCGGTGAAGCGAGAGCAGTAAATCGCTCACGTATTTCAAGCGTTCGTAAAAGCTTAAAAGGCGAAAAACTGTCACTTAAAAAGTCATAGTTAACGCCGTTTAGTTTAAAAAAACCTGAGTTTACTCAGGTTTTTTTGTGCCTGGTGATAACACCTCATCAATAATGTTTGCGTATAAATAAGCCGCTTGCTCGTCCTCTTTATTTGCTATTATGGACAAACCAACCGGTAAACCACTTACTTTGCCGACCGGTAGGGTTATGTGCGTTGTGCCAGCAATAGCAGATAACGAACTACTACTGCCATTAAAATTATCACCATTAACTAAGTCAGTTTTCCAGGCGGGGGATACTGTAGGCGCTATAACAATATCAAGCTTGTTGTTTTTATATACATTAACAATGGCTGTCGTTGCTAAAGTGCGATAGCGTTCTTTAGTCTCTTGGTATTTTTGTTTTTTAGTTAAATCAATAGCCTGTGATTGAACTAGGATATCTTGCTCAAAATGGGGCATTTCTGTTTTTTTATTTTGAATATTAAAATTAATAAGTGCTTTTAGGCTCTTAACAGCCACTTGTGTTGGAGTGCTTGCGAGGTAGTGATTAATTTCGGCTTTGAAGTCATAAAGTAAAATATAGTATTCATCAACAAATAGCGTATCTAAGTTATCAGTAATATCTACATTAATAACAGTGTGTCCAGCCTGTTGTAATGCTTGTAACTGCTTGGCATAAAGGCGCTGCGTTTCAACTGTAAATTTGTCGCTAGGCAGTGCACCAATAATAAGTGACGATTTTGATTTTATATTACCTGTTTTTAATTCAAACCCTGTAGTTGTTGCATCAAGGGAGTCCTCACCTTGCAAAACAGATAAAACCAGCAGCGAATCTTTAAGAGAATGCGCCATCGGCCCTACTGAATCTTGGCTACTTGAAAGAGGCACAACACCTGAGCGTGATACTTGGCCCATACTCGGTTTTATTGCATAAACTCCATTTACTGAAGCTGGGCACGTAATTGAACCGTCTGTTTCAGTCCCTAATGCTATTGGCGCAAAGTTAAGTGCTACCGCAACAGCAGAACCTGCGCTAGAACCACATGGGTTACGTGTTACATCGTGCGCATTATGTGTTTGTCCGCCTACGGCACTCCAGCCTGAAGATGAATAGGATGAACGAAAATTTGCCCACTCACTTAAGTTAGCTTTACCTAAAATTATAGCGCCCGCATTACGTAGTTGTTTAACAACAAAAGCATCATTATTAGTAACGTTATTTTTAAGTGCTAAAGAGCCAGCAGTTGTAGGAAGTGCACCTTTAGTTTCTATATTATCCTTAAGAAGTACAGGTATGCCGTGTAACGGACCTGCCCACGTGCCTTTGACGGCAAGTTCATCTAACGTTTTAGCTTGAGCAATAGCTGTAGGCTCTAAACTAATAACCGCATTATAGTGTGGATTAAGTTTATTAATTCGGTCTATATAATTTTGGGTGAGTTGCTGTGCATTAATAGAATTATTTTTATATGCACTGTGAATTTCATCGATGGTTTTTAGCTCTTGTGCTTTAGCGTTAAAAATTGCTAATACACTAAGCAACGAAAAGGTAAATGTTTTGATCATTGTTGAGGTGCTTGAGGTGTTATTATTTTCTATACATTTAGCACAAAAAAGCCTCACAAAGTGAGGCTTTTCGATAAACAGCTTAAAAAAGAGGTTTAAGCGTTTTCTAACATAGACAGTGCGACCGCTTCAGCCGCTTTAATACCATCAATACCCGCTGATAAAATACCGCCAGCGTAGCCTGCGCCTTCACCTGCAGGGTAAAGCCCTTTGGTGTTAATACTTTGGAATGTTTTATCACGCTTAATACTAATAGGCGACGAAGTACGTGTTTCAACGCCGGTTAGTAAACCGTCGTTAGTTGAAAAGCCACGAATTTGTTTATTAAACGCTGGTATCGCTTCGCGAAGGGCATCAATAGCAAATTGTGGTAGCACTTTACTCAAGTCAGTTAACTTAATACCGGGTGTGTAAGAGGGTTGTACTTCACCTAAATTTTCTGATGATTTACCTTTCAAAAAGTCGCCAATTAACTGGGCTGGTGCATCGTAGTTGCTACCACCAAGCTCATACGCTTGCTCTTCAAGTTTACGTTGTAAGTCTATTCCGGCAAGTGGATTACCTGGGAAATCTTGCTCCGGTGATATGCCTACCACAATAGCGCTGTTAGCGTTGCGCTCACTGCGTGAATATTGGCTCATACCGTTGGTAACAACGCGGCCCTCTTCAGAGGTTGCAGCGACTACTGTGCCACCTGGGCACATACAAAAGCTGTAAACTGTGCGGCCATTATCGCAATGATGAACAAGTTTATAATCGGCAGAGCCTAAAATTGGGTTTCCTGCATTTGTGCCAAAACGACATTCATCGATCATTGATTGTTTATGTTCGATTCTAAAACCGACTGAGAATGGCTTTGCTTCAACATAAATCCCTTTTTTGTGGATCATATCAAACGTGTCACGTGCGCTGTGACCAACGGCTAATACAACATGGCGAGTGTTTAGTTGCTCGCCATTTGAAAGCGTTAAACCTGTTACTTGCCCGTCGTCTAAATGAATATCGTCAACACGTGTGCTAAAGCGAATTTCGCCGCCTAGTTCTATTATACGAGCGCGCATTTTTTCAATCATGGTGACAAGTTTAAACGTACCAATGTGTGGCTTACTTACGTATAAAATTTCATCGGGTGCACCTGCTTCTACAAATTCAGTAATGACTTTACGACCGTAATGTTTTGGATCCTTTACTTGGCTGTATAACTTACCGTCTGAGAATGTACCTGCGCCGCCTTCACCAAATTGTACATTTGATTCGGTATTAAGTGTGCGTTTACGCCAAAAGCCAAACGTGTCTTTTGTACGTTCACGCACCTCTTTACCGCGCTCTAATATAATGGGATTAAAGCCCATTTGAGCAAGTAATAAGCCTGCAAATAAACCACAAGGGCCAAAACCAATCACAACAGGGCGCTCTGTTATATTTTCGCTGGCGTGGGCTACAAATTTATAGTTTGTGTCTGGCGCTACTTTTACATGTTGGTCTTTTTCAAATGCCGCGAGTAGCTCGGCTTCGTTATCAACTTCTATATCGAGTGTATAAATCAGTAAAATAGCTGATTTTTTACGTGCATCATAACCACGCTTAAACACATTAAAACTGTGCAATTGTTCTGGTTGGATTTTTAGTTTATTTACAATTGCTTGACCAATTGCATCTTCGTCATGATCAAGTGGCAGCTTTATTTCGGTTAAACGTATCATTTATATCTCTTTTAGGTGTCATAGCGGGGTATTATTACCGCTCACAATAAGGGGATGCAGGGCACAACGGGTGTGCAAACATAAGGCGCGTATTTTACGTTAAAATAGGGTGATATGGCACTTATTTATTGTATTTTTGGAGTGGATGGGTATGATCCACAACTGTTGTTTAAAATCTTAGGTATTAAAATAGTATGGCGTTCGTTGTCACCGAAAATTGTATAAAATGTAAGTACACCGATTGCGTATCAGTGTGCCCAGCAGATGCATTTTTTGAAGGTCCTAATTTTTTAGCTATTAGCCCGATTGATTGTATAGATTGTGGTTTATGTGTCCCTGAGTGTTCAGCTGATGCTATATACCAAGAAGATGAATTACCAGAATCTCAAAAAGAGTTTACTGAATTGAATGCTGAACTTGCACTGGTCTGGCCGCGCATTACAGAGGTTAAACCTGCACCAGAGGACGCTGATGTATGGAATGGCATAGACGATAAACTTAAACTACTCGAAACATAATACGTAACAATTAGTTACTCCTTTATCATTAAATAGTTAATTTTTTACTTCAAATCATTAACAAATGTACCTGGATAAGTTACAATCCCCAGCTTAAGTTACTCCCTATGAGTAATTACAGTCTAAATGGATGTTTATGCAGTACTTTATAACTATAATAAAAAAGTTTACCTTCCTATTTTTAAGTTTCGTTTTATTACTCTCAAGCCTTGATGTAGCGGCTAGTAAACAGCAAGTATCCTTATCTCGTATTGATTCAAATATCACTATTGATGGTGTTATGGATGAAGCGCACTGGCAAAATGCGACACGTATACCTCTACTCTACCAAGATGAGCCTAACGAAAAAGGCACACCTCCTGTAAAAACTGATGCCTTTATTTACGAAGATGGCACAAACTTATATGTTGCCTTCATTGCAGAGGATCCAAACCCTGAGCAAATTCGTGCATCACTTCGTGACCGCGATACCCTATGGGAAGACGACGTAGTTATTCTTGTTATTGACACATTTAATGATGAACGCAGTGGTTATGAATTTCATGTAAATCCCCTTGGTGCACAAGGCGATATAAGAATGACTGACACCGATGGGTGGAGCTCAGATACCTCATGGAATGCTATTTGGGATAGCGCAGGACAAATTAACGAGAAAGGTTACGTTGTTGAAATGCGTATTCCTTTTAAGGCACTGCGCTTTCCTGAAAATAAAAAAGAGCTAACGTGGGGTTTTTCAGTCATGAGAAACTACCAACGTGATGTTTTATATCAGCTATCAAATATGGGGTTTGATAGAAATATAAAATGTAGCCTTTGTCAGTTTGATAAGTTAGTGGGTTTTAGCGATATTGAATCGAGTAAAAATATTCAATTAACACCTACATTGACAGCACTTCGTAACGATAATAAATCTGAATTACCGGGTAACTGGGATAATGGTGATATAGATACCGAAGTGGGCTTAGATTTGCGCTGGGGTTTAACCAAGGACGCTGTTTTAAATGCGACTATCAACCCAGATTTTTCGCAAGTAGAAACAGACTCTTTAGAGCTCGATGTAAATACAACCTTTTCTATTTATTATGCTGAAAAACGTCCTTTCTTTTTAGATGGAGCTTCTTACTTTAAAAGCAGCTTATTTGAGCTTTTATATACACGTACAATTGCAGAGCCTACTTTAGGTGCAAAATTAACGGGTAAAACGGGTGATCATAGTTATGCGTTAATGCTCGCTGATGACGACAATAGTAATATTTTACTGCCAACGAATCAGGGCTCTGGCTTTGCAAGCTTAAACGAAAAAACGAATGCTGCCGCAGGGCGTTATCAATATGACTTAGGTCAGCAGGGTACTATTGGCCTTTCAAGCACGCACAGAGAAAGTGATGACTATCACAACACTGTATTATCAGTGGATGGTAGCTACTGGTTTAATCAATCGGATACTCTTTTGTATCAAGTATCATCTGCTGATACACGTAACTCTGAATTTTTAATTCAAAATTATAACTTATCTGAAACTCAGTCAGATGAAGCATATGCCCTGGAACTTACCCGCGATAAACGTGATTACAAATTATTTGCATCTTATGAAAATATTGGGCAGGACTACCGCACCGATTTAGGTTATCAAGCTAAAGTTGATTATGAAAAAGTAGGCTTTGGTGGCGGACAAACATGGTACAGAGATGAATCTGATTTACTTACCTCATGGTCATACGAAGCTGACTGGGATAAAACGTGGGCGCAAAACGGCGACTTACTTGAAGAAGAATACGAAGGCTTTTTAAGCTTTAAAGGCCAAAAACAATCTATTTTTGAAATTGGTTTAGTGCACCGTTATGAAAACTATAACGACAATTTTTATAATCAAAATATTGGTTTTATTTATACGGGCTTTAAACCCACTAAAGATTTAAAGCTTTCGTTATATATTGAATACGCTAGCCGCATTGATTATGCAAATGAGCAATTAGGCGACGCGTTTGACACTCAAACCCAAGTGGTTTGGGACATTAACGACCATTGGCAGCTCGATGTAAAGCATAACTACAGTCAATTAGATAACCCGCAAGGGGATCGCGTATTTACTGCTAACTTGGTCGATTTTAGACTTCATTATAAATTTAGCATGCGTTCAATTCTTAAATTAATTTTACAATTTGAAGACATTGATAGAGACGAAAATGCCTACTTTTACCAAGTTAGTCAAATCAATAAAGACTATGGCAGCCAGCTTGTTTACTCATATAAAATTAATGCGCAAACACTGTTTTATTTGGGTTACTCAGATAGAGGTTACCAAGACGATTCTCTTAAAAATATTGAGCGAGATCAGCGTACATTTTTTACAAAAGTTAGCTATGCATGGCAGCTTTAAATATTAAAAATAAAAAAGGAATAAATATGAATACGTTAAAAATAACAGTTGCAGCAGCAATGGTTGCCACCTTGGCCGGTTGTGCTGCAAAGCAAGACATTACTCGATTTGAAACAAACATACCTAAAACAGTATGTATTGCTGAACATAAGGCTGTTAAAGCTGGTGTTATAGATGCAATGAAAAAAGGTTTTGCAAAGCATGATGTTGAAACTCGGGTAATTCCAGCCAATTATGTATTGAAACACCAAGACTACCAGACCGAATTACCAGGTGCAGATACGACAGGATGTAATGCAGTGGCTTACTACGTAGCAAATTGGCGTTGGGATATAGCGCTCTATATGGCATACGCAAATATTTGGATTAAAGACGTTGAAACGAATGAAAAAATAGCACAAGCATCTTATCGCACCGGTGGTGGATTGGATAAGTTTATAGACGCTGAAGAAAAAATTATAGAGCTTATTGACGGTATGTATTAAATTTTAAACAATTAGAACCTTTTTGTTTATTTTTGTTAATCCCACCTATACTATATATCAAATATAATTAGTTAATCCGTTATTGTTACAATTTTTTGTTATTCTAATGGCTTAGGATTATATCAATGCTTGCGTAGTACTAAATGCAAGCGATATAATCCGTTTTTGGTAATAGGTTTGATAGGAGAAGCAAAGTAGATGGATTTTTTTTATGAGTAAACTTAAGCCGCTCGGTTTTATTTTCCTAATCATAATTCTATTTTGTTTTTGCATAAACATAGAGTTAACGAATCAGATTAATCGTATAAATTTATTTAGTACCAGTATTGATATACGAAATTTCGAAATAACGAATACCACTCTTGATATGGCTCCTTGGTATAATCCGATCTTAAATGGCCACTATATAATTGAGCAGCCCACTGCTGACTTTTTGCTTATTAAAACCACTGACACCCAGTTTGTAGCTGCTGATTCAAGTAAGTTAATTATAATGACACTTGCATCACCTATTAATTTTTTACTTTTATGTATCTTAATATTTGGTTCTGGCCTGTACTTACGCAGAGAGCGTAGAAAGCGTCATTATAAAAATCAAATAGCGGAGCTTAATCTTCAAGCCAATAGCTTACTCACTGCATTTAATTTGCAAGTAAAACCGGCAGAGAACCCTTTGGGTGTAAGCAGCTTAAGCCAATCAATAAATAGTTTAAATACGCATGTGGCTAATTATGTAAAACAAACTCAAACCAGTATATGCCAAGATAAACTGACGTTATTAATTGACCGTCATGCATATATTGAACATATCGACAGACAAATTAATCATGCTAATCAAGAAGATCTCAAGTGTGCGCTCCTGTTTATAGACCTTGATGGCTTTAAACAAGTAAACGACTCGTTTGGTCACAGTTTTGGTGATGAAATATTAGTTCAAGTTGCTAGCCGACTTGCGAATGTATTACGCCACCATAAATTAAGTAACATAAATAGTGCTAACCAATTAGAGCAAAACTTATCAAGGTTAGGAGGGGATGAGTTCTCCATTTTTATAGAATTACTTGATGATAGCGACAGAGTCGTTGAAATTGCTAAGCATGTGCTAAGTGAGCTTGAAAAAGACTTTGTGCTTGGCAATAAAATAGTAAAAATTAGTGCCAGTATTGGTATTGCGGCTTACCCAGAAAGTGCATCAACGCCTCAAGCGCTTTTACAATTAGCCGATGTAGCTATGTATAGAGCTAAAAGTGATGGTAAGGGAATATTTAAAGTTTACTCGCCAGAAATGGGTAACAAAATGCGCCGTTACCATTATTTACTTGAAGAGCTGCGTTTAGCAGTCGCGTGTAAAGATTTTTACTTATCTTTTCAGCCAATTGTGCATGTTGAAGATTGTATGATTGATTATTTCGAAGCACTTACCCGATGGGACCACCCAGTTGAGGGCATGATCCCCCCTTCAGAATTTATTCCAATAGCAGAGGAGTCTAATTTAATATTAGAACTTGGCGATTGGATTATGCTTGAATCATGTAGGCAAATGGCTGCATGGCACAATGCAGGTATGCGTAAAGTAAAAATATCAGTAAATGTTTCGGGCATTCAATTAAAGCACCGTGACATTTATGATTGGATAATGAAGAAGCTCAAAAAAACCGGTTTACCCGCTACGTCTTTAATGCTTGAAATTACAGAATCAACATTCATTAAAGCCAGTCCAAGAATTATTAAAGAGCTAAGTAGGCTAAGAGAAGAGGGTATCACTATTGCTATTGATGACTTTGGTACAGGTTTTAGTTCTTTAAGTACATTAGCGGATTTACCAATAGATGTTATTAAAATTGATCGCTCGTTTATAGCTCAAGCTAATAAAAGCCAAAAATATAATGATATATTAAATACAATTAGTGAGCTTGGACAAAAGCTTGGCCTTAAAATTGTAGCTGAAGGCGTTGAAGAAATAGGGCAGTTTGAACTTGTTAAAAAAATGGGTGTGAGTTCTGTTCAGGGTTATTTAGTAAGCCGACCTGAGTCATCAGCTAATGTAGGTAATAAAGTATTACGCAATAACACCAGTAACCTTTCAGCATCGGGTACAAGTGCTTGGGATATTGTTAGTTAGTTAGTTAGTTAGTTAGTTAGTTAGTTAGTTAGTTAGTTAGTTTACAAATAAAAATGCCACTCTAAGTAGAGTGGCATTTTTTGTTTAATCAGTAATTATTGTATTAAAGATCAAATGTGCGTGAAACAGCAAGTACAATACGTTCATCAGCATAATCGTAATCTAAGCTTGTGTTTTCAGCAGCCACTTCAATACCAAAACCTTCGTAGCTTGTTTGATATGCTAGACGGTAGTGATAATACGATTTGTCTCCCTTAGCTTGATCCCACTCAAACTTATCACCATCAAGTGAGTTTGAAATATCAAAGCTTGCACGTAGTGCATGATTAGGAGCCAGCTCATAAGTGTGAGCGATCATCGAAATAACGTGGCCTGTATCGTAACCAAAGTAGTCCCAGCTGTACCAAAAGTTAAGCTCAGTTTGGCCGTATTCACTTGCATAACCAAATTTAGTATAAGCTTCAGCGTAGTTACCATCGCTGTTATTACCTTGATAAGTGTAATAAGCGATACCGTAATCAACGCTAAATTGCTCATCAAGTTGTACATATTTACCTACGTAAGCATCAAGTTCAAAATCAGTGTCGTCACCAAAATCTACGTTTGAAGCCCATGCACCGGCGTAAACACCGCTATCAAAGGCATAGTCTAAGCTGCCTTGAATTGCAGGATCGCTATCTGTTTGTGTTACACCATTAAAAGTGTAGTCAGACGCTGCAGTGATTGTTGTTGACCAATCAGCAGCTGCGGTTGTTGATAAAACTGCAAATGGTAGTGCTACTACAAGTTGTTTTAGTTTGTTATTCATTATTAATCCCTAGTGTACTGTGTCTATTTTTGTGTAATCAATTTCGTTTGCTTTTGGTGAGCTGTCTATGTTTGTAACTGTTTTAAACTTGCTGTATCCGATAAAACCAGCACAGATAAAGAACAATCCAATAACCAATGCGCCTACCCACTGAATTTGTAAAAATTCTAATTTAAACAATAGTGTAAGTAACGATAAAGCGACAACATTTCCGATCATGTATTTCATTTTGCCAAAACGCTTTACGGTAAAGTTTAGGTTATCTGTATATAAACGCACTAACGAATCGAGTGAGTTAATTACAAATACAATACCTACAAATACCATTGCAAAGTTTTTAATGCCTTGAGTTGGAATACCCGCTTCATGGTAGTGATAAAGTACGCTAAACCAAATCGCAATAGGAATAGAAGGGAAAATCAACATAGCACCTAATACTTGGTATGTTTTAAGTCCACCAACAAAGCGTGATGTAAATTGACCAATCATTATGCTCCACGCAAACCACCAGAATAAGTAGAACTCATGGTAATCATTAAGCGGTAAAACAAATTCATTAATGTTCGCAAAGTAAGTACCAATAGAGCCTAAGTTATCTGTAAATGCTGACATTTGACTATCACCAATCACAAATGCGCCAGCCCACATAAAGGCGATTAAAGCTAAAAATAACCAGGTAGTAGAAATACTTAAAATACGTACATATTTAATATCAGTACTTGAGTACACAGCAAAACAGATAGCCGCAAACACAATTAAGTAAAACTCAGAAACTATACTTGTTCCATCACCTAATTCGGGTAAATACCACGGTAGGTTTGTAAGCAGCAAATAAGCGGTAAATGCACATGTACCAATAATTACAACGTTATTGATAAATTTAACCCAAGGAATTTCGAAAAATTTCACTTTAGGTTCTATTACACAGAAATAAAAGCACGTAAGAAAGTAAAATCCCCAGATCAAAAATCCCCAGTAGCCAAACTCAATAGCCAGTGGATTTGCAAACGCGTATTCTGGGCTTGCTTTTATGTCTGCATAACCTGCAAACTCAGTTAAAGGAAACATGATAAGGCCAACATCTAGGCCAGAAGTAAATAGTATTGCTATAAACGTAAAGGTTCGAACTGGTGTTACACCTACTACGCGAACATTACCCCATTTAATTAAAATAGTGATAATGGCAAGTAAGGTAAAAATGATCCCTGCATTAAGCCAAATAGTCATTGTTACCCTCCAGTAATGAATAAAAATAATTCATAAGCACTCCGTATTTTATTGTTTTATTCTCGCATTAACACAACGTAACCTATTTACATCGTGTGCCACTGCAAGGCACGCATTGGTTTAGCCCGACGAGACTAAACCTAAGCATGTGGCTAAAGTTAGATCTCCGTACTACGTTGTGTTTCTTGCCAGTTTTTTGTTATGGCAACATTCACATCCGATTTCTGTAATGGGTCTTTACCTAAAATTATGTCAGCTGCTTTTTCGGCAACCATAATAGTAGGCGCATTCAAGTTTCCGTTAGGAACAGTTGGGAATATAGATGAGTCAACAACACGTAGTCCTTCAATACCATGTACTTGCGTATTTGAGTTAACAACGGCCATATCATCTTCACCCATTTTGCATGAGCAAGAAGGGTGGTAGGCACTTTCTACGGCTTGGCGTACAAAGGCATCTATTTCTTCATCTGTTTGAATATGTTTACCAGGTTGAATTTCTTCATCGCGGTATTCATCAAAGGCACTTTGTTCGATTATGTCGCGTGTTAAGCGAACGCACGCTCTAAAACCTTCAATATCGTCTTGGTGTTCAAGGTAATTAAATAAAATGGTTGGTGGTTGCTCAGGATTCGCAGAAGCAATAGTGACACTACCGCGACTTTTTGGTTTGTTATGACCAACATGTACCTGAAAACCATGACCTGCAAATGCACTTCTACCATCGTAACGCATAGCCGCTGGTAAAAAGTGATACTGAATATCTGGCCATTCAACACCTGGTTTTGAGCGAATAAACGCACACGATTCAAAATGATTCGTTGCACCTAAACCTGAACGCGTTAATAACCAGCGCGCGCCAATCAATCCTTTTGAAACAATGCCTAGTTTGCCGTTAAGCGTGATAGGTTGCTTACACTTGTATTGAAAGTAAAACTCAAGATGATCTTGTAAGTTTTGACCAACACCTGGTAGATGATGCTGTACTTCAACGCCTGCTTTTTCAAGCACTTGAGTATCACCAATACCAGAGAGTTGTAAAATATGTGGAGAGCCAATTGGCCCTGCACTTAGTACAACGTCTTTTGCAGCATGTGCAGTTTTAACGTCGCCATTTACTTTGTATTCAATGCCAGTGGCTTTTTTGCCATCTAAAATCACGCGTTGTGCTAGTGCACCTGTAATAATTGTTAAATTACTACGCGATTTAACAGGGTCTAAATACTCACGAGAAGCAGAGCTGCGCACGCCGTCTTTTACGGTCATGTGCATTGGGCCAAAACCCTCTTGCTGCGAAGCGTTGTAATCATCAGTAGAAGCATAACCCGCTTGAACACCTGCTTTTATAAAGGTGCGATAAAGTGGGTTTTGCATTTCGTTGCCGTTATTAACGCCAAGCGGACCTTTGCCACCTCGATAAGTATTTTCACCAAGGTAAAAACTTTCTGCCTTTTGAAAATACGGCAAACATGATTGGTAATCCCAGCCGTTTGCACCGTGTTGCTGCCATTCGTCAAAATCTTTTGCGTGGCCACGTACATATACCATGCCATTAATAGATGACGAGCCGCCTAATACTTTGCCTCGAGGACAATGCATTTCACGGTTATCTAAATGAGGCTCAGGCTGCGTATGAAACTGCCATGCGTATTTGTCACTATTCATAGGAATAGATAACGCGGTTGGCATTTTTATAAAAATACTTTTATCGCTACCGCCAGTTTCAAGTAGTAACACGCGGTTGCTTGAATCTTCAGATAAACGGTTTGCTAAAACACAACCAGCCGAACCCGCGCCAACAATAATATAGTCGTAATGATTACTCATAGTAGGGCGCCTTAAAATGGGCTTTCTATGTCGGCCATACCAACATAAATAGACTTAGTTTGCGTGTATTGATCAAGAGTTTGTATACCATTTTCACGGCCAATACCCGATTGCTTATAACCGCCAACTGGCATTTCAGCAGGTGAGTTACCGTATGCATTAATCCAACAAATACCGGCTTGTAACTTATGAATAACGCGGTGCGCACGTTTAATATCGCTAGTAAATACGCCTGCGGCTAAGCCTAGGTGAGTCCCGTTAGCGCGTGCAATAACATCGTCTTCATCGTCAAAAATAAGCACGCTCATTACAGGGCCAAATATTTCTTCTTTAACAATAGTCATATCGTCATTACAATCAATAAACACAGTCGGTGCTACAAAATAGCCATTAGGTGCAGATTTAGGTGAAAGCGTTGTACCACCGGTTAATAGCGTTGCACCTTCTTCGATGCCTTTATTAACGTAGCTCATTACTAGTTCTTGGTGCTTTTTAGAAATAAGTGCGCCAAAGTTAGTATTTAAATCTTGTGGGTCGCCAGCAATAATGTTTTTCTCAGTGCGCGCTTTAAGCTCATCAATAAACTGCTGATATACATTTTTATGAACGTAAATACGTGTACAGTTAGTACAAATTTCGCCTTGCGTATAAAAGTTACCTAACATAGCAGCGCTAACTGCTTGCTCAATGTTGGCATCATCAAATACTAATAGTGGAGATTTACCACCAAGTTCCATCGTGACATCTTTTAAAGTACCGGCAGCACTTGCCACTACTTTTTTACCTGTGCCTACTTCACCCGTAAACGATACTTTGTCAATATCGCTATGCTGCGTTAGCCACTGGCCTACATCGCCCGCGCCTTGAACAACATTAAACACACCTGCAGGTACGCCAGCTTCAACAAATACTTCTGCAAGTTTAATTGCGCCAAGTGGTGTTTCTTCAGATGGTTTAAATATAAATGCATTACCAGCTGCAAGGGCAGGGCCCGACTTCCAACATGCAATTTGTAGTGGGTAGTTCCATGCACCAATACCCGCACAAATACCTAATGGCTCTTTACGTGTGTAGTAAAAGTCATCACCAACCATTTGTTGTTGGCCTACTTGTGCTGGCGCAAGGCCTGCAAAGTATTCAATTACATCAGCGCCGGTTTCAATATCAACACAATTTGCTTCTTGCATTGGTTTACCGGTGTCGAGTACTTCTACAAGTGCCAGCTCATCGTTGCGCTCGCGTAAAATAGCCACTGCTTTTAATAAAATGCGACTACGTTCAATGGGTGTCATTGCTGACCACTGAGCAAAACCTTGCTTTGCACTGGCAATGGCTGCGTTTTGAATAAATTCGTCGGCAATTTCTACTGCGTAAATAACCTCGCCCGTTGCTGGGTTTGTTACATCAAATGTTTTGCCGTTCTGGTTTGCAAGAAAATGGCCGTTAATAAAATTTTGATAGACAGGTGTAGTCACGCTAGGCTCCATATTGCTTGATAAGTGAAAGTACGTAGCTTTTTGCTAACTTTTCACTGTGTTTAAACTGATTATTGTCTGATTTGCTCAGTACTGCTCTTAACCATAGGCCATCGATCATTGCGGCGCTAAGTTCTGCAGCTTGCTTTGCTTGCTCAATAGGCATTAATTGCTTAAAAGAAAATGCTAAATTACTTTGCAAGCGTTTACTGTTTACGTTTTGTAGTCTGTGTAATTCTTCATCATGCATCGATTGCGCCCAAAAACTTAACCACGTTCGGGTTGTATCATTACGCTGTTGTACAAGCGCAAAGTTGGCTTCGATAATAATCATTAAGCGTTCAATGGCATTCGTTTGGTTGTTTACATTACTTATCAAGCCTTGTTTTAAGCTTGTTAGTAAGTATCTAACAGTGGCTTCAATTAACCCCTGCTTACCACCAAAATAATGACTAATAATGCCTGACGATAAACCGGCATTTTTACTAATGCTGTTTATAGTTGTGCCTTGTAGTCCATTAGTTGCAACTGACTCTATAGTCGCGTCAATTAGCTGCTGACGTCTGACAGGTTCCATTCCGACTTTAGGCATAATTTTTATTAATTGAACGTTCAATAAACATAAGCTTAAGGTAATAGCTCTAACAATTCAAGGCTGAAGTAAATATCTAGATGCCAAAATGTAGATTAATCATTAATAAAAGCGCAACTAATGCGATAAAGAAGATAAGGTTTTACTTTGTTTTATTTTATTTAAAACAAAGGCTTGTGAATTTTATTTTGAAATTAAATAATAGTAATGATTTGTTTACAGCAATAAATGAATAAAATGATCAATAATCATTAGTGCAGTAATAGTTAGAGTACTAATAGTATTAATTTAATACAAAAGCGCACTAAACCTGCAATTGCTTAGTGCTCTAATAAATTTATATAGAGAGTAAACTTTGTGGTTTTATCGTTTTAAAGCGCTTGGTTTTGGAAGGTCGGCATTATTAATAACGCCTTTAAAAAGTAGGGGGTAACGTCTTAGTCTATTGCCAATATAGTCATCAGCTAAAATTTGCTGGCAAATAAAGTCTATATCTTTGCTTGCTTCAAAAACCCAATCAAAGCGCTCTATAGCCAGTAAAAAACCACGCTTTAAATGAGTTTGAGCACGGTACTGTTCTAAATTGTCTTGAATAATTGAGACTTTGCTTGGATCAGCTCTAAGCTCTTCTACTACTTGGTTTATAAAAGTAGTATTGAGCTTACTGGTAGGGCGGTGTCTGCGTTTTCGTGGTTGCATTAGCTCTCGTTTGCAATGTTATATAATTTTTTCAAAAAGTCGTCTTTATGCTTTTCATGTTCGTAGTCAAGGTGGTAAGTATTATGAAAACCAAAGCGCAGTTCAACGCCGCTACCTTGTAGGTATACTGTGTAGCCATCTACGTCTGAATAAGCCGTAACGCCTTGATAATGCTTGCCTTCATCAGTCATTTCACCTTTTTGAATTATACGTTCATATACGGCTAAAATCTGTTTATTGTCGATTTCGTTTTTCATGTTTTATGCCCTTCGTTTAGTAACTCATACGATACAGATATGAGGGTCGATCATCTTAAAAACAATAGCTAAAAAAGTGTGATATTGCTTTGTAATTTCGCTTTTTTAAATTATGCTCAAAACTCATTAATTGTTGAGCTTAGAGCATGATAGACAAGGCGTTACTACTAAAAACTCGTGAGTTATCGGATCAATTAATTGCATTGCAAACTCCAATTAGGATACTCGATGCTATTAATTGGGATAAACAAACTAAAGAGGAGTTTTTTAGACAGAAATGTCAAAAAAACCCACTCATCGATCGTGCATATTATCAACAGCGCGACCTTGGTTTTGTACCTAGCGAGCTGCGCCAAGCGTTTTCTACTTTGCACCGTAACATTATTAACCAATTGGGACAGTTAAATCCGATTGCTCAATATATGGGAAAAATGTGCACCGAGTATAAAACGGTATTAAGTATGCTTGAGTATCGTGGAACGCCAGAGTTTCATGACTTATCAGTGGAGTTATTTGGTCACCCTAAAGACTTATTCCATGCTGGTGAGCCCTCACTTTCTGAGCTAGCTAATATGCTAGATAAACCGCTGCAAAATTTACTTATAGCCGACATACTGCCTGACGACCCTAAAAATATTGATGCTGTTGATGCTGTGCGTATTTTGTCTGAGCAAGTAAATGCCAGTATGGCAGGCATAAATGTAGAGGTAATGCTTAGCGATGGTATTGTTAGTGATGCAGCCGCAGGTGCTAATAATATAAAGCTTAATCAAGATGTTAAGTTTTCTCAGCGTGAACTTGATATATTGGAAGTTCACGAAGGGTGGATACACGTAGGTACCACTCAAAATGGTTTAGCACAGCCGTATTTAACATGTTTGAGTAAAGGCACGCCTAGCTCAACTATTACCCAAGAAGGCTTAGCAGTACTTACCGAAATTATTACTTTAAAATCGACTCCAAGGCGTTTATCTAAATTAGTTAACCGTATTCAAGCGGTTACAAAGGTAATTGATGGCGCTGAGTTTGTAGACATTTACCGTGATTACGTAGCGCAAGGTTTATCAAAAGATGACAGTTACACACTAGCGCAGCGTGTATTTAGAGGCAGTACGCCAACAGGTTTGCCTTTTACAAAAGATATTGCTTACATTAAAGGCTTTGTACTAGTTTATAACTTAATACGCGTTGCAATACAGCTTGGTCGAATCGATAGACTCCCTTTATTACTGGTAGGTAAAATATCAATAGATGACTTTAGATTAATATCGCAGCTTCATGATTTAGGTGTAATAGAGAGTCCACAATTTGTGCCACCACACTTTAAAGACTTACGCGGTTTGGCAACTTGGTTGAGCTTTGGCCGCTTTATTGGCGATTTATCGTTTGAAAAGTTAGAAAACGATTATAAACCGTTATTTTTATAATTAATCAACATAACTTACCGACATAAAAAAAGCCCATAACGGGCTTTTTAAATAAAGTACTTTAGGTTTTGCTATCGAGCGTTGGTGCTTTCAAATATTTTGTCAGCTGAGGCTGCAACAAAACCAGTATAAAGCTCACCGTCGGCTTTAGGGTAACGAATAGCAAACTCATAAAAACAGCTAGGGATGCTCATATCACCGTCACTAAAGGTAACAGAGTATTCATCAGCAAGTGTTGACGATTGCTCTAGTAACACCTCTGGTGAGCCTTTAACTTCGCCGCCTGACGTATTAAGCGAAAAGCCGGCGTCTTTTAGGGCTTGGTTAACATCATGAATGTTATCAAACTTAGCAAGCGTATTAATATTTACTGTAAAGTGATTGGCGCGGTAACCCCACGCCGACATCCACGCTGCATACTCGCTTTCAGCTAGCAGCTGCTTATAAGTATCGGTGCTTACTTGCCAATGCGTGCCTGAATACAAAAAGTTCTCTGCTGTTACTGCGCTTTCGTCAATTTTGTCAATCATGTCGGTTACGATGGCTTGTAACTCAGGCGAGCATTTTTCTACTAGTAGCTCAGAGATAAACACTTTTGGCTGATTAGGATCGCTATGCTCGTAGTGCTTTGCGTAAAGTTTTTTAGCTTCAAAGTGGTACTCACCACATTCTTTGTAACCAATAGCTAAAAAGTGAGCAGCGAGCTTTTCAAGACCCACTTTTTCAATATTGAACGTACGCAGCGCAATATGATCGTTAATAATGTCATCTTTTTGCGTTGACCCTAAAAGGTCATGAATTTTGTCTGCCGATGGTGTTACGTTTAAGTAGTTTTTCCAAAGGCTCTCAAATAATGTGTTTACATCAGTATGCATGTTAAATCCTTAAATCTAAAATTTTGGTTTTATTGCTTATTCAATTACCAAGCCAGGCGCTAGGGTTTGCGGTAAGCTCACTTTGTCTGACTCAACAGATGCTACAGGGTATGCGCAATAATCGGCGGCATAATAGGCACTTGCTCTGTGATTACCACTGGCGCCAATACCGCCAAATGGAGCTGCACTTGAGGCACCCGTAATAGGGCGGTTCCAGTTAACAATACCTGCACGGATACGCTTTAAAAAGTGAGTGTAATCATCTTCACTGTCGCTAAGTAAACCTGCAGATAAACCAAAGCTTGTGTTATTAGCTTCAATAATTGCGCTGTCAAAGTCGTTGTAACGATACACTTTAATAAGCGGTCCAAAATGTTCTTCATCTGGCATGTCGGTAATGTTTGTTACATCAATAATGCCTGGACTTACAAAACCGGTGCCTGATTTTAATTGCTTAAGTTCAACAAAGATTTGCGCGCCTTTTGACACTAATTCACTTTGCGCAGCGACCATACCCAGTGCTGCTTTTTCGCTTATCATTGCACCCATAAAAGGCTGCTCTGTAGCAAAACTGTCGTCTACAACTATGTTTTTAGTCGCGCTTATTAGCTTTTCTAAAATAGCATCACCATTGAGCGATTTTTCAATAAATAAGCGGCGTGCACACGTACAGCGCTGGCCTGAGGTAATAAAGCCTGATTGAATAATATCGTGCACAGCAGCGCTTATATCACTCACGTCTTTTACAATAAGAGGATTATTACCGCCCATTTCAAGTGCTAAAATTTTGCCAGGGTGTCCTGCAAACTGCTTATGTAGTAAGTGACCTGTGTTTGAGCTACCAGTAAAAAACAATCCATCTATATCTTTATGAGAAGCAAGCGCTTTACCTGTTTCAATTTCACCTTGCACAAGGTTAATAACACCTGCTGGTAAGCCCGCTTTTAGCCAAAGTGAGAGGGTAAATTCTGCAACGTGCGGCGTCAGTTCTGATGGCTTAAATACTACGGTGTTGCCTGCTAAAATTGCAGGAACAATATGCCCGTTTGGTAAATGCCCCGGAAAGTTATACGGGCCAAAAATAGCCACAACGCCATGCGGTTTGTGTCTAATAAACGCTTTTGCACCTGGCATTGGGTTTTCGGTTGTACCGGTACGTTCATGGTACGCTTTAACTGAAATAGCTACTTTGCCTGTCATTGCGCCCACTTCTGTGCGGGTTTCCCATAATGGCTTACCTGTTTCGCATGCAATTATGGTCGCAAATTCTTCGCTGTGTTCTTTTAATTGAGCTGCGAAGTTTTCTAAAATGGCTATACGCTCTTCAAGCGGCTTATCTGCCCATTGTACCTGTGCTGCTCTGGCTGCTTTTATAGCTGAGTTTACTTGATCAGCGTTTGCGCCATTACCTTGCCATACCACATCGCCATTACTTGGATTGATTGACTCAAATGCTGGACCTTGCCCTGCATGCCACTGGTTATTAATTAGGTGTGTATTCATAAATAATTTACAGGCGGAAAAATCGCGCTGCATCTCCTTGACTTAAATTAAGTGCTTTAGCCACATCTTGGCTAATGACGAGAGTATGTTTTGCATGATTGTAATGTGCGTCTTTGGTAAATGTTGCTCTAAAGCCACTTACGCCTTGATTACATACAGCCAGCGTATCAGAGCTATTTTGTGATATGTGATCGAGCTCACCAATAGTAATAGGGCAAACTTGAGAGTCGCGAATGCTGCGAATATTACCAAGCTTTGCTTCAACCGTTGGGCCTGCGTCAAATAAGTCAACGTAGCCTCTGTGCTCAAAACCTTCTTTTTCTAATAATTTTAGCGCAGGTTTTGTTTTTTCATGCACATGCCCAATAACTGCTTGGGCTTTCTTGCTAAGCAAGTTCACATAAATAGGATATTTAGGCATTAACTCGCTAATAAATACCTTATCGCCTAAGCCAACTAAGTGATCCGCTTCTGGAAATTCAATACTAAAAAAGTGCTCTTGCAGCCATTGCCAAAAAGGAGAATGGCCGTCTTCGTCGCTAACACCGCGCATTTCTGCGATAACAGTATCGGCAAAACGCTCGCTATGCTGAGCCATAAATAAAAAGCGTGAACGCGATAAAAATCGACCCGTTAAACCTTTGCGGCTATTTTCGCGCAAAAATAATGTGCATATTTCAGAGCAGCCTGTGTAGTCGTTACACATGCTTAAAATATCAACGGTGTTATATACATTTAAAGTAGGCGAGTGGTGTACTGTTTTACCTAAATGATAATGATATAAAGGCACCGATAAACCTACCGCAGCTTCTATAGCGGTTGTGCCAATAACGTCACCTGTTTCACTGTCTTCTAAAACAAATAAATAGCTTTCATCAAGTGGCTGGTTAATGTTTTTGGCAAAGCTTTTTTCAGCACGTTCAATTTTTTCTTTAAGCTGTGCATCGTCCACAGGTAAAGAGGTAAACCCATGACCGGATTCAATCGCTATTTGTTTAAGCGCGTCAAAATCATTGGCAGTAATAGGACGTAATACTTGCATTTATTGCTTGCTCCAATAGCACGCCTGTAGGCGTGCTAATTTAAACTATATTAACCGTTTACTACATCGCTAACGGCTTTTTCAAAGCGCGCTAAGCCTTCTTTAATATCTTCAAACGGGATAACTAAAGACGGTGTAAAGCGAATTACATTCATGCCCGCTACAAGGTTCATTAAACCATTATTAGCACTTGCTACTAAAAAGTCGCGTGCACGTCCTTCAAATTTATCATTTAGTACTGCGCCAATTAATAAGCCTTTACCACGTACTTCGCTAAATACGTTGTATTTTTCGTTAATTGCGTTTAATCCGTCACGGAATAATTGCTCGCGCTCTTTAACACCGTTTAGTACGTCTGGTGTATTTACTGTATCAAATGCCGCTTCAGCAACAGCACAAGCAAGTGCGTTTCCGCCATAAGTAGAACCGTGAGTACCAATTTTTAAATGCTCAGCAATTGGTGTACGAGTGATCATAGCGCCAATTGGAAAACCACCACCCAATGCTTTTGCCGTTGTTAAAATGTCAGGAACAACGCCTAAACCTTCATAAGCGTATAAATCGCCTGTGCGACCAACACCCGTTTGTACTTCATCAAAAATAAGTAACGCGTTATGTTTAGTACAAAGTTCACGTACTTTTTTAGCAAATTCATCTGTTGGTGAAATAATACCGCCTTCACCTTGTAATGGTTCCATCATAACAGCACATGTTTTATCGCTGATCAGCGCTTCAAATGCTGCTATATCGTTAAAATCACAATGTACTATGTCAGCAGGTTTAGGACCAAAGCCGTCAGAATATGCAGCTTGACCGCCCACAGTGACTGTAAAGAATGTGCGACCATGAAAACCTTTATTAAATGCAATAATTTGCGTTTTTTCAGCGCCATATACATCCAGTGCATAACGACGCGCTAGCTTAAGGGCTGCTTCGTTTGCTTCTGCGCCTGAGTTTGCAAAGTAAACTTTATCAGCGAATGTTGCTTCAACCATTTTTTGAGCTAAACGAAGTGCTGGCTCATTAGTCATAACATTCGATAAATGCCAAATTTTTTCGCCTTGCTCTTTTAATGCTTTAACTAATGCAGGATGACAGTGACCCAAACAGTTAACGGCAATACCACCAGCAAAATCGATAAACTCGTTATCATTTTGATCCCAAACGCGTGAACCTTCACCACGAACTGGAATGATTGCTGATGGATTATAGTTTGGTACCATTACGTCGTTAAATAAGTCTCTTGTTACTTGCATTTTTACACCTAAATTTAATGGGCTTAGATAAAAGATTAGTTGCTAACTCAAAGAAGAATATAGCCTTTATTCTTCAGCAAACACGTTATTATTTCTTGTAGAGGTCATTATCGAAGGTTAGCTATTAAAATTGCAGTGCTATTTTGTGAAAAATGATTAAAATAAAAGACAAAATAACGAAGGAAATAACCATTATGATAACTCCACAAGATGAAAAGCTACTTTCTGTACTAAAAACAAACGCTAGAGCGAGTATTTCTGATCTTGCTCGCATGCTTGACTTATCTCGTTCAACGGTACAAAGCCGTATGCTCAAACTAGAAGAAACGGGTGTAATTAAAGGCTATAGCGTTGATTATGGAGATGACTACCTCAGTAAAATGGTATCAGCTCATGTGTCTATAAAAGTAAGACAAAAACTAACAACTAAAACAAATATTGAGCTTAAGCAAATTGATGCAATTTCGCAGCTCTATGCCATAAGTGGTGAGTTTGATTTAATTGCTGTAGTACAGGCTCAAAATTTAGAGCAGCTTAGCCATTTACTTGACGATATAGGAAATCTGGATGGAGTAGAGCGCACAACATCTTCTGTTATTTTAGAAACTAAATTTAAGCGCTAGAGTCAGTGAGTTTTTGTTTTAGTCGTTAAGTGAACACTCGGTATACTTTAGGTAAGTAATAGAAAGGCTAGGGTTTGTTGATCTTTCAAGGTTGAATTTTCAGTAGCCTGTTTAGTATTCAGGCAAGGCAGAGCCTATGCAGTGTGGTTACTCCCCATAAATGGGCGATAACGTAGCATTAATGCCAAACAGGCGCTGCTCAAAGGGTTCTTCCTAGGCGCTATTTACTCTTTGTTGCCTGCATGGATGTAGGTAAGGGGCGTGAGCAAGACGCGGAAGCTTTGCTCGGTTTTTACTTATTCTTACATGGGTGTAAGCCATTAGAACAACGCAGGAGCAGTTATTGAGCCTACTAGGTTACAAATCTCGCGCCGCGATTAAATAGCACCTAATTTGAACAAATTTTAATCCTCAAAGATCAACAGACCCTAGATATAAATGCATTAATTTAAATATTTAAGTGTACTTTTTATAAGCTAATAGCAGTAGAACATAGATTTAAATATTGAAGCCATTGATAAGATACAAAATTTTGTAAGGAGAATTTATGCTTTTTTAATATGCATGACTATACTCATTTTAATTTGTACAATATTTAGTAATGGATTATGCCTGCATATTTTTTTACCCTCTTATTGGGTTTAACTGAGCCTCTTCAGTTTGGAACAAACTTACCCACCAGTGCACCTGATAATGCAGTCAACCAAGTTGAGTGTATTTTATTTGAAATGGGAGCCCCTTTTCAGCTACAAACCTTGCCATGGTTACGTGCACGTCGAGAAGTAAAGTTAGACCGCTTAGATGGTTATTTCACAACTCATTTAATGCCTGAAATGAAGGCCTATGGGCGCATATCATCCCCCATATTTTTAGAAAGCTGGTACTGGTTTACTCATCCAGAGAGCATTAATAAACCAAAAAATAAAATGCGTTATGGTGCAGTAAGAGGGAGTTACCAGGCTAATTGGTTTAAAACTCAGAATATTATTGCTGAGGTAGAAGTAAATTCATTAGAAGAAATAGTAAATGTTATGCACCATAAGCGGATTGATAGAATTCTACTTGATTTAGACGATTTTGAATTAGCAGCCTCAAAGCTAGGCATTAATGAAGATGAGTATCAAAGAGAATTTTTTAGGTATGTACCTTTGGGATTATTTGCTTCGCATTCACTTATTAAACGCTTCCCTAAATTTATGCAGCAGTTTGATGAAAATATAAATACTTGCGCGCAGGCTCCATTTTCACTATCAAAAAGTGAAGAAAAGCAAATACTTGATAGATTGTCCAGTAGCGCTAAAATCTTACTAAACTTACCTAGTTTAGTAGAACAAGTTCAAATAAGTAATGAGTCTCCCTTAAGTGAATCTGAAATTAAAAAACTAGACCGGCTATGGATAAAAGAAAGTAAACAAGTTGAGCACCCTGATGGGTTAACTATGCTTAATTTACCGTTATCTAAAGTATTTAAAAAATGGCAATCTCAATTCAAAGGTGTTGTTACTGAGCTAATATTGACTGATAACCAAGGAAAAAACATCGCTATTAGTAAGCTAACCAGTGACTACTGGCAAGGAGATGAAAATAAGTTTATTAAAACATTTAAACAGTCAAAAGGTTTTAACTTTGATAGCGTCACATATGATGCATCAACACATCATTTTCAAGTTCAGCTAAGTTTTCCTGTTTTAGATGATAATAATAGTCATATTGGAGTGTTGATTTTAGGTGTTGATGTAGAAAAAGCACTTCATTCGTCAAACGAAAAGAGTAATTAACTCATTACCTTTTACATAAGTTAGCTAAGCTTTAATGCTTTAGCTTAGCTAACTAGATGCTATGGAAGTGTTTTTTCTGAAATAGGTTTTTTTCTTATAACTTCTTTTTTGGCTTTATCAAGTTTTATAAAATAAGCATTACCGCCTATGCCTTTAAACTCTTCATCTGTAAATACAATCGTGTTGTCATCAAAAAAGGTGACTGCTTCTTTTTGAGTAACAATCCCTAGGTCTATTTTTGATACATCACCAGAGAAAAACTTATCACCTTCAAAGTTTTCAAATAACCAAAGACTGGTTGAATCAAGTAAGACTAATTTTTTACGATCGGGGCTGAGCGCTGCAGAGGTTATCCAGCATAGTTTTTCAAGCGTGGTACACGTTTTAAAAGAGTCAATTAGCTCAGCATCAAAATTTGCTGCATGATCGCCCACTTTATACACTTTAGTAATACCATCGAAAGGTTCAGTGCGGTTTTTAGTAAATAAATATAAGTGACGACCTAGTGCTACAAATGCTTCTAAATCAAAATTTCGGTCGTTGGGTTTTATTGGACTGCCATCCATTTCAGGGTAGGTAAACTTAATTATTTCGGCTTGGGTTGTGTTTGTTTTTATATCTATTGGGTTTTCTATTTTATAAATAGTGAGCCATCTACGATCGTTTTTGTTATTACCAAAATCCCCTAAAAAAAAGTGCCCAAATTTGTTTTGGGTCATGTCTTCCCAATCAATGTTTTTAGCGTTTTCAACCAAAATTTCTTTGGCAATAGAACCATCTTTGTTAAGGCGGTAAAGCTTGGGTTCGTTGCCTCCGTCGTTAATAGCCCATAGACGTTTTTGTTTATCAAATTCAATACCTGAGATTTCTTTTAATTTAGGATCAACTGAGATTTCTTTTTTACTATAAAGGGTATAGATTGAAGAACCAACAAGTGTGGCTATTATTAAAAAGATGATGGCTATAGTTATTAAAATGCTTTTTTTCAACATGAAAATTATGATATTTCAGAGTATTAAGATGCTGTGTATTATCGCTGATGAAAGTACAGAACAAAAGAATTTTATAAATTTAGGCAATACTTTTGGATTATTTAACTTTAAATTCGATTAAATAAATAATATGTGATGTACGCTTAGTTGGTTCAAATATTGCTCTGTACTACTTAGCTTTTTAAAAAAGATTGTTTATATACTAACCGCACTTTTTAAGTGCAGAAAAAATGAATTGTTGCACTGTAATAATGCGTAAATAAAGTTTTGGTTAACTTACAACGTGTTTAATGATTTTGAATGGAATCCACATCGCCTTTTTGTTTAGTTGTATGGCCTGTGGCAAAGATTAAGTACCCTTTTTGGTTTAGTTGGAGCCTGCTATGTTGAATAAACGTTTTTTTAAAACAAAAGATGAAGCTGAAGTAACCTTTGAATTTTCTCATCCAGAGGCAGAAGAAG
This sequence comes from Pseudoalteromonas sp. APC 3358, assembly GCF_030408075.1. Lineage (NCBI taxonomy): Bacteria > Pseudomonadati > Pseudomonadota > Gammaproteobacteria > Alteromonadales > Pseudoalteromonadaceae > Pseudoalteromonas > Pseudoalteromonas sp. APC 3358. Next base: position 237,298 of record NZ_JASDCE010000001.1, read on the forward strand.
TTTGCTTATTAGGCGAATTTAATGATTGGCAACCTGTGCCAATGAAGCTTAATAAAAAACAAGGTGTGTTTAAATTTAAACAACGCTTACCTATCGATCAACAATTTCACTTTCGTTATTTAATAAATGGAGACATTTGGGATAACGACCACCAAGCTGATGGTTATATTGGCAATACATTTGGCACAGAAAACAGCATAGTAAATACTCAACGCATTAATTAAGGCGATTCAATGGATGCTCTTTCGCAGTTGTTTTACCTGCATGGTATTGGCTTTGAATTCACTAAGTATACAGGTGAACAGGTGTTTTTTAGCGAAGACACGCGTAAACGTGCTTTGCAATGTTGCGGTGTTGATACAAATAACGAAGCCGAAATAACTCAACTAACTTATGATTTAGATGCATCGCTTTGGCTGGATTTAGTACCCAGTGTGAGTTTGGTTGACCAAAAAAAGTGCGCTTTAAAGCTTCGTATAGACGAACGTCAGCAGTATTTAGCCGCTACCATTGATGTCCCTTCACTTGGAATGCACATAGCATTTGACAACCTTTATAACTTGGCTGTCACTGGTGAATATTACTTACACGGCGTTCGCTATATTGAGCTGGCACTACCCATAGATAATATGCCAATTGGCTATCATGACGCCAATGTTCAGGTAGGTGAGCAACACGCTATTACACAAATTTGGTGCGTGCCTGAGCAAGTCTATCAAGTTGAAGACACAAAGCGCACAGGGTTATCTATTCAGCTTTACACATTAAAAAATAAAGCGCATTTAGGTATTGGCGATTTTGACGATTTACTAACGCTTACAAAATTATGTAGCTCGCAAAATATGGATTACATATTACTTAATCCACTGCATTTGTTATTTGCTGATATGCCAGAGCGTGCAAGCCCTTATAGCCCTAGTAGTCGGGCTTTATTAAACCCTCTTTATATTTCTATAGTATTAAGCGAAGACGCACAAAATAACGCAGTTCTACATGACCTCATGCAACGAGACGATGTAATTACACTTATAAAAAGTAATGATCAATTTATAGATTATGAAAATGTAAGCCGTATAAAGTATGCGTTATTTGAAGCGCTTTATAATCAGTTTGAATTAACGGCAAGTGATGAGCGTCGCCAAGCGTTTACTGATTTTTGTAATACTCATTCAACTACGTTAAATACCCTCGAATCAGATAACTTAACATTTGATTATTACCTGCAGTGGCAAGCGCATACGCAATTGGCACTGTGTCAACAAAGTTGTGCAGAGCGAGGTATGGCTATTGGCTTAATAAATGATTTAGCTGTTGGTTGTGCGGGTGATGGGGCCGAGTTTAAAAATCAAAAGCCACTATTTAGCCAAGGTGCAAGTGTAGGTGCTCCACCAGATCCATGGGCCGAAGCTGGCCAAAACTGGGGGCTTCCAGCACTAAATCCTCAAAGTCTTAGTAATAATCACTACCAATTCTATCGCTCGCTCATTCGCGCAAACATGCAAAATGTAGGTGGACTTAGAATTGACCACGTAATGGCTATTAGGCGCCTATGGTGGTGCTTTGAAAGCAATGGTGAACAAGATGGCTGTTATGTTTACTACCCGTTTGAGCACTTACTCGCCATTTTAAAAATTGAATCACATATTAATCAGAGTATTGTTATTGGAGAAGATTTAGGCGTTGTGCCGCCAGAGGTAAGGCAGGCTTTGGCATCTAGCGGTATTTTTTCTAACAGCTTATTTTATTTTGAAAAACAACACAGTGGTGAGTTTTTATCGACAGATGAGCTAGCAACACAGTGTTTGTTAATGATAGCCAATCATGATGTACCGCCTTTTACAGGTTGGTGGCAGCATGCTGATTTAAATATTAAGCAACGATACAAGCTTATTACTTGCAATGAATACGAGCAATTAAAGCAACAACGAATAGAAGAGAAACATAGGATACTACGATTTATTAATCGCCATACCAATACAACCGAGCTTCTATTACATAGTAATTCAGTCGAAGTATATAACGCACTAGCATTGTGTTTAGCGGGTTCTCAATCGCGTTTATTTGCAATACAAATAGATGATTTAGATGAGCAGAAGTATCCGGTTAATATCCCCGGGACAGACAAAGAATATCCTAATTGGCGACGTGTATTAACGCATACCAGTGAAGAAATTTTTACCAAAAATGCCTCACTTTTAGCTGCTATCGATTCAATAAGGAAAGGTTAAATGAGCAGTACAACTAATGAAAATAGTTACGATGCACAGGTGCATGCATTAAATACAGGACGATTTAAAGACCCATTTAGCTTTTTAGGGGCACATAAAACGGATGCTGAGGTTGAAATTCGTTTTTACTTACCTTGTGCAATAAGTGTGAGTGTTACATTAAACAATAAAAGTATTAAGGCGCAGCGCTACCAACAAAGTGACTTATTTATAGTCAAAGTTGATGCGCTGCCCACTGCGCCTTATCAATGCATTGCTCAGTACACAAATAGCAGCACTACCTTTTATGATGAATACAGCTTTGAAAGCACACTTGATGCAGAGGCAATGTATTTATTTAACGAAGGCAGCCTTGAACATGCGTACTCTCATTTTGGTGCACATTTTAGCACTCAACAAAATGTAGAGGGTGTGCGCTTTTGTGTATGGGCGCCTAATGCTGCAAGTGTCTCTATTATTGGTGAGTTTAATTTTTGGCAAGCTAATCGCCACTTTATGCGTTTTCATCCTGCAAGTGGTGTATGGGAGCTATTCGTACCAGGCCTTAAAGCCGACATGTGCTACAAATTTGCAATTACCGCTCAAAGTGGAGAAGTACTCGAAAAAGCCGACCCCTATGCATTTAAAATGCAACAAGCACCAGGTACTGCAAGTGTACTGCAGTATAAACCAGAACCTATAACGCTCGGCGCTCAGGCACTTCAAAACAGACAAAAGCGTAATCATATTGATGCGCCAATTAGTATTTATGAAGTGCATTTAGGCTCATGGCAACGCGCTGAAAACAACCGCTATTTAAGTTACACAGAGCTTGCTGACAAACTGGTTAGCTACGCCCTTGAAATGAATTTTACCCATCTGCAACTTATGCCAATAAGTGAATACCCGTTTGATGGTTCGTGGGGGTATCAGCCTGTTGGTTTATTTGCACCTACCAGCCGTTTTGGCGATTACAACAGCTTTAAATACTTTGTAGAGCAATGTCACAAAGCTAATTTAGGTATTTTACTTGATTGGGTGCCTGGGCATTTTCCTAGCGATCCGCATGGCTTACATCGATTCGATGGCACTCATTTATATGAGCATGCCGATAAGCGCCAAGGTTTTCATCCTGATTGGAATACCTACATTTATAACTACGACCGCCCTGAAGTTAAAAGCTTTTTGATTTCAAATGCTATGTATTGGTTACATCAATTTGGTTTAGATGGTCTGCGTGTAGATGCCGTTGCTTCTATGTTGTATTTAGATTACAGCCGAAAAGAAGGCGAGTGGATTGCTAATTGTTACGGCGGGCGCGAAAACTTAGGTGCGATTGAGTGCCTAAAGCAAGTCAATATGCGCAGCTATAAAAACAATCCAGGCATTATGATGGTGGCTGAGGAGTCAACAGCGTGGCCGGGCGTCACCCAAAGTGTTGAGCACAACGGCTTAGGCTTTGGCTATAAGTGGAATATGGGTTGGATGAACGATAGTTTGCATTACATGCAGCACGACCCTTTATACCGTCAGCATCATCATCACGAAATGACTTTTTCGATGGTATACGCTTTTAGTGAAAACTATATATTGCCATTAAGCCACGATGAAGTAGTCCACGGTAAAGGATCGTTAATTGAAAAAATGCCAGGCGATGATTGGCAGAAATTTGCTAATTTACGCGCTTACTACGCATTTATGTGGGCACATCCGGGTAAAAAACTCTTGTTTATGGGCGGTGAAATTGCACAGCGAAAAGAGTGGGGACACGATCATTCTATCGATTGGCATTTACTTGAGCACCAAAGCCACAGCGGTATAAAGCACACCGTAAAAGCGCTCAATACCGTTTATAAAAACCAACCCGCGTTGTATGAGCTAGATTCGAGCGCGGCTGGTTTTACCTGGATAGATAACAATAATAATCAGCAGAGCATTTTAAGCTTTGTTCGCTATGCTAAAAACGCAAAAGACTTTGTGGTTGTTATTGCCAATTTTACCCCCGCGTCCTATGAAAACTACGTTATTGGCGTACCGAGTAAAGGGCGTTATAAAGTTGTTTTAAATACAGACGATACTCAGTTTTTTGGCTCTGGCGTTGAGGTAACTAAAGATTCATCGCAGATAGTTCAGGCAATAAACGAATCAAATCATGGGTTTAAACACAGTATTTCAATTGCCATCGGTGGCTTAACAACTATTTACTTACAAAAGGTTGATGATGAGTAACCAATTTGATGTAGCCCCCGGTAATGTAGAACCACTTGGCTCTAGTGTTATTAATAATGGGGTTAACTTCGCGCTTTATGCGCCAGGTGCAAGCCAAGCCTATGTGTGTTTGTTTGATAAAAGTGGCCATTCAGAAATTCTAAAAATGGCGATGAATATTAACGAAGGGGGTATTTGGAGTATTCATATTTCGCCATTAAGCGCCGGCGCACTTTATGGCTTTAGAGTTGAGGGTGAATATAACCCTAAAAATGGTCAACTATTTAACGAAAATAAACTACTGATAGACCCATACGCAAAAGACTTGTTTGGTGAGTTTACATGGAGCGAACGCCATTATGGGCAAATGCCAATTGGCACTAAAAGCACCGTAAATAATGCGATTGATATACCTAAGTCAAAAGTAGCACCCCCTACGTTGTATGCGCATAAAAAGCCAAACCACCGTTGGTCAAACACGGTTATTTACGAGTGCCATGTTAAAGGCACAACGTGTCGTCATCCTAAAATACCTAAATCTCTACAAGGAAAGTTTTTAGGGTTAAGTCACCCAAGCTTTATTGAGCACTTACAAAGCTTTGGAGTTACAGCAGTTGAGCTTTTACCTGTTCATTCTTTTATTAGTGAGCAATTTTTAACAGGAAAAGGGCTGCAAAACTACTGGGGTTATAACACGCTTAACTTTTTTACCCCCCATAAAGACTATTTGGTAAACGACGATATAAACGAGTTTAAGCAAATGGTGCGCGAGCTTCATGCTGCCGACATAGAAGTTATTTTAGATGTTGTTTATAACCATACAGCAGAGGCGGGGGCCGATGGCCCTATATTATCGCTAAGAGGCTTTGATAACTTAGCGTATTACCGCACAGTGGAGGGTCAGCCTAATGTATATATAAACGATACCGGCTGTGGGAATACCATAAATATTGATCACCCTAAAACACTGCAACTTGTACTTGATAGCCTTCGTTATTGGGTTGAGGTAATGGGAGTTGATGGATTTAGGTTTGATTTAGCGACCATTTTAGGGCGCTCAAAAGCAGGCTTTAGCTCTGCACATACTTTTTTACAAGCAGTAGCCCAAGACCCTGTGCTGAATAAGGTTAAGCTAATAAGTGAGCCTTGGGATATAGGTCCTGGTGGCTATCAGCTTGGGGCATTTCCGCCGCCATGGCGAGAATGGAACGATCAATACCGCGATGTAATTAGACGTTTTTGGCAAAGTGAAACGGGCATTATTGCCAACGTTGCAAAACGTTTGCACGGATCGTTTGATATTTTTGAGCACAGCCAACGTGGACCACTTAATAGCATTAACTTTATAACGAGTCATGATGGTTTCACGCTTGCCGATTTAGTGAGTTATGAAGAAAAGCATAACGAAGCTAATGGTGAGCAAAACAGAGATGGGCACAGTGCAAATCACTCGTTCAACTGTGGAGTAGAAGGCTTTACCAGTGACTCAAAAATAAACGCACTGCGTTTGCAACAACAAAAGAACTTTTTACTTACTTTAATACTCTCAAAAGGTGTACCCATGATTGCCGCTGGCAGCGAAATGGCGCACTCTCAAGGGGGTAATAACAATGCTTATTGCCAAAATAATCGCACTAGCTGGCTTGCCTGGAAAGATTCTCAACTTAATCATTCGCTAACACGATTTATTGATGATGCTTTAAAAATTAGACGTGCGCACAGCGCGTTCAAACACAGTGTATTTTTAGATGATATAGACGAGCGTTTTACCGTTAAGTGGTTTACTGAACAAGGTAAAACCATGACCGACGCTCATTGGCATGAAGATACCAGACAGTTTTTAATGTATAGCTTACTTGATAAGCAAAATAATCATGCATTACTGATGGTATTTAATGCCAGTAAAAAAACAGTTTTTTGCCAAATGCCGCCTTCGCCTATTAATGCGCCGTGGCAAATGGTTTTATCAAGTGTAAATAATGCATCTGTGAGTAGTAATGAAGATGCGATGGTTGAAATTTCAGCACAAAGTAGTTGGGTTTTTAGTGCTAATTTAGAGGATGTAAGTCATGGCTAAACAAAGTGAACAAGTGTGTGTAGTAAAGGGCTGGCAAGAAGGTCCTGTTATAGATGAAAGTACGCTTAAAGATGACTTAACACGGCATTTTTATTATACCCTAGGTCGCGATAAGGTCGGCGAATCAAGACTGTATTTATACCATGCTTTAGCGCTGACTATTCGCGACAGACTTGTTGCCCGCTGCAGAGAAACGAATCAACAAATTAAGCAAGAGAAACGCCGGAAAACGGCTTACCTTTCTCTTGAGTTTTTAATGGGACGTGCGCTGGGTAATGCAATACTAAACCTAGATTTAGACGACCAAGTTGCTGCTGCATTACAAGAATACTGCACAACACTAGAAACGCTTGAAGATGCTGAGCACGACGCAGGTTTAGGTAACGGTGGTTTAGGCCGCCTAGCTGCTTGTTTTTTAGATAGCTGTGCAAGTCTAGCGTTACCTGTCATTGGTTATGGCCTTCGTTACGAATACGGCATGTTTAACCAATCAATTAAAGATGGTAACCAAATTGAGCAACCAGATAACTGGCTGCGCGAAGGGCACCCATGGGAGCTAAGCGCGCCAGAGCATGCAAAACGTGTGAAATTTGGCGGCTACGTGCAAAGTTACACGGATAAATTTGGCCGAGAGCATCGTCAATGGATGAGTTCACAAGATGTATTAGCTGTACCTTACGATGTACCTGTTCCAGGTTATAAAAACAATATTGTAAATACGCTACGCTTATGGAAATCAGAAGCGACAGATGAATTTAATTTGACCGAATTTAATGCAGGCAGTTACTCAGAAGCCGTCGCACAAAAAAACCTAGCTGAACAAATTACCATGGTGCTGTATCCAAACGACAGCAGCGAAAATGGTAAAGAGCTTAGATTGCGCCAACAATACTTTTTATCATCTGCGAGTATTCAGGACGTAGTTGATCAGTGGGTTTCCCAACATGGCGAGAACTTTAGCGACTTTGCTGATTTTCATGTTTTTCAGTTAAACGACACGCACCCAAGTATTGCTGTTGCAGAGCTGATGCGTATTTTAATTGATGATTACGAACTTGATTGGAACGATGCTTGGCAAATCACTACTAAAACAATGGCCTACACAAACCATACGCTACTTCCTGAAGCGCTTGAAAAGTGGTCTGTTTCGTTGTTTTCAAAATTATTACCACGCATTTTAGAAATAGTTTACGAGATAAACGCACGCTTTTTAGCACAAGTTGCACAACAATGGCCGGGTGATGTTAATAAACAGCGTGCATTGTCGTTGATTGAAGAGGGCGATGAGCCGCAAATTCGTATGGCTTACTTAGCCATTGTAGGGAGTTACTCTGTAAATGGCGTAGCAGCACTGCATACCGAACTGTTAAAAGCGGGTTTATTTAAAGAGTTTTACGCACTGTGGCCAGATAAGTTTAATAACAAAACAAATGGTGTAACACCTCGTCGATGGCTTGCACATTGTAATCCCGTTTTAAGTAAATTAATCAGCGAAAAAATTGGTCATGACTGGGTTAAAAACTTTTCAACAATTAGCGACCTACGTCGCTTTTACGATGACAAAGCATTTCATGAGCAATGGCAAAATGCTAAACGCGAAAACAAACAGCGTTTAGTTGATTTAGTTAAGGCGCGCTGCGATGTTGATTTTGACGTATCGATGATGTTTGACGTACAAGTAAAACGTATCCACGAATACAAACGTCAGCTATTAAACATACTTCATGTGATTCATTTATATGACCGTATTCGCCGTGGTGATACCCAAGGGCTTGTTCCTCGCTGTGTGTTATTAGGCGGTAAAGCAGCACCGGGTTATTACATGGCTAAAAAAATTATTAAGCTTATTAATAACGTGGCAGAGGTTATAAATAAAGATCCGTTAGCGGCCCCGTATTTACGCGTCGCCTTTTTACCTAATTACAATGTAACCGCTATGGAAGTGATTTGTCCTGCAACCGATTTGTCAGAACAAGTATCTACCGCAGGCAAAGAAGCGTCGGGTACTGGCAACATGAAGTTTATGATGAATGGTGCATTGACGATAGGCACGCTGGATGGTGCAAACATTGAAATTAGAGATGCTGTCGGCGCTGATAACTTCTTTTTGTTTGGGGCACAAGCTCATCAAATTGATGATATTAAATCGCGTTACAATCCTGAGCACTTAATCGCACAAAATAGCGATTTAAATAATGTAATGCAACTACTCGAAAGCGGCCATTTTAACTTGTTTGAACCATGCTTATTTGACGATATTACAAATGCAATTAAGAGCCCGCACGATCCATGGCTTGTTGCGCACGATTTTGAAAGTTATGTAGCAGCTCAAAAAGAAGTTGATAAAGCTTACGCAGATCAAACCTACTGGACACAAATGAGTATTTTAAATACGGCAGCCAGTGGAATGTTTTCAAGTGATAGAACCATAAGCCAATACAGTGAAGACATTTGGCATTTAGAACCCCTCAATATTAGTGAAACAGACTTAACGACAACTAAAAGCCATGCCACTAACAGCCTAGACTAAATGGAGAGAGTATTATGCCCAATTATGCAAATCGCTACATAAGTAGCCTAACCAGAGAAACTTACGCGTTAATACTGGCAGGCGGACGCGGTTCTCGCCTGCATGAGCTAACCGATTGGCGAGCAAAGCCAGCAGTTTACTTTGGTGGTAAACATCGAATTATTGATTTTCCACTATCAAACTGTATTAACTCGGGTGTGAGACGTGTTGGTATTGCCACACAATATAAATCGCATTCATTAATTCGCCATGTAAACCGCGCGTGGGGGCACTTTAAAAAAGAGCTGGGTGAGTCGGTTGAAATACTACCTGCATCTCAGCGCCAAGGTGATGATTGGTATTGTGGAACCGCAGATGCTGTTTTTCAAAACATAGATATTATTCGTCACGAGCTTCCTAAATATGTGATGATTTTGTCTGGAGATCATGTGTATCGCATGGACTATGGTGCTTTATTGGCTGAACATGTGCAAAAGGGCGCAGATATGACAGTGTGTTGTATTGAAGTGCCCGTAGAGGAAGCCGCAGACACGTTTGGTGTAATGACCGTTGATGAAGAAAACAGAGTGTGTCGTTTTGATGAAAAACCAGCAATGCCTAGCTCCGTACCTGGCAAGCCAGGTACATGTTTAGCATCAATGGGAAACTACATTTTTAATACTGAATTTTTGTTTGAGCAACTTAAAAAAGATTCTGAGAATGAAGGTTCTGGCCGAGATTTTGGTCACGATATTATTCCAGCAATTATAGAAGAGCATAATGTATTTGCTTTCCCATTTAGAGATCCAAACCAAGAAGGGCAGCCTTATTGGCGCGATGTAGGTACGCTAGATTCGTTCTGGGAGGCTAATATGGAATTGGTAATGCCAGAACCACAACTTGATTTATACGACCCAACGTGGCCAATATGGACATATCAAGAGCAACTACCACCTGCAAAGTTTATTTTTGATGACGAAGATAGGCGCGGTATGGCATTAGACTCAACTGTGTCGGGTGGGTGTATTATTTCGGGCTCTGCGGTTAGAAAGTCACTCTTGTTTTCTAATGTCCACGTTCGGTCATTTTGTACCATTGAGCAGTCGGTAATTTTACCCGGTGCGGTTATAAATCGAGGTTGTAAAATTAAGCGTGCGATTATAGATAGGAGCTGTGAAATACCGGCAGGTCTCGAAATCGGTTTTGACAAAAAAACAGATGAAGAAAACGGCTTTAGAGTATCTAAGAAAGGCATCGTTCTTGTTACTCGTGATATGCTCACTGAGCTTGCAAAAAAGTTAGAGCGCCAAGCGCGTGAGAATAAAAAGCTAGCGTAAAACACGTTAAATATTAAGCACGACAACAAAGCTTGCTCATTTATGAGCAAGCCCACACAGGTTAAAGGAAGTAGTAAATTAATGCATGTATTAATGGTTGCAGCAGAAAATGACGCGTTACCAGGCGCAAAAGTAGGCGGTGTGGCAGATGTAGTACGCGATGCCCCAAGGGCGCTCGCAAAGCAAGGTATAACGGTTGACGTTGTTATTCCTGACTACGGGTTTGAGCCGCTTGAGCGTATTTATATAGGTGAAGTAACCGTTGCATTTAATGCTCAACCCCATGTATTAACAGTTTTTCAAGTACAACAAGCCCAAAATAACGTAAGCCAAATTGTTATTAGCCACCCGCTATTTAGTGAATCAGGCAGTGTATATTGTAATGATGCACCGGGGAGGCCTTTTGCAACTGATGCGACTAAATTTGCTTTATTTAATGCAGCTGTCTGCGAAGCATTATTACAAGGTATATTAAAGCGCCCTACAGCGCTACATTTACATGATTGGCACAGCGCCTGCGTTGCAGTTTTACTTAAGTTTGAGCCACGTTATAGCTCACTTAATACCTTACCCATTGCCTACACAGTGCATAATATTGCACTGCAAGGTATAAGACCTTTTAAACACGACGACTCAAGCTTAGAGGCATGGTTTCCGTCACTTAGTTATAATGGCCAGCAACTATGCGACCCGCGTTACCCTCATTGCTTTAATCCTATGCGCAGTGCAATAAATCTTTGCGATAAAATACATGTTGTATCACCAACCTACAGCCAAGAGGTTCTTGAACCTAGTAATTACGAGCATGGTTTTTTTGGTGGCGAAGGGCTTGAGCAAGATCTGCAAAATGCAGCAAGCCAAGGTAAGCTTGTCGGTATTCTAAATGGCTGCGAATATCCAAGCAATGCACTTGAAGGAGCAACTCTCGCTGATTTTTATAGCCAAGCAGAGAACACTTTATTTACTTGGATGGCAAATAGCGAGCAGTTACAAAGCGGCTACTATATTGCTCACCAACGACTACAGCAATTTAAAGCAACGGTTAATAATGGCCCATTAATCACAAGCGTTGGCCGACTTACAGAGCAAAAAGTGTTGTTATTGTGCCAGCAGGTTAATGAGGCTTTAGCTATTGATAAAGTGTGCCAAGTCATTAATGAACATAACGGCAGACTTATTATTCTAGGCTCGGGTGATAAAGAGCTCGAAAGCATATTTACCAAAGCAATGGCGCGTAATTCTAATCTTTTATTTTTGAAGGGCTATGGTCAAGGTGTTGGCGATTTAATGTATCAACTAGGTGACTTATTTTTAATGCCAAGTTCGTTTGAACCTTGTGGTATTAGCCAAATGCTAGCAATGCGTGCGGGGCAACCGTGTTTAGTTCACAGTGTTGGCGGATTAAAAGATACAGTTAAACACCACGAAAATGGTTTTAGCTTTAATGGCGACACGTTAGCAACACAAACGCGTAATTTAATTAGCTGTTTAGACGAAACTCTCTTAATTAAAAAGCAAAATCCTAAAAAGTGGCATAAAATTAAGCACAGCGCAGAGCAAATGCGTTTTTCGTGGCCACAAGTGGCAACTGATTATATAACAACCTTATACCGGTAAATCGTTGCTGTACTTTAAAGTTTAGTGACAAATGTACCTGCTTAGGGTTTAATTACTTAGTATTATATAAAAACTAAGAAGTAGGTAATGTGTCTGTATTTGTTGCAAGGCAAGCAATATTCAATCGAAGTAAAAAAGTAGTAGCCTATGAGCTACTTTTTCGTGATAGTCCAAAAAATTATTTTCCAGATATTGCAGAAGGCCAAGCAACAGCAAGGCTTATTATGGAAAATCAATTAAATTTAGGTACACGCCATATTACATCAGGCAAAAAAGCGCTTATTAATATAGGACCAGAATCATTAAAGCTCGATTTATGTGCTTTCCTACCATGCCAAGACGTTGTGATTGAGTTACTCGAAACCATAGAACCCACCGACGATAACTATGAACTATGCCGAGGTTTATTTCATAGTAACTACAAACTCGCACTCGATGACTTTGTATATAAACCACAGTGGGATCGTTTTTTAAAGCTTGTGAAGCTCATTAAATTTGATATTGCAATTACACCTCTTAGCGAAATACAGCCCATAATTAATAAGTTACAAGCGCATAAACAAATAAAAATACTAGCCGAAAAAATAGAAACACAAGAAGACTATAAGCTCGCCTTTGATATGGGGTTTGATTATTTTCAAGGCTATTTTTTTGCAAAACCTACCATGATCAAACAAAATGACATTGATTATAATTATGGTTTAGTCGTCGCTATTTACGCCGAAATAATGAAAAACAGTCCAGATATAAAAGCTATATCTGGACTGTTTGAGCTTGATGCTGCACTTGCATATAAATTACTGCGTTTAATTAACAGCGGTGTTTTTCCTATACAAAGCCAAATATCGTCATTAAAGCAAGCGCTTGTGTATTTAGGCCATGAACGCCTTAAAAAGTTTGTGAGCCTTATTGTTACTGCTCATACTGCGGGTAAAAAGCCTGCAGAGCTAATGCAAGTGTGTGTTGTACGTGCTCGTTTTTGTGAGTTGTTAGCAAAAAAGGTTAATAAGAGCCAGTCAGGCGAAGCATTTTTAACAGGGTTATTTTCACTGCTAGATGCAATCCTTGATCAACCAATGAGCTTACTTGTTGAAAAACTACCTTTCCCTGATGAAATAAAAACGGCATTATTAGGGGATAAAAACACACTTTATTATATTTTAAACGTTGTTAAAGCATACGAAACAGGAAGCTGGTGGGCACTTGAACAAGCTGTACTTTTGCTAAATATAGACAGTGCTATACTTCCTCCACTTTACCAGCAGTCAGTCGATTGGGCTGACAGTTATAAGAATAATATTTAACGGATAATAGCTTTAATGCGCAATTATAATATGGACTTTATTCGCGGCGTTGCCGTGCTTGGCCTAGTTTACATGAATGCTTACGCCTTCGGCCTTTTTGAATACGGGTATACCTCTTTAACTAATCCTCCTGTTAGCGATTCAATTATTCACACCTTTAGCAGTTTGTTTGTAGACGGGCGTTTTAGAACACTGTTTAGTTTGCTTTTTGGCGCCGGGCTTTATATTCAGTGGCAACGTTATAAGTCTGAATTGCAGTTAAAAAGCAGGCTCTATTGGTTAATCCTCTTTGGTTTAGCGCATGGTTTTTTACTTTGGGCCGGTGATATTTTATTTGTTTACGGTGTATCTGGCTGGTTTGTTATTAAATATTTAGAGAGTGATAGCACTGTTCTTTTAAAAAGAGGACTTGAGTTTATTTTGTTATCGGGTGTAGCTACAGTGCTTATTGTATCTAACGTACCCGATGAAGTGATTTACCGTGATTCAGCACAGTTTATAGATTTATATAACCCACACTATATTGATTACTTTATTAGTAACCTCGCCATGAACACATTGATGCTTGTTATGGTGCCAATAATGACAATGTGGATGTGCGTGGGCCTTATGCTCATTGGCATTTATTTATATAAACAAGACGTTTTTAGTAAAGGCTTAACGACTCAGCAATTAATAGTTTGCGGTGCAATGACCCTTGTTTTTTGTGGAATCAGGCTTTATGCATCACAGCTTAATGGCAGCTTAGGATATGGGGTGCAAGAATTTGTAAATATGTTTGCGGCCCTAGGTATGGCTACGCTATATATTCATTTAATTGTTAAATTTTGCAATAACAGGGCACACGTCGGCATGCTTATTCAACAAGCAGGGCGCTTAGCATTTACTTTATATATTAGCCAAACACTCATACAACTGTTGTTATATAAAGTGCTATTTACCCACTGGGTGCTCAGTTTTGATCGTATTGACTATTGGTTAGTTGCAACGGCATTAGTTGCGCTGCAGCTCATATTTACCTTTTTATACAGCCGCTATTTTAATCAAGGTCCGCTTGAATGTGTATGGCGTAAATTAACTAAAGTAAAAATTAGTGCTTAAACGCCTATAAATAGTAAATTAGGGGCGAAAAAATAGTGTGGGTGGTTTACACTACTCGCCTTAAAAATTACTACGCTATAAGTGCCATGACCGAATTAAAACGTTTAAATAAATTTATTAGTGAAACAGGATTTTGTTCACGCCGCGAAGCCGATAAATATATTGAGCAAGGTCGTGTCAGCGTTAATGGCTACTCACCAGAAATGGGCGTAAAAGTAGCCGCTACCGATGTTGTACTAATTGATGGTAAGCCTCTTAAAGCCACGCCAAAGCGCGTTTACATTGCCTACAATAAACCCGTTGGTATAACGTGTACTACCGAAAGTAAAATTCAAAGTAATATTATTCGCGCGGTAAATTATCCTACGCGTATATTCCCAATAGGGCGCTTAGATAGACCGTCTGAAGGGCTTATATTTTTAACTAACGAAGGCGATATCGTTAATAAAATTTTACGTGCGGGCAATAATCACGAAAAAGAATACGTTGTTACGGTAGATAAACCGCTTAATCGTCAGTTTGTTACAAAAATGGCGAATGGTGTGCCTATTTTAGATACCGTTACTAAAGAATGTAAAGTAACGCAAAGTGGCCCCAAAGAATTTAAAATAGTACTTACTCAAGGTTTAAACCGTCAAATACGCCGCATGTGTGAATACTTAGGCTACGAAGTTGTAACCTTAAAACGTACGCGCATAATGAACGTAACACTTAAAGGTTTAAAAGTAGGGCAGTGGCGTCACTTGTCAGATATTGAAATGGCGCAAATAAACGATTCGATTTCTGATTCTGGTAAAACCCAAGAGCACTCGCTTGATACTAATAAGCAATCAGAAAATAATGCACCTTTAGCACCTAAAAAACGTGATTTTCAGGGCGAAAACCCACGACGCTTTAATAATGGTGATCGAAATAATGAGCGTAGTACTGAGCGAAATACAAATCGTAACTCTGAGCGCAGCAACGCTAACACAGAGCGCAAAAATGAGCGCAGTAATACTCCTTACCAAAAGCGTTCTACAACGTATGTGGGTAAGCCAAAAAGCATTAAAGAGAACAAGTCGTCTAATGCTAAATCAGACTCAAAACCAAGTTCGGACCGTATTCTCAGTCTAAAAAAATAATGTGGAGCTAAGTGGTATTCTACTACCACTGTATTTCTTGTACTATTTTACCAAGTGGGCTTTTAACGCCCACTAAGTTTACGTTGTTATTTTGCAAACCCACCAATCTACCTTTATCTAAATACCATCTAAAAGTGTGCTTTTTATAGCTTTTTAAATCCAGTACAGTCAGTTTTGCGCAACTGTATTCATAATCAGTTGGGCAAGTACCTACTTCGAGTAACTGATATTCTTGCTGCCATATATTATCGCCATATTTATTAGCCAGTAACTTTACTGAAATACATACTGACGTCCACAACCATAAGTAAATTAAAATAGGTAAACCGATTGGTATAAATACTGAACGGAATTTCCCGTGCTCAACAATATAATCTTTAACCGTATGTTTAAATTCAAAGTTATTATTGTATTTTTTATATAGGTGCCTAAATAAAGCAACCGATAACACGATCGTCATTATTGGAAATAACGTAAATGTTAAGGTGTTATATATACCGTTGGGAATAAAAGCGGGATCAGCTTGTTCATCCCATGCAAGTAAAACCAGTGGAGGAGCCGTTGCTAAAAGTAGCAGAGCGCTGTTGAATAGTTGTTTAAAGGTCACAGGTATTCACTTATAAAATGCTGCTTGTATAAAGCCCAAATTAGCGCTTAATGTTTAGCTATTGAATGCTAAAGCCAATATAAAATAAGAGTATACCTAAATAAATTGTAATCGCCGATAACGAGTTTTTAGAGCGCAGGCGCTTAACAAGGTCGCGTGTGCCATCAACCATACCGGAAATAACCAGTAGTATGCCCCCTGTAAAACGGTAGTTGTTTAAGTTCACGTTACCACTATCGTCAGTTATAAAGCGTAAATAACCAAAAAGTATAAAAAGACTGCCTGCTATTAGTACTGCAATTTTAAAGTTTTCCAAGGCTTTTCCATAATATTGAGTTAGATATTAAAACGCCACTGAGTCTAGTCAGTGGCATTTAACTATATTACGAATTTGGTATTTATCCATATTTACTTTGCAAAACCACCTAGAGGCTTTAATAGAAGTGGTGACAGTGCAGCATGTTTATCGGTTAGTTCTTTAGGTAAATCACCCAAATGAACCATACGTGTTGGTGTTGCTGCAGCAATCCAGCGCTCTGCATGATCATCCCAGTTTTGGATGTGTATGTGCGAGGCTTCTAAATCTCTAAAGCGCTCATAAACCATAATATCGCCATCTTCAGACATGTAATATTGGTAATTTAGTGTACCAGGCTCTGTTTTTGCACGTTCTACTTGTGAATTCATTACTTCACGAAAGGCATCTAACTGGCCAGGGTTTAGCTTGGCTTCAACAATCCAGCCAAAATTATCAAATGTCGTATCACCGTTTTTGTTAATTTGACTCGTTTGTTCTTCTTCGCGAGAAAAGCCACCAAATGGTTTTAGCCAAAGAGGGCTTAAAGCCGCATGACGCTCACGAACATCATCAGGTAATTCGCCTAAATGCACCATGCGTGTAGGTGCAGCAGCCGCCATCCAACGTGCTGAATGATCGTCCCAATTTTCAATATGTTCGTGTGAAGAGTCTGCATCAGCAAAGCGTTCGTAAACTAAAACATCGCCAGCATCAGACATATAATATTGATAATTTTTAGTGCCAACTTCATTAAGTGCGCGATTAACTTGTGAATTCATCACCGCTTTAAAGTTTTCAAGTTCACCAGCATTAAGTTTAGCTTCTACTATCCATCCAAAATTTTTAAACATGACTTTCTCTACTTAAATAAATTTCCTCTGTATAAGTGAGGCTAAAAAGTTAAAGGCAATTTCTATCGCCCTAGTTAGCATACCTATCGCTTAATTGGTAAGTGCTTAGATAACGAAGCTAAGTGTACAGAGTATTTAAATATTGATAATAATCGCATTTATTTAATCAGTTTATAGTAAATCTATATAATAGTGGTTAGCCTATTTTGCAGGCCATTTAAATTTTTAAGTTAAAATTGCTTTATAGACGTGTTGTTAAGCTATTTACAAGTACACTTAGTTATATGAAGGGTAAGCTGTTAAGATGCGCCGTCTTAATAATGTAGAAAGGTTATAGAAGTAACATGTCAAAATTTTTCTTTATGGGTAAGCCCGACATAATGGGTAAAAATAACAGTAATGGATTTGCGCCAAATCGTACTGCAAAGGTAGGCACAGAGTTGCATCCGTTAACGCTAATTGTAAACTCAGCTGAACGACAATCGGAAATAGAAGCAATACTAGAAGAGCATTCGCTGTTTGCTTCAATTGAAGTTAAAGCAGACGTACCAGAAGATATTCGCGAACTAGACTTTGCGCTTAGCAAGTCAACACCACAAGTATTTGATAAAGTACCAGAGCGTAACGCACCTTGTGTATGTGGTAGCGGCAAAAAATATAAAAAGTGTTGCGGTTAGTTTCTTAACAACTAAATATGTAGCCTTTCTTTTTTAATCGGTATTAAATAAAAATGCCACAGGATTTTGAGCCTGTGGCATTTTTTAATGTTAACCAATTATATGTTTAACTACTTACGTGGCTCGTAATCAATTCTAAATATAACCGTGTAAAGTACTGGCACTACAATGAGGGTTAGTATGGTGGCAAAGCCCAAACCGAACATTATGGTTACCGCCATTGACTGAAAAAACACGTCAAATAGCAGCGGGATCATACCCAAAATAGTAGTTATAGCTGCCATTGCAACTGGTCGTACACGGCTCACACCAGAGTCAAACACGGCTTCATAGGGCGATTTACCTTCCCTTAATTCAAGATTTATTTGATCAACTAATACAATACCGTTTTTAATTAGCATACCGCTTAAGCTTAACAAACCAAGTAGCCCCATAAAGCTAAACGGCGCATTCATAGCTAACAAACCCGCGCTTACACCAATAATAGCCAACGGCACAGTTGCCCAAATAACAAGTGGCTGTTTGAGCGAGTTAAAAAGTAGTACGGTTACTGCAAACATAGCTAAATAGCCCAGTGGTAATGAGCCAAATATTGCTTTTTGAGCTTTGCTTGATGACTCAAATTCGCCGCCCCATTCTAGTTGGTAACCACGTGGTAGTTCCATGTTCTCTATTGGGCCGCGAATACGCGCAAATAATTTAGCGGGCGTTTCGTCCCCTAATACATTGTGATCGGCCATTACTGTAATAGTACGTTTGCGATCGCGGCGCATTATTAGGCTGTCTTCCCACTGCACATCAAATTCGTCTACAACTTGAGTCACTGGTACAAATACACCCAATACTGGGCTGTATATTTGAAGGTCGTGTACGCTTTCTACGTTTAAGCGCTCGTTAGCAGGAGAGCGAGCAATAATGGGTAGCAATTGGGTACCATCGCGATATACACCCACTTGTTTACCCGATAAGCTCGTTAGTAATACATTGTCTAAGTCTGATTTACTAATACCTAATCGACGTGCTTTTTGCTCGTTAAATTGCGGGCGAATCATTTTGGTACGTGCGCGCCAGTCATCACGAATATTGTATGCACCATCGTCGCTACCAATCAATTCTTCGGCTGTAGCAGCGAGTTGTCTTAAAACAACAGGATCAGGGCCCGAAAAACGTGCTTCTATTTTTGCATCAGTAGAGGGGCCGATTTCCATCGGTTTAATTTTAAGCTGTGCAGAGAGTGCATGATTGCTTGAGTAATCACGCACTGTTTGCATTACAGTTGCTACGGCTTCTCTGTCGGCAACACGAATAATTAATTGGCCGTACGCTGGGTATGATTTTTCTGGCGCGTAGGTAAGCATAAAGCGCGGTGCACCTTGGCCTGTAGTACTTGTTACTTCTTCAACAAGGTCTTCTTTTTGCAAAAACTCTTCAAGCTTTTTAACGCCCTCAAGGGTTGAACGAATATCAGAGCCTTGCTCTTGCCAGTAATCTACATAAAACATAGGTGTATTAGAGGCAGGAAAAAACGACTGTTTTACAGAGCCAAAACCAACAACCGCAGTACACAGTAAAACAACCATTAATATAAGCGTGGTTTTTCTAAAGTGCAGCGCTAAATCTAAAATCGCTTTGTAACCGTTAAAAATAAAACCTTTATATGGGTCTTCATCTTCTTGGCCTTCTTCGTTTTTAAATTCGTTTTCTTTAAACATTAAATTGGCAAAAAATGGCGTTAGCGTAATGGCTGTTATCCAGCTTAATAAAAGCGAAATAAACAACACCCAAAACAAGCTACCGGCAAATTCACCACTGGCATCAGAGCTTAAACCAATTGGCGCAAAGGCAGTGACTGCAATAACTGTTGCACCTAATAAAGGCCATTTTGTTTGCTCGACAATATTAATAGCCGCTTTGAGTTTTGTTTGGCCACGTTTAAGGTTTATCAGTATGCCTTCAGTGACGACTATTGCGTTATCAACCAGCATCCCTAGAGCAATAATAAGTGCCCCAAGCGATATGCGTTGCAAGTCGATAGCAAACAACTTCATAAATATAAACGTACCCAGTACAGTAAGCAGTAAAATACCACCAATTAAAATGCCGCTTTTTAAACCCATAAATAACAGCAGTACAACAATAACAATCGCAATGGCTTCAAGTAAGCTGATAATAAAACCATCAACCGATTTTTGAACCTCTTGTGGTTGGTTGTATACCGAATTTATGTGAATACCATGAGGGCGTTGATATTCAAGTGATGCTAAATGCTCGTCTATGTTTTTACCCACATCAACCACGTTAACACCCGACATAAACGACACGCCAATAAGTAAAGCTTGCTGAGAGTTATAACGAATAATGTTATTTGGTACTTCTGCGTACTCTCTGTAAACCTTTGCTACATCGCCTAAGTAAATAAGCTCATTGGCACCTGATTTTGAAATTAATAAGGTTTCGAGCTCTTTTACATCTTTAAATTCGCCAGTAGGATGCAAGCGAATTGATTCATCGCCCACGCGAATTTTACCCGCGTTAGATACCGTATTTTGCGATTGCAATAACTGGAATATATGGCTTGGCGCAATACCTAATTGAGCGAGTTTACGCGTAGAAACTTCAACCATTACTTGCGCTTGTTGTTGGCCCGCAACGGTTACTTTACTAACGCCTTTAACCAATACCAGTTCGCGCTTTAAAAAATCGACGTAATCTTTAAGCTCATCATACGAATAACCATCGCCGGTTACCGAATACATAACACCGTAAACATCGGCAAAGTCGTCCAAAATAGTGCTTGGGTAAACACCACTAGGTAATGACGGAGAAAGGTCGTTAATTTTACGACGCATTTCATCCCAAATTTGGCGAAGCTGCTCTTTACGATAATTGCTTTTCATTTCTACAGAAATTTGTGATTTACCGTTAGATGAAATAGACGTAACGTAATCAACATAAGGCAATTGCTGAATCGCGTTTTCAATCGGAAAAGTAACTTCTTCTTCAACTTGTTGCGGCGACGCGCCAGGGTACATAGTAATAACCATGGCTTTTTTAAGCGTAAACTCAGGGTCTTCTAGTTGCCCTAAATCAAAGTACGACACACTACCGCCAATTAATAGCAGCAGCGTAAACATCCAACTGATTACTTTTTTCTCTATGGAGAGTTGTGCAAAGCTCATAATTATAAGCCTCGCTCTTTATTCCATGCTCTTACTTTCATGCCTTCTTTTAGTGAATGCACACCGGCAGAAACCACAATTTGGCCTTCTTCAATACCGCTTAATACTTCAATACCATCGCGGTGCAACTGGCCAACCTTTACAGCTTGTTTATGCACTTGGCTAGTTTTTGAATCAAAAAGCCATACGTAGGCGTTATCTTCAATTGATTCTTGCGGCTCAGAAAACACCGACTCGATAGGTAAGATTGTATAAGCAACTTGCGAGCGCGTTACTTTACTTAAATCAATAAGCACGCTACCCGTCATACCGGCTAGTAAATTAAAGTCCTCAGGTACTGGTAGCGAAAATACAACCTTATAAGTAAGTGTTGCAGGATCTGCTTGGGTATCCCACTCTTTAATATCAAGTATGTATTCTTTGTCGTCAAAGCCATCAAACTTTACAGTAGGGTGATAATCGGTGCCTTTTTTAAAGCGAGCGACAATTTTTTCAGGAACCTGAATTTCTACGTCCATTAAATCGCGTGTTTCTAAGCGTAATATATTTTGCTTTGCTTGAATATTTTCAAAGTTTTTAACAAACACCTTAGCCACTGTGCCTGAAAATGGTGCGCGTAGTTCACTGTACTCAAGGTTCGTTTGTGCAATTTTAAATGCAGATTCAGCAATTTGCATATTAGCAGTGGCTTGATCTAATTCTGATTGGCTGGTGATTTTTTTCTCAAACAATTGCTCAATACGACCAAGTTGTGATTTTGCCAATTCAAAGCGCGCTTTACGTTCGTCAAACTGTAATTGAAAATCTTCTGGATCCAGTTTTGCTAATAAATCACCTTTTTCAACGTGTTCACCAGCAAGCACAGGAAACTTAACAAGTTCGCCGTTTACCCTAAAAGCAAGGTACGAGCCTTGGTTTGCAACAACTTCAGCAGGAAAACTACGAATGTTAATTTGCGTATCATGACCTATGTTGAATAATTTAACAGGGCGAATAGGCTCTTCTTTAACTTGTTGTTCTGGCTCAGAACAGGCTATTAAGCTAAGTAAGGTCGTTGTTAATAAACATAGACGAAAGAGTTTCATGTCTTCTCCGTTGCAATGATGGCAAAATAATTAAGTGCAGCATACGCTGCAAACATATAAAATAAAAATCATTAAATTTTAGAAACTCAATAAGTTTTATTTATGATGTTGCAGAGCGGTATATGAAGCTGAATCAATTAATAATTTTAGATGCCATAGTGCAAAGCGCAAGCTTAAGCGGAGCAGCATTAAAGCTACATAAAACGCAGCCCGCGCTTACACTCGCAATTAAAAACTTAGAAGCCAAAATAGGATTTGAGTTACTAGACAGAAGTAAGTACCGATTACAGCTTACTGAAAAAGGGCGTGTTTTTCACCGCGAAGCGCAGCAACTACTGCATGCCAACGACGAGCTAGCACAGCTCGCTAAAGAATTGGCACTCGGTAATGAACCCCAATTTAGAGTTTGTTACGAGCAACTTTGTCATATGCAGAGTTACAACGAGATCATAAGTAATACTTTTAGGTTGTTTACCAGCACAGAGTTTAGCTTAACAAGCGGGAAGCGCTTTATTTCGTTAGAGCAAGTAAATAGTGGGCAAGCCGAATTAGGCATTGGCCCGTGGTTTGATTTATTTCATGCGACAGGCGATTTAGAAAGTGTACCCATAGGCAGGCTTGATATTGGTATTGTGAGCGCTAAAGGCTTGCTCCCTCAAAAACTCACCTATAGCGAACTGCAAACGTATCCGTGTTTAGCCATGTTTGAAAGTGACTTGAGTATCGACAGCGACAGGCTATCGTACTCAAAAGGCTCCGCCATGATGAAAATTGATGATGTATCGACCCTAAAATCGTTTTTACTCTCAGGTGCGGGTTGGGCAATGATGAGCCTAGAGCACTGCGACCCTGAAATAAAAGCAGGCTTACTTCAAGAAATACACATAACTGACCGAGAGCATAAATTTAGCGCGCAAATTAGAGCCTTTAGGCAGCATGCAATGCACCACGGCCCTGTAGCGCGTACTATCTGGGAGCAATTTAAACAATTAAGTAAGGAATATTCTAACAACAATGGATATTGATAAAGAAACGCTTATTTATACTGTTATCGCAGGCATACCAATAGGCAAAGTAGCAAGTTACGGGCAAGTTGCAGCTCTTGCAGGCTACCCGCAAAACTCACGGTTGGTGGGGCGCTTATTAAAAATGATGCCAAACGACTCGGTTATACCTTGGCATCGCGTAGTGAATAGCCAAGGTAAAATATCATTCCCTGAAGATAGCGAAAAATACCAAGAACAGCGCGAAAAGCTACTATCAGAAGGTGTGCTGTTTAAAAGCGACAAAGTGAATATGCGCGAGTGCAGGTGGGAGTGATGTGACTATTATGGGCAGGTAAGGTGCGAAGCCACGCCATCCGACAAAAATGATGAATTTACTACAAACAACTAGACTTACCGCGTTGATGAAACTGAAGATTACTTTTTAAAGCAAAATATCAGTTTTGAGTGTTTTATAACTTGGGAGTTAAGTGGGTGAGCAAAGAGATGGACGGCTTTGTGCTAACTGCAGACGGTCAGATGTCATAATGTCTGAAGTCAAGATTTGATAACCATATAGAAAGCTCTTTGAGTTTTCCGATACAGTTGTGTTAACCAAAACATAAACTGTACCTCGAGGAACTTAGTATGAAACTATATGGTGGAATTGACTTGCATTCAAATAATAGTGTGATTGCTATTATTGATGAACAAGGTGAAACGCTTAGCTGTAAGCGTTTAAATAATGACATGTCTGTCATTTTATCTTTTTTAGCCCCTTATAAAGACAAGCTAGCAGGACTTGTTGTTGGATCAACATTTAATTGGTATTGGTTAGTTGATGCATTAATGGATGATAAGCTTTGTTGTTTTGTTTAATACTGATTCATCATACTTCACATCTCCTTCAACACATGCTTAGAGAGCCTAATTGTTTTTTATTTTAAGAACCTTTAAAGATAAAGCTTTATAGTGGCTTAAATAATGCATGTATTTTGTATGAATCATGCTGAAACTTAAAAGGACGTTTTAATGGCGCTATCAGTAGTAACAAATACAGCATCACTCAACGGGCAGCGAAACCTTAATAAATTCGGTAAAGACCTTGAGGTTTCAATGCAACGTCTATCTTCAGGTATGAGAATTAATAGTGCAAAAGATGATGCAGCTGGTATGCAAATATCAAATCGTTTGACTTCCCAAATTAATGGTATATCAGTTGCTCAACGCAATGCCAATGATGGAATATCTATATCGCAAACTGCTGAAGGAGCTATGGAAGAGTCTTCGAGTATCCTACAGCGAATGCGAGTATTGTCTTTACAATCTGCGAATGGCTCAAATAATGGAGATGATAGGGCTGCACTACAAAAAGAAGTGACAGCGTTGCAGCAAGAAATAACCCGCATAGCGGAAACTACTCAATTTGGAAGTATTAGTTTACTTGATGGTACGTTTGGTACAAAGCAGTTTCAGGTAGGTGCTAATGCAAATGAAACAATTAATTTAAATTTGAATGATGTTTCTGCTGACGCTATTGGAATTTATAAAATTGAACCAATTTATTTTCCTGCAGCACCATACCCTTTAGATACAATTACATCTTTGAGGTTTTCAACTTCTGATTTATGGACCTTAAATGGCGAAAGTATCAGTATTCCAGCAGGTACTGGAGCTAGTATTGTTGCTGACGTTATTAACAATAGTGGTGCTGATGTACTTGCCTCTACAAAGTTAGAAGCTCGGATAGAAGGACTAACTTCAGCAGATAATGGTGTTATGAGCTTTAAGAAGGGAGGCATAGTTATAGATAGCTATGATCTGAGTAAATATAGCGGTAACTTTGACAGATTAATGGAAGATCTTCAGTCTGATGGTTATGAAGTGATAGAAAGAGATAATGTAGCAGGGGCTACATCCACTTCATTTGATGTGTTCGGTGTTGATGTTGATGGCTTAGATATGACATCATCTCCAACAGTTAAGCTAGGCCAACTTGTTGATGGCGCTCCAGTTGGTGCTCTACAGTCACCAGTAAACCCTAACAATGGAGCATCTGTTTTCTCTAAATTAGAATTGTCCTCTTCAGATGAAATTAGCGTCAATGGAGGAGATGTTAATCGTTACTTAAATGTACCTCAAACTGGTGGAGTAAGTATATTAGATCATGTTGATGACATAGATATCTCAGGTGAAAACTCTGATGGGGCACAATCAGCTATCGAGGTAATTGATGCTGCTTTAAAACAAATAGATGCAAATAGAGCAAATTTAGGTGCAATACAAAATCGACTTAATCATACGATTAATAATTTAGCAAATATTTCTGAGAATGTTTCTACTTCCCGCAGTCGTATACAGGATGCCGATTTTGCTATTGAAACAGCTATAATTACAAAAAATCAGATATTACAACAAGCTAGTACTACGGTTCTCGCTCAAGCAAATCAGGTTACTCAAGCAGCCATTAATTTACTTGGCTAAATTACGTAGTCATAAATTTGAGCTATTCGAATTATACAAGTAGTTCTAGCTTATTTAATAAACGTAATTGCTAATTGAAATATAATGGCAAACACACCCAGCAATAACAAATAAGTGCCAAATTGCGTGGCTAAATTGGGTGCTTTTAGCGCTGTAAAATAATGTACCTAAACTATAAAAAATACCGCCGGCAAGTAGCCAATAAAGTGCTTTTACATCAACACTAGAATAAAGTGGATACACTATAGCCAGTGCAAACCAACCCATGAGCAAGTAGGTGGCGAGTGATATTTTTTTATTACCGTTTTTTACAAATACTTTGTACGCAACTCCTGCTAGTGCCACAGTCCAAATAAATGTAAGTGTGGCCCATGACCAAGCACCGGTTAATGAGATTAATAAAAAGGGAGTGTAGGTGCCGGCAATTAATAAGTATATGGCGCAGTGATCGCACTTTTTATAAAAGGCTCTTAAGCGCGGTTGAATACTGGCGTGGTACAAAGTGGACGACAAAAACAGTACAAATAGACTGCTGCCATAAATTACAGTACTTACATACGCTTTAGTGCTGGTGGCTTGGCTAAATAAATCCCACATAACAAATGCGGCAAATACAATACCAAGTGCATGGCTAATTACGTTTAGTTGTTCTTCTTTTTTAGAATAGGGCGCTTCTAACGACATAACAGATCCTACCACTATTTGAATGAATTTTAGTGTACAAGTGTACGCTGAGTTTTTCAATATTATAATTTTTATATGAATACAATAATTTATTGTTTTTCATAAAGTTGAAACATCAATTTAACCAACGCGTAATTAATAAGACGTAAAAAAGTCGTAATAGTTCGTTAGATTACTGGTAATTCCTAAAAACAATTAACCGGACGAACAGTGAAAAACATGAAAAATAAATTAACAACACGGCCTTTTCTTAAACTTACTAAATTGTCTGTGGCGATGATTTGCGTTACATCAACAAATAGTTTTGCAGATCAAACCATAAATAAAGAACTTGATGAAATAGTGGTTGTTGCTCAAAAGCGTGCGCAATCAATACAAGATGTGCCCGTAACAATAAGCGCCTACGATGGCGACTTTTTAGAAAGCTTGGGTATAGGTGAACTAGATACTTTATCTGAAATAACACCAGGGCTTGTTATTCAAGAGCAAAGCCCTAACAACCCGGGCTTTGTAATTCGTGGTATTACGTCTGATAGTGGGTCGTCTCAATCATCCCCTCGTGTGTCTATTTATTATAACGGAGCAGATGTATCACGCTCTCGTGGCTCATACTTTGAGCTTTTTGATGTAGAAGGGATTGAAGTTGTTAAGGGACCACAAGCGACACTGTTTGGAACAGCAGCTTCTGTAGGTGCTATTAGTGTAGCAACACGTAAACCAGAAAAAGATTTTTCGGCTCAATTAAAAGCATCCGTTGGTAATTACTCGGCCAAAGGTGCTAGTGGCTTTGTAACGGGTGGCAATGATTTATTGCAAGGCCGTGTTGCTTTTACTTATCGTGAACGTGATGGGTTTATAAAAAATATTGCAGGAGATAGTAACTCCCAAAATCCGGCTGGGTTTAAGCAAGATGATATGCATGCTATTGAGCGTTTTTCTTATCGTCCGTCTTTACGTATTACACCTAGTGACGATTTAACGATTGACTTGGTGTATACGTATGAAAAAAATGATGATTCGGGTACATCTTTTAAAAATGGGCTTTATGCACCAACCGGTGGTGATACAAGTCCATATAGCTTTGTTGAAATGCCAGGTAGTCCGTATGCAGAGTCTGTGTTTGGAAAAAAAGACTTAGGTGTGGATCGCACAGTTAACGATTTAAATTTGACTGTAAATTGGGATGTAAGTAACGATTTAACAATCACCTCAATTACTGCAGGGCGTAATTTTGACTCTTTAGAAGTGTTTGATGCTGATGGTACGCAAGCATGGTTTTTAGAATTTGCAGAAGCTGCTGAGGGCGATCAATTTAGCCAAGAATTACGCGCTGTTTATACGCAGAATAAGTTTACTAGTATTTTTGGTGTGAGTTACTTTGAAGAAGATGGTAGCCAGCGTATTCCATTTAGTACAGAGGAGTCTATATTTTTAAATTGCTTGGGCGTATTGGGTTCAGGTGTTCCTTGTATTAATAATGATGGAAGCGTTAATATTTTAACGTCAGCATTAACAGGTGGTGCAATAAACGAGTTGCCATATTCACTAGAGTTTACAAACTATGGTGAAAACAAAGCGTATTCAGCGTTTGCTGATGTAACTTATGCTGCAACTGAGGCACTAGAGTTAACAGCGGGTCTTCGTTATATTAAAGAAGAAAAGCGCAGTGGCTATAGCTCTGCTGCACCCAATAGTGTTTTAACACAAGCGCCATTGTTTACGGTTGATACAAATGGTGAAACATTCTATGGCGATGCTGATTATGATGATTGGCTGCCACGTTTTAATGCGCTTTATATAATAAACCCTACTACAAATATGTATGCGACTATTTCAAAAGGGCGTCGTTCGGAAGTACTAGAAGTGAGTTCGGCTAACAACGAACAAGGAAATGTCGAAGCCTCTATATCAGAAGTCCCAGCGGAAATTATTTGGAACTACGAAACCGGTATTAAAGGCAAAGCGCTTGACGGGCGTTTAGATTACTCTGTCGCTGTATTTTATCAAGATTACTCTAACTTTCAGGTTACGTTACAGGATGATGAAGGCGTTGCGTTTTCTGCTGATGCGGGCTCTGCCATTAATGTTGGCGCAGAGGCTGAGGTAAGGGCGTTAATTAATAATGAGTTTGAGGTATTTGCCAATACGGCTTACCTTGATGCTGAAATAGATGATGATAGTAATAATGGTAACCTCGCAGGCAATAAATTTAGACTACAACCAGAGTGGACGTTTAGTACGGGGCTGTTTTATTCAACAGAATTGTCGAACTCACTTAATTTAACGAGCTCTTTAATATATAGCTACCGCTCTGAAGTGTTTTTTGAGCCAGCAAATGTGCCAATATCAGGCTTAGATATTAGCCAACCAGCGCTTGGATTAGTCAGTGCGCGCTTAGGTATCGCAAATGGTGATGACTGGGCTGTTAGTGTATTTGCTAGTAACTTATTAGATAAAGAGTATTTAGTTGATGCAGGTAATACTGGAGGGGGATTTGGCAACCCAACATTTGTTGCAGGGGCACCTCGCTTTGTTGGTATTGAGTTAACTCTCGGGTTTGGTGGACAATAATACATTTAACTACTTGATATTTTAATTGAGCCACTGCAAAGTGGCTTTTTTATGTGATCACGTTAAAGTGAATTTATATTAGGTAAAAATGAAACAAGATCTAAAAGCTGCTTTACTTACCGCCATTGTTTATCCTGGAGCGGGGCATTTTTCTTTAAAAAAACACCTTATAGGCGCTATTTTTGCGGGTGTATTCTCTGTTCTTTTAATTTTAACCTTTCAAGATATATTTGCGATTGCACAGTGTACTGCAAATGAAATTGTAAACGGAAAAATCCCCATGTCGGTTACGGCCATTTTAAAAGCAGCGCAACAACCATCTGACGCTTGCGCTCAACTCGCTGAATATAAGTATGTACCTTTAATGATTATAATTTGGGTGCTGAGCATTATGGATGCATACCGTTTGGGCAGAAAAGCGCTGCCCACTAAAAAATAAGCCACTTAATCAGAACTCGGTTTGGTTGGCTTATTAATTTTCTTCCCGCATATTTATCCCTGATATTTAGCTATTATTGATGGCGGTAATAATTATTATTACCGCCTTTTCATTTTTATACATATTTTTTGTAACCGAGATTTTTTGCCCGCATCATGTAAACATCGTGTAAATGCCTGTATATACCCAGTAAAATCCTCAAACCTCGTTAAATCGCTCACTTGTTGATATTTAGTTAACTAAAATCCTTATCTTTGTACCTTTTTATTCATTTAATGTTAATAAATAAATGGTACTTTCTGCTCGCCAAATTAACTTTATTTGACTATTAAGTATTGGTTTGGTGTCAATTTATTACGTCAAGCAATGACGACTGATAATTTCAATTTAAGGAAATACGATGAATAACAGTTCAAATAATCACAAAAGAAAGGATTTTAAAGTGGCGAGCTTATCGTTAGCTTTATTATTAGGATGCTCAACAATGGCCAATGCCGCTGTTGAAAAGTTAACGGTGAGTGGAAATCAAATTCTTGCGGGTGGGGAAAGCACAAGCTTTGCAGGACCTAGCCTATTTTGGAGTAACACGGGGTGGGGCGCTGAAAAATTTTATACAGCAGAAACAGTAGCAAAGGCAAAAACTGAATTTAATGCAACATTAATTCGTGCCGCTATTGGCCATGGTACGAGTACTGGTGGTAGTTTGAACTTTGATTGGGAGGGCAATATGAGCCGTCTTGATACTGTTGTAAACGCAGCTATTAGCGAAGATATGTACGTTATTATTGATTTTCATAGCCATGAAGCACATACCGATCAAGCAACTGCAGTTCGCTTTTTTGAAGACGTAGCTACCAAATATGGGCAGTACGACAATGTTATTTATGAAATTTATAACGAGCCGTTACAAATCTCATGGGTTAACGATATTAAGCCTTACGCAGAAACAGTTATTGATAAAATTAGAGCAATCGATCCTGATAACTTAATTGTGGTTGGAACGCCTACGTGGTCGCAAGATGTTGATGTGGCATCACAAAACCCAATTGATCGTGCCAATATTGCTTACACTCTGCATTTTTATGCTGGCACGCATGGTCAATCGTATCGAAATAAAGCACAAACAGCACTCGATAACGGCATTGCACTATTCGCCACAGAGTGGGGAACAGTTAATGCTGATGGCAATGGTGGTGTTAATATCAATGAAACCGATGCATGGATGGCATTTTTTAAAACAAACAATATTAGCCACGCTAACTGGGCTTTAAACGATAAAAACGAAGGTGCATCGTTATTTACTCCAGGCGGTAGTTGGAATTCACTAACATCGTCAGGCTCTAAAGTTAAAGAGATCATTCAAGGTTGGGGTGGTGGTAGTAGCAATGTTGATTTAGATAGCGACGGGGATGGCGTAAGTGACAGCCTTGATCAGTGCAATAATACTCCCGCAGGTACAACGGTTGATAGTATTGGTTGTGCAGTAACTGACAGCGATGCCGATGGTATTAGCGATAATGTTGATCAATGTCCTAATACACCAGTAGGTGAAACTGTTAATAATGTAGGTTGCGTTGTTGAAGTAGTTGAGCCACAAAGCGATGCGGATAACGATGGTGTGAATGATGATATTGATCAGTGCCCAGATACACCTGCAGGTACTAGTGTTGATACAAATGGATGCAGTGTTGTAAGTTCAACAGATTGTAACGGTATTAATACATACCCTAATTGGGTGAACAAAGATTACTCAGGTGGTCCGTTTACTCACAATAACACCGACGATAAAATGCAATATCAAGGTAATGCATACAGCGCAAATTGGTATACAAACAGCATTCCAGGAAGTGATGCTTCGTGGACGCTTCTTTATACTTGTAATTAAGCACGTTTTATAAAATATGCGAAGAAGGTAAATAATACATTTACCTTCTTTTTAAAAGTATTAGCCTTTATAAACACTTTGGTGTTGAGCAGCAATGTTGTAGCTTGGAGAGTTTATGTTATCTATATAGCGCCAATCGGTTGTGATTTGCTCTTTAGTAATAGTCAGTAACATATATCCACGGTGTGATAAGTCACAATAATTTAAGTCGTTTATTAGCAATGTAAGCGAGTCAGCCATTTGCTTTGCTTGTGCTGTATTAAGCGCTAAATAATGCTCCATACCCGGGGATGTAACACCAGGTGTTGCAAACTCTACTCCTACGCTTTCGCCTTTTGCATTTTTTAATGTGCCATGCCACGCATTGTGCGTATCACCTGCAACCACGACTAACTTTTTATTTAATGCGGTAATGCTTTTGTATAATGCTTCGCGCTCGCTTGGGTAACCATCCCACGCATCTAAATTATAAGGCATTAAAGTATTTACGCGTGCGAGTTGCTCGGGTGTTACCGCTTTATGAGCTAACACTGCTTTTTTAATGGTAACAAGCTCTTTTAACACCTGAGGTATTTTAGTGCGATCGGATTGCGAGAATATTTCAGTAGGTAGCCACATTTTAGTCATCAATACTTGCTGGCCCAATACTTGCCATTTTGCATTTGATTTAGTTATTGCACTCGCGAGCCAGTTTAGTTGTGTGTTACCTAGTAACTGCCTATTTGGATTATTTAAATCACTGACAAAGCGCGCAACATCCATTTGTTTGGTCTCTAGGTTTTTATAGTCGCTGTAAGCAAGTTGTTTATCGCGTGCTATTACGCGCGTATCTAGCATGTGCAAGCTTATTAAATTACCAAAATCGAAGGTGCGATATATTTGCGGGCTTTGTTCGCCCATAGGTGGCCTAATTGGCAGCCATTCGTAATAGGCTTGAATAGCTGCTGCGCGGCGCTTAAAAAAGTCACCTTCATCAGGGGTATGATTTTCAGCACCACTTTTATAGGTATCGTTGGTAACTTCGTGATCATCCCATATTGCGATAAAAGGCGCTGCAGCGTGAAGTGCTTGAAGGCCTTGGTCTGTTCTGTAAATAGCATAGCGCTTACGATAGTCGCTAAGGGTAATAATTTCACCGCTGTTATCGGCTGCTAATTGGCGGCCAATTTTTTCAGCATTTTCGGTAGCGTATCCGCCCATTGGGTATTCGTAAATGTAATCTCCCAAATGCAGTACTACATCTAAATCTTTTTGCTTAGCGGCATCAGTGTAGGCATTAAAGTACCCTGCAGGGTAGTTTGAGCACGACACAACAGCCATTTTTATTTGTTCAATATTTTTTATTGGTAGTGTTTTAGCACGGCCTATAGGGCTTTGTGTTTGCAAACCTATAAAACGATAAAAGTACTCTGTGTTTGGAGCAAGTTCTTGCACATCTATTTTTATTGTAAAGTCTCGGCTTTTATCTGTTTGTTCGCGCCCGCCACGAATAATGTTTTTAAATTGAGAGTCACTTGCCAACTCCCAAGCAACAGTAACTTCAAAATTTGATTGAGAAGGAGTTGCACGTGTCCAAATTATTAAAGCATGACTAAGCGGATCGCCACTCGCTACACCGTGTTTAAATTCAATAGCCGATAGAGGTTTGTTTATTAATGTTTGAGCACAACCTGTAATGGCACTCGATACTGCGACGGTAAATATGCTTGCTGCTGAGGTTTTTAAAAAATTTCGACGTGATGAAAGAGTCATACTGCACTTTTTAAATTATTTATAGTGGTGCGCATTTTAACGCGTAGATATGATGTTTTTATAAATGCTAAATGTATTTAGTGTGACGGTATTAATACCTTTAAATCCTTTTATTTATTAACTAAAAAGTAGTCAAAAAATTAAATTAAATGGTTAAATTAACGAGGGATGAATTTTTTAAATTAAAGTGATGCGTGTAAAGTTGTTTAATTACAACTGGTTAAGATTTGTTTTTATGTTGGCACAACCCTTGAGTATATAACTACGTCTAAACAATACACAAACAAGGAATACCATTATGAAACATTCAATTAAAATCGCTATGGCAAGTTTATTAGTATTAGGTTCTGCGCAAGTACACGCAACAGAGGTGGACCTAGATGTAACTGATATATTAACTCAAAGTGTAGCAAGCTATGTTAAGCAAACCACAATCGAGCTTGAAAAATCACTAAAGGAAACGCTTTATTTTGATGCTAAAACTGTTTTAGAGGGGTTATTAGATGAGCCTGTTTTAACAGATAGCACAACGCTTAAAAATACTGACACTAGTATAAAAAACGTAAAATAAATTATTTAAAGGATTAAAACGATGAGCAGTGAACTTGGATTATTTGCATTAATGTTAGCACCCGTAGTCAGTATGATTAGCGCTTATTACTCGGTTCAAGTGTTTAAAGCTATGGGAGGTTGGTTTAATCTTTAGCCAATTATATAGCTGGTAATTAATTCGATTCATACAAAGCTGATCGACTTAGCAAAAGCGCACGTAAATAAAGGCAGAGTGTTTGAAATAAGTAGACTTTATGAAACGTGCGATTTTTCCATTACCCATTTTTATGTTACCTGAAGGTTATACGCGATTACGCATATTTGAGCCTCGCTATTTAAATATGGTTAAAACCGCATTAAAAAATAATACAGGGTTTGTGCTTTGTACGTTTGAGCATGACACGCCTTTTAATATAAGCGCGCAAGGTTGCCTTGTTGATATTATTGATTTTGACCAAGACGATAACGATGTATTATTAATTGACGTATTTGCATCGCAAAATGTGCAAATTAATGATGTTTATCAAGACGAAGACGAATTACGCCATGGCTTGGTATCGCCTTGTAATACGCCGTATTGGTACAAAGATTCTAACAACCAAATTGGTGAACATTACCTACTACACGACGCGCTTAAAAACGTGTTTCAAGGTAATCCGGAACTTAATTTGTTGTACAAGAAAACTCATTTTGACAAACTTCCGTGGATTGCAGCACGTTGGCTCGAACTCCTACCTGTTTCTATTGAGAAAAAACAGCAACTTGCGTTTGAAACGAATTTTGATAACTTACTGAATTTCCTCCATACTGTGATTAATAACGAATTTGCCTAAATTTTATGATCCTAAATTAATTATTGCCCGTATTACTTAATACAAAAGCAATAACGGGATAAATTATTATGGTAAGTCAACAACAGTCACCACGTTGTGAACCTAATACAGGTAAGTACACTGCCATGCCAGAAACGCCGAGTAAAGAGCTCATGCAAGCGCTTATAGATGTTGCGCAATCACGCGATAAAAAAGCGTTTTCATATTTATTTGAATACTTTGCGCCAAAAATTAAACGCTTTGGAATTAAGCAGTTTGGTGTTGAAGCCCAAGCCATGGAGCTTGTGCAAGAGACATTAACGTCTGTTTGGCGTAAAGCACATTTGTATCATAGTGAAAAAGGCGCTGCGACTACGTGGGTTTATACCGTTATGCGTAACGCTTCGTTCGATATGCTTCGTAAAATGAAAAGTAATAAAGAAGAAAATATAAGCGAAGATATTTGGCCGTTACTAAACGACTCACAAGATACGCATCACGAATACAGTGATCATTTAGAAGATAAACAAATTAAGCGCTATTTAGACAAATTACCGATTGCTCAACGCGAAGTGGTAAGAGGCGTTTACTTTCAAGATATGTCGCAAGAGCAACTTGCACATCAACTTAATATTCCAGTAGGCACGGTAAAATCACGGTTACGTTTGGCCTTGCAAAAATTACGTAATGAAATGGGAGATCAGCATGATTAAACATCACCCGAGTGAAACTTTACTGACACAGTATTGCGATGCATCACTTGCTACATCATTGAGTTTAGCCGTTTCTATTCACGTAGACATGTGCCCTGTGTGCCAAGCTAAAGTAGCTAAAATTGAAGCTAGTAATGCAAATGCATTATTTAGTGAAGAGCCTGTTCAATTTGAGAAACCTCAAACTGAGAAATCTGATTTACTTGAAGAATTTGAATTAAACGTACTTGATATGATCATGTCTGATGATTCTATCGATGAAGTTTACGAAGTAGAGCCTGTCTCTATTAAAGTGAATGAGCATAACTATCAGCTTCCACGTGCTTTAACACGTATTTCTCATAGCAAATTTACACAAGTTGGTAAGCTGGCACGATCTCGCGTTTCGCTTGATGATGGTGCGCTGCGTTCTAGCTTGCTACATATTGATGCTGGTGGCGAAATTCCTGAGCATACACATACCGGATTTGAAGTTACTTTACTACTAGACGGTGAGTTTAGTGATGAAGATGGTAATTACGTACCAGGCGACTTTATTTGGCAAGATGGTAGTCATCAACATACACCTTTAACGAAAGATGGATGTTTATGCTTTACAGTTGTCAGTAGTGCGCTACATTTTAATAAGGGCTTCAGCAAGTTACTAAATCCAATAGGTAATTTGATTTACTAAGAGAATATATGCACACAGATATAATAAAAATAGGTATAAGCGCCTGCTTAGCAGGCGAAAAAGTTAGATTTGACACAGGACATAAAAAGTCAAATTTTTGTATGGATGAGCTAGGTAAACACGTTGAATATACACGGTTTTGTCCGGAAGTAGCTGTTGGTTTACCGATACCTCGTCCAACTATTCGCCAAGTTAAAGTGGGTGATACTATTAAAGTATGCCGCCCAGATGGCACCGGCGAAGTAGGCCAACAACTTACTGAATATGGTAAAAAAGTTGCAACTGAACAAGCTAAAGAATTAAGCGGATTTGTATTTTGTGCAAAAAGCCCAAGCTGCGGCATGGAGCGCATTAAAATATACAATG
Source organism: Pseudoalteromonas sp. APC 3358 (assembly GCF_030408075.1). Classification (NCBI taxonomy): domain Bacteria; kingdom Pseudomonadati; phylum Pseudomonadota; class Gammaproteobacteria; order Alteromonadales; family Pseudoalteromonadaceae; genus Pseudoalteromonas; species Pseudoalteromonas sp. APC 3358. The sequence goes on from NZ_JASDCE010000001.1 coordinate 273,393, forward strand.
AAGCAGGAACAGGTAATACCTCTGAAGGCGTTGGTTTTTTTGCTGAGCAAATAATGAAGCACAACCCATTATTGCCATGTGAAGAAAACGGACGTTTAAACGACATGCATTTACGTGAAAACTTTGTAATGAGAATTTACGTATTTAAAAACTGGCAAAAATTAGTACAAGAGCCGCTTACGGTTCATAAGCTTACTCAATTTCACTCTCAGTATAAGTACTTGTTGATGGCTCATAACTATCAAGCTTATCGTGATTTGGGGAACCTGCTGGGGACTTATGTAGGCGACGATATAAATGCAGTTGCTGATGAATATATTTTAGGTTTGATGACGGGTCTTAAAAAGCCAGCTTCTCGCAGAAATAATTGCAACACGCTAATGCATTTACAAGGTTACTTTAAAAATGATTTATCGAAGGTTGAAAAACAAGAACTTCGTGATGCGATAGATGAATACCGCGAAGGTTTGGTGCCATTGTATGTACCACTTACCTTGTTAAAACATCATTTGAAGGTTCACCCAAATGAGTACCTTGAAAAACAAGTGTTTTTTAACCCTTACCCTCACGATTTAAAACTACGATTTGGTATTTAATGGATACATTATTTTGGTTTAGGCGCGATTTGCGCCTTTTTTCTAACGAAGCGTTAATTCAAGCGCTAAATAATGGCGCTAAACACGCCATTTTTTTTGTGTATGAAAAACAGTGGCAACAGCACCAAACTGCGCCTATTCAGATTGACTTACTCAAGCGCCGAGTTACTTATCTTCAATCTCAGCTTGCTGATTACGGCATTACTTTACATGTTATTGAAGCGCCAAGCTTTTGTGATTGTACGCGTGAGCTTATTGATTTTTGTAAATCAAACGATGTAAAACACGTAATTGCTAATACAGAATATGAGCTTAATGAAGTAAACCGCGATAAAGCAATTTTGCACGAATGCGATGAGCTTTCAATTACTTTTACTTTGTACGAAGGTGATTTAATTGCACCTGTCGGAACGGTTAAAAATCAAAGTAATGAAATGTATAAAGTGTTTACTCCATTTAAACGAGCATGGTTAAAGCAGTATCAAGATACACACTTTAGTTTGCCTCAATGGCCTTTACCTACTGATCCAATAAAATTTGATGAAAGCGACTTACTAAAAAGTGATGGATGCTCAGATAAGTGGCCGGTTGACGACGAAACACTAGCAACCGTAGTCGATAACTTTATATGTGACAAACTAACAAGCTACGACGATCAGCGTGATATACCCAGCGTAAAAGGCACATCAGGTTTAAGCCCGTATTTAGCACTTGGTATTGTAAGCACAAAACAGCTGCTTATTAATATTCAGCAGCGTTATCCTGATATTTTAACTACATCAAAAAGTAAAACGTTTACGTGGATTAACGAGCTCGTTTGGCGCGAATTTTACAGGCATTTAATTGCTGAATTTCCGAAGCTTTCGCGCGGTGATAACTTTAACGAAAAGTACAACGCCGTAGTGTGGCGTAAAAGCGAAAATGAATTTACAGCATGGTGTGAAGGGCGTACAGGTTACCCGTTAGTGGATGCTGCAATGCTACAACTAAAGCAAACCGGTTGGATGCACAATCGTTTACGTATGGTTGTTGCGAGCTTTTTAACTAAGCATTTATTAATAGACTGGCGCGAAGGTGAGCGCTTTTTTATGCAGCACCTAATTGATGGCGATTTAGCCTCAAATAATGGTGGTTGGCAGTGGGCTGCAAGTACCGGGTGTGATGCTCAGCCTTACTTTAGAGTTTTTAACCCTATCAGACAAAGCGAGCGCTTTGATCCAACTGGCAAGTTTATCCGTAAGTATTTGCCAGAGCTTGAAAACGTGCCAGATAAACACATTCATTTTCCACACACTTATTTAGCCGCAATAGGTAAAGATAAGGAATGTTACTGGCCAGCAATAGTTGATCATAAAGCGGCACGAGAACGTGCACTTGCTGCATTTAAGGTGTGATATGGATAACCAGTTACCAGTAGATAAATTTGTTGAAATATACCAACAGCTTGATAGCACCAATCTTGATTTATTGAGTGATATTTACTGTGACAACATACAGTTTATAGACCCAATGCACGAAATTAATGGCATTGTAGAATTGCGCAGGTACTTTGCTAACTTATACAGCAATGTTAAGCATTGTCAGTTTGATATTAGCGATTCGTTTAATAGCGGCAACAATGCTTTTATCTATTGGACTATGCACTATGCACATCCAAAGCTTTCATCAGGTAAAACTATTTCGGTAGAAGGTCATAGCAAGCTTATTTTTGAAAATGGCAAAATTATCAAGCACAGAGACTACTTTAATGTGGGCGAGTTGCTGTACAAACATATTCCTTTACTTGGTAGTGTTATAAAGCTAATTGATAAAAGGGCAGGTTAATTATGATCACACTTATAACGGGTGCTACTTCTGGTATTGGTGAGCAGTTAGCAATTAAATATGCACAGATGGGAGACACTGTTATAGCTTGTGGCCGTAATAGTGAAAAGCTCGCTGAGCTTGCTAAATACGACAATATTCAAGCATGTAAATTTGATGCAACTAATCTACAAGACATTAAAGAGTCTACTATTGGCTTTCCTCATTTTGACCGTGTTATTTTAAACGCGGGTAACTGTGAATACATAGATGACGCACGAAACTTTGATAGTGCATTGTTTGAACGTGTAATAAACGTAAATTTACTCTCTATGGGGTATTGCCTTGAGGCGCTACTTCCTAAAATAAATTCAGGTGGTCAGCTTGTTTTGGTCAGCTCAAGTGTTACCTATCTTGCGCTACCTCGTTCAGAAGCTTATGGTGCATCAAAAGCGGGTGTAAGTTACTTAGCAAAAAGCTTAGCTGTTGATTTAGATGATGTTGATGTGACTTTAGTTCACCCTGGCTTTGTGAAAACTCCGCTTACTAATAAAAATGATTTCCCGATGCCTATGGCTGTTACCGCTGAAAAAGCCGCAGACTATATGATTAAGGGAATACATAATCGCCGAAAAGATGTTCACTTTCCGTACCGTTTTACACTTATATTAAAAGCATTACGTATTTTACCACTCCCAATTTGGCTTAAAATCGCAAAAGGATTAGCCCGTTGAAAAAAATAGCAATAATAGGAACTGGTGTATCTGGTTTAACATGTGGGCATTTGCTTCATAAACATTACGATGTAACCGTATTTGAAAAAAATGATTATATAGGTGGCCACACTGCAACGGTTGATGTTGATGTATGCGGCATAAAATACGCAATAGATACTGGCTTTATTGTATTTAATGACAGAACTTACCCATACTTTGAAAAGTTACTATCGCGTATTGGTGTAGATAAACAAACAACGCAAATGAGCTTTAGTGTTCATAACGAAGCCACTGGCTTTGAATACAATGGCCATACGTTTACAAGCCTGTTTGCACAGCGTCGTAATATTTTTAGACCTAAGTTTTGGCGATTATTGTACGACATTGTTAGGTTTAACAAACTGTGTAAAGCACTACATGAAAAAGATGATTACCAGTCTGATCAATCATTAGGGCAATTGCTTAGTGACAATCACTTTAATGACTTTTTTAAATACCATTATATTCTTCCGATGGGCGCAGCTATTTGGTCTACCAGTATTAAAGAAATGGAAAATGTAGGCGTTGAATTTTTTGTTAAGTTCTTCTTTAATCACGGCCTTTTAGATGTAACAAACAGACCACAGTGGTATGTAGTACCAGGTGGCTCTCGTCAGTATATTAAGCCGTTGATCAGAGGCTTTGCTGATAAAATTAAACTTAATACAGATATTAAATCTGTTACGCGTCAAAATGATGAAGTAACAATAGAGTTTGCCAATGGTGAATTAAGTAAGTTTGATAAAGTAATATTTGCTTGTCATTCAGATCAGGCGGTTGCACTACTTGGTGATGCGACTGAGCAAGAAAAGTCAGTATTGGGTGCAATAGCTTACACTGAGAATTCAGTTGTGCTGCACACCGATACAAATCTTTTACCAGATAGAAAAGCGGCATGGGCAAGTTGGAACTACCTACTTAATAACAACACTGATAAAGCAGCTGTTGTTACTTACCAAATGAATATTTTGCAAGGTATACAATCGGATACACAGTTTTGTGTAACGCTTAATCACCTTGAAGGAATAAGCCAAAGTAAAATTTTGCGCGAGTTTACTTATCATCACCCTGTATTTAACCAAGAGTCAATTGCTGCTCAAAAGCTTAAACACAGTATTGATGGACAAAACAATAGTTATTTTTGTGGTGCTTATTGGTACAATGGTTTTCATGAAGATGGCGTACACAGTGGTGTAGATGTAGCCAAGCAACTTGGGGTCGAATTTGACTAGTGCAGTGTATTTAGGCGATGTAAAACATCGCCGTTTTGCTGTTAAAGAACATCGCTTTAGTTACCCTTTGTATATGATGTGGGTAGATTTAAATAATCCTCAACAACTAAATGGTGTGCATAAGCACATAGGTACGTCAGGCTTAAAAGCGTTAAAATTTAATGAAGCTGATTATCTTAAAGACACTTCACAACTTGCTAAACGACCTCTTATTGAGCGTGCGCATGATCAACTTGCCAATTTAGGTATTACTGAAACCTTTACTCATATTTACATGCTAGGGCAGCTTCGTTGTTTTGGTGTGTATTTTAGTCCTGTTAATTTTTACTTTTTTGGCCACAACGACACCCGTTTTAAGTACATGATTGCTGAAGTGAGTAATACACCATGGAACGAACGTCATTATTATTTAGTCCCTTTAGAAAAAAAAGTGAACTTTAAGAAGGTTTTTTCCGTATCACCTTTTATGAATCTGGATATGAACTATCATTGGCATGTTAAACAATCGCCTGATAAAACATTGATACACATTGAAAATAAGCGAAATGAAGAGTTATTATTTGATGCAACACTTCGCTTGAAACGTAAAGAACTCACTAACGAAGAGATTAATAAGTTGTTTAAACGTTTTCCGGCCATGACATGGTCTATTTTCAAAGGTATTTATTATCAAGCATTAAAGTTGTTTTTAAAGCGAGTGCCTTTTTTAGGTCACTCAGGTAAGCCATAAAGCACATAGGTAGTCAGGACAATTAATAGGTATTTTAATGGATAAAGTGTCGAGCTTAAATTGCGAACAAAGCACTAATTGGTTAACTAATATATATAAAAAATTAGTGACTAAAGCCTTTTCGTCAATTGAAACAGGTCAAGTTGTTTTAATTGAAGGAAATGAGCGTACAGTTTTTGGTGATGTATCGTCTGCGTTAAAAGCAACAGTAACAGTTAATGATAAAGCTATGTATAAAGCGTTTGCGTTATCTGGGAGTGTTGGCGCTGGCGAAGCGTATATTTTGGGGCATTGGTCTTGTGACAACTTAACTTCATTCATCGAGATATTTGCTATAAACGAAAAGCAACTTGATGAGTTTGAAAAAAAATTCGCATTTTTTAGTAATATCGCACACCGATTTAATCACATAAAAAACAAAAATTCAGAATCGGGTTCTAAGAAAAATATTGTTGCTCATTACGACTTAGGTAATGATTTGTACGAATCATTTTTAAGTAAAGAAATGCTTTACTCAAGTGCTGTATATCCTACAAAAGAAGCGACACTTGAAGAGGCTCAACAATACAAGCTTAAACGCATTTGTGAGCAAGTTGAGCTTCAAAAAAATGATTCAGTAATCGAAATTGGTACAGGGTGGGGGGCATTTGCTATATATGCAGCCACACATTACGATTGCCATGTAACAACAACAACCATATCTGATGAGCAACATGATTATGTAGCTAACAAGATTGTTGAGCTTGGTCTTGAAAGTAAAATAACATTACTTAAGCTCGACTACAGACTACTAAAAGGTAAATACGACAAGCTTGTTTCTATTGAAATGATAGAAGCAGTGGGTCATGATTATTTGCCGAGCTTTTTCACTCAGTGTGGTGAGCTCCTAAAAGACGATGGCGCCATGCTTATTCAAGCAATTACTATTGGCGATCAGCGTTATAAGCATTATTTAAAAAACTCTGACTTTATCCAGCAGTATATTTTTCCGGGCGGATGTTTGCCATCGCTTAACGAAATGAGTGAGCAGATTAAAAATAATACCGATATGGTTATTCATACTGTTAATGATATTGGTGCTCATTACGCAAGAACATTAGCAGATTGGCGAACTCGTTTTATAAAAAGCTGGCCTGATTTAGACCGCTCTAAATTTGATGAACGCTTTTATCGTTTATGGTTATTTTATTTTGCTTATTGTGAAGGTGCGTTTAGAGCCAGAGCAACAAGTACGATACATTTAATGGCGCGTAAACCTCGTTTTACTAGTGATAACGATGATATTGCGCTCGGTTATTAATTTTGTTTTATTTCAAGCAGTGTGGTTTTTATCACTGCTGCTTGAAGCCAATTCGCTACTTTTTAGTGGCTTGATTATTGTTTTAATGTTTTGTTTGTCAAAGCAGAAAAAACAAGACTCCTTACTATTAATTAAAGCCCTACCTTTAGCACTATTGTTAGAATTTATAGCGGTAAAGTTAGGCTTGTTAGAATTTAAAGTTTATCCCTTCCCTCTATGGCTCGTGTTTTTATGGGCTGCATTACTACTTTCTTTAAATACCTCAATGGTTTTTTTGAGTAAATTAAAGCTTTGGCAGGCCTTTTTGGTATGTATGGCATTTGCGCCAGCAAGTTATTGGGCTGGAGCGCGCTTTGAAGTAATAAGTTTAGGTTTACCTTTATGGCAATTCTGGCTCGTTTACGGGGCGCTTTGGTCTACAGTGTTTACTGTTATTCTTTTCATAAACCAAAAAATCAAGTTATTCATCAATCGCTGATCTTCCACAATTTCTATTTCGTAACATTACCCATTGACTCAAAGGGAGCTTATTTTGAAATTTTTACTAAAGGCAGTTACTTTTTATTTGCTTACAACTTCAATTGTTTTAGCTAACACACAATTTAATAAAGTAGGCGAAGCACGAATGGAGTATTTATTTTGGGATGTATATGACGCTGTGCTATTTACCCCTTCAGGTAATTACAGCGCAGGAGCACATCCTGTTAAGTTTAAGCTTACCTATTTACGTGACTTTGACGCTAAAGAAATAGTAAAAGCAACAAATGAGCAGTGGCAACATCTTGGAAAAACAGGGCTGGCAGATAAATACGACAGTAAATTGTTGTCTATTTGGCCTGATATAAAAAAGGGTGACTCACTAACATTAGTGACAAATGAGCAAGGTATGAGCACTTTTTATCATAATGATGAAAAAATGGGTGAAATTGATGAACCTCAATTTTCGAATGATTTTTTAGCTATTTGGCTTGATAAAAAAACCTCTGAGCCAAAATTACGAAAGCAATTATTAGGGAATTAATATGAACATATTAAACACGTTAAAAGCAGCTGTTATGAGCCTCTCGGCTCTACTTTTAATTAGCTGTTCGGCACCAAATGTTGAACATTATAAAAATACATCGCCAAATTTCGACTTTAAAACGTTTTTTAGCGGAAATTTGAAAGCCTATGGTGTTGTACAAGACTTTAAAGGCGAATTGACCCGAAAGCTTATCGTAGATATGAATGCGACTTGGGACGGTAACCAGGGCGTTATTGAAGAAGACTTTATTTATGATGATGGCGAAACCCAAAAGCGAATCTGGAAAATAACGTTAAATGAAGACAATAGTTTAACGGGGACAGCAGCTGATGTTATAGGTACAGCAAAAGGCAAAAGTGACGGCAGCGTATTTCATTGGAATTATGATGTAGAGCTTCCATACGATGGCAGTACTTTAGAAGTGAATTTTGACGATTGGATGTACCTGGTTACACAATCGCGCTTGATAAACCGCACATCTATTGTTAAGTTTGGAGTCGAGGTCGGGGAAGTGACCTTAGTTATCGAAAAAATATAGCTTATTTACCCAGTTGCTTAACTTGCGCCAAAATTGTACTCAAATTAAGTCTTTGTTAACCCAACACGCTGTATTCTACCGAGAATTATTTAAATTTTACTCATTTTTTAAGAATTTAAGCAAAAAATGCAATTTGCTGTTGCTAACTCTTTAAAAATGCATAAAGATAGGTTTTGCGAAGGCAAAATAATAACGAATAGGAATCTAACAATGAATAAAGCTCAATTAGTTGAAAAAATTGCTACTGATGCAGAAATCTCTAAAGCCGCTGCTACTCGTGCTCTTGACGCGTTTACAGGTGCTGTAACTTCTTCTTTAAAAGAAGGTGATTCAGTAGCATTAGTTGGTTTTGGTACTTTCTCAGTAAAAGAACGTGCAGCTCGCACTGGCCGTAACCCACAAACGGGTGCTGAGATCCAAATCGCAGCGGCAACTATCCCAAGCTTTAAAGCAGGTAAAGGTCTTAAAGACCAAGTAAACCCTTAATAGGTTTAACGAATTAAATAAAAAAAGAGCTATTTAGCTCTTTTTTTTTATGTTTAATAAAGACATCAACTGATGCCTTTATATTATAAATTTATGCTTTTAAGGCTTTATCGCCTCGGCCAATGCCAACAGCACCAGAACGTACAACTTCAATAATATCGGTTTCATGACGAAGTGTGTCTAAAAACGATTCTATTTTGTCTGTACTACTCACTAGTTGCAGGCTATAGCTTTGTCGGCCCATATCTAAAATAACACCCTGAAACACATCAACTACGCGGGTAACCGCTGCACGTGTCGTCTCGTCTTGAGCAAATACCTTAACAAGCAATAACTCTCGCTCAATGTGACTCATTTCTGTTAAATCGATAATTTTAAGCACGTCGACTAATTTGTTAACTTGCTTTGTGATCTGCTCAACCACTCTGTCATCACCCATGGTGGTAATGGTAATACGTGATAACGACTGATCATCAGTTGTGCCAACAGTTAGGCTGTCAATGTTGTATGCACGTTGTGAAAAAAGCCCAACAATACGTGACAGTGCACCTGGTTCGTTTTCCAATAGAATAGATAAAATACGACGCATTATGCTTTTACTCCTTTACGTAACCACATCTCATCAATGCCACCTAACTTGATTTGCATTGGGTATACATGTTCTTTCTCGTCTACAAGAATATCTAAAAAGACTAAACGATCGTTTATGCTCATAGCTTTATCGATAGCAGGTTGTAACTCATCAAGTGTGTTTACTTGTATGCCTACATGCCCGTAGCTTTCAACTAACTTAACAAAATCAGGCAGTGAGTCCATGTAAGATGATGAATGACGACCGCCGTAAACCATATCTTGCCATTGGCGTACCATACCTAAAGAGCGGTTATTAAGTGATACAACTTTTACAGCTAGGTTGTACTGCAAGCAGGTAGATAGCTCTTGAATATTCATTTGAATAGAGCCATCACCCGTAATACATACAGATTCTTTATCAGGAAAGGCTAATTTTACGCCCATAGCAGCAGGTAAGCCAAAGCCCATAGTGCCTAGGCCGCCTGAATTTATCCACTGACGAGGATGCTTAAATGGGTAATATTGCGCTGCAAACATTTGGTGCTGACCAACGTCAGAACTTACGTAAGCATCGCCATTAGTGGCTTTATAAACAGCTTCAATTACGGCTTGTGGCTTAATTTTGTCGCCATCTGTGTTGTAGCTTAAACATTTTTGTTCACGCCAGCTGATAATTTGGCGCCACCAATCTTCTTGCGCGCTGCGATCTATTTTAATTGGGCTTTTATCAATACCCGTTTGTAGTTGTTCAAGTACGGTTGCTAAACAACCTACAACTGGTATATGCGCTTTGATTGTTTTTGAAATTGAAGTTGGATCTACATCTACATGTACAATTGTGGCATTTGGACAAAACTTTTTAACGTTATTAGTTACCCTGTCATCAAAACGAGCACCAAGCGCTAAAATCACATCGGCGTTTGCCATTGCTTTGTTGGCCTCAAGCGTACCGTGCATGCCTAGCATACCTACAAAGTTTGGATGTACACCTGATATACCGCCAAGGCCCATTAGTGTATTGGTAATGGGTGCATTCAACGATTCAACTAAATGCGTTAATTGCTCTGACGTATTTGAAATAACAATACCACCGCCAGAATAGATAACCAGTTTTTTGGCCTCTAGAATAGTTGTTACCGCTTTACGAATTTGTTTTGAATGCCCTTTAGTATTAGGGCTGTATGTTCTTAGCTCTGTTGTTTTAGGAAATTCGTATTCAAACTTTATAGCAGGGTTAAGCATATCTTTAGGAAGCTCAACTACAACAGGTCCAGGACGACCTGTACTGGCTATATAAAAGGCTTTAGCTAAGATTGTTGGGATTTCTTTAGCACTTCTACAGTTAAAGCTGTGTTTAACTATAGGGCGAGAACAGCCAACAATATCAGTTTCTTGGAATGCATCGTCACCAATTAAACTTGTAGGCACTTGGCCTGACAATACAACCATAGGAATTGAATCCATGTAGGCTGTTGCAATACCCGTTATACAGTTTGTAGCGCCAGGGCCTGAGGTTGCAAGTACAACACCAACGTCTCCAGTAGCACGAGCATAACCATCAGCCATATGTGTGGCAGCTTGTTCATGACGTACTAATATATGCTCAATATCATCTTGCTGAAAAAGTGCATCATATAAGTCTAAAACCGAACCACCGGGGTAGCCAAATATGTATTTTACCTTTAACTCTTTTAATGCCTGAACTACTAGTTCAGAGCCATTATATTCTTGTTTGCTCATCCTCATTCCTCTGTGCGCTTTTTTTATGCATAAAAAAACCCCCGCGTAGTGCGAGGGTTTTTAAAAAGCAGTATCACCTTTTAATACATCCCCGCTGGGCTTATAACTAAGACCAGTACGAGTACGACTAAAAGGTTAATTTGTGTGTTCATAGTTTTTACTCTACTTAGCAAAACACTGCTTTTAAATTAAAAATTCTGTATAGGTTTATTTTTAAGGGTTTTGAACCCTTATGTCAACCTTGAAAGTAGTTTTTTGCATTTTAAATTCGTTTTGTAGCTTTTTTTAATTTAAATCTGCAGAAATGCTGTATTTAACTGAGTTAACTAGCAGAAATTATGCGTTTTAGGTTGTGTGTTTGATTTTAGTTATAAAAGAGTGTGAAAGACCATTAACTTTTATTGCACATGTTAACTATATGTTTTTATCACATGTTTAAATTTCTATTATTAGGTATGATTACTACATAATTATGTTTGAGGAATACACAGTGAAAAAAGTGACGTTAATTGCGCTTTTAACTACGCTATTAAGCCCTATAGTAGCGGCTAATAATTTAAGCCCGCATGATGTTGGTATAACTAACGAAGAACGTATTTTATATTGGCTTAAAAAAAGAGACCAAATATCCTCTAGTGAGTTAGATAGTTCATTTAAGTCATATATGAGTAACAAAGAAGTTGCCAATCACTCAATTAAAAATGGCTTTAGGCAATTTAAATCCTCCTCTACGGATTTTTCAAACACAAATAAACAACAAGCCGCTTTTTCAACGTCGCTAGTGCCTGATCAAAGCGTTAATGATGTAAAAGTGTTAGCTATCTTAATTGATTTTCCTGACCTCAAACATGACGATGATCGACTTGTAGAGCAAGACACAGATATGTTTTACGCTGATTATTCAACTGAACACTATCAGCAAATGCTTTTTAATACTCAAGGTTATGCGGGCCCTGATGGACAAAGCTTATCAACGGCTGCAGATTATTATAAAACAGCGTCTGGTAATAGCTTAAACTTTAACGGGCAGGTATATGGCTGGGTAACCGCTGATAGTAATGCAAAAATATATGGTGAACGCCAAGGCAGTACGCGTGATAAAAATGCGCCCGCTTTAGTCAAAGAGGCTGTGGAGAAGGCGGTTGCAAAGTTTAATATTAATTTAGCGGACTATGATTTAACTGATTTAGATGATGTAGATGGCGATGGAATTATTAACGAACCCAATGGCATTATTGACCATGTAATGATTTTTCATTCAAGTATTGGCGAGGAAGCGGGTGGTGGTTACCTAAGCACCGATGCTATTTGGTCGCACCGCTATTATGTATTTGATGAAAATAGCGGGCCGAGCGAGATTGCAGGCAGCAGTATTAAACTCTTTGGTTACACAATTAATCCAATTGATGCTGGGATTGGCGTGGTGGTGCATGAGTTTGGGCATGACTTGGGATTATTAGATGAATACGACTTACAATCTAACACGGTAGGTGAGCCTGTCGCGTCTTGGTCAGTTATGTCGACAGGAAGTTGGGCAGGTTCTCCACGAGGCTCAGAGCCTGTTATGTTTAGCCCTTATGCGCTTGAATATTTACAAAATCGATACCAGGGTAATTGGGCTAATCAGCTCACGCTTGATATGGATGAGATAGATGCTAACGCACAGCAAACATTAATTAATACTGCGAGTACTTCACAACTACAAAGCCAAATAAAAATAACACTGCCATCTCGACTCGAAAAATTTAAAATGCCAGTAGAAGGCGATTTTCAATACTATTCAAATACGGGCGACAATGTTAGTAACAGCTTAGTTAATACAGTAACGCTACCAAACACAACTGAGGCACTTACTTTAAGCTTTATTGCTTATTACAGTATTGAGCGCGACTATGATTTAGTACAGGTAAAAGTAAATGGGGAGCCTATTGCTAGTAATTATACGCAAGCAATTAACCCATACTATGGTGACATTGGTCCGTATATATCAGGTGATTCATTTTTTAATAGTGATGCTAAGCAGCCTAACGGCTATTTAACTCATAAGTTTGATTTATCTGCCTATGCTGGGCAAATGATTGATCTAAAAATTGAATACATAACAGATGCGAACACACATTATTATGGTTTTGTTGTGGATGATATGCGTATTGAGCAAAGTGATACCTTAATTTGGCAAAATAATGCACAAGATCAAATTAACACCGAGTTTAATGGCTTTGAAAAAATAGGTAGTTACACATATGCATCGCCATCACATTACTATTTACAATTGCGTTCATACACAGGTGTTGATAGTAGTTTGCAAGCAGAGCAGTACTCACCGGGATTATTATTGTGGTATAGCAATGAATCTCAAGCCGATAACAACACGACAGAGCATCCAGGTAGTGGTTTTGCATTAGTGGTAGATGCTGATCAGCGCTCGATAAATAAAGGCAGTACGCAAACTCCGGCTGCTTCAGCAATTCAAATTCGTGATGCTGCTTTTAGTTTATATCCACAGCGAGCTGGATTAGGTGATGATGATTTATCAGCTATTACAGAGTTTACTGATAAAACCGACTATAGCTTTTCAGCGCAACAGTCATCGGGCGTTGCCCTCCCACAGGTTGGCTTTGGGTTTAATATTATAAGCCAGTCAGCTGATAGTGAAGATATAGAAGTAGAGCTTAATTACGATGTTACTAAAGGTATTAATTTTACCAAAACAGGTTTAATCGTTAATTTTAATGTAGAAGGTTTTGCACTCACGCCTGCGGACAAATTTACGTGGAGTTTTGACGATGGTAGCTCAAGCACAGAGTTAACGCCTACTCATGAATACCAAGACTATGGCACCTATAGCGTTGAGTTTATGGCAAGTAATGATACTTCACAGCAAGTAGCTGTAGCTCAAGTTATATTAGTTGAGCCATTATCTGTAAATGAAATTGAATATGAAATAAACCAAGGAATATTAACAGCTCAAGCTTCGTTTACAGGTGGAGTTGCACCGTATACTTATAATTGGCAGCTAGGGGATGGAAGTACTTTAACGACGCAATCGCTCACTTATAATTATTTATACTCTGGTGATTACCAAGTAACGCTTACAGTGACAGATAACGAAGGCACGGAGCAAACTAAAGCAGTTGATGTAACTGCAACTGTTCCGCTTAGCATAGACGCAAACGTTACAGTAAATGATTTAAGCGCTCAATTTAATGCGCAAGTAACCGGCGGCTTTAATAGTTATACTTACAGTTGGGATTTTGGTGATGGCAGTGCGGTATCAAACTTACAAAACCCAAGGCATACTTATCAAACTGACAGGGCATTTAGTGTAACGTTGAATGTTACTGATACTCAAACAAATGATACTTTTACTAAAGAGTTATCTCTTACAGTGCAAAAGCAACAAAGTAGTTCGGGTTCAAGTGGCGGATCATTGGCAGGTTTATTAGGATTACTACTGTTAAGTTTATTTAGGTTTAATACTAACCTGCATAAATACACCAGGTTGGTATAAGCTTAATTAACAAATAAAAAAAAGCCCGCTAAATTAGCGGGCTATTTAAATTAATAACAAATATTAATTATAAACGGTCAATTACTGATTGAGTGAAATCAGTTGTACCGTGGCTGCCGCCTAAATCGCGAGTTGTACGGTCGCCTGATTTAATTACATCAGCAACAGCACTACGAATACGCTCTGCTGTATCGCCCATATCTAAATGCTCAAGCATTTGGATAGACGCTAAAATTACAGATGTTGGGTTAGCTAGGTTTTTGCCAGCAATATCTGGTGCACTACCGTGTACAGCTTCAAAAATTGCAGCGTCTTCACCAATGTTAGCACCTGGAGCCATACCTAAACCGCCAACTAAACCAGCACAAAGGTCAGATAAAATATCACCAAATAAGTTAGTCGTAACAATTACGTCAAACTCTTCAGGTGTCATTACCAGTTTCATACACGTTGCATCAACAATCATTTCATTTGATTCAATTTGTGGGTAACGCTCAGCTACTTCACGTGCTACTTTTAAAAACAAACCAGATGTTGATTTTAAAATGTTAGCTTTATGAACAGCAGTTACTTTTTTACGACCTTCACGTACCGCTAGCTCATATGCAAAAGTTACGATTTTTTCTGCGCCTTCACGCGTAATTATCGATTTTGCTTCTGCTTCATTACCATCTTCACTTACTATTTGGCCTGCACCTGAGTACATACCTTGCGTATTTTCACGAATAGTAATGATATCAATATCGTCGTAACGTGCTTTAGTGCCAACAAATGATTTAACAGGGCGTACGTTAGCGTATAAACCAAATTGCTTACGAAGTGTAACGTTAATAGACGTAAAACCTTCACCTACAGGCGTTGTTAATGGGCCTTTAAGAGTGATTTTGTTTCTAGCTATTGTATCAACCGTGTCTTGTGGAAGTAACTCACCTGTTTTTTCAAGTGCAGCTAGGCCAGCATCAACAAATTCATAATCAAAGTCGCAACCTGCGGCTTTTAATATTTCAAGTGCTGAGTCGATAATGCTCGGACCGATGCCGTCGCCTTTGATCACTGTGATGGTTTGTTTGGCCATTGACTTTTCCTTTAAAGAGTTTGATTTGCACATAAATTATTACCCTGAGAGGGTAATCGCTTGTTAGATCATTTATGTGAACGTGCTTGAAAATTTAAGGGCGCATTTATATCAACTTATCACCCATTTTGCTAGTTTATACAAGAAATACTGGGTATACACCAAAGTTATAATGGGTATAAAGACGTTAAATAGGGCCCCATAAATTAAATACTATTAAATAACGCGAGAGATTCTAATTTTTGATTAAAATCAGTTGGGTTTTGCCAATTTAGTATTTTCAGTTGTTCGTTTAATGTTTGCAGTTGCCACGCTGTTAGCGCGAGTTCTGGTTTAAAAACACTCTGAGCAACAATTTTAAGTGTGATCCAGAGTTTATGAGAATCAGTTAAGTGTTTTTTAGGTGTTTGCTCTGCTTCTAAAAGTGCCGTTGTCCATGGGTTGTCACTTAATAAATGAGTAAGCTGTTGCGTTAGTTGCTCGTTATTAATTGAATCTACTCCAAAAAATGAGCAAATAGGGGCACTCAATGTTTTATTTGGTGTGTCGTCAATCAGCGTTTTACGAGAAAGCTGTGTACTGCATTGCGTTAATAAAAAATGAGCATAAGCATATAAAGGTAATGTAATGTGTTCAAACTGGTCGTGTTTATTTTTACTGACTAATAAGGCCATTATTTTCACTAAACCATTTAATCTGTTAGTAACGTAGGCTTGTAGAGGGTGTGGGGTAACATTAACTAATTGTTCAAAAACAACTCTTTGAATTATCGCGGGCGCATTATAATAACCGACCATCGATAAACTATGCTTTAAGTCTTTAGCGGCCTGATGCTCCTTATTATAAGGTTTTACTGCCTCACATAAATTAGCAACTACCTGAGGGTGAGCCGCCATTAGCTGGTTTAGCCCTTTATAGCTATATTCGTGCTGTGACTTAATATTACTTATTAGTTCAAGTAAAGACTGTGCTTTATCAACGCCAACCACACTTTTTGACTTAACATGTTCACTGTTAAACACTTTGAAGCTAATGGTTTTATCAGCGCAATGCCATTGTTTTGGGTTGTCGTTAAGGGTTGCTTTAACGCTAAACCAAGCCAATTTATTTGGATTAGCGGTACTAATTAAAATATGTTTTTGCTGCGCATCAGTCGCTAAATAAATCATGGTTTGCTCTGCATAAAAAACGCGGCTTCCCGGTAACAGTGGCCCCAAATGAGCTATAAGTGATTTGATTAGCTGCAGTGCAAACAAATTTGGTGTGCGAATATACAAGTCAGTAAGTGCTTTAAATAAACTCATGTGTTTATTAGCCGTATTACTAGTAATGTTCATACTAATAATATTTGCTAAAGCAATTAGTGTTATGCCCCCATCGTAAAGCATTATTTTAGGAGCACTTACCAATGCTTGTTTATATTTACTTAACTTAGCTAATAATTGCGTAACGGGTTTGGCAGAATCGCCACTGGATAACATTACTTTAGCAGCTAACTGATGACGCATTTTCCATATGTTTTTATCAGAGTCTTGAAAAGGTGTTTGCTCACAGAGCTTGTTTAATTGCGCTCCAACACATAAATGCTCAATGAGTGAAGCCGCTATGTATAGCTCGCTTAGGGCATTATTATAATGTTGAGATTTACAAAGTGCAGCGGTTATTACACTCTGACTAACAACTAAGTTGGTGGCATAAGAATAATTAGGATTATAAAGTGTTAAACGAGCTTGTAATGCGAATGGCTGTTCGCTATAGAGCACTCTATATTGCTCAGCTAGCTTACTTGCCATGGGGTATAAGGCTGTCCATTTTTGTTTATTGTTATAATAGCTTAAAAACAGCTGCGTATTATTAAGCAGCTGCTCTAAAGTAGTTGAAACAGCTTCATCCATTAAACCTTCACCTAATTTTGTTCTTGATATTTATTATATGCACTAGGACCCCATAAAAATAGCTGCCCATTTTTAAATAATAACCCAGTACATTCATCCATAGTGGTTATACCGTCAGATGTTTTATGCTGTGTACGGTAAAAAACTATCTGAAATACCTGTTCACCATCTCGTTTGGCATAAGTAAGGTCGGGGCTGCCTAAATAATCAAGCACAGTATTTAGTGTTGTTGGCTGCTCAAGTGATAGTTTTTCGATATAACGTTTATTAAAAGCTTCTCGGTCTTGCCAGATCATAGCCTGAGGATCGTCTTTATAAAAGGTGATCACCAACGCTGCTATCAGTGCATATAGCCCTAAACCTAAGATTAAATATCGGATAAATTTTTTCAATATGGTTTACTCTGACTCCGGTAACTAATAATAGTATACGTTTTGTAATGTTTAGAGGCTATTAACTTGCGACTAATTAAGTCTTAACTGCTTTAAACTAAAGCCTAAATTTATATCGGTGCGTAAACTAACCAAGTGCTTTGAGATTACGTACATATCCATATTAGCGGCTAACTTTGCTTTAATACTCGGGCTTAGAGACTCATCTTCGGCCGCATGCTCAATTGAATTATAGTTATTAACTATTTGCTGCGCAGACTTAGTACCTATTCCTTTTACTCCCGGAATATCATTTGTTTTATCGCCCGCTAATGCCCAAAAATCAACGAGCTTATTTTGCTCAACACCAAAACGCTCTTTTATACTTGTCTCATCTAAATAGAGTTTTTTAAAGTAATCATAAACTGTAATGTAGGGGCCTAAATAGGGTAAAAAACCTTTATCAGTAGAGACAACAGTATTAGCTATTTGATTATTTGATGCCTTAAACGCAAGCGTTGCAATAATGTCATCGGCTTCATCGTTAATAGGCTCAAATACAACAATACCGGTTTCTTCTATTGCGGTTTTAAAGTGCTCTAAGGCATCTTTTAGCACTTGAGGCATTGGGGCGCGGGAGTGTTTGTAGTCTTTATAAAAATGATAACGCCAGCTTTTGTCACCATCAAATACCGCAATCGCATGGGTTGCATTACTTGTATCTAAAAGCTTTTTACACGCATGAGCTACACGTGCACAGCACGTTTGTATCATTTGTTCATCACTGTGATGTTTTTGATTAGCGTCAACGGCGTAAATGCGCCTAATTAAATTAAGCGCATCAATAAGAAGTAAATGGGGTTTCAAACTATAAAACTCATGCTTTTATTTTGTAACACGGAATGTATTTGCTGCCAGGGAGTTTCATACGGCCTTGATCAACAAATGCTTGTAATAACGTATCCATATTTTCCATAAGGGCAGGCTCGCCACTTAAAATGTATGGACCGTTTTGCTTAATGGCTTTAACGCCTTCGTCTTTTACATTTCCAGCTACAATACCTGAAAAAGCTCTGCGTAAATTAGCCGCTAATAACTGCTTTGGTTGATCAAGATGTAAATCAAGACTTGCCATATTTTCGTGTGTTGGTGCAAAAGGTTGTTGAAAATCGTTATCGATTTTTAACGTCCAATTAAAGTAGTAGGCATCGCCTTCACTTTTACGGTAATCACGAACATTGGCCATAGCCGATCTTAGCTTTTGTCCAACTAACTCAGGATTATCAATAATAACTTCAAACTTATCTAATGCTTCTTTACCAAGCGTCATTTCAACAAATTCACACAGCTCTTTAAAGTACGCTTCACTTTCTTTAGGGCCAGTTAAAATAACAGGCAAACATTGTTTGGTGTTATCTGGATGAAGTAATATGCCTAATAAATATAGCAATTCTTCAGCAGTACCTGCGCCACCAGGAAAAATGATAATAGCGTGAGCTGTTCTTATAAAAGCTTCAAGGCGCTTTTCAATGTCAGGTAAAATAACTAATTCGTTAACAATAGGGTTTGGTGGCTCTGCAGCAATAATGCTTGGCTCTGTTAGGCCTAAGTAACGGTTATTGGTATTGCGCTGTTTTGCATGGCCAATAGTGGCACCTTTCATTGGGCCTTTCATGGCACCAGGGCCACAACCAGTACAAATATTTAATCCACGTAAGCCAAGCTCGTAACCTACTTGTTTTGTGTATTTATATTCAACTTCGTTTATAGAGTGTCCGCCCCAGCAAACAACCATACTTGGCTCGCTATTAACACGCAAAGCACCTGCATTTCTGAGCATATCGAATACCATATGAGTAATGGCTTTTTGCTCTTTTAAATCTTTTTCGTATTTTTGACAAATAAACAAAATATCGCGAATAACAGAAAATATATGCTCGTGAATTCCGGTAATTATTTCGCCATCAACAAATGCGGTTTCGGGTGGGTTTTCAAGCTCAATTTTAATACCTCGTTCGCGGCTTACTAAACGAATATCAAAATCTTTGTATTTGTCGTATATATCGCTACTTTCGTCGGTATGGCTACCTACATTAAGCACTGCTAGTACGCAGTTTCTAAATAACTTATAACGCTCACTAGCAGAAGATTGCTCTAATAAATCAACTTCTAATTGCGACAGTAAATCTAAAACCCCAGTTGGGTTTAACTGTATTAACATAGACGTTCTCCTTACTGCTAAATCGTAAAAAACTACTTGTCATAAAATCTATAATGGCTATGACATTATTTACTGGTACAAAGTCTATCTCGTCCTGAATTTTTGGCCTCGTAAAGAGCATCATCTGCTCGATCAAATGCCTTTAACAGAGTATCGCCTTTTTTGAACTGAGTTGCACCTACCGAGATTGTGATCTCAATTTGTTTTTCTCTAAATTTAAAAGGTATATTTTTAATTACCTTTCTTACTTTATCCAGAGGTAATGTTGCGTTTTCAAGCGACACACCTGGCATTAACAGCACAAATTCTTCACCGCCGTAACGCGCTATAAAATCGGACTTTCTTACCGATTTTTGCAACGCTTTTGATATAACCTGTAAGGTAATGTCACCTGCGGTATGGCCAAATCTATCATTGATAGATTTAAAGTGGTCAACATCAATAACCGCAAGCGTAACATCTGATGGCTGCACATTAAACAAATGCATTTCGTGATTGTAACGTTCATCAAATGCAGCTCGGTTAGGCAGTTTTGTAAGCCCATCAAGTAAACTTTTAAAGCGCTGTTCGTTTAAGCGTTTTTTATACGTTGTTAACTTATCTTCTAAAGTAACAATTCGTTTGTTTATTTCACTAAAGCTAGTGCTAAGCATTTCTCTGTCTTTTCGTTCTAACTTTTCTTTTGCTAGAAAATCTTCGCTTAGTGATTTTAATTCGTTATCTACGAGTTCTTTTAAAGATGAAATTGACGTTGCTTTTTGTGTTTGTTCGTTGAGGTTTTTAATTTTTAGTTCAATACTTTTATTCAACGAATCAAACTCAATACTCATCGATTCTGAGTGTCTACTAGTAGAGACAATAGAATTATGTAGATCTTCGAGGGTTTGATTTAATGAAACTAAAAAGCTTTGTGCAGATTTACGCTCTTTGCTAATGTTTTTTACTACAACTTCAATTATGTTAATCGCAACATCGAGTAATGCATCGATTGTGTCACTTTCCGTAATATTATTTTTTATACTATTAATTTGTAGTGTAGCTTCTTCTTCAAGTATAAGTTCGTTAGCCAGCTCAAGTAGTTTTTTTGCACGAGCTTGTTTTACAGGGCGCTGATTATCGGCTTGAGGGTCTTGCTTAGTTAGCAATGCTTCATGATAAAAAAGAATAAGTTGATCAAGTAGCGGAATGTACCCATGGGTTGACTGAACGTTATTAATCTCTTGATCGAGTAAATTTCTCAGGGCTCTGCGAGTATCGTCAGGTAAACCTTTAGTTTTTTGTAACTGTTTACCTGCATTTTGTACACTGTTGAATAAATCACGTTGCTGAGCTTGCTGAATCGATTCTTGATTCTTAAGTAATATCAAAGTTTCACTAACAAGAGGAGAGAGATCTTCAAAGCTCATACCTTTATTGAGTGCACTTCTAAATTTAGCAAGGCGATTATCTAACTCAATATCAAGCCCTTTACAGCTTAGCGAAAGTTTAGCTGCAAAGTCGCACAAAATATCCACTTGATGTTTGCGTGCACTCTCAATAGCCATACGAGCATCAATTGCTTGTTTGAGTTTTTTATCTGTTGGATTAGATCTTTCAGACACCTAAGCGTACCGCCATCAAATTAATTTTATTATCTTCAGTTTACAACAAATTTTTATTATGTGTAGTTATCTAGTAAAAAACTTAGAAATTTTAATAAGCTACTACGTATAAACTCGTATACGGGGCAATTTGTCGTATTTAATTCACTTTTAAATAGGGGCTTGCTAGTCTTGCAGGCAATTAAGTTTCCACTAAGAGTCTCTATGAAAAAGTTATTAGCCCTATCTATTTTAGCTGCATGTTCAGCACCTGTATTTGCCGACGTAAATTATTCTTTAGAAATCTCACAACCACAACATCATTTAGGCGATGTAAGTGTTGAGTTTCCAAAAACAGCGCAAGCACATCTTGATATAAAACTTCCTGCGTGGCGAACGGGTCGCTACGAAATGCTAAACCTTGCCAATGGCATTCGTTACTTCAAAGCTAAAGATGAAGATGGCAAAGAGTTAAAATGGGAAAAAATTGATCACAGTACATGGCGTGTACACCTTAATGAGCCAACCGAAGTTAATATTGACTACCAGGTGTATGCAAATGAGCTTGGTAAGCGCGCTCGCCACATTGACGACAGCCATGCATTTATAGATGCATCAGGCTTTTTTATGTTTAGTGAATCATTCCGCCAAGAGCCAGTAACCGTTAATTTAGAAGTGCCTAAAAAGTGGCGCTCTGTATCGGGTATGGATAATTTAAAAGGCAAAAATTCATTTAAAGCAGCAGATTACGACGTGCTTGTTGATTCACCAATCGAAACGGGTATTAACCAACTACACACATTTGAAGTAGATGGCCGTGAATACGATTTAGTTATATGGGGCGACGGTAACTACGATGTAGAGCAAATGCTTACTGATCTTAAAAAATTAGTTGCTACTGGTAATGTAATTTGGGATGGCTATCCATATGAACGTTATGTATTTATGGTACATGCTACGTCGGGTGCTGGTGGTGCAACAGAGCATTTAAACTCAACAATTATTCAACGTCCACGCGATAGATTTGGTAGCCGCGAAGATTACCTAGCCTTTATTAGCACCGCTGCGCATGAGTTTGTTCATACGTGGAATGTTAAAGCATACCGCCCTCAAGGTTTAGTGCCGTACGATTACACTAATATGAATTACTCTAAACTGCTTTGGATTGCAGAGGGTTCAACAAGTTATTTTGAAGATCATTTAATGGTTCGCTCTGGTATTGAAACCACAGATGAATTTTTTAAAGTGATGAGTAAAACTATTAATCGTCATTTACAAACACCGGGCCGTGAAGTGCAAAGCGCAAGCGAAACAAGCTTTGATAAATGGATTAACCAAGGTGGCGATCATGCACGTAACTACAGCACTAATATTTATTCTGAGGGTTCATTACTTTCATTAGTTTTAGATATCGACTTGCTAGAAAAAAGCCAAGGTAAAATAAGCTATCGCGACGTACACAAAGCACTTTATAACAATCATAAAATGCCAGCTGGTTTTACAGATGTAGATGTACTTAATATCTTAAAAGATTTAACAGGGCGTGATTACTCAAGCTGGTGGCAAGAAAATGTTGAGTCGCCTGCAAGTATTAACTTTGACGACTTACTTACTAAAGTAGGCTTGAAATTTGAACGTCCTGAAAAAGCAAAAGCGCTTGCAAGCATTGATGCTACCGCTAAAAACACAGGCGAGTTACTTACGTTAAGTTACGTTCGCCGTGGTGGCAGTGCGTGGAAAGCAGGTTTAACTACCGATGATAAAATTGTCGCTATAAACAAACATCACGTAGGTAAAGATTTAAAAACCAGCTTAGAAACGTTTAAAAAAGGCGATAAAGTAACCATTGACTATCTTCGTCGCGATGCTCTTGAAAGCTTAACATTAGTATTATCAGAAGATTTTGATAAGCCTAAAAAAGTAGTTGCTGATAAAGAGGCAACGCCTGAGCAAAAAGCACTATTCAAAGCATGGATTGGCGTGGAACATCCAAATGATGTGACAAAAAAATAAATTCAGTTTTTATAGCGTTTAAATATAGTTAACAATTATTAAAAAAGAGCTTCGGCTCTTTTTTTGTTTTGTATAATGGCGTATATAATGTACATGGAAATTTAATATTAAAATTAAATTTAATTATTATTTAGTATTTCTCTATTATTAAATAAAATTATTTATGGATATAGCCTCAAAATGAAATTAGATAACCCGACTTCAAACTTAACCCATCAATTTGTAATTAACGACTATTTGCATCAGTTATTTGATGCGGTAAATGTTATTTCTGTTCAAGGTTATGACAATCAACGTCGTGTTATTTATTGGAATGAAGGCAGTGAGCGACTTTATGGATATACCAAAGAAGAAGCCATAGGACAAAAAATAGAAGACCTTATAATTCCAGAGCCAATGTGTGAATTAGTTATTAACGCACATAGTGATTGGGTAAAAAAAGATATAGAAATTCCAGCATCTGAAATTATCTTACAAGACAAAGATGGAAACAATGTATCGGTTTTTTCCAGCCATGTTATGTTTACAAATCAATATAATACAAAACAAATGTACTGTATTGATATTGATTTATCTGAGGTTAAAAAGGCACAAGCAGATGCGTCATTTAATGAGCATATGCTAAAAACTATTTTTGGAGCAATTCCTGACTTATTTTTCTTGATGGAAAATGATGGAACTATTATTGAGTATCATGCCAGTAATGAGACCGATCTCTACACCAAGCCAAAGCAATTTATTGGTAAAAAAATGGGTGATGTACTCCCTCAAGATGTAGCCAAAAAATTTGAAACTTATATCAGCCTTGTATTAGAAAAAGAGCAGATGATGAGCTTTAAATACGAACTAGCTTTGCCCCATGGGCTCGTTTTTTTTGAAGCAAGAATAAATAAAATAACAGAACATAACCAGTTAATGGTTATTATTCGAGATATTACAGAACAGCATAAATCAGATGAAATAATTAGACATCAAGCGTATTACGATAGTCTAACTTTACTCCCAAATCGTTTTTTAGCACTTGATCGTTTGTCGCAATTACTTATTGAAGCACAAAGAAATAACGAGAAAGCGGCAGTACTGTTTTTGGATTTAGATGATTTTAAAAAAATAAATGACTCTTTAGGCCATGAAACAGGAGACAAACTTTTAATTGAATCAGCGCAAAGGCTGCAAGAGGCACTGCGAAAAGACGACACGGTAGGGCGCCTAGGTGGAGATGAGTTTATCGTATTACTACGAGGTATAACTGATCACCATGCAGCGCTAAAAATTACTGAAAAACTGGTCAATAACTTTAGAGCCCCTTTTAAAATTGAGGGCCGGGAACACATACTAACAGCGAGTATTGGTGTAGCCATATACCCAGAAAATGGTACAACCGTTGCTGATTTATTACGAAATGCTGACACTGCAATGTATCAAGCAAAATCATATGGTCGTAATACTTATTCATTTTTTACTAAAAAGATGAACGTAATTATTCAGCGCCGACTCGTAATAGAAGAGCAGATGCGTGGCGCCCTTGAGCGTAATGAATTTGAGTTATTCTACCAGCCCCAATTTGACGCAAAAAATAAACACATCATTGGTGCAGAAGCGTTATTACGCTGGCATAACCCTGTGCTAGGTAATGTAACACCCGATGAGTTTATACCTATTGCCGAAAA
This sequence comes from Pseudoalteromonas sp. APC 3358, assembly GCF_030408075.1. Taxonomy (NCBI): domain Bacteria; kingdom Pseudomonadati; phylum Pseudomonadota; class Gammaproteobacteria; order Alteromonadales; family Pseudoalteromonadaceae; genus Pseudoalteromonas; species Pseudoalteromonas sp. APC 3358. Next base: position 298,506 of record NZ_JASDCE010000001.1, read on the forward strand.
TACAGGATTAATTGTACCTATTGGCAAGTTTGTAATTAGTCAAGCATTACACTTTTTAAACACATGGCAAAGTACCTGTAAACGCCAACAAAAATACACCATGGCTGTTAACTTATCTCCTCGTCAATTTAGAGACGTAGGGTTGCTCAGTTTTATTCAAAACTCATTGAGTGAAGCAAACGTAAACCCCGAAAGTTTAGAGCTTGAAATAACTGAGGGAGTATTGATGAGTTGCCACACTAATGTTGTTGATATACTGACTGAAATTACTGCATTAGGCATTAACTTATCAATGGATGACTTTGGTACAGGTTATTCATCATTAAGTTATTTGAGAGAATACCCTTTTAATGTACTTAAAATAGATAGAAGTTTTATTGACGGTATTGTACTAAACAATGAAGATTGTAATCTCGTAAAGGCAATTATTGCCATGTCGCACAGCTTAGGACTGACAGTGGTAGCCGAAGGTGTAGAAACAAAAGAGCAGCATACTTTATTGAACGAATTAGGTTGTGATTTTATGCAAGGCTTCTATTTTAGTAAACCAATACCAGCAAAACAGTTTCTTGATTTTTCGATGAATTTTGATAAAAAGTAAGATTAAACACTCGATTGTAACAATTCATTGCACGGCTATTGACCTTATTGTCCCATCGCGAGTAACCTGTTATAGAAACAAATAAAAAGGATTCTATAATGCGTTTAAAACCTCTTGTAGCTACATTAGTAGCCACATTTTCTTTATCACTTTCAAGTAGTGCCATAGCCGACGAAGGCATGTGGCAACCACACCAACTTCCAGAGTTAGAATCAATTTTAAAAGCCAAAGGGCTTGAAATTGATGTTGAATCTATTTCTAAATTAACCGAATTCCCAATGAATGCGGTAATTAGCCTAGGTGGCTGTACAGCATCGTTTGTATCGCCTAAAGGTTTAGTTGTGTCAAACCATCACTGTGTTTATGGCTCGGTACAATACAACTCAACACCTGAAAACAATATTTTAGAAAATGGCTTTTTAGCTAAAAGTCCTACAGAAGATTTACCTGCAGCGCCGGGCTCACGCGTATATGTAACAAAAACGGTTACCAACGTAACAGATGAAGTAATTAAAGGTACTAACGAGTTAACAGCAAAAGCACGCTACGACGCACTCGAAAAAAATGAAAAAGCGCTAGTAGCCCAGTGTGAAGCCGACGAAAGCTATCGTTGTAATGTGTATTCGTTTCATGGTGGTTTAGAGTTTTACCTAATTAAGTCACTTGAAATTAAAGACGTACGCTTAACTTATGCACCGGCAATGGGCGTAGGTAAATACGGCGGCGATATAGATAACTGGATGTGGCCGCGCCACACAGGCGACTTTGGTTTTTACCGCGCTTATGTAGGCAAAGATGGGAAACCAGCTGAGTACAGCGAAGACAACGTACCTTACGTACCTGACTCTTACCTAAAAGTAAGTGCCAAAGGCGTGCAAGAAGGCGACTTTGTAATGGTTACAGGCTACCCAGGACGTACTAACCGCTACCGTATAGCAACAGAGGTAGATAACGTATTTAACGACAGCTACCCTAAAGCACGCGTTCATAACTCAAAATACGTGTCGCTTATTGAAGAAAATTCAGAAGACGGCAGTAAAGCGCGTATTGCATACGAAAGCACCATTGCAGGTTATAACAACTATATTAAAAACTATGGTTCGATGATCGAAAGCTTCAAAAAAGGCACTATGCTTGAGCGCAAAAAACAGTTTGAGCAAGAGTTAACACAATGGATCAATAGTGATGGTGAGCGTAAAGAACAATACGGAAGCGTATTAGGTGAGCTATCTGAGCTAATTGCGCAATCACAAGAGCACAGTGAACGCGACCGCATGTTAGGTTATGTACATCGCTCACAAATGATCAGTACAGCACGACGTTTATACCGCCTAGCTTATGAAAAACAACAGCCAAATAGCGAACGTGAATCTGGTTATCAAGAACGTGACTTACCTCGCATTAAAGCAGGGCTTGAGCGCATGACGCGCCGTTATGATAGCAAAGTAGATAAAGCTATTTTACTGCACTTTTTAGAGCTGTATGCAGCACTTCCAAAAGAAGAGCGTTTTAGCGACGTTGATAACGTATTTAAAGTACAAAATGGGTTTGATAAAGCAACCCAAAGCGCGTTACTTGATAGCATGTATGAACAGTCAAGACTTGATAATGCCACTGTTCGCAATTCATTGTTTGAGCAATCGTTTAGCCAGCTAAATCAAAGCCAAGACCCATTTGTGCAGTACGCTAAAGCAATATTTAAAGTAATGAAAGCAGAGGAAGATAAATCAAAAGCACTTGCAGGTAAATTACAAGCAGCTCGCCCAGAGCTAATGAGCGCAATCATTGCGTTTAACAAAGCTAAAAACAAACCTGTATACGCCGATGCTAACAGCACACTCCGTGTTACCTATGGCACCGTAGGCGGCTACTCACCTCAAGACGGCTTGGTAGCAACACCGTTTACCTCGCTTGAAGGATTACTTGCTAAAAACACCGATGTTGACCCATTTAATGCACCTAAAAAGTTACAAGAGCAAATTAAAGCCAAGCTTTACGGTGATTACACGGGTGGCATGAATACAGTACCCGTTAACTTTTTATCAAATGTAGACACTACCGGTGGTAACTCAGGTTCGCCAACACTTAACGGCAAAGCAGAGCTTGTTGGTTTACTGTTTGACGGTGTTTACGAAAGTATTATTGGTGATTGGGATTACAACCCTGAGCTTAATCGCTCAATCCACGTTGATTCGCGCTACATGCTGTGGGTAATGGATAAAGTAGATAATGCACAAAACTTGTTGGACGAAATGACAATCGTAAAATAAGTAATTAGTGAGATAACAGAAGGGCGCTTACCGTAAAGGAAGCGCCTTTTTTGTTGATGTTTGATTCGTTTATGACTGCTAAGTGCCATGATCGGATAATCGAAACCTTAGTCGCTTGTTATATTTAAATTTTACGCTCAAAGGCTAGATATAAAGTTGCAAATAAAAAACCACTAAAGCCTTTTTCCATTTTTGATAACACCCACCCATCTCTTGCCAACTCGTTTGCTTTAGCGTTTGCTCTATTTAACATACCACCTGTAGCCCAGATTTGAGAAACTGCAATAAACTTATACTCCATGTAACACTCCTTTAAATATAACTGCTTTTTCAGAGGACTCTTTCTCTATTTTTAAGCGAAAACGTCCTTATTTTATGAACTTCTATTAATAGCAAAAAGCATAAGTTATTGCTAGCTATATATATTATGCATATGATGGGTTATTTGAACATATAAAAAAGGGGGGAAGTAGTCATTAATTAATTACTCACTCAATGACTAATTCTCGCTCACAGCACGCTTAAGCAAAGTACCACTTGCTGTCATATAAATAGAAATTAGCAAAGACGACCTCATTTTCTTACCTTTTTTGTTGGTGTTTGATTCGTATATTTATGACTGCTAAGTGCCAGCTGCTGACCTTCAAGGCGTGAATCTAAAACTTTGTTGGGTGGCGCCTTCTGCTTAACCAACCTACATTTTGACGTAGGTCGGATAAGTGGCGAAGCCACGCCATCCGACACAGTAAAATACCTTGCTAATTATTATCAATATTTTTTGTCCGCATTTTTTAATTTGCCTTGTTAACTGGCTTTAAATTACTGTAATTTATTTAGATGGGTTTTTACCGTACCTATGCCCGTGCTTGTAAAATAAATAAAAATGAACGATGAACATAAATATAAAATAAAGTACACCGAACAGTAACCCTTTATTTAAACCTTCCGCCCAACCAATCATGCTTCCAGAGAATAAAGCAACACCAAAATGAGTAAGTAATATTTGAAAATGTATTCTCAAAAATGCTGACAAATTATTACTCCCTACTAAAAATATGCTCAATACTAAAGAGCCAGTTAACAGTTATATCAGAGGACACTTTGCCTATTTTAGCGTGAGAACGTCCTTATTTTATGAGTTTCTATTAATAGCAAAAAGCATAAGTTATTGCTAGCTATATATATTATGCTTGGGGTGGGTTATTTAGTCATGTAGTAAAGGGGAAAGTATCCTTTTAGTATTACTTAGCTGATGGCAAATCTTCTGAATTGCCGGTTATCGCTCGACACCGACTATTAGCTGAGTGCCAAAAGCTAACCTTCAAGGCGTGAATCGATACTCTGTTGGGTGGCGCCTTCTGCTTAACCAACCTACATTTTGACGTAGGTCGGATAAGTGGCGAAGCCACGCCATCCGACACAGTAAAATACCTTGCCAATTATTATCAATATTTTATGTTGTCGACTGGCTGGAGAGTGCCACGAGCAGACATTGGTAATGAGGCTGTAGAATAACTCTAACAACCAACAGTAAATTTTCCTGCTTTATACCGTCATTTATACACAATACTTACTTTTTTCACTTTTAGAGAAACCTGCAATTAATGCAAGCTTGTTAATGCGTTTTTCAATTTTATTATCTTCCGTGTAATCAACCACTTTTGTAATTAGTAGATACGACTGATTAAAAATAAATGAAAACTCAGTGCCATTTTTTTCTACTATAATAAAGCATTCCTCAAAGATATTTTCAACATGACTATTTTGTGATAAATCTTCAAAGGGGTTAGTTCCGTGCTTTGCTCTGTAGCTAGATAAAAGCTCTTTAATTAAGTGTGGACCACCCCAGGTAACCAAAACAATTTTATTATCCGTACTTAGTAAGCTTCCATGTTTTTTAAAATATTCTCCTTTTGTAAGGAATAGTCCATATTTATATATATCTTCGCCTTTAAATGGCAGTTTTACTTCCATCCCATCAGGGTGCTTAGTGGCACTATCTAACATAGAGAGGACCGTTTTATTTTTTTTACCAACCATTTTAGCTAATTTAGATATGGCTTCACGACCACTACTACCGGGTACATTTATTCTTGATAAAAGACCAAAAAGCTCATCAATTTTACTTTTTTCTGAATTACATTTCCTGCAAACATGAAAATCACCTTTGGCATTCGTTCTCGTTTTACTTACTGCTATTTGAGGAATTAAATGCTCAACAGAGCGGCCATCATCGCTATTTTTAGACTTTCTAACTTCTTTACCGCAATAGACACAATTTTTGTTTTTTATCATATTTTAAATAATCAGTTTAGTGGGACAAAAGTCTTTGAGTATAAGGCATGCTAACACTGCATTAAACGGGTAGAAATCGTGGGTTAATACTTGTAGCGAAACGAAACGTAACCACTAAAAAGGGTGAGGAGCAAAGTTCCGTTTTAGCAACTTGTTAAATGCTGGGTATTACACGCTTGATTTTCGCCCAGTTTAAGGCTTCGTAGACTAATTCCTGGATATATTTTACTAACATATCTTCATCTGTAATGATTTCCTCTATAGGTGAATAATTCATATTTAATGAAGAGTAGTCAGAAATAACAAAAATTTTATATTTTTTAGTGCCTAACTTTAAGTCTTGTAAGCTTTTGTGTGCTTGGATTAGGTAATAATTGAATACCACTGCCTTTTGACCATCAAAACCATACTCCAAAAAACCAAAACTATATTCTTCAGATGGCTCTGTAAGATTAGAGTATATCCTGCACGCTTTTATTAACTTTACCTCTGCAGATTCCCTTTGCATTTTCAAAAAGTCATCTGTAGCATTTTGGGCGAAATCATCTAAGGAAGTTAAAGTTATATTGCTCTTAAGTGCTTGCTTGATAGCACCTGATTGAAAGCCAGTTTTTGAAACAAGAATACCTCTATCAGCTCCGACATCATCAACGATAGCTTGAAGTGCTAAAACTTTCTCTTTGGGAACAGCTGAATCCCAGTATTTACATTCAACAACCCACTTGGACGGCACTCCAAATTTTTTAAAGGTTACAAGTACATCAATGTCATGTTCTCCTCGAGCACCTTCAAGTTTTTCTTCGACAAGAGCTTTACACCCTAGGCTTCGAAATACTTTAGCAGTTTCTTCTTGATAAATTCGCCAATCCAATTTATTTCTCCCGAATGCAAGGTAAAGCACTTAACAGCTTTATCAGAGAGCACTTCCCTATTTAGCGCGAAAACGTCTTTATTTAATGAAATTACATTAATAGCAAACAGTTTAAGTTATTGCCAGCTATAAATATTATGCCTTCTGTTATTTATATAAACATGTAAAAAAGAGGAAAGTGTCCCTGACTCTTATTAAGTTAATGACAACTCATTTGAATGTCCGGTTATCGCTCCGAGCTGCCTTTAACTTAAATCAAATCACCTTAACACCCTTTAATATATTTCATGTGCATTTTATAACCAAGAAGTGCTAGGTTAGTGGTAAATTAATTGAAGGGAATAATTATGAAATTAGAGTCATTAGCACTGCACCACGGTTACGAATCTGAGGCAACGACCAAGTCGGCAGCCGTGCCTATTTATCACACTTCTTCTTATACATTTGATAACACGCAGCATGGCGCTGATTTATTCGATTTAAAAGTACCTGGAAATATTTACACCCGCATAATGAACCCAACCAATGCCGTACTTGAACAACGTATTGCAGCAATGGAAGGGGGTATTGGTGGGCTAGCTGTTGCCTCTGGGATGGCTGCTATTACGTATGCTATTCAATGTTTGTGTGAAGTCGGTACTAATATTGTAAGCACCAGCCAAGTATATGGTGGCACGTATAACTTATTTGCACATACACTACCTAGGCAAGGTATTGAAGCACGCATGATTAAAGCCGATGACTTTACCGCGTTCGAGAATGCAATTGACGACAACACCCGCGCTGTTTTTTGTGAATCTATTGGTAATCCTGCAGGTAATATTGTTGATATTGAACGTTTATCACGTATTGCACATAGCAAAGGTGTGCCGCTTATTGTTGATAATACCGTGGCTACGCCGTATTTATGCCGCCCATTTGAGCTGGGCGCTGATATAGTGGTTCACTCACTTACAAAGTATATAAACGGGCACGGTACTGCTATTGGCGGCATGATTGTCGACTCAGGAAAATTTGATTGGAAAGCGAATGCTACACGTTTTGCAATGATGAACGAGCCCGATCCGTCGTATCACAATGTAGTTTATACCGAAGCTTTTGCTGAAGCTGCATTTATTGGTCGCTGCAGAGTAGTGCCACTTAGAAATACTGGCGCAGCGCTTGCCCCTAAAAACGCATCTGACATTTTAATCGGCCTTGAAACCTTAGGCTTAAGAATGGATCGCCACTGCGAAAATGCACAGCAGTTAGCTGAGTATTTAGAAAATCATCCAAAAGTGCTTTGGGTTAATTACGCAGGGCTTAAATCAAGCCCGTATAACGAAATGAGTCAAAAAATTACCAGTGGTAAAGCATCGGGTATTTTAAGCTTTGGTATTGCTGGTGGCCTAGAAGCAGGTACTCGTTTTATTGATGCGCTAAACATGATTTTACGCTTAGTTAATATTGGCGATGCCAAGTCGCTTGCGTGTCATCCTGCATCAACTACACACCGCCAACTAAATGATGAAGAACTTGCTAATGCGGGTGTAAGTCGCGATTTAATTCGTTTGTCGGTTGGTATTGAGAACATTGCTGACATAATTGCCGATGTAAGCCAAGCGCTCGATAAGGCATAGTTACCTCACTACCTTTCATAAAAAACTTTAAAGCATAAAAAGCGTTAGTTGAAATAAACTATCGTTTTTTATGTTTTTCTAAAATCTATTAATAAGTATACCTCTTTATTTTATCTACCTTTTTTATAAAACCTTCCCAAGACTTTTATATTTATACCGTTTGTTTTTTATTCACATGTCAATTTTGTATTGACACTAAGATTACTTACTACTACATTTGTAACAGTACCACTACAAGTGTAGTAATAGGAGCGACAATGAAACTTAGTGATTTTGAAATGGATATTATGCAGCTGCTCTGGCAGGAAGAACCCTGTACCGCGAGTCAACTACATAAGGTGCTTTTAGCTGATAAGCAAAAAGATAAAAAAGTAGCCTATACAACAGTTAAAACTATTGTAGATAGGTTAGAACACAAAGGAGCGATTGAGCGTTGTGGACATGAAGGGCGAGCTATTGTTTTTAGAACAATAGTTACTCAAGACACATTATCGGAGCAAGCTATGCCTAGTTTTATGCAACGATTTTTTAAAGGTAATTCTCGTAGTTTAATTGCCCACTTTATCAAAGAAGAAAAACTAAATGATGAAGATATAGAATATTTACAAACGCTTTTAAAAAATAAAAAGTTAGATTAAAGGAGAGGGTAATGACGGATTATTTACTAACTTGCACACTTATTAGCTTATGTATTTTGCTTACAGTAAAAGGGCTAAAAAATGCCCCAGCACGATTAAACTTTTACATTTTAATGATTGTCTTGGCATGTTGGTTTGTCCCTTGGCAGTACTTTTCCCAGTTACCCTTATTTGAAGGGGCAAATCGTTACACATTTAACGTGGCGCAATTGATTCCCGATGTTAAAGCACTAATACCGAATGCTGAACAAGTAGCAACTAAGGACGAATTACAAAGCGATATGGGTATATGGGACTTATTGCCATCACTTAGTAATGTTTTTATGGTTTTAGTTTTAGCTGGTTTTGGATTGTTTTTATTACGCGTGGGCTTATATGTAAAGCTTATAAAAAATTTATACATTAACTCAAAGCCAAGTCCTGAACTTAACCACATCAACAATCAGTATCCAATTAGACTAACAACCCATACAGAACCTGCTTTTGCTACCGGGTTAATAAAGCCTGTTATTTGGTTAGAGTCGACGATGACACACCGTAAAGAATTAGACTCAGTCATTCAACACGAGGTAACTCATTTACAACAAGGCGATATTTATTGGACGTGGCTTATTTGTTTTATAGAAAGCGTTTTTTGGTGGAATCCTATTTGCCTAAAGTTAACTGGTTTGGCAAAAGAGCAACTCGAACTTAGCTGTGATGAGTTGTGTATGCAAAAGTTAAAAGGTAAATACCAATTGGATTTAGCCAGTTTATTGCTACAAGAGCAAAGTGCTAAAAGCTCGCCTAACTTTTTTACCCCCCCACTTTTGAATATTGCTCATTCTAAGAGTTTTAATATTCAGAGGATCAAAATGTTAAACAAGGAAAAAACAATGAAAAGTAAATATTTGGTTATGGTTGCGGCGGCAATGTCTTTTAGTGCTTTAGCTGCAGCGCAAATTGTAGACGGTAGTTCAGATAATAAACAGCCAAGTAATAATACGTCTCAGGCTCCTGTTAAAAGTGAAGAATATAAACAACAACTTGCACAGCTTCTAAAAAGTGCTGCTGGGGCAAAAAGTGATACACCTGAACTGTTAAACCAAGCTGCGCAAGGCATTCAAGATTGGCACTTGAATAGAGACAAACTTACGGGGTTTGAAGAAGCTGAAATCAAGCTACAAAGCTTTAGGCTGCTAAATCACGTTTACTCTAAACTTGAGCAATATGAAGACATACTGAGTGCTTACGAAAAATGGTACGAGCCGGGCAGTAACCCACCTTACTTTTTAAAAAATTCACTAGCAACGGCCTATATACAGCTAGGGCGTTATGAGCTTGCTGTTGCAGAGCTTGAAGATTTAGCAAAACAGCTTGAAGGTAAGCTACATGTTGGCTCTGCTGATAACTTAGCACTGGCATACATTTACCTTGCTGATTACGATAAAGCGTTAAAAACCCTAGAGCAGGTTGATGAAAAAGACAATGTATACGGAAATATCCTTAAATATTATGTTTATGATAAACAAAATAACCGTAAAAAGATGGATGAAATTAAAAGTAAAATTCCAGAAGTATTTGCAGTTACCCCCGCGTTATTACCACAAAGCGGTGTACCTGGTTCGCAATTGTTGAGATTGCTATAAGTTTTCAATTACGATGAGGCTCGGAGTATCTGAGCCTCTGTTTAATGTTATTGGTACAAATACAGTTTTATTCATTAAAATAGATCTAGGTTATTTAAATCTCTTGGGTAATCGCTTAGCGATAACCTAAATAAAAATGGCTAAAAGTAGTGATTTTTCACAATAGTTGGTATGTTACAAGTAACATTTTATTTAATTGTGTGTGATGAAAAAAAACAAACGTTCTTCTCTTCAAGATATTGCCGATGCGGTTGGTGTAACCAAAATGACGGTTAGTCGTTATTTACGTAACCCCGAAAAAGTATCAGAGTCTACTCGCACTAAAATTAGTGCAGCTATTGATACGCTAGGTTACATTGCAAATAAAGCCCCTGATTTACTCTCTAATGCTAAAAGCTATTCTATTGGTGTACTAGTCCCATCGTTAACGAATCACGTGTTTGCTCAAGTTATAAGAGGTATTGAAGATGTGACAGGGCCTGCAGGATATCAAACAATGTTGGCCCATTATGGTTACAATCCTGAAATTGAAGAAAGACGGGTTGAGTATTTATTGTCGTACCACGTTGATGGTTTAATTTTATCAGAAACCACACACACAGACAGAACGCTAAAAATGATTGAAATGTCAGGTGTACCTGTGATTGAAATAATGGATACTCATCACTCTCCTATGCAGCAAGCGGTTGGTTTTGATAACGTTAAAGCAGCTTTTGATATGACGACAGCACTTTTAAATAAAGGCTATCGCAATATTGTTTATATAGGTGCGAGGCTCGATGTACGAACACGCCTAAAATTTCAAGGTTATTCAGATGCTATGTTAGCTAAAGGCTTTACGCCTAAAAGTGTGATGACTGATCAAGCTTCATCTTATAGTTTAGGCGCCGAACTTTTACAAAAAGCGCGTACTGACTACCCAAATACTGACTGTTTGTTTTGTACTAATGATGATTTAGCAATTGGGGCTATTTTTGAGTGCCAGCGAAACAATATTTTAGTGCCTAGCCAAATGGGGATTGTGGGTTTTCATGGTCATGATATTGGCCAAGCAATGGTGCCTCAATTAGCAAGTGTGATCACCCCTCGTTATCAGATTGGTAATGTTGCGGGAAGAGAGTTGTTGAGCCGGATTAATTCCGATTTGGACACTAGCATGAATTATAAGCAAGTAATTGATACTGGTTATATAGTTCATCTAGGTGAGAGTGTTTAAATACTCTAATTATATGAGCCTAATTACATGAGCTTAATTACCTAAGCCTAAATAACAAAAAGGCTCAGGTAATTTTTATATGTGTGATAGCTCTACGCACTGTAAATTTACAAAAACAGAGAAATAATCATAGCGACAAGTGCGCCAACAGTACCAATAATGGTTTCCATTACTGTCCACGTTTTAAGAGTTTGCATTTCGCTCAAACCGAGATAGCGACTCGCTAACCAAAATCCTGAGTCGTTTACATGGGAGAGCACAATAGAGCCCCCACCAATAGCGATGGTGACAGCGGCAAGCTGCGCTCCATCAAGGCCTAAAGGCTGAAGCATTGGAATAATTAAGCCACACGCTGTAAGCATAGCTACTGTCGCAGAGCCTTGAATAACCCGCACAGCGGCTGATAATACAAAAGCGAGTATTACAATCGGTAAGCCTGAGCCAGCTAAGTAATTACCCAGTGCAGTACCTACTCCTGAATCAACTAATACTTGTTTAAATACCCCACCGGCACCAGTGACAAGAATAATAATTCCTGCAGGTTGTAAGGCACTACCACAAATTTCCATGATTCTAGCATTAGGGACACCGCGCCTTGCACCGAGCAAATAAAATGCCATTAGGCAGGCAACTAAAATTGCTGTAAATGGATGACCTATAAAGGCTAACCAATTATATAAATCAGAGTCTTTTTCAACAAAGCGACTACCAATAGTATTTAAACTAATCATAATTAATGGCAAAGCAATCAAACCTAATGCTAATCCAAAACTAGGTGTGCCTTTACCAACTCTTTGGTTATCGTCGATTTGTTCGTGCTGTGGGAGTTCTACATGAATAGATTTAGAAATAATAGAGCCCCAAATTGGACCCCCTATAATCATTGCCGGTATGGCAGCAATAAGGCCAAATAAAATCATATAACCATAGTCAGCGCCTAATTGAGAGGCAACCAAAATCGGCCCTGGCGCAGGAATAAGAAACGCCTGACAAGACGCTATTCCAGCAAGTAGCCCAATACCAATTTTAACAACGCTGCCACCGCCTTTTCTTACCACTGCAAAAACAATACCGATTAAAAGTACAACGGCCACATCAAAAAACAGGGGGAGGGCACAAATAAAGCCCGTAAAGGTAAGCGCCCAATTAGCGTTTTTTTCTCCAAAACGGTGTAAAAGTGTGTGGGCAATACGATCCAGCGCACCGGTTTCTTCCATTACTTTGCCAAACATGGCGCCTAAAGCGACCACCACCGCTACAAAGCCTAGCGTTCCAGCCATTCCCTTTTGAATTGTAGCGGCAATTATTTCAGGGCTCATTCCTGAAAATAATCCTGCAATCATAGAAACAAGGATCAAAGAGACGACAGCATGTAGTCGTACTTTCATTACTAAGAAAAGCAATAAAAATATGGAGCCTGCCGCTGTTAGTATTAATGATAAATCTGACATTTTTCCCTACTTATATTCAGTGTGAATTATGATGTTTAGTGTGTGTTTAACTTCACTTTCGCATTTGTTACGGGTAACATGTTACCCGTAACTCAATATAATATATACATTGAAAATAATTAATTATTAAATTAAGGCGAGGGTAAATACATGAGTAACACAAATGTAGGTCGTGTTTATATTGTAATGGGGGTTTCAAGCACAGGAAAGTCAAGTGTGGGTGATGCATTAGCAAAGCGCATTGGCGCTAAATTTATCGACGGAGACGACTTACATCCCAAGGCTAATATATTAAAAATGTCATCTGGGCAGCCTTTAAATGATGCTGATCGTGTGCCTTGGCTAGAAAGAATACGTGATGCTGCATTTAGCATTGAAAAGAAAAATGAAATTGCGGTAATAGTCTGCTCTGCATTAAAAAAGAAATACCGAGAACAAATATGTGACGGAAATATAGGTATTACCTTTTTACATCTTTATGGTGATTTTGAACTGGTTAAAAGCCGTATGCAGGACAGAAAAGGGCATTTTATGCCTGTTGATTTACTCAAAAGCCAATTTGAAGCGCTAGAAGTACCAAAAGAAGATGAGCCCAATGTTATAAATATAGATATTAATAACTCATTTGAGCAAGTAGTCGAAAGCTGTATTAGCGCAACTAAAATGAATAGCCACAACAAGTAAAAAGTTTTTAGTTAATCAGTTAACTGTTACTTTTAACATTTAGGGGCTTTATTTGTTATGAGTTAGCATCTGCTCGTGGTGTTTCTAAAATCGCTTTTTTTTCATCTTCAGATAATATTATCCAATCAAAAATTTCTTCGTTGGTACGCCCACACCCGGTGCAGTAACCGCTGCGCCTTTCGCATATTCCTAGGCAATCGGTTTTAAATTTAGATGGTTTTTTGTTTTGATTTAATTGGCGCATTATTAAAGTCCTAACGGTGGAGCAATTTCAAAGCGAGTAGAAAACCCATTACCTTCTTGATTAGTAGCAAGTGTAATTACTGGGGTTATAGTATCAAGTACAAAGGTGCTGTAAATTGAACTTGCTGTTTCTTTTTGGCTTTCAAACCAACCTGTTTTGGTTAAGCATTGGCGTAATTGCTTAGCCAGTTTTTGATGGGACTTTACGGTTTTCGTTTGTGTATTAACAGGTGTTTGGCATTGGTAGCTTGCTTGCTCTGACTTATTTAAAGTAACTGTACAGGTTGCTCCAATCATATGAGTATTAGTACGCCACTGATTAGTGAACTGGTTATCTACTTTATCTGTTTTGATTGAATTAAAACCAGACTCATAACCATTTATTAGGTTATTTATGATGCTGCATTCATTGGGTGTTACTGTGGTTTTTACAGACTGATTCGTTGTAGTAGTGGTTGCTGTAGTTGTAGTCTGATTAGTTTTACTGGTACAGCCCGCTAAAATAAACGCGATAACTAAAATAAATGCGACAATAGAAGGAGTAATATAGTTTTTCATAGTTCACAGTAACCGATTAATTTAGCCACGCACTATATCACACGTGATTTACTGTAAAAATAAAAAGACCCATAAGATATGAGCCTTTTTCAATTTGCTTTAGCAGGTGCTATTTATGGCGACCTTGCAAGCATTTAACTACATCTTCAAGGGCTAAGCCTTGGCGTTGTAGCAATACTGTAAGGTGATAAATTAAATCAGCAGATTCGTTTGTTAGCTCATCGTTATCGTGTTTCATAGCGGCAAGGGCAACTTCTACGCCTTCTTCACCTACTTTTTGACAACTACGGCTTAAGTCTTTTGCAAATAATGATGCTGTGTAGCTTTTTTCAGGGTCGTCATTTTTACGCGCAACAATCACATCTTCTAACTGTGCTAAAAAGCTTAAACTTGGTTTTGCTTCATCACCAAAACAGCTTTGTGTGCCTAAGTGGCACGTTGGACCTTCTGGGTTGGCAAGTACTAAAATTGAATCGTAGTCACAATCGGTATGCACAGATACTACGTTTAAGTAGTTTTCTGATGACTCACCTTTAGTCCATAAACGCGATTTTGAACGCGAGTAAAACGTCACTTTATTACTCTCAAGCGTAACGTTTAGTGCTTCGCTGTTCATAAAGCCTTGCATTAAAATAACACCAGAGCGGGCATCTTGAATAATAGCAGGGATCATGTCACTTTTAGCGAAATCGACTTGAGCTTGGTTTTGTTGTGTTACTTGCATAATCTTGCTGCCACTTGGTTATCTGTTAAAAATTGTTTTAGTTCGCCAATGTTAATCACATTTTTATGAAAAACGCTGGCGGCTAATGCACCATCTACTTTGCTTTGTTTAAATACATCAACAAAATCTTGCATTGATCCCGCACCGCCAGAGGCGATTAAAGGAATGTTACATAGCTCGCGAATTTTACTTAACTGCTCGTTGTCGTAACCGTTACGAACGCCATCTTGGTTCATACAGTTTAATACAATTTCGCCTGCGCCTAAGTCTTGTACGCGTTTAACCCATTCTTGTGTTTTATAACGTGTACGGCTTGATGCATTAGGATCGCCAGTTAATTGGTAAACTAAATATTCACCAGTCGTTTCATCAAAAAAGCTATCAATACCGACAACAACACATTGCTTACCAAACTCATCGTGTAATTCTTTAATAAGTTCAGGGCGTGCAATAGCAGGGCTGTTAATGCTTATTTTGTCAGCACCGCGCTCTAAAACACGCGCTGCATCAGCCACTGACTTAATACCGCCGGCTACACAAAATGGAATATCGATATTGCGTGCAATACTCTCTACCCAGTTTACATCAAGTAGGCGTTTTTCAACGCTTGCACTGATTTCGTAAAAAACCAGTTCATCGGCACCAGCTTCGCTGTAGGCTTTAGCCATTGTCAAAATGTCGCCAACAATTTCATGGCCTTTAAACTTAACGCCTTTAACTACTTGACCGTCTTTGACGTCTAAACATGGGATTATGCGTTTTGATAACATGCCAATGCCTCCTCAACGCTAAATGCGCCATCAAGCAATGATTTACCTAAAATAACGCCGCCCACACCTAGCTCTTTAAGTTTTTTAATGTCGTCAAGTGAGCTTACACCCCCTGAGGCTTGCACTTTGATTGCGCTGTTATGGCGAGTTAAATCTTCGTAAAGCTCAAATGATGGACCCGTCATGGTGCCATCTTTACTGATGTCCGTGCATAAAAAGTCAATAACACCTAAGCCCACGTAAAAATCTACCAGCTCAAGTAAACCAAATTCAGATTCACTTAACCAACCGTGTGTAGCAGGTGCCCAGCCCGTGGCTGTTTTATTTACATCAAGGGCAATTACAAAGTGCTCTGCGCCAAATTGTTCAATCCAGGTTTTTACTTGTTCGCGTTTTTCTACTGCCATTGAACCAATAACAACTTGGTTTGCACCGGCTTTTAGCCAATCACTTACATCTTGCTCTGAGCGAATACCGCCGCCCACTTGGTACGGTACGTTAAGTGCTTTGGTTGCAGCTTGAATATGTTTCCACTGTTTTTTACTTGGATCGCGTGCACCTTCTAAATCAACAAGGTGCAGTTTACCTGCGCCGCTGTCGGCGTATTCTTTTAAACGCGCGCCAAGTTCGAAAGGGTAAAACTGTGCTGTGTCGTACTTACCTTGATACAAGCGCACAATTTGATTTTGTAATACGTCTAATGCTGGAATAATCACAAATAATCTCTTTTTTGTTAGTTAATGGGCAGCTTACAACTGCCAATCAACAAAATTTTGTAATAAACGTGCGCCAACTTTTGCGCTGCGCTCTGGGTGAAATTGCATGCCTGCGTAATTGTCTTTTGCAACAATGGCTGAAAAGGTTTGACCGTATTCGCCGCTCACGAGTGTGGCGTCATTTACAGTGTGCGCAAAGCTGTGAACAAAATACACTTGCTCATCAAGCGTTAGCCCTTTAGTTAATGCATGCTCTTTATTAACGCTTAAGTTATTCCAACCCATATGCGGCGACGTTAAGTTGCCTACATCAAGTGCTTTTACTTGCCCTGGTATTTTACCTAGGCACTGTACGTTACCTTCTTCGGTGCTTTCGCACAGTAACTGCATACCTAAGCAAATCCCCATAAGCGGGCGCTGGTATTCATTTATAGCTTGTTGCCAGCCGTTATCTACTAGGCGTTTCATAGCAACTGACGCGTGACCTACACCTGGTAATATAGCGCGCTCAAAACCCGCTAATTGCTCTGGTGAAGTAATTACTGTTGGCGTTTGGCCTAAGCGTTCAAACGCAAAGCGTACTGAATTTATATTGGCACAACCGGTATTAATTATGGCAATCATAAACATCCCTTAGAGCTGGCTGTTTGTTGGGTCGTGTCTTGTGCTACTGCCATGCGAAGTGCACGTGAAAATGCTTTAAATAAGCCTTCTACTTGGTGATGACAGTTACCGTCGCTTACCGATAAAATAAGGCTAATGGCGGCGTTATCACTTAAGCTTTTGAAAAAGTGCTCAACCATTTGCACGTCTAAGTCGCCTGCTTTTTCGCGGCTAAAGTTAGCGTTTAATACAAATGATGCACGGCCCGATAAATCAATTTGTGCTTCAGCTTTACACTCGTCCATAGGAAGCGCAAAACCATAGCGTGCAATTTGCGATTTAGTACCTAGGGCTTGTTTAAGTGCTACACCTAAGGCAATACCAATGTCTTCAACAAGGTGGTGCTCGTCTATGTGTAAATCGCCTTTGGCTTTAATGTTTAAACCAATGTTTGCGTGCGTGCGAATTTGATCAAGCATGTGATCAAAAAAGCCAAGGCCGGTGTCTATGCTGCCATTTTTAGTTTGATCTAGGTTTATTGCCACATCAATTTGGGTTTCTTTGGTATTGCGTGTAACACGACCTTCGCGGTTTGCAGTGGTCAATTTAGTTACTATCGCACTCCAATCGCCGTCGTATAAAATACCTTCACAACATAAGTTTTGAGCAAGGCCAATATCAGTTTCACGGTCGCCAATAACAAAAGAGAGCGCTAAGTCTACTTTGCCTGAGCGCATAAGCTCGGTAAGTAATCCTGTTTTAGGTTTACGGCAATCGCAGTTTTGCTCGTTAAAGTGAGGGCAAATTAATACTTCGTCAAAGCTAATGCCTTGGCTTTGCATTATGTCCATCATTTTGTCTTGTGCAATATCAAAGTCAGCAGTAGGGAAGCTATCTGTGCCCAAACCATCTTGGTTAGATACCATAACTAAACGGTAACCTGCAGCTTGTAATTGTAACAACGCAGGAATAACACCAGGTAAAAATGCTAGCTTTTCAAGGCTATCTACCTGTTTGTCGGTAATTGGCTCTTCAATAATAGTGCCGTCGCGGTCTATAAATAAATAGGGGTTACTCATGATACTTCGTTTCCTGCTAAAGATGCTGTGGAAGCTGGCGTTTGTAAGCCATCTAACCAAATTTTTACTTGTTCAAGTTCTTGTTCACTGCCAATTGAAATTCGTAGCCAGTCGTCTTCACCGTATAGCGTAAAAGCGCGCATAACCAAACCTTGCTCAAGTGCAATTTTAAAATAGTTTTTATCGGCTAATTCTAAAGTAACAAAGTTACCTTCACCAGTGAGAATTTTTAATGCAGCAGGGGAGGCGTTTAGCCAATCTACCAACTTAGCTTTTAAGCTATTTAAAATAGTAACTTGGCGGCGCATTGATGTAATTGCATCAGGTGCAATTGCTTGCGCTGCAATACTTGCTACTACGCCCGATACCGGATACGGCGCAATGACTTTACGAATTGGCGCAAGAGTTGCTGCTTGTGCAAGGGTAAAGCCTGTTCTGAGGCCTGCCAACGCAAACGCTTTAGAAAGCGTGCGCAAAACTACTACATTACTAAATTCATTAATAAGCTTAGTCGCGCTTTGCTCTGGGCAAAATTCTATATAGGCTTCGTCAACAATAACTAATGCAGAACCCGCAAGTGCTGTTGCAATCGCTTTTACTTTATCAAGTGGCGTTAAGCTGCCCGTTGGATTATTTGGGTTACAAATAAATACTAGTTTTGAGCTGCCAACAGCTGCAACTATTTCGTCAGCACTGCCACTTAATAATAATTCTTGGGTAAGCGCGTTAATACCAACGTTGTGTGTATCGGCGGTAACTTTGTACATGCCGTAGGTTGGTAAAAATAGCGCAATACTATCTTTAGCTGGCTCACAGTATGTGCGCACTAAAAGCTCAATGCCTTCATCTGCGCCGCGCGTCATTAATACATTTTCGCTTTCAAGCTCTGTATAAGCGGCGTAACGGTCAATAACCAGTTGCGGTTGTGGATCAGGGTAGCGATTTAAATCCTCAATACTCAGTTCAAGATTTTTAGCATACGGGCTTTCGTTAGCATTTAGCCACGTAGTACCGGTTAGCTTCTCACTTTTTGCAGAGCTGTATGCAGCAAGGGCTGCAATATTCTTAGGTAATAAGCTAGACGCTTGTGCGCTCTCATTGCTCATTTTTAATTGCCTCTAAACGAATTGAAACCGCATTAGCGTGGGCATCAAGGCCTTCTGCATCTGCAAGTGGTAAAATAGCTTTTGAAAGCTGCGTTAAACCACTTTTACTAATTGTTTGCACTGTGTATGTACGAAAAAAATCAAGTAAGTTTAAGCTCGAGTATGTTGCACTGTAACCATATGTTGGTAACACGTGGTTAGTTCCCGATGCGTAATCGCCTGCAGATTCTGGCGTGTAGTCACCTACAAATACTGAGCCTGCGTTTTTAACTTTATCTAGGTATGGTGTTGCATCGCCTAGTTGTAAAATTAAGTGCTCTGGTCCGTATTGCGCCGATACATCAAATGCTTGCTCAATTGAATCAACTAAAATAAGTGAAGAATTAGCGAGCGCTTGCTCGGCTGTTTCTTTGCGACTCAAATTAGCCAACTGGCGTGTAAGTGCCTGCTGAGTTTGTTCTATTATACTTTCGCTGTTACATAATAAAATAACTTGCGAGTCTGCGCCGTGCTCTGCTTGTGAGAGTAAATCGGCGGCTATAAATTCTGGGTTCGCACGTTCATCTGCAATAACAAGTACTTCAGACGGACCTGCTGGCATATCAATTGCCATACCTGGAATAGTTTGCGCAACGAGCTGTTTAGCCATTGTTACAAAGCTATTTCCTGGGCCAAATATTTTGTTAACTTTAGGAACCGATTCGGTGCCATAAGCCATTGCTGCAATTGCGCCTGCGCCACCACTTTCTATTAAAGTAGTAATGCCACATAACTTAGCTGCATATAAAATAGCAGGGTTAATCGCTTTATCACCTTGTACTGGTGTAGCAAGTACAACGGTTTTTGCGCCGCTTAACTGCGCTAATACACCCTGCATAATAACCGACGATGGCAGTGGAGCACTGCCACCGGGTACATAAATACCGACTGCTTCGATGGCTTGATATTTCAGTTCACATACAACGCCTGGTTGGGTCGATAATTTAATATCTTTTGGCAATTGCGCTTCGTGAAAACGTTTAACGTTTGCATAAGCGGTATCAATTGCGTATTTAAGCTCTGCACTTAGTGCTTGCTCTGATGCGTTAATTTCATCAAGCGGAACACATAAGCGAGGGTTAGATCTATTATCAAACTCTTTAGCCATGCTAAGTAAGGCTTCATCGCCTTGCTCTTTTACGTTAGCTAAAATAGTTTTGCATATAGCTTCAACCTTGGCACTGGCAGAAACTGCAGGGCGCATTAGCGCCGCTGCTTGTACTTGTGAAGATTCCTCATTCCAACGAAGCATGGCACTTACTCCATCATTTTTTCAATTGGCATAACTAAAATAGAGTTAGCGCCTAAGGCTTTTAACTGCTCCATTGTTTCCCAAAATAATGTTTCGCTGCTTACCATGTGAAGTGCTACGTATTCATCGTTACCAGCAAGGGCAAGTAGAGTAGGCTGACCAGAACCTGGTAAAATTTCACAAATTTCATCAAGTTTGTTTTTTGGTGCGTGTAGCATGATGTATTTGCTTTCTTTAGCTTGTCTAACACCACGTAGGCGCGGCATAAGCTTATTGATTAGTGCTAGTTTGTCAGCATCTTGAAGATCTTTATTTTGAATTAAACAGGCGTTTGATTCTAAAATTGTTTCGCCTTGAATCAAGCCGTTAGCTTCAAGTGTTGCGCCAGTAGATACTAAATCACAAATTGCATCAGATAAACCCGCACGCGGTGCTACTTCAACAGAACCCGTAAGCATTACTGTACTTGCGTTAATGCCTTCGCGCTTTAACCACTGAGTTAAGATTTCTGGGTAGGTAGTCGCAATACGTTTGCCTTCAAACCAGCTCTTATCGCGAGCGCCAAGCTCTTGTGGCCATGCAAGTGCAAGACGACAGTAACCAAAGTCTAGTTTTGAAAGTTTGGTTACTTCACTTGGAACACCTTGGCGTTCACGTTCTGCTTGAACTTCTACTAGTACGTTTTCGCCAACTATGCCTAAGTCACATACACCGTCCATTACTAAACCCGGAATATCGTCATCGCGCACACGTAGTACGTCAATTGGCATATTAGTTGAGTGTGCAATTAAGCGTTGTTCACGAAGGTTAAGTTTAACACCTAACTGTTTAAGCAGATCTTGACAATCTTTAGATAGGCGGCCGCCTTTTTGGATGGCGATACGTAGACGATTACTGTTGTTCATTATTCATTTTCCTTTAATTTAAAAACTAAAAACCCCGAGGGGAACCTCAGGGCGAAAATGAATCAATGTTATTTGAATCGCCAGAGGTTCCTTTTAGGAATAACCTCTCAGCGAAAGACCTGACAGGTTATTCCGGTGAATGGTGGTGATGATGTACTGTTGTCAGGTTTAAGCGCATTTTTTATCCTATGTAACTGCCCGTTGTTTTGTTAACGTGCAGTTGTTATCTGTTTAAATAAATTTCGCATTCATAAAAACATAAACAGCTATATTATGGCAAGTTTTTTTTAGCTTAATTAAAGCATATGTTATAACTGTCGATAATATTAAGATAATAAGCGCAATTTTCGCCAACAATTGGTTGTTTATCACTCAAACCAAGTGGTTAACGAATAAAATGAAAAAATAAGGAAGTACTTATGGATATTATGATCCCTTATTTAGGAAGAATAACTAGGCTAGAAGTTGAGTCAAAAAGTGCTTTTCATATTGCGGGTGTGCAAAGTGGGGCTGCCGCTGAAAAAGTTGAACTAGAGAATAAAAAAAGGCGTGAGTTACAAAAAAAGAAAAAGCTCAATATGCTTGATGATCAAAATAGTAAAAAAAAGTCTAACGTAGATGATGACGAAAACACCCATTTAGATACATGGGCTTGATAATACCAACTTTACTAAATACATAAGCAATTAACTCAAAAAGGCCCTTGCGGGCCTTTTTACTATGTATTTTGCTTATGCCAATTAGCTTAAACTTTTAAGCAGATTGGCATTACTCTTGGTTTTTGCTTTTAAATATATAAAAGCTAAATATAGCGAACACACATACTTGAGCCACAATACCTTGCCATGTTGACTTTATACCAAGCCATGCAATATCAAAGCTCATTGGTAGCGGCGCAATACCTATTATGTCGGCCTCTTGTAATGCAATAACGGCTTTGCCCATAAGCACAAACGAGAGTGCAAATAATAGGTAAGTGGTAATGGCAAAAAACTTAGCAACCGGTAATTTAATTGAGTACTTAATCAATACCCACGTAATAATAGCCAGTATTGCTACAGCTATCGCAAAACCCGAAGCAATAGATGAATATTGAGCAGGCGAGCTTTGCGTTAATAAAGACTGATAGAACAGTACGGTTTCGAATACTTCACGGTATACGGCTATAAACGAAAGCCCTGCTAAACCCCATAATGTACCCGATTCAAGGCGCTTATCTATATTGTCTTTGATGTATTTTTGCCATTGCTGCGCACTGGTTTTACTGTGCATCCATACGCCAACATAAAGTAAAATTACAGCGGCAAACAATGCACCAGCACCTTCCATAACTTCGCGACTTGCACCACTTATTTCTATTAATGTTTGCGCCGCAGCCCACGTTAAACCACCAGCAATAAGTGCGGTTACCCAACCAACATGTACATATTTAAGCGCGTCTTGGCGTTTAGTTTTAATAAGTACGGTCATAAGGGCAATAATAACGAGGAGTGCTTCTAGGCCTTCGCGTAGTAATATAACTAAACTCGCTGAGAGGAGTGCACCATCAGTTAGTTTGGTTTCGTTTAGCATGCTATCTGCTTTAGCGAGTTGAGCTAGCGCTGCACTTACTTTTTCGCCAACGATGGCTGTATCTTTCTCGTTTTTAAATGTTTGGCGCAGGTTCATCAGTTGTACTTCGATATTTTTACGCAGTGTTTCGTCGTAGGCATTTAAGTTGTTTTCAACAAGCTCAAAGCCATCTAGGTAAGCGCTAATTGCTAAATCACTTGCTTGTGAGTAATTGCCTTTAGCATGCGCGGCTTGCGCTGCAAGTAACTGCGTGCGAGTAACCGTTATCGGATTCTTTTTACCGGTAAATAGTTGCTCTGGATTACCACGAAGCCATTTAACGTAATGTGCTTGTGTTTCACTTTGACCTGCCGATAATTGTGCAGGGTTTAAGTTTACAATCTGCGAAGCGGTAATGTTTTGCTCTAGATTTTGTGGTTTTTGAACATCTTTAAATGCCAAGCTACCTACATAAAAAGCTAAAGACCAACGTTGTTGTTCATTAAATTGAGTAAAAGCAACCATTGGCGTGTCGTTAATACCATTACTTACAGCGTCAAATAAACCCATTAATGAGCGGTTAGTTGCACGTTCTTCATCGGTAAAGTTGGTAGGCTCTGGCGATAAGTTTTTTGCAAGCGGGCCGTCGCCTTGACCACTTGGGCCGTGACACATTGAACAGTTAGCAGCAAAAAGCGCTTTAGTTTGCTCGACAGGAAGTAGTGATGTAGGTAACGATAGTTGCGGCATAAAGGTCAGTAGCGACTCACGAAGCGCTGAGCTTGCTGCACGTACATCGGCAACACTCGCTTTATTGGCAATCGCTGTATGCAGGGCTTTAGCTTGTGCTTTTACTGTATCAAACTCATTTGTTTGGCTTGATAGCTGTCCAGCTTGCTCAATAATAACGTGCGAAAATTCAGTCATTTCTTGATATTCGTCAGGATCAAGTATTTCACCATTCCCAACAGCTGCCACGTAATCAACACCTACATACTCTGCAAGCTGTGCAATTTGTTTTATTTTTGTTTGCTCATTAGGCGAGGCTGAAACACTAAAGCTTGCCATGACCATTATAAAAAGCATAAAAAAACATTGAAATTGTCGTTTGCTCAGAGACACCAAATTTAAAAACATGTGAGAATTATTTATGGACATCGAAAAGCCCTGTAGAGGAAAAGTCAAAATTATAATTGTTTTCATTTGCATTTCAAGCGGATTAATTTAAACAAAGCAGATAAATAAAAAGGATAACAATTTATAGAACTTTAAAGTGTTTTTGTAACACGTGAGTAACAGTAACCAAGTGATTTTTATAATAACTTGGTTACTGAATATGTTGCAGACAAAGCATTTATTACTTGGCTTGCTCAGCTGACTTAATGCTGCTTTGAATAAGCGGCGAAATAGTTAATCCTTGTACAATAATAGAAAATATAACCACTACGTAAGTAACAATAACGATTAGGTTATGTAGGTCTGAACCGCCTACAAAAACTTGCTCGCGTGGGATTGCTGCCGCCATTGCCAGAGCAAGGCCACCACGTAGTCCACCCCAGGTCAAAATTTTAACACTGTGTTTATCGTAAGTTCTAAAGCGTTTAAAAATTACAAATGGTGCGCCTACACTTATAAAGCGTGCTAGCAGTACAACAGGTACCATTAATAACCCTAAACCAATTTCGCCAAGCGTGATTGGCATAGTGACTATTAGCATACCTATTATTAAAAACAGTAGAGCATTTAGAAAGCTGTCGGTTGCATGCCAAAAATCTTTTACGTAGCGGGTGTCTTCGGGACCCGTACGCTCGGTTGCTTTAGTGCGGGTAATATTACCCATTAATATGCCACTGGTTACCATGGCAAGTGCGCCAGATATTTCCCAAATATTTGCTGCAGCAAAACCTGCTGTTGGGATAGTTAAGGTAATTAATAAGCGAATATTTACATCGCGGCTATTAATAATTAAAAAGTGGCCTACTAATGCAATGACTAAACCAAACGCAATGCCCCCTATTGCATCAACAAAGAATAGCTCTGCTATGTCACCAAATTGTGCATCTGTGCCATAAAAAGCAACAGAAAATATAGTGGTAAATATAACTAAACCAATACCATCGTTAAATAGCGACTCACCTTCTACTTGAACTGAGATGCCTTCTGGCGCTCGCATTTGTTTAATAATAGCAAGTACAGCGATAGGGTCGGTTGGGCTAATAAGCGCACCAAACAGTAAACAATAAATAAAAGGGACATCAAAACCAAAAACTGAAAATAAATAAAAGCTTAAATAACCCACTATAAATGTGGAGGCAATGGTTGAAAACAATACCAGGGCAGTAATTTCCCACCGCTGCTTACGCAGGGCAAGTAGGTTTATTTCGAGCGCACCCGCATAAAGTAAAAACCCCAACATGCCTTTAAGTAGTAACTCGTTAAAGTCAATACTGGAAACAATTTGGGTCATTGCTAATGCGTTCTGATCGCCTAATAATTTTACTGCAATAATCAGTAATAAAGAAATAACCACAGAGCCGGTAGTAATGGCAATAGTAGTTTGCATTTTGAGGATGTACTGGTTTGCAAAGGCTATAAAAATTGCAATTGCAGAGAGAAAACAAATGAGGTACCAAGCATTCATTGATTAACCTTAACTATTTTTTAAACGACACACAAAAAGGAGGATTATAAACCCGCGTATGTTACTCCTGTAATATTTGAGAGTCACAGTATTTATGCCTAAATATAGCTTTTAATGAGGATTGTTTTTAGTAAGAGTTAATAGGAAATGTGGCTTTGTAAATATTGTCATTATTAAATTAAATGTACGTTATAAATACAGTGTTTGTTGTAAACTTTAGTGGTTAATCACATTATTGAAACGTGTGTTGCATCATAAAATAAAAGTCGATTTTGTAATTACTTGCCCTAAATGCTTTGCTTACGTAAAATCCCGCTATTATTTATTTTAAAGTGATTGGTATTATCAAACAGCTGTTTAGTGCAACCGGACCTTTGGCGTCATCGTTAGATGGATATACGCCTCGCCAACCACAAATTGATATGGCAGTAGCTGTTGCAGATGCATTAAAAAACAGTTCGCAATTAGTTGTTGAAGCAGGCACGGGTACTGGTAAAACATTTGCATATTTAGCCCCTGCACTTAAATCAAAAGGCCGAACGATAATATCGACTGGTTCTAAAGCCTTACAAGAACAGTTATACCACCGCGATTTACCTCAATTAGTGAAAGCGCTTGGTGCTTCTAAAAAAACCGCCTTATTAAAAGGGCGTGCCAATTACTTATGTACCTACCGACTTAATCAGCATGTTGCGCATGTACCTACTGATGACTCCGACGTAATGCACCAACTAGCGATGGTGGCTAAGTTTGCCAGTGAAACGCAATCAGGCGATTTAGCCGATTGTATTGGTATAGAAGATGACGCGAAAGTACTGCCTTATGTAAATTCAACAGCCGATAATTGCTTAGGTAAAGAGTGTCCAGATTTTCAAAGCTGTTATATACGCAAAGCACGTTTAACTGCGGCCGATGCCGACGTAGTTGTGATTAACCATCATTTATTTTTTGCCGACATGGCCGTAAAAGAAAGTGGCTTTGCTGAGCTTATGCCAAAAGCTGACGCGTATATATTTGATGAAGCCCATCAGTTAAGCGAAATTGCCAGTGATTATTTTGGTGAGAGTATTAGTACTAAAAAGCTGGTGGATTTAATTAATGATTTACGTGCTATTTATAGAGCCGAAATTCCCGATATGCTGCAGCTAGGTAAAAGCTTAAATAAGCTTGAAACAAGCGTTGCTGATTTACGATTACAGTTTGGTGTTGATGGCAGTAGAGGCGATTGGCGAGAAAAGCTAAGTGATAAACAAATATGCGCGGCGCTTCACCGCGTCATTAGTGATTTAGATTTTGTTTATCAAGTACTTAAACTTTGCCTAGATAGAAGCGACAAAATTGAGCACCCGTTTGAGCGTGCACTTGCGTTTAAAGGGCAGTTAGAGCGGGTTTTTGATACAGCCCAAACCGGTTTTAGTTACTGGTATGAAACAACGCGCCGTTATTTAACTATTAATATAACGCCATTAAATGTATCAGCTAAATTTGCTCAAATGATGCAAGACACGGGCGCAGGCTTTGTATTTACTTCAGCAACACTTTCGGTCGACAACAAACTAGAGCATTTTAATGCAAGCCTTGGTTTAAAACCAAAGCAAAGCATGATGGTAGATAGCCCATTTGATTACCCTAATCAGGCGTTGCTGTGTTTACCGCGTTACTTACCTGAATCGCACGCTGATAATATGCCCCATGCAATTGTAAAATTAACACTTGAGCTTATAAAGTCAGCGCAAGGGCGTTGTTTTGTGTTATTTACGAGCTATCGAATGATGCACTTAGTTGCCGAAGGGCTCACTACGCAAATAGACTACCCAGTTTATATGCAGGGGCAAATGTCTAAGCGTATTATTTTAGAGAAATTTACCCGCCATGGTAATGCTGTATTACTTGGCACGGCTTCTTTTTGGGAAGGTGTTGATGTACGCGGCAGCACGTTAAGCTGTGTTATTATAGACAAATTGCCATTTGCAGCCCCTGACGATCCATTGCTTCAAGCTAAAATGCAAGATTGCCAAATGCAGGGAAAAGACCCTTTTTCACACATACAATTACCGCAGGCTGTTATTGCGCTAAAACAAGGTGTAGGGCGTTTAATTCGAGATAGTAAAGACAAAGGCGTACTTGTAATATGCGATAATCGCTTAGTTACACGCCAATATGGCCAAGTATTTTTAAAAAGCTTACCGCCGATGCGCCGCACGCGAAGCTTAGAAGATGCCAATACATTTTTAAAACAAATTAATTAGAGTAATAAAATGATCAAAAGTAATATTCTTGCCCTTGATGCTTCAACTGAAGCACTTTCAATTGTTTTACATTTTCAGGGCCAAACATTTCATCATTTTGAAGAATGTCCGCAGCAACATAGCCAAAAAATACTTCCACTTGTGGATGAGCTATTAACTAAAGCAAACTGTAAATTAAAAGACTTAGATGTCATTGGTTTTGGGCAAGGCCCGGGTAGTTTTACTGGTGTGCGTATTAGTGTAGCAATAGCACAAGGTTTAGCGTATTCAACTAATTTGCCGCTTGTAGGTGTGTCTACTTTGGCTATTATGGCGCAACAAGCATTTGAACAAAACGGTAGTCTTAGTGTTTATCCAAGCATAGATGCACGCATGGGTGAGATATACTTTGCACATTACCAAGCGCAAAATAATCTAATGCTTTTAGTTAACCAAGAATGCGTTATAAAACCTGATTTACTAAACAATGACTATATATCGACTACTGAGCCATCTATAGCCGTGGGCACAGGCTTTAAAACCTATCCTGATGCGCTTAATGACTTTGAAAACGTGACAATTAATACTGATATTACATTGCCTGATGCGCGTTATATGTTAGCGCATGTTGAAGCCGCGTTTTTAGCGGGTGATGTTGTAAAAGCGAGTGACGCTCAACCTAAATATGTGCGCGATACGGTAACGTGGAAAAAGCTACCAGGACGTGAGTAATCATATTATTTGCAAATTGGTTGTTTTTAAATCATAATTTTATGCAATATTAAGGTTGGAGATGCGTAATGACGCTGCCTATTGGTTCAGGTTTTTTTACCGGAGATATTCCGGGTAGGGTTAGCCCTACTAAAGTTGTTACTAATAAACCACAGAGTTTATTAGACCAGCCGGCTGCTCAAAAAACGAATACCGATTATGTAAAAAGCAGTGTCGAGGGTGTCGAACTGGCTAATCAACTGTTTAAAAGCAGCGCTAAAAGCAATGAATACAGCCAAACAATTTACGACCAACCGACAGCTCAAGTAAGTAAAGCGATTTCTACTTATACTGAATTTGCCAATTTAGAACGCAGAGCCGAAGTACAAAATTTAATAGGCGTTGATATATACGCTTAAAGCTCATTCAAACGTTTTAGATAAATACAGTGATAAAATTCAATAAAAAGCCCGAACATGTGTTCGGGCTTTTTACGTTCAAAACGAGGTGAAATTATACCAATTCGCTTAATTAAGTGATCTATTTTGAGGGAAGAAAATCGTGTCGATAACAAGGCAAAAATTTCGTTATTTAGTTGTTCTATATCAGAAATTTTTAACGTAGTTAACGTCAGATTTAACCCCTCAAATTGATTAAGTATTATTGCGGATTGGTATTACTGTTCAATAAAGCCAATTAGCTTATCGGCAATATCAGTATTATTTTGTGAGCCAATAAATTGCTCACTGCCTTTGCCATAGGCAAATACTTGAACGTCTACAGCGGTGTGTCCGCCGGTTGTCCAGCCAGTAAAGCTCGCATCACTAATAATACTTTTAACAGCTAAATTAAGCGCTTTTTCGCCCATTTTTTTAGCTTGCTCTAGTTTGATTTGGTTTTCAGTTGTAAATTCAATATTGGTGTTAGCAGTCCATACTGGTTTTAAGTCTTTAGACTCCATAAGTTTGTCTGTTAACTTACTAGCCGTTGCCTTAACACCTTTAATTACGTCTGTTTCCCATTTAAATTGGCCGTGCGAACCAATAGTTAAACCGCCCGTTGAGTGATCGGCTGTAACTACAAGTATCGTGTCTTTATTTTTATCAACGTACGCTTTTGCTTTTTCGATTGATTTAGCAAAGTCGTCCATTTCAGCCATCGCACAGGCTATATCGTTAGAGTGACCACACCAATCAATTTGGCTGCCCTCAATCATCACAAAAAAGCCTTCTTCGTTCTGGTTATCTAGCAAACCAAGCGCTTTAGATGTTAACTGAGTAAGGCGAGTTGGGTTTATATCAAGTGCAAATGGCAGGCCTTTGCTTGCATACAAACCAATGGCAGGTATTTGTGTAATTTGGCCCAGATTATTAATATCGTCACCGTATTGATAACCTGCCGCTTTAAATTCTTCAACTAAATTACGGTCATCACGAATAAAATATTTAGTACCGCCACCTAGCATTAAATCAACGGGTAATTTACCAGCAATCTTATTATCAATATAATCGTTAGCAATATCATCATAGTTGTAACGAGATTCATTGTGAGCTGTAAAGCTAGCAGGTGTTGCATGGTTTATTTGTGACGTTACAACAAGCGCTGTTGTCATACCACGCTCTTTTGCTATTTCAAGCATAGTTTTAACTGGTTTCTTGTCTGTATCTACAGCAACTGCGCCATTATAACTTTTATGACCGCTACTAAGCGCTGTAGCACCCGCAGCACTGTCTGTTACATAAGTATGGTCGTCAGGGTAGGTATGAGCCATGCCTTTTAAAATAGTGTCAAAAACCGTGCCTTCTACTTCTTTTGTTGCAGGGTCATCTTTAAAATAGCGATAAGCCGTGGTGTAAGCCGGACCCATGCCGTCACCAATCATATAAATTACATTTTTAGGTGCTGATTCTGCGTAAGCACCAGAAGCGGTGCATAAAAGTGCCAATAAACTGATCTGTTTTTTCATGGTTGTACCTTATGAGTGTACCTTATTTAATAGCCGCTGATATTGTATACAGATAGGATGATAAATAAATGAATATCTGAGATATTTATAATTTATACTTTGATTTTATATACATAGAATTGTAGTTAACGCTGTTAGTTCTATTTATTTAAATTATACTAGTTATAAGCTATCTATATATGGTGCTCTCACCTTTTATTTGTTTAAAAGGTACTCAAAATTAATATGTTAAAAAAACTTTGCTTATTATTCCATTTTTAAGTTATTGAAAATATTGAGTTTGGTTTTCTACTCAGTGCTATATTTGATACCAGGAAGATAATTAAAGCGTGAATTTGGCACCATTTTCTAAGTTAGTGGTCTGACAACTTGTATGCTATAAATAATGATGCTCTAAATTAATAAAGGACTTACCGTGCAGCCATTTAATATTGAAACCAATAATTTAAATATTCATGGCTTAAAAGTAGGTTCAGGGAACGAAATAGTTATAGCGTTGCATGGGTGGTTAGACAACTGCCATAGCTTTATGCCAATGTTAAACAACGTTAACCCAAAACACACTTGGTACTGCATTGACTTTGTTGGGCACGGTTTATCGTCTTGGCGAAGTGATGATGCACACTATTATTTTATTGATTATATTGATGATGTGTACCAACTTATAAATGCGCTTGGTGTTAAAAAAGTACATTTAGTAGGTCATTCAATGGGGGCTATGGTTGCAGGACTTTTTGCTAGCTGCTTTAGCGATTATGTAAAGTCTGTTACCTTTATTGAGGGAATTGGTTGTGTTACAACCCCGAGTGAAGGTGTGTGTGAACAGTTAAAAAGTGCAGTACTAAATAGAGCGCGTTTAAAAAATAAAAAGTCGAGAATTTATAAATCGAAAGAACTTATTTATGAAGCACGCGCTCAAACAACCGATTTAAATAGCGAGCTTATTACGCTATTAATGCAGCGAAATATAAAACAGGTTCTAGATGGTTTTGCGCTAACAACAGATCCAAAGCTCAAAAATCACTCAGGTTTTAGGTTTGATGAGGCGCAATGTATTGGTGCAATAAAAGATTTAATTGCACCATGTCAATTAATTTTAGGTAACGAAGGTTATTCGTTTGTAAAACAAAATTTGGCAAAGTATATTAGTTATTACAATAGCTTGAAGGTCATTAATGTAGATGGTGGGCATCATTGCCACATGCAAAGCAGTGAACACTGTTTTGAGCATATTCAAGACTTTATGCTGCAAAATGGTGCATGTTAATTGTAAGTTTGTGTTAAATGTGGGATTATTCCTGCATTAGAGTATTTGCTCAATTGTTAAAGCGCCTTACTTAGATTAAGGTTAATAAAAATATAATTATAAACAGGGGCTAAGAGTGGAAAAAATCTGGCTTAAGCGCTACCCAGAGGGTATGCCTGAAACAATCGATCCTGAGCATTACAACTCGTTACTCGAAGTGTTCGAAAAAAGTTTTAGTGACTACACCGATTTACCTGCATTTACGAATATGGGTAAAACGATGTCTTACGATGAAATAGACACAGCAACAAAAAAAGTTGCTTCCTATATTCAAAACGATTTGGGTCTTAAAAAAGGTGACAAAGTTGCCGTAATGATGCCTAACTTACTACAAACACCAGTCACAATTTTAGGTGTTTTGCGTGCAGGTTGTGTGGTTGTAAATGTTAACCCACTTTACACAGTACGTGAATTAGAGCATCAGCTAAAAGACTCTGACACTACGGCTATTTTCATCCTAGCAAACTTTGCTGACACACTTGAAAAGTCACTTGCTCATACTGATGTTAAGCATATTGTGGTCACGCAAGTAGGCGATATGGTTGGCGGGCTTAAAAAGCATGTCGTTAACTTTGTTGTGAAGCACATTAAAAAAATGGTGCCAAAGTTCAACTTGCCTAACACAATTAAATTTTCAGACGTTTTAGCTGCAGATGAAGCTAAATATACGCGCCCTGAAATGAGCTTGTCTGATCTTGCATTTTTACAGTACACCGGTGGCACAACAGGTGTATCTAAAGGGGCAATGCTGAGCCATGGCAACATGGTTGGTAACCTTGAACAAGTTTCAGGTTGTTTAGACAAAGTGTTAAACCGTGGTGAAGAAGTGGTTGTGACTGCTTTACCGCTTTATCATATATTTGCCTTAACAGCTAACTGCCTAACATTTATGAAGTACGGTGGTTTAAATATATTAATTACAAACCCACGAGATATGCCTGGGTTTGTTAAAGAGCTGGGTCAGCACAATTTCACAGCTATTACCGGTGTTAATACATTATTTAATGGTTTATTAAACACACCAGGTTTTGCTGAACTTGATTTTAGTCATTTAAAAATGTCTTTAGGCGGCGGTATGGCCGTTCAACGTCCTGTTGCTGAAAAATGGCAAAAAGTGACTGGCTCAAAATTAATGGAAGGTTATGGCCTTACAGAATGTTCTCCTTTAGTTACTATTAGTCCTTTTGATTTGAAAGCATATAATGGCTCTATTGGTTTACCAGCGCCTAACACTGATATTAAATTGGTTTTAGATAACGGCGAAGAAGCCGCTAAAGGTGAACCTGGCGAGCTTTGTGTTAAAGGCCCGCAAGTCATGGTTGGTTATTACAAACGACCAGATGCAACCGCTGAATGTTTAAAAGACGGCTGGTTTGCTACAGGTGATATTGCGACTTATGATGACGAAGGTTTCTTCTTTATTGTAGATCGTAAAAAAGACATGATCATCGTATCTGGCTTTAATGTTTTTCCTAATGAGATTGAAGAAGTAGTGGCTATGCACGAAGGTGTGCTTGAAGTAGCTGCTATCGGTATTCCTCACGATGTAAGTGGTGAACAAGTTAAAGTTTTTGTTGTGAAAAAAGACCCTTCTTTAACTGAAAAAGATATAATAAGTCACTGTCGTGATAATTTAACTAATTACAAGGTCCCCAAGCTGGTAGAGTTTAGGGATGAGTTACCTAAGACTAACGTAGGTAAGATACTCCGAAGAGCCTTGAAAGATTAGCAACCTATAAAAAAGCCGACATATGTCGGCTTTTTTATTGTAGGAGATTAAGTGCAATACCAATTGATCGAAACCCAAAATCAACTGAACACTTTTGTTGAACAAATAAAAAAAAAACCTATTTTAGCTATTGATACTGAGTTTATGCGTCGTCGTACTTTGTATCCAGAAGTTGCACTTATCCAAGTTTTTGATGGTGAGCATTTAGCGCTTATTGACCCATTAGCGGAACTTTCACTATTTGATTTTTGGGAAATACTTAAAGATCCTGCAGTTTTAAAAGTACTGCATTCTCCTTCAGAAGATATTGAAGTTTTTCAAAAGTACGCAGGCTTTGTCCCAGCCCCATTATTTGATACACAATTTGCGTTGCAGCTACTCGGTGAAGGTAACTGTATGGGTTTTGCTCTTATGGTAAAAGAGCTGCAAGGTATTGAAATAGATAAAAGCGAGTCACGCACTAACTGGCTGCAACGCCCGTTAACTAAAAAACAATTAGACTACGCGGCTGCTGATACTTTTTACTTATTACCGTGTTTTGAGCTGATTATCGATCGTATTAATGCCGCTGGCTTCTTTGACATTGTAATAAACGAAAGTGAATTGATTGCCAAAAAACGTGCATTTCAAACACCTGACGAACTTTTATATAAAGATATTAAAAATGCATGGCAACTTAAACCGCACGAACTGGCGGTGTTAAAAGAGCTTGCTGTATGGCGAAGAAATAAAGCTATCAAGAAAAATTTGGCGCTTAATTTTGTGTTAAAAGAACATAACATGACTGAAATTGCCAAACGTGGTCCTTCAAGTTTAAACGCTCTACGTCAAATTCCAGGTGTTGAAGCTATTGAAGTTAATCGCTCTGGTGTAGATATAATAAAGTGTATTGAAGCTGCCAAAGAAGTTCCAGATGCTCAGCACCCTGATGTACTTAAGCGCTTAATTGATTTTCCTACTTATAAAAAAGTAGCAAAAGATATAAAACAAAAAATCACTAAAGTAGCTAAAGAGCATAATATTCCAGAAGATGTTATGGCTTCTAAAAAGCAAGTCAATCAACTGATTAGTTGGAATTGGAAGCTAACTAATGAGCAAAAACAGAGTCATATAAAGCCTGATTTATTGAGCTCTTGGCGATATACCTACGTTAAAGACGCTTTAAAAGAATGGGATACTTAAGACTAAATATTTTCTTCAACTGTGTGATACTTATCTATAGTTTTTGTGTTACATAGTTAAAAGTTTTAGTTGCACGAAGGGGATTAAAGCGTAGGTATTTAGAAAGTTATTGCGAAAATAAAGAGGGCGCTTATAAAGCGCCCTTTCTTCAATTACTTCTTTTCTTCATCAGGTAGTGTAACGTTTAGCTCAAGTACGGCTAAATCGTCTTCGTTCTGATCAAACTGAACCTGAACTGCATCGGTACTTACGTTCACGTATTTACGGATCACATCTAAAATGTCTTGTTTTAATTGTGGTAAGTAATCCGGCGTTCCTCGTTGAGAACGCTCGTGCGCGACAATGATCTGCAATCGCTCTTTTGCTAGTGACGCACTGTTTTTCTTTTCTGAGCGGAAGTAGTCAAGTAAAGACACGTTAACCTCCAAAAATCCGTTTAAATAAGCCTTTTTTCTCAACGTCTAAGAAGCGAAAATCGACGGTTTCACCTAGTAAGCGGTTAATTGCATCAGAATAAGCTTGGCCTGCATCAGATTCTGTATCCAATATAACAGGTTGGCCTGAGTTTGAAGCACTTAATACCGCTTGCGATTCAGGAATAACACCTAATAGTGGGATTGACAGAATATCTTGCACATCTTCTACCGATAGCATTTCACCTTTTTCAACACGACTAGGATTATAGCGTGTTAATAGTAAGTGTTCTTTAATGTTTTCTAGGCCTTCTTCAGCACGTTTTGATTTGCTGTGTAAAATACCTAAAATACGATCTGAATCTCGAACTGACGACACTTCTGGATTTGTTGTCACGATTGCTTCGTCAGCAAAGTACATTGCCATCATAGCGCCAGCTTCAATGCCTGCTGGTGAATCACACACAATGTAATCAAAGTCTTCTTTTAATTCGTTTAATACGCGTTCAACACCTTCACGAGTTAATGCGTCTTTATCACGAGTTTGTGAAGCGGGTAGTAAAAATAATTTATCTACACGTTTATCTTTAATAAGCGCTTGGTTAAGGTTTGCCTCACCATTAATTACGTTTACAAAGTCATAAACAACACGGCGTTCACAACCCATAATTAAATCTAAGTTACGTAAACCAATATCAAAGTCGATAATAACTGTTTTATAGCCTTTTAACGCTAAGCCTGTGCCAATTGCAGCACTTGATGTTGTTTTACCAACACCGCCTTTACCTGAGGTAACGACAATTACTTTTGCCATGAGATTTATCCTTTAACCAAAGCTGAAATTTCTAATGATTCGTCTTTTTGTTGTATTTGCACTGCATTTCCCCAATGTTCACCTTGTAGTGAATCACTGATCCAGTAGTTACCATCTATTGAAACCAGCTCGGCCTCAAGTTTTTGGCAAAAAATGTGTGCTTCTTTAAAACCTTTTGCGCCTGCAATAGCGCGACCGCGTAGCGTGCCATAAATATGCACATTTCCATCGGCAATAACTTCAGCACCATGACTAACCGCGCCAAGTACTATCAAATCTCTATCTTTTGCATAAACTTGTTGTCCAGAACGAACTGTACCGCTAATAATTTGCGCTGGTAAATGCACTGTTTTTTCTACAATCGACGTATTAGCCTCTTGTTTAACAGGTTCGCTCTTAACGTCTTGTGAATAATTCAAAACAGATAAGCCAGCAGCTTTAGCTTGTGTATGTTGCTCATCTGAGCCATTACATACACCAACAGCGTTAAAGCTCATACGCTCGATTAATGACTTTAAGTGTACAAAATCAAGTGAACTGTTTTTAATTTCAATTAAATTAACAACAATAGGAGCACCCTCAAAAAACTTAGGGGCCTGGGCTATTTTTATATATAGTTGTTCTGCTAAAAGGTTTATATCAGTACTATAAAGATGCAAAACTGATAACGTAAAAAGATTCCCTTTTAACTCAAAAATTTGGTCCGACATACACGCTCAATTGAATTGTCTGATTAGAAATTAATTTTAGATAAACGTAGGCTGAATAGGGCCTTTATTGAAATTTCTAATCTAATTTTTCTAACTTATTATTACTCTCATGTTATAGTGTGCGGCATTGTTAAGCAAGAATTTATAGGGTCATAATGCTCACTGCAGTATATAAAAGTAAGAAAAAAGCGGATACGTTCTTATTTGTTGAAAAAAGAGATGATTTTGACAAAGTTCCGGAACCTTTAATGGCTATGTTTGGTCAACCTCTTTATGTGATGATCATCAACTTAGCAAAACGTGAGCATTTAGGTGGGTCTGATTTAGAAGCAGTAAAAGGTGCACTAAGTGATCAGGGTTATTATTTACAACTTCCTCCACCGGAACAAAATTTGCTAAGTCAGTTACGAAAAGAAAATGGAGTTGATAGTGATTAAAAAACTTATCGTTATATTATGTGGTGTATGTTTAAGCTCATCTGTGATGGCAAAAACACAGGCCGAATTTCAAGATTATTTAGCAAATTTAAAGCAAGAAGCCATCTCAAAAGGCTATGAAGCAAAACTTATTGATGATGCTTTTGCAACAGCAACATATAAAGAAAAAGTGGTTTCGGCTGATAAAAACCAGCCAGAAGTAAAAGAAACCCTCGAAACGTATTTACCAAAACGTGTACCACAGTGGAAAATAGACCGCGCACGCAAGCTTTATGCAGAAAACAAAGATGTACTTGAAAAAGTAGCGAAAGAGTTTGGCGTACAAGCACGGTTTATAGTGGCTCTATGGGGACTTGAAAGTAATTTTGGCGCCATTCAAGGTGGCCATAATGTTATCGCATCGTTAGTAACGCTTGCTTTTGATGGACGCCGAGAAGCGCTTTATAAACGCCAACTTTGGGCTGCACTCGACATTTTAAAATCGGGCCATATCACGCTTGATAAATTTAAAGGCTCATGGGCAGGCGCAATGGGGCAAACGCAATTTATGCCAACTTCATTTAATGCTTACGCGGTTGATTACAATAATGATGGCCGTAAAGATATTTGGACCACAAAGGAAGATGCTTTTGCTTCAATTGCTAACTATTTAAAGCAAGAAGGCTGGAACGACTCTCTTACGTGGGGTCGCCAAGTACAGTTACCTGAAAACTTTGATAGTAAATACGTTTTAGTACGTGGTACAAAAACGCGCAAGCAGTGGCTAGAATATTGGAACGACTCAGAGCGCCCATTAGCTGATTGGCAAGCACTGGGTGTTCGTAAAGCTGATGGCTCTGATTTACCTAATGTGGACGTACGTGCTGCGCTGGTTATGCCTGATGATATAAATGGCCGTATGTATTTAGCGTACGACAACTACAAAGTATTTATGCATTGGAATCGCTCGTATTACTTTGCTACTAGCGTAGGTTACTTGTCGGATAGAATTGGTTATCCAAAAATCTAATTATTAAATATACCTATAAATAAAGCCGCAATTGCGGCTTTATTCTTTTTTGAATATCTTATCTTTTAAGTCAATAACTTTACCAATTCCAGAACCTAGCTTCATCAGCTTATTAAGTTGCTCTGGTGTTAAACGTTGCAGCTCTGATGACCATTTAGTGACAGTTTCAAGTAGGTTGTGAATTTCCCCCATTTGTTTTTGTGCATAAAGCTCATCGTCGTTACTGGCTTCGTCTAATAAGTTATCGCGTAGTAATGTTAAGGTGGGCTCAATTTCGCGCTTTTTACGTTCTTCAAATACGCGATTTGCCATATCCCAAATATCGCCAGCAGGGGCGTAGTACTCTTTTCGATCGCCAGGAATATGCTGCACTTTAATTAATTGCCACGATTGCAACTCTTTAATACCCATGCTTACATTACCGCGAGAAATACTAAGCGCATCTGCAATCTCATTGGCTGTCATTGGATTTTTAGTAATAATCAGCAAACCACACATTTGCCCAATCGTACGATTGAATCCCCAGCGGCTGCCCATCTCACCACAATGCATTACAAAGGCAAAATTCTTTTCGGATAAACTCATAGCTTAGTAACTTTCAGTAATTTCAGAAAGTAAATGCTAGCACGCTCATTTTGGATAGCAAGTTCTTAGCCATTTTATAAATTGATTTTAACGACTAAAGTATGATTTAGATTAATATTTATACATCTATATTGGGATATGTTGTACACAACAATACGTAAATAAATCCTTATTTTTAATTTTTTTTCACATACGATGGAATGACTATGAAAGCTGCAATTAATAATGAATACAAAGGTAAATTACAAATAACAGATCTGCCAATTCCTGAGGTTGGAATAAACGACGTTTTAGTAAAAATAGCCGCTTGTGGCGTTTGCCACACCGATTTACATGCTTGTCATGGTGATTGGCCGGTAAAGCCAAAAATGCCATTAGTTCCAGGGCATGAAGGAGTTGGTGTTATTGATAAAGTTGGAAGCAACATTAAGCACTTAGAAGTTGGCGATAGAGTGGGTATTCCTTGGCTCTATAGTGCATGTGGGCACTGTGAGTTTTGCCTAGATGGCAAAGAAACACTGTGTTTATCGCAGCATAATACTGGCTATTCTATTGATGGTAGCTATGCAGAATATTGTTTGGCTCACGGTGATTACGTTGTAAAAATACCTGAGGGATTAGGCTTTTCTGAAGCTGCTCCATTATTTTGTGCAGGTGTTACAACCTATAAAGCATTGAAAGTATCCGGTGCTAAACCTGGGCAGTGGGTTGCTATTGTTGGTGTAGGCGGGCTTGGACATTTAGCAGTACAATACGCTAAAGCAATGGGTTTTAATGTAATAGCTGTTGATACAGGTAAAGAAAAACTCGCACTTGCTAAAGAGCTTGGCGCAGATATAACACTCGACTTTAAAGAAGTTGTTCCTAGCGACGCTATTTTTGAACAAGTAGGTGGCGCGCATGGCGTTGTGTGTACTGCGGTATCTAAAGCTGGGTTTGAACAAGCTTATAAAAGTGTACGCCGTGGCGGTAAATGTGTATTAGTAGGATTACCTCCAGAGGATATGCCACTTCCTATTTTTGATACTGTGCTTAATGGCGTGTCAGTAGTGGGCTCTATTGTTGGTACACGTAAAGATTTGCAAGAATGCTTGGAATTTGCAGCGCAAGGTAAAGTAAAAGCGATTATTGAAGAAAAACGCTTAGAGGACATTAACGAGATTTTTGATGATATGCTCAAAGGTGAAATTAACGGTCGCATAGTGGTTACTATTTAATTTAGATTAAGCGTTTATAAAACACAAAAAAAGCACGGCTTCTAAATTAGAAAACCGTGCTTTTTAAATTCTAAACCAATTAAAGTGTGTAACTAAAACTTAGTTTTGCATTACGCTCTTCGCCTGGCATGCCACCTAAAAACATTGCTTTTGAGTAATATTTTTTGTTAAACAAGTTATTTAAGTTTAACTGCATATGCCATTTATCAGTTGTATACGATACAGCTGTATCGTAAATCGTGTAACTTGGTACGTAACCATCAGGAATCGAGAACGAACTTGAATTAGTACTTCTGTTATCTACAAATGTAATACCACCACTTATATTTACAGCTTCAGGTAAGTTAAACATATCCGCGTAGTAGGTTACCCATGTACTTGCTGTTACGTAAGGCACACCTTTTTGGCGTGTGTCATAACTGCTGCTGTTAGGATTGCTTTTGTCACGTGCATCTTGATAAATACCGTTTACGTTTACTTTCCATTTATCATTTAAGTAAGCGTTTAAATCAAGTTCAATACCTGTTGTTTCTTCTTTACCATCATAATAGCTTTCAGGTACATTTGAGCCTGATGTTAAAGCGTCATAAAGCGGATTTGCGTATTCTAAATTAGTACGAGAGCTTTCGAATATAACAACAGAAGCTAGTAGTTGATCATCAAACGCTTTAAATCTAAAACCTAAATCGTTACTCATTGATTCAGAATCTTCTCTGTCTGCTTCATTACCCGCCACAGAGCCTAATACACTATACGCTGTACGGCCTTTTGAATGATTTACAAATACAGATAAATCTTCAGATGGCTGATACGTTGCACCTAGGTTATACGTTAAGCCTGAATCTGATGTACTCGCTTCAGGTGTTGGCTCTGCGCGGCTTGAGCTATAGCGCTCATCTACACCAAAGTGCTCATAAGTTTGCTCAATGCGGTTATATGCTACACCAATACGCGTTGTAAGCTCTTCAGTAAGATAACCAACATGTTGAATGCCTAAGCCCCATGCTTGTACTTTTTTATTGTAGTCGCTGGTTTTAAGTGGATCGAAGTCATCAAAGCTGCCAGATGGCCAATTTGGTTCTCTTATATCGTAAATATACGGCAATGAACCTTGGTACGTTACATCACCAGCATCGTTTGTGAGTACGTAATCTTGATCCCATATTGAGAATTGTTTAAAACGAATATCTCTATCTTCGTAGTTTGCGTTAACAAGTAATTCGTTATCTACGTCGCCTAACATAAAGTCATAACGTAAATCTAAAAAGTACTGCCATGATTTTTCATCTGCTTCTACTTGGCGGTATTCTTGGCGGCGTGCTGCATACGGGTAAAGTACACCGTCTTCAACTAACGGCGCACGTGGGTCATTATTTATAATTCCATCACGAGTAGAGTAAACGTAGTTATAAGCACCTGTTTGGCGCGCAAAACTTGATGTGTAGTTACGGTACTGTAGCTGCTGGTTTAAAAACAAATCGTCAGTAATGTAATAGTTATGCGTTAATTTAAAACGCAGTTCTTCACCTTCGTTAGCATCAGCCATTGGTGAAATAATACCATTTGTGCCAAAGCTATAAGGTGTTAATCCATCAGATGAAGATAGCGAATTAGCAAGTTGGTCGCGTTGTGCATCACTTAACTGTACGCCGCTTCCTGTCGGATCGTTTACTAAATCGGCACCGGTTACTTCACCCGCGCTTAAACCATTTGCAGTTTCTGCATTGTAAATACGAATAGGGTGGCCAATAGAATCAACCGCTATTTCATCTTTTATATATGCTGCAGAAAGCATGATGTTTTGCCTGTCGTTTAGCACGTATTTAAGCG
This sequence comes from Pseudoalteromonas sp. APC 3358, assembly GCF_030408075.1. Classification (NCBI taxonomy): domain Bacteria; kingdom Pseudomonadati; phylum Pseudomonadota; class Gammaproteobacteria; order Alteromonadales; family Pseudoalteromonadaceae; genus Pseudoalteromonas; species Pseudoalteromonas sp. APC 3358. Next base: position 340,103 of record NZ_JASDCE010000001.1, read on the forward strand.
AGGTATAAATTTCGTCGCGATCTTCTTTTAAATCGCGAAAGCCGTCACTTGACGCTGTTTTAGCCATTACACGATAGGCCAAGTCATCTGTTATAGCGTTAGTGCTATCAAACGATAATGAATAGCTATCCCACTGGCCAAGCTCAGCCGATACTTTGTGTTTTTCTTCAAACTCTGGCTTTTTCTCAATTAGGTTAATTACGCCACCCGCACTACCAATGCCATATAAACCTGTTGCTGGGCCTTTTAAAACCTCAACAGATTCAACATTTGTAAGTGAACGAGTTGGGTTGAATGTATTACCCAGGCCTGCACCACCATACATACCATCGTAGGTGTAGTTTGCATCTAAACCACGAATTACTAAGTTATCACCAATACCGTAGTTATTACCTGCTTGTGTTAAACCACTTACGTTTCTAACTAAATCTTGTAGGCTATCTACACCTTGAGATTCAATAAGTTCACGGTCAATAATCACAACCGGTGCAGGTGTTTCCATTAAAGACATGTCTGATTTAGTAGCAAGACCTGAGCTCATCACCACGCGGTTTTGTTTTTCGTATACGCTGATGCGTTCAATATCAGCATCAACTTGTGTATTTTGGGCAAATGCCATATTTGCATTTAAACAAGCAAGAGTAATAAGAGAGTACTTAAACGTTTTCATAGAGTGATAACTATTCGCGTTATTGAATTTGCGCGAATGATAATGGTTATTGTTTTTAAAGTGAATAGAAAGTTCATTTTATTTGATTAAATAAAACTGTTCGGATAATTAATAAACAAAGTTAAGCCTATAAAAGGTACGTTGTACCTTTTATAGGATGTTTGAGATGGGTGAGGGGTTTATTAAGGCTAAGTAAGCTCAGCCTTAATAGCGTGTATTTACAATTGGTTTTTATAAACAACACCTGCTTTCATTACGAAGGGTACTGACTCTAAGGTTTTAATGTTTTTAAGAGGGTTTGCTTTTACAGCAATTATATCAGCAGCAAATCCGGTTTTAATTTGTCCTAACTGAGTATCCATTTTTAATAACTTAGCGCTATTAATAGTGGATGCTTGAATGGCTTGTAGTTCTGTCATGCCAAATTCAACCATGCGGCTAAACTGTTTTGCATTATCTCCGTGCGGGTAAATTGCTGCATCCGTTCCAAAGACCATTTTCACACCCGCTTTTACAGCACGGCTAAAGCTATCACGTTGCCTTTTTGATACTTGGCGTTCTTTATTTAGATTTTCTTCGTCAACACCATTTTGCTCGCCATAAGTCAAAGTGTATTCGGTGTTATAAATATCCATAGAAAGCCAAGTTCCATGCTCTTTGGCAAGGGCTATGGCTTCGTCATCTAAAAAGCTGGCGTGCTCTACGCTATCAACACCTGCTTTAATGGCTGTTTTAATCCCGCTTGTACCGTGTGCATGAGCTGCAACAGGTAAATCTCGCATATGGGCTTCATCAACGATGGCTTTCATTTCTTCAAAAGAATACTGCTGTGCACCTACTTTAGTCCCTTTTGAAAATACTCCACCTGTGGCGCAAAACTTAATAGCGTTTGCCCCGTATTTAATGTTTTCGCGTACTTTTATACGCGCAGCCCATGGACCGTCTGCAACGCCACTTGAAGTATATTTAAGCTCAGGAGGTAGGCGGTTGTTATCACAGTGCCCGCCAGTAATTCCGAGTGATGGGCCTGCAGCCCAAATACGAGGGCCAACTATGTCACCTGCATTTATGCCGTCACGCACCGCTATAACGCTGTAACCTTCTGCGCCAACATTACGTACAGTTGTAAATCCGGCTTCTAAGGTTCTTTTAGCAAAATGAGCCGCTTTAATCGCCATACGCGGTACCGATTGGCCTAAACGTTCACTGCGCGGCACTGTCGGATCGCTTGTCAAATGCACATGCATATCCATTAAACCTGGCATAAGGGTTAAATCAAGTAGTTGAATATGTTCATCATCTTTAGTCAGCGTTGGTTTTTTATTTTGTTCAATGTTTGTAATTACGCCATCATCAATAGTAATCAAGGGCGATTTAATGAGTTTGCCATCTTCCACATTAACCATGGCTTTAGCCGATAGGTATGTAACGGCATGGGCATTAAAAGTAGTTAAACAAAGTAAGGCAATAGAGGTGCTGAGTAGTTGTTTTTTCATTTTATTTTTCTTTTAAATCATATTTGAATTAATAGAAATGTAACAAGCTCAGATAAAAGTGCAAATTAATACGATGAACGCAATCTATCGTAATTACTTTATTAAGTAAGGCTTAATGCGCATAATCAAAAAACGTTATTAAAAAGGATTATCATGAAATCAATTAAATTAGCATTAGTTGCCAGTGGCGTTATGTTTGCTTTAAGTGGCTGTATGAATACTGAGCTTAGTACACACACTAATACCAGTGCGCAGTTAAACACCGTTAACGCATCGGCAGGTATTGTTTCAGAGCTTTCGGCAGAGCAACAGCTCGATGTACTTGTTGCACAGTATTACGATGAATCGCTTACATATAGCCCCATCAGCGCAACGTATAATGGTCGTAACGAGTTTAACGATCAATTTACGCCTGAGATTTCAAAAGAAAATAGAGCTAAAAAAGCGGCTTTTTATAAAAAATATCAACAGCGCTTAAACTTTATAGATAAAGCACAGTTAACAGGGCAGTCGCTTTTAAGTTTTGAAATATTAGAGCGCGACCTTGCACTTAAATTAGAAGGCATGCAGTTTCCTGATTATTTACTACCAATTAACCAAATGGCGGGTGCGCATAACACCTTTGCAGGTTTTGGTTCAGGTCAAAGTGCTCAGCCGTTTAATACCGCTGAAGATTACACGGCTTTTATCTCGCGCAGCGAAGGTTTTGTAAAGTGGCTAGCTAGTGTAGAGCGCTCAATGGCACAAGGCATTAAACTAGGTATTACGTTACCAAAACCACTTGCTGAAAAACTGCAGCCACAATTTGCAGCTCATGTAGTTAAAAATGCCGAAGATTCACTGTTTTGGGGACCAATTAAAAAATTACCAGACTCGTTTAGCGCACAGCAAAAGCAAAAAATTACAGCGCAGTATCGTCAATTGATTATGCAGCACTTAGTTCCGGCTTATAAAAGCATGAGTGACTTTTTAGCTAATCAGTATATTCCTAATAGCCGAGAAAGCGTTGGTTATAGTGACTTACCAAATGGTAAAGCATGGTACGAATACCAAATTAAGAAAAACACGACGCTTAGCTTATCTGCTGATGAAATTCATGACATTGGTTTAAGTGAAGTGTCGCGTATTTTAAGCGAAATGAAAAAAGTAAAAGAAACCGTGGGCTTTAAAGGTGAGCTACCTGAGTTTTTTGACCATTTACGTGATTCAGATGAATTTTACTACGACACGCCTGAGGAGTTAATTGCGGCATATGAAAACGTTAAGAAAAAAATAGACGCACGTTTGCCTCTGCTTTTTAACATCGCACCCAAAGCACCTTACGTTGTAAAAGCGGTTGAAGCATACAGAGCGCAGTCTGCAGCTGGTGCATCATACGCATCTCCGGCGCCTGATGGCTCTCGCCCTGGTATTTTTTATATCAATGCTTATAACTTAAAAGCGCAGCCTAAATTTTTACTCGAAACTTTATCGATTCACGAAGCAGCCCCGGGCCATCACTTTCAAATAGCACTTCAGCAAGAAATAGAGGGCTTACCTGATTTTCGCAAATTTGGTGGTTACACTGTGTTTGCAGAAGGTTGGGCGCTTTACGCAGAAAGCTTAGGCAAAGAGCTAGGTTTATTTACCGACCCTTATATGTGGTACGGACGTTTATCGGATGAGCAATTACGCGCAATGCGTTTAGTGCTTGATACTGGTTTTCATGCAAAAGGGTGGACGCGTCAACAAGGTATAGACTACATGCTTGCAAATTCGTCTATGGCTAAAAGTGATGTAATTGCTGAAGTAGAGCGCTATATAGCATGGCCAGGCCAAGCGCTTTCTTACAAGTTAGGGCAATTTAAAATTCAAGAATTACGTGATTTTTCTAAAAAAGAACTCGGCAATAAATTTGATATTAAAGCGTTCCACACGCAAATATTAATTGATGGCGCATTGCCAATGCCAATCCTTGAGGAAAAAATTAAGCGTTGGGTTAAATCTCAAAGCTAATTTGTAGCGCAAAGCCTGTACTTTGAAAGGGTATTGGCTTTGCGCCATTTACAGCAATACGGTAGAATGCGCGCTCTTTAGGGGGCACGAGTAAACTATGTTTGATCAACAATTAGCAAATACACAATTTTGGCTTAAAAAAAGCTTAAGCGACATGAGTCAAAACGAATGGGAAGCCATTTGTGATGGATGCGGAAAATGTTGTTTAAATACGTTTATTGATAGCGAAGATGAAGACGAATTTACCGCCACCGATCAGTTACGCGAAGGTGAGCAATTAATATTTACTAATATTGTATGTCAGTATCTTGATAACAACACCTGTGGTTGTAGCGAATACGAAAACCGCCAAACGCTTGTTCCTTCTTGTGTAAAACTCACAAAAGAAAACCTTAAAGACATCTTTTTTATGCCACAAAGCTGCAGTTACCGTCGTTTACATGAAGGCCGGGGTTTGGCTTCTTGGCACCCATTATTAAACAGTGGCGATAAAGCAAAGATGCATGAGCTAGGTATTTCTGTAAAAGACAAAACAGTAAAAGATTGCGATGTAAAGCTAGACGACTTTGATTTGTACATCGCAGAGTGGCCAACAAAGGACGCTGAGTAATGAGCAAACAACAAGCGGTAATTGGGTTAATCAATCCTAAAAGCCCGACTAATGTTGGCGGTGTATTACGTGCAGCAGGTTGTTACGATGCCAAACAGGTGTTTTTTACAGGTAATCGTTACTTAAACGCTAAAAAGTTTCATACCGATACTAAGAACGCACTTGAGCGTATCCCTTTAACTGAAACTAATAGTTTAGAAGCGGTAAAACCAGAGGGCGCAACCGTTGTTGTTATTGAGCTTATTGAAGGTGCAACACCTTTACCTGAGTTTAAGCATCCTGAAAATGCGTTTTATGTTTTTGGCCCAGAAGATGGCTCTGTATCAAAAGACGTTTTAAAGTGGTGTGATGAAGTGGTATATATTCCAACTATTGGCTGCATGAACTTAGCGGCTACCTGTAATGTTGTTTTGTATGATCGCTTAGCTAAATTAGGCGGCGTTGAGAGTAGTGACGATACTATTATTAGCTCACGTGATACAAACAATAAAATGAGGTGGCAAAAAGCTGATTAGTTAAGGTTTATTTGTGCAAAAATGTTAGTTTTGGCTAAACTTAAAAACATTATAAATCATAAATAGATACTAAAATGCGCTGGTTTTATTTTATATTATTACTGACAAGTAGTAATTGTTTTGCTGAAACATCAGTTGAGTATTATCAAAATGGTACTCAACATGTTTTAACTGGACATTACCACAAATCAGGAGTGCTCTATGAAGCGAAAAACCCCAAACAAACACTCCATTTAGCCACACTCGATTGGCCTCCTTATATTGGTAATAATTTATGTAATAAAGGCTGGGTTTATCAATTTTCAATTGCTCTATTAAATAGTAAGGGCTACAGCGTATATATTGAATTTTTGCCTTGGGCTAGAGCTGTACGAAATGTAGAACTAGGCAAAGCTGATATATTAATGCCTGAATACTTTATAGAAGATACAGCCCCCTCCGATTATGTTACTGGTAAAACACGTCGAGAATTACTCGGTTTATCTAATTCCTTTAAAGGTGGCGAAATTGCATTTTTAAAAAGGAAAGGCGATATAGACCGTTTCACTGGAAACTTAAAATCGCTTAAAGGGCAAAAGATTGGTGTTGTTCGTGGGTATCAAAATACGCCTGAGTTTGATGCCATGATGGACAATGCTGAGTTTGAAGTTATTACCTCTGTTGATGATTTACAGCTTGTTCAGCTTCTGGTTGCTAAACGTGTTGATTTGATTATAGGCGACCCTCAAGTTCTTAAATTCTCTGTAACTTATTCTTCTTTAACTAAACCTGAAAAACAATCTTTGCTTTCTTCCATTGAACAAGAAAGCATTCCTCTGCAATACAACCCTTTATATTTTGCTATTAGTAAGCTTACACCTAAATGGCTTTTAGTCTTAGAGGACATAAATGAAGGGCTTTATCAGTTTCATAATAGTGGCGAGATAGACCGTATTATCAATACGACAAATACTCAATGCAAGCCATAAAATTGGAACGTTCCTTTGTTGCGCTGACTAATTTATATATAAACATGTAGAATCGTTTTCAACTTGTTAATGGAGTGAAAACGACGTGAGTGAAATAAATACAAATCAATCATTCGCGGTCAACGAACAGCCAAATAAAAATTATCTGTTTCCACTGACTGCAATGACGACCCTATTTTTTTTATGGGGTTTTATTACTGTTTTAAACGATGTACTAATACCACGATTAAAAGGCGTATTTGATTTAAGCTTTTTTGAAGCGATGCTAGTACAGTTTTGCTTTTTTGGTGCTTATTTTATTGTTTCTATCCCTGCGGGGATTTTAGTTAAGCAGTTTGGTTATAAAAAAGGGATTTTAACTGGTTTAATTGTGGCTTCAATTGGCTGTATGTTGTTTTATCCTGCTGTTGTAGTACATGAGTACTGGCTATTTTTGAGCGCTTTATTTGTACTTGCCGCTGGTGTAACGGTGCTTCAGGTTTCTGCCAATCCTTATGTTGCTGCTCTTGGGAGCGAAAAAACAGCTTCTTCTCGTTTAAATTTGGCACAAGCACTTAATGCGCTTGGTACTACCGTTGGGCCTTATGTAGGTGGTTTATTATTTTTTGGTACAGCAGGTAGTCTAGCTGCTTCTGCAGCAACTGCTGAGTCTGTAAAAGTGCCTTATTTAATGCTTGCTGGTGCCTTATTACTTATCGCTATTATATTTGCCTTTATAAAGCTTCCAGAAATTGAAGCCCATAAAGAGGAAAATAATGCTGCAGTAGAATCTCGTTCATTAACTCAAGCACCGCACTTAACTATGGGTGTACTTGCTATATTTTGTTATGTAGGTGGGGAGGTTGCCATTGGCAGCTTTTTAGTTAACTACTTTGGTGAGGCGCACATAGCAGGACTTGAAGAGCATACTGCGGCTGCACTTATTAGTTATTACTGGGGCGGGGCAATGGTAGGGCGTTTTATTGGCTCTGTATTATTACAAAAAATAGCGCCTTCTAAGGCGATCGCATTTAATGCATTTAGTATTATTGCGCTATTGCTGATCACCATTTTTACTCAAGGTGACGTCGCTTTATATTCAGTATTGGCAATTGGTTTATTTAACTCAATTATGTTCCCGACTATATTTTCAGTTGCAATCGAGCGACTAGGATCATTGACCAGTAAGGGTTCTGGTTGGTTGTGCTTAGCTATTGTAGGTGGTGCACTTGTACCATTACTGCAAGGGTTTATAGCTGACACAGTAAATATACAGCAAAGCTTTTTTGTTCCAATGCTATGTTATGTATTTATTGCATGGTACGGATTAAATGTTGTTCGCTTAGCAAATAAGTGGAAATAACAGACTATACAAGAGTGACTGAATACGTATTCAGTCACTTATAAAGCTACATTTAATAGGAACGTTCCATAAGTAATTAATACGAGTCACAATTTATTTCAATATTAGTCAGTTACCCCCTACAGCCATTTTTTTTAATCCTTTATCCTTATTTTTATCTAATAACCTAGTCACAAGCCTTATTTATTAGGACATTTAGCTAAATTTTTGCTAAAACTGTATGGATAATAAAGATAAATAATAAAAAGGATGTATATGCTTAACTCGTTAAAATTCACTTCCAAAGTGACTATTGTAGCCTCTTTAATTTTGGTTTTGGTGCTAGGGTTATTTACTTTTAATAACTACATTGCGATGCGCAAGCAAACCGAGCAGCAGTTAAGCCTAGTATTACAACAAAATTCCGAATCTGTTTCACAAAATATAGCGAGTTGGTTAAATGCAAAGTTGGCGATTGTTATATCAATTGCTAAAACCCATAAAGCTAATGATTCTAAAGCACTCACCCTTTCACAATTAAATACTGCAGAGCTTGCCGGAAGCTTTAAAAATACGTATATAGGTAAATCCAGCGGCACGTTTATATTAAACGATCAATCAGTTGTTTTACCTGCTGATTTTGATGCGACCTCTCGCCCTTGGTACAAATTAGTCGAAAACAAATCAAATACCGCTTTTACAACTCCCTATATTGATGTAACAACTAACGAGCTTACAATTTCAGCGGTAGTACCCATGCTACAAAATGGCCAGTTTAGCGGCGTTGCAGGTGCCGATATTGATATGCAAACCGTGACTAAAATTATTAACGATATTGATTTTTTAGGTCTCGGTTATGGTTTTTTACTCGATAACAAAGGTCAAGTGTTAAGCCATCCTAATGCTAAGTTAAACTTAAAAAATACATCAGACATTTTTGGTACTAATACGCCCTTGCAAAGTGAGTTTACCCAATACGAGATAAACGGAGAGTCTAAGCTTATCTCGTTTACAAAAATCAGTGGTATTGAAAACGTAGATTGGTACCTAGGTGTTGTCATAGATAAAGATAAAGCGTATGTCAGCGTTTCTAACTTTGGCCAAACTGCGGCTGTTTTTATGGTGATAGGGATCATTACTATCATTATTATGATGCAGCTTTTATTACGCTATTTAATGCAGCCTATGAACCGTTTAAACGATGCCATAAAAGATATAGCACAAGGCGAAGGCGATTTAACAAGGCGCTTAACCGTTGAAAATGATGATGAGTTTGGCGACTTAAGCCATTCATTTAATATTTTCATCGAAAAAATTCAGCATTCAATAGAGCAGGTAAAAGAGTCAACAGAGCAATTAGATACAGCTATTGAGAGCTTGGTATCACAAACACATTCATCGCTGTCTATGTATGATGATCAAAGTAAACGAACCGATAGTGTTGCAGCGGCTATTAACCAGTTTTCAGCTACATCAATGGATATTTCAAATAATGCAGAGAGTGCATCGCAGCTTGCTAAAAATGCAGATGAGCACTCAACACAAAACCAAGAAGCATTAAGCCACAGCGTTGCAACCATCCACCAGCTTTCAGCTAATATGGAGAAAGCTCAGCAAACTATAAACAGTTTAAATACGCACACAGCCAGTATTGGGCAAGTGCTTGAAGTTATTAAAGGTGTAAGCGAGCAAACTAATCTATTGGCACTAAATGCAGCAATAGAAGCCGCTAGAGCAGGAGAGGCAGGACGCGGTTTTGCCGTTGTAGCAGATGAAGTACGCCAATTAGCACACCGCACTCAACAATCAACGCAAGAAATTGAAGACACGGTGAGCCAGTTACAAAAAGGCTCAAACCTTGCTGTAGAGCTTATGAAAACAAGCCTTCAAGACAGTGAAAAAAGCGTACAACAAGCAGATGCCGTCGGCAATTTAATGAGTCATGTTATACAAGCTATTAAGCAAATTAACGATGCAAATCATTCTGTGGCCAGTGCAACCGATGAGCAAAACCAAGTTGTTAAGTTATTAGATACTGATATTCAAACAATTAGTGCGCTTTCTATACAAGGCAAGGCTAACTTAAATGACACACTTAACGAATGTACCAAACTAAAACAGCAGTTTAGTGCCTTAGAAAATATGGTTCAAAAGTTTAAAGTATAAAATTAATGACTAAAAAAAATGTAAATAAACCAAACTGGCTCAGTCTAATAAATATCGACAGTGTTTATAGCTCAGACATGCAACGCAAAGCGTTTTCTTTATTTACCATGATTGGGATATCAATTGTGGTGATTGCTGTATTAGTGTTTTTGAATTATAAGGTTTACTCACCGATACTCACTGCTTCATTAATTATCGTTAACATTACAAATATAAGCTGTTCTATCTACTTTATAAGAACGGGTAATCTTCAAGTAGTGGCATTAATAAGTATGAGCATTGTGTGCATGATGTTTGTTGCACTTGTTTATACCGGTGGTAAAGACAACACCGCGCTATATTGGCTAATGTTTTATCCTGTAGTGACGTTTGCATCTTTAGGGGTCAGATTAGGTGCTTGGTTAGGTTTTACTTTACTGTTTTCTTGTATTGTTATTTTATACGGCCCTGATTTTGGTCAAGTTAGCTATGGCAATGTAGAAAAAACACGATTTATAGCGTCCTTTTCTATGGTGTTTTTATTCTCATTTATTGGTGAGTATTTTAGGCATAAAAGCCACATGGCTATTGCCGATATTACGCTAGAGCAAAAACAAGATGCTTATACCGACCCCCTTACGGGTATAGCAAACAGACGTTTTATTACCTCTCATTTTTTAAAGCTTGCCCAAACACGCCCAGAGCAGTACTTACCTTTTTCAATTTTGTTAATTGATTTAGATAACTTCAAATCTTTAAACGATACGCATGGTCACGATTTTGGTGATACGGTATTGATTGAATTTACCAAGCTCCTTGAATCTCAGTTTTTGGCAACTGCGTTAAAGGCCCGTTATGGCGGTGAGGAGTTTGTTGTTATTTTACCGCAGGTTACTGTTTCTACAGCCACTGTAATAGCAAACAAATTTCGAGAGGCTGTTGCAGGGCACGTTATATTTACTGATGACAAGCAGCGTATTTCAATCACCTGTAGTATTGGTATTTCCCAAGTAAATAAAGTAACTGAATATGATGATTCGTTAAAACAAGCTGATGAAGCTCTTTATAGTGCAAAGGCTGCTGGTCGTAATAGTGTCGTCTCGAACTAGTTGAAGGATTAATATGTCTCAAAGTAAATTAATATATGTTCATGACCCAATGTGTAGCTGGTGTTGGGGTTACTCACCAACCTGGCTTAAGCTAAAATCAGAGCTTGCTGGTAAAGTAGCAATTGAATATAAAGTAGGTGGCCTAGCACCCGATAGCCAAGACCCAATGCCACAAAATATGAAAGAGATGCTTGAGGGTACTTGGCATAAAATTTCAGCGCAGTTAGGTACGCAATTTAATTATAACTTTTGGCGCGATTGCCAGCCAAGGCGTTCAACGTATCCCGCATGTAGAGCCGCACTTATAGCGCGTAAAGCGGATAAAGAAGCTCAAATGGTGGCTGCAATTCAAAATGCTTATTACCTAAATGCGCAAAACCCGTCAGATGAAAGTACATTAATTAGTTTGGCTGAAAAGATTGGCTTAGATAAAAATGAGTTTACCGCGCAGCTAACGTCAAGCGAGCTTAATGATGAATTTAAAGCTGAGTTATCCTTTGTTCGTACACTACCAATCCAAGGTTTTCCCTCACTAGTGCTTATTAAAGGTAATAAAGCATACCCAATTGAAATAAATTACACCGATTGGCATTATTCCCTTAATCAAATTAATTCAATTTTAAAATAATCCAGCCTGTTTATAGGGCATTTGGCTAACAAATGCTCTTATCATCTTAAAAACCCCCTCGTAAGTCTTAATTATTACCATTGTCATAAAAGCGACTTTTTTGCGCAACATCCTTGTCATGTTTCATCTATAAACTCCTGCTCATTGAAATTATTAAGTTATAAATTATTTATATAACAAAGTTTATGACCTAAAAAAACAAACTAGCAAATCCGCTAACTAACGAGTAAAGGTGTATGCGATGAAAGGCGTTAAACCATTAATCTTAGCTGGTATTGTGGCCGCAAGTGCAGCAGTACACGCAAACGATTTAGATAAGGTTATTGATAAAAGCAGTGAAATTAATAAATCAGCTGCGCAATCACAAACAAAAATAGACAAGATTGCAGATTCAATGCAAGGACGTTTACAGCAATTTAAAACCCTCAATAAAGAAATTGATGGTTTAGCTGTTTACAACGCTCAGCTAACTAAACAGTTAAATAATCAAGTAGAAGAGATGGAATCTTTAAACCTGTCTATGGATCAGGTTTCTATTATTGAACGTCAAATTACGCCGCTAATGCTTAGAATGATTGAAGGCCTTGAGCAGTTTGTATCTTTAGATATTCCATTTTTAGCTGATGAGCGCACTAAGCGCGTTACATCTTTAAATGAAATGATGAATCGTGCTGATATCAATTCAAGTGAAAAATTTCGCCGTGTACTTGAAGCCTATCAAGTAGAAGTAGACTACGGGCGCACTATTGAAGCCTATACCGCACTTTTAAACGTGGATGACAAAGAGCGTGAAGTCGATTTTTTACGCATTGGCCGTTTAGAGCTTATTTACTTAACACGCGATGGTAAAAAAGCAGGTAGTTGGAATGCAGATACAAAATCATTTGAAGCATTACCAGACTCTACAATAAGCCAAATTAATAAAGGCTTACGTATTGCGCGTAAGCAACTTGCCCCAGATATGTTAACTCTGCCAGTACATGCAGCAGAATAAGAGGTTAAAAATGAAATTGTTTACTCAAATGACAAAAATAGCTCTTTTTGCTGCAAGCCTAAGCATTACTGGTGCAAGTATAGCGGCAGAGCCAATGAACCTAGATTCATTACTTAAAACGCTCGAAAATGGTCAATCAGCTCAAAGCGAGCAAAATAAGCAGCGCGAACAAGAGTTTACTGCTCGTCAAAACGAGCAAGTACAAACGCTTAAAAATACCCAAGCAAAGCGTAATCAAATGCTGGTGGAGTCTGAGCGCTTAGAAACGCAGTTTGAAGAAAATGAAGTAAAACTTGCTAACTTAACAGGCACGCTTTCTAAACGAATGGGTTCCCTTAAAGAATTGTTTGGCGTGTTACAGCAAGTAGCAGGTGATTCTAGTAATAAGTTTGCGACATCAATTATATCTTCCCAGATTGCTGGGCGTAGTACGTTTATGGATGACCTTGCTCAAAAAATGGGTTCAACTTCAAAACTTGCTTCAATAGAAGATATTGAAAAAGTATGGTTTGAACTACAGCGCGAAATGACCGAGCAAGGCAAAGTAAGTCGTTTTAACGCAAGTGTCATTGTTGAAGGCGGTACTAAAGCACAGCAAGAAGTTGTGCGAGTGGGTGCATTTAACCTTATATCAAACGGTAAGTATTTAGAGTTTAATTCCTCGACTAATTCTTTGAGCGAATTAACTCGCCAACCTGTATCGCGCTTTACCGCAACGGCAGACGATCTTCAAAGTACTAAAAGCGGTGTGGTGCAATTCGCACTTGACCCAACAGGCGGCTCTATTCTTGGTTTATTAGTTCAAGCACCCGATACACAAGAACGTGTTCATCAAGGTGGCACTGTTGGTTATGTGATTTTAGGCGTGGGTGTTATTGCACTCCTTATATCACTGGAGCGTTTTTTCTCATTATTGATCATGGGCGGTAAAATTCGTCGTCAGCTTAAAGATACAGTTGCACGTGATGACAATCCGCTTGGACGTGTAATGAAAGTAAAAGATCAATTTCCGAGTGTTTCACACGACACACTTGAGCTTAAATTAAGTGAAGCTATTTTACGTGAAATGCCAAAAGTGACGCGTAATTTAACACTTATTAAAATCATCTCTGTTGTTGCACCGCTGTTAGGTTTATTAGGTACGGTAACAGGCATGATCAATACATTCCAAGCAATCACCTTATTTGGTACTGGGGATCCTAAGCTTATGGCAGGTGGTATTTCTCAAGCACTAGTAACAACGGTATTAGGCTTAGTGGTAGCAATACCAACGGTATTTTTATACACCTTACTTAATACGCGCGCTAAAAATATTTTGTTAACTATTCAAGAGCAGAGCGCCGGTATTATCGCAGAGCGTAGCGAGAAGGGAGCATAAACCATGGTGCTATTGATTGACTCAATCAATGCTATCCGTGATTTTCTCGACACTGGTGGCCAAGTTCTCTTGGTCATCGGGGTGTTAATCTTCGCGATGTGGTTATTGATACTCGAGCGATTTATTTACTTTTTCAACGGTTTTCGAAGCTATAAACAGGGTGTGAAAACCGATTGGATTAACCGTGCAGAACGTAATAGTTGGAACGCAGAGCAAATACGCGAAGCGATGATATCGCGAGCAGGTATGCGCTTAAACACCAATCTTTCTTTGATTAATGTGATGGTTGCTTTGTGCCCACTACTTGGTTTGTTAGGCACTGTAACGGGCATGATAGAAGTGTTTGATGTAATGGCAATTACCGGCACAGGGAGTGCGCGTTCAATGGCATCAGGGGTATCTAAAGCAACTATCCCGACAATGGCAGGCATGGTAGGTGCGTTATCTGGGGTATTTGCCTCAACGTATTTACAACGAAAAGCTAAGCGTGAAGTAGAACTACTACAAGACAGCATGGTTTTAGACCATTAAGCAAAATTTTGATAAGCGGCTTATATAAAGTCGCTCATCCTAGGAGAATAAAAATGAGAGCCCCGTTAGGAAACCTATTTCAAGAAGATGAAGCTGAAGAAATAAACATGACCCCAATGCTAGACGTTGTATTTATCATGCTTATTTTCTTTATTGTAACTGCCTCTTTTGTTAAAGAAGCCGGTATTGATGTTAACCGCCCAGAAGCCGCAACTGCTGTGAAAAAAGAGCGTGCAAATATCCTTGTTGCGATTTCAGATACAGGTGAAATTTGGATTAATAAACGTCAAATTGATGTACGCGCAGTACAAGCCAATATCGAGCGTTTAAAAGCAGAAAATCCACAAGGTAGCGTTGTGATTCAAGCGGATAAAAAAGCCACTACCGAAATGTTAATAAAGGTGATGGATGCCTCGCGCGCGGCGGGCGCATTTGATGTATCAATTGCCGCACAAGATGCGTCTTAAGGGCTAGTTATGTTGCGATATTTAGTTGCATTAGTGATAGCCGGCGTAGTGACCTTTATGTTGTTTTTAGGCATGCAGGCACTGATCACTGGCGGTGAAGGCGCTATGTCGGATCCGGTAAAGGGTAACGTACTTGATTTTGTTCGCTTGAAAAAAGAAGAAACCGTACAAAAAAAAGAGCGTAAGCCACAAAAGCCACCAACACCAAAAGAGCCGCCACCACCAATGGAATCACCGCAAATGCAAAATAGTGATGCTACAGCTAATGCTAACAACTTTGACTTTGGTGCAAACGTTGATGCGGATGTAAATTTAGCCGGCGGGTTAGCACTTGAAACAAGTGATGGAGAATATTTACCCATTGTTAAAGTGGCGCCTGTTTATCCTCGTCGCGCATTATCGCGAGGTATCGAAGGCTACGTTATTGTTGAATTTATAGTAACTAAACAAGGCACTGTACGAGACCCACAAGTGATTAAAGCAGAGCCTGAGTCTCTCTTTGATAGAGCGGCGATGGATGCAGCCCTTAAATTTAAATATAAACCCCGCGTAGTTAACGGTGAAGCCGTTGAAGTGGCGGGTGTTCAGAACAAAATATCTTTCCAAATCAGCGGTTAATTTAGTAATTAACCACGAGTATACGGACAGTAAAGCGAGGCGATTATGAAACTATTTATTAAATCTGTTATGAAATTAAGCCCTACAGCTAAATTTTTAAAATTAACACTATTTTGTACCGCTGCGATCAGTACAAGTATTGTTACACCAAGTGCTCTAAGCCTGATACCAGGGCTAAGTGTAGCTACGGCATATGCAGAGCAAGAGCAAAAAACAAAACGTGTACCAGCGCTTCGCGAAAAGGTCTACAGCCAACTCGCACGTGCACAAAAACTCGCTGATGATGGCGATGTTAAAGCAGGCCTTGAAGCGCTTGATAGCATTCAAGAGCGAGCTTCAAGCATGAACTCGTACGAAATTGCGATGATGCATAATTTTTATGGGTTTATTTATTACAACGAAAACGATTTACCAAAAGCGATAGCTTCGTTTGAAAAGGTCGTAGCAGAGGAAGCCATTCCTGAGTCGCTTCGTTTAAGTACTACCTTTAGTTTAGCGCAACTAGCTATGGCTAATAGTGATTACACTAAAGTTATCGCATTTTTAGATGACTGGGACACTATTAACACTAAGCCTAAAACAGAAGGCTATTACTTGTTAAGGGCTCAAACATACTATCAGTTAAAGGATTATAAAAAAGGCCTTGAGTACATATCTCAAGTGATTGCTTTAAGCGACAGCGAAGGCAAAATCCCTAAGGAAAACTGGTTAGTACTACAGCGTGCCATGTACTACTCACTTAATCGAACTGACAAAGTTGTTGAAGTACTTGAGCGCATGGTAAAGCTTTATAACAAGCCTGAGTATTGGGTACAGTTATCAGGCATGTATGGTGAATCAGGGCAAGAAAAGCAGCAGTTGGCGGTAATTGAAGCGGCTTATCAGCAAGGATTTTTAACCTCTAAGTCTGATTTACGTCAATTAGCGCAAGTGTATTTATATAACGGCTTAGCATTTAAAGCCGCAGACGTTATGAGTGATGCGATTGAAAAAGGGATTGCAGAGCAAAACGCTAAAAACTATGCCTTTGTAGCTGAAGCGATGATTCAAGCAAAAGAAGACGAAAAATCAATAAAATACTTTGTAAAAGCAGCCGATTTATCACCCAGTGGTAAGTATGATCAACGCTTAGCTGAAGTATATGTTAATACTGAGCAATATGAAGAAGCGGCCGACGCAGCGCGTAAAGCACTTAATAAAGGCTCACTTGATTTTGAATCAAATGCATTTGTAGCCTTGGGTATGGCTCAGTACAACTTACAAAATTTTGATGCATCTATTTTAGCGTTCGAACAAGCCGAAAAACATAAAAAATCACAGCGTTTAGCACAACAGTGGATTAAATATGTAAAGCGCGAGAAAGTGCATGCAGAAACATTAAGAACGGCACTGCTTTAAGCTTTAGTAATAACTTTTAAATATAATTTCATAATCGCAAATCCAAACCACACTATTTTTAGTGTGGTTTTTTTACGTTTTTAATAAATCAACCACTTGAATTTTATGTAAATAACTTTGTCATCTTATGTTTATTAAAGTGTAACTGTAATGTCATATAGCTACCGTAAGGTAGGCGCTGCTGATAACTCAAGTGACCTTAAAGCATTACTTAATGTTTTAAGGTGACTTGAGTTTATTTAAAGCACTTAACAAAATAATTAAATACTTTAACGGAGTGAACAATGAAATTATCTGACTTATTTAAAGTTAGTTTGATTGCAACTGCAGTATCTTTAGCGGGTTGTGGTGGTGACTTAGTAGTATCTGAAGGCGACACAACAATAAATGAAGGCGACACAGTTACTAATGTTGTTGAAGGTGGCAGTGGTACAGTAGATGAAACATCATCGCGTGATGATTCTCAAAATGCAACTACGGGTTTCCCTGCTGATATCGACAATGCACTTGTTCAAGGCTTAGCAACGGATGTCTCAAGTGAATTTCCAGCAATAACAGATAAACCAGTGTATCGCTTAAGTGCTGATACAACATTGATTGCTGATGTTTCACTAACTAATGATGCACATTGGATTGTGAGTGGTCGTACTGCTGTGGGTAATGACCGCGCAGATAGTACAACACTTTATATTCAGCAAGGTACAACGATTATTGGTGAGTCAGGGGATGACTTTTTAGTTGTGCGTCGTGGTTCACAAATTGAATCAGTCGGCACTGCAAGCCAGCCAATTACGATGACATCAATTCAAGATGTTACGGGTAGCGAGACAGCAATTGGCCAATGGGGTGGTTTGGTATTACTTGGTAATGCACCTGCAAACTCATGTGGAGATCAACAAGGTGAAGCAACAGCAGACGAACTTGCTAACTGTGGCGTGTCAGCTGAAGGTGATGCAGGTCAGTTCGGTGGAAATATCAGTGATGATAATTCAGGTACTCTAAAATATGTACTTGTTAAGCAAGCAGGTAAAACGCTTGGTAATGGTGATGAGTTAAATGGTATTACATTTGCCGGTGTTGGCTCTGCAACTACGGTTGATTATATCCAGGTTCATGAAAACCTTGATGACGGTATCGAGTTTTTTGGTGGTACGGTTAATGTAAGTAATGTAGTGCTGACTAACATTGGTGATGATTCACTTGATTGGTCTTTTGGTTGGACGGGTTCGGCTACTAATGTTTACATTCAACAAGCGGCTAACGTAGGCGATAACGCTATTGAAGCTGATAACTCTGAGTTTGATTCAAGCGCCACGCCATTAACACTGCCTACTATATCTAACGTAACAATCGTCGGTGCAGAAGGTAATAATGGTATTCGTCTACGCGCTGGTACTGCGGGCGCTCTTAAAAATGTATTTGTAACGGGTCCTGCTACTTACGAAAACTGTTTACGTGTAGGGTCTGATTCAGTTCCTCGCGCTGAAGATGGCACACTAACGATTGTAAACTCTATTGTGGCGTGTCAAACAACGGCAAATAATTTTGGTAGTGAAGTAATTAACGGTGGCGATGTACAATCTTGGTTTGAAGGACAAGATGGTAACCAAGTACTTACGCCTGCAGAGCTTATGCTTGCTGATGACGGTTACACGCCACTTGCTGGTTCACCGCTTATCGCAAATGGTCAAATTGGTGCTTTTGATGGATCAACTAACTGGATGGAAGGTTGGACTGTCGGTATTAATGGCGGCTTCCCTACTGATATTGATAACGCGCTTGCACAAGGCTTAGCATCAGATGTTTCTAGTGAATTTCCAGCAATTACAGATAAACCAGTATACCGTTTAACTGAAGATACAACGTTCACAGCAGATGTAACGCTTACTAACGATGCACATTGGATTTTAAATGGTCGTACTGCAGTTGGTAATGACCGTGCAGATGCAACTATATTATATGTTCAAGCGGGTACAACGCTAATTGGTGAAACAGGTGATGACTTTTTAGTTGTACGTCGTGGTTCACAAATTAATGCCAATGGTAATGCAACCGCGCCAATCACTATGACATCTATTCAAGATGTAACAGGCGCTGAAACAACGATTGGTCAATGGGGCGGCTTAGTATTATTAGGTAATGCACCCGCTAACTCGTGTGGCGATCAAACCGGTGAAACGACAGCTGAAGAATTAGCTAACTGTGGTGTATCAGCTGAGGGTGACGCTGGTCAGTTTGGTGGTGATATTATCGATGATAACTCAGGTGTTCTTCGTTATATTGTTGTTAAACATGCAGGTAAAACGCTGGGTAATGGCGATGAACTTAACGGTATCTCATTTGCAGGTGTTGGTTCACAAACGAAAGTTGAATACATTCAAATTCACCAAAACCTAGATGATGGTGTTGAGTTTTTTGGTGGCACAGTTAATGTTCGTAACATTGTACTAACTGATATTGGCGACGATGCATTTGATTGGTCATTTGGTTGGTCGGGTCGTGCACAAAATATCTATATTCAACAAAGTTCAGTTGAGGGTGATAACGCAATAGAAGCTGATAACTCAGAATTCGATTCAAATGCGACACCATTGACTAAACCGCTTATTTCTAACGTAACAATTGTTGGTGCTGATGGTACTAACGGTGTTCGTTTACGTGCAGGTACAGCGGGCGTTCTACGAAATGTTGTTATAACGGGCCCTGAAGGTTACTCAAACTGTTTACGTGTAGGCTCAGACTCTGCTGCTAATGCAGAATCGGGTGAGTTGTCTATCGAAAACTCAGCTGTTGCATGTAGTGAAGATAATAACTTTGGTTCACAAGCAATTGGTAGTGGCAATGTGCAGTCTTGGTTTGAAGGTCAAACGGGTAACTTAACGCTTACGGCTTCAGCACTTAATTTAGCGACAGACGGCTTTACACCAAAATCGGGTTCACCTTTATTAGGTGCTGGTGGGGATTCATCTGAGCTTGACTCGTTCTTTACCAAAACAGATTACATCGGCGCATTCGATGGCGATAATAATTGGATGGATGGTTGGACAGTTGCTATTACACCAAGCTTTCCTGACGATATTGCTAATGCATTAGCACAAGGACTTGCAACAGATGTTTCTGCTAGCTTCCCTACAATTACAGACAAACCTGTATATCAATTAACCTCTGATGTTGTATTTACATCTGATGTAACACTGACTAACGATGCGCATTGGATTTTAAAAGGACGTACAGCCGTTGGTAATGACCGCGCTGACAGCACAACACTTTATGTTCAGTTTGGTACAACGTTAATTGGTGAGTCGGGTGATGACTTCTTAGTTGTTCGCCGTGGTTCTAAAATTGAAGCGGTAGGCAGTGTAAATCAACCAATTACTATGACGTCAATCCAGGATATGACGGGCGGCGAAACTACGATTGGTCAATGGGGCGGTTTAGTATTATTGGGTAATGCACCTGCTAACTCATGTGGCGACCAACAAGGTGAAGCTACCGCAGAAGAACTTGCCAGTTGTGGTGTGTCTGCTGAAGGTGACGCAGGCCAGTTCGGTGGTAATGACCCTGAAGATAATTCAGGTACGCTAAAGTATGTTGCAGTTAAGCAAGCGGGTAAAACGCTGGGTAATGGCGATGAACTTAACGGTATTACACTTGCGGGTGTTGGTCGTCAGACTGAACTAGATTACATTCACGTTCATGAAAATCTAGACGATGGTGTTGAATTTTTTGGTGGTACTGCAAATATTAGTCACCTTGTTTTAACAAGCATAGGCGATGATTCACTTGATTGGTCATTCGGTTGGACGGGTAAAGCGCAATATGTACTGATTAAACAATCAGACTCTGAGGGCGACAATGCAATTGAAGCTGATAACTCTGAGTTTGATTCAAGTGCAACGCCACTAACAATGCCAACTATCTCTAATGTAACAATTATTGGTAATGTGGGTGTAAATGGTATCCGCTTACGTGCAGGTACTGCGGGTATGCTTAAAAACGTAGTGGTTACAGGCGGGGCAGACTATTCAAACTGTTTACGAGTAGGCTCTGATTCAGCGCCGCGAGCAGAGGACGGTACATTAACTGTTACTCACTCAGTTGTTGCGTGTGAAACCGCTAACAACTTTGGTACACAAGCAATTGGTACAGGTAATGTTGAATCTTGGTTCTTAGGACAAACAGGCAATTCAGTTCAAGTAGCCGCTGACCTTGGGCTTGCAGATAATGGCTATATGCCAACTGCTGAGTCGTTATTACTTGGTAATGGCTTTGATTCATCAAGCTTAGATAGTTACTTTGATTCTGTAGATTACATTGGTGCGATGGATGCACAAACAGACTGGACAGCAGGTTGGGTAAAAGTAGGCCTTTAACCCAAACCACATTATAGCCGAGCGAAAGCTCGGCTAATGTCTTGTTTTGTTTCGGAGTATAAAAATGAAATCTTTTAAACCCTCTACACTTGCTTTATCAAAGTTAAACTACGCTGTAATGGCTGCCTTACTTGGTTTATCAGTAAATACAGCCACGGCTGCTGAGCAGCAAGTAGAAGAGCAAGAAATAGAAGAAGTTGTTGCTGTAGGGCAACGATTAAAGGGCAGTGCGGGTGCTGTACTGCAAGAACGTCAAAACCAAGCGTTTGTTGCTGATATTATGGGTGCAGACCAAATATCACGTACTGGTGATGGCGATGCCGCCTCTGCACTTCGTCGTGTTACTGGTTTAACGTTAGTCGATGGCAAATTTATTTATGTGCGTGGTTTAGGTGAACGCTATTCTAGTACTCAACTAAATAGCATGTATGTACCAAGTCCTGATCCTACTCGCTCAGTGGTTCCTTTGGATTTATTTCCATCTGAAATTATTGAAAGCTTGAGTGTACAAAAGTCATTTTCACCGGATATGCCAGCGCATTTTGGTGGTGGTAATGTAAATATTCGCACTAAATCAATTCCTTCTGACTTTTTATTAAAAGTACAAGTGGGTACATCGTACAATACTTCTAATAGCGATACCGGTTACTTTTACAGTGGCGGTGATGATGACTGGATGGGTCGAGATGTTGGTTCGCGAGCATTATCGGATGTGTTTACTACTGCGCTTACCAGTGATGCTGGTCTTGAGGGCAATATAAACACTACGTTAGCCGAGCGTAAAAACCTGATTCAATCGCTTGATTGGGATGTAGGTATTTCAGAAAAGGATGTTGACCCAGCCATGAACTTCTCTATTGCCTTAGGTGATAGATTTGAAAGTGAGGCCGGTACTTTTGGCGTGCTTGCAGCCGTATCTTACGATAACGAGTGGGAAGTAGTTCAAGAGCAAAGCGGCTCAAGCCTTGGTAGCTTAGGCTGTGAAGACAAATGTTTTGCCCAGTATTACGATGGTACATCGACTGAGCAAAATGTACGCTGGAGCGGCACATTAAATTTAGGATATGAGTTAAATTCAAACCATAAGTTTGAGCTTACTAATATTGCACTTCATGACATGAGTGACCGCGTACGTAACCGCGATTACTTTGATGCAAATGAAACCGAAGAAGGTGTCACCGAATTACGCCGAGTAGATATTACGTACGAAGAGCGCGAAATGTTTTCGACTCAGCTTAAGGGGACGCACAACTTTCCAGAGCTA
Source organism: Pseudoalteromonas sp. APC 3358 (assembly GCF_030408075.1). Lineage (NCBI taxonomy): Bacteria > Pseudomonadati > Pseudomonadota > Gammaproteobacteria > Alteromonadales > Pseudoalteromonadaceae > Pseudoalteromonas > Pseudoalteromonas sp. APC 3358. The sequence continues at coordinate 362,583 of NZ_JASDCE010000001.1, forward strand.
AATAATTTATTTTTTGATTGGTCTGGCGGTTTAAGTCGAGCAAACCGTAATGCACCAGGTGGTTTAGATGTTGTTTATCAGCAAAACTTAGTTGATGGCGTGCTTGAATCTGAACAACTGCAAGATGTAGCTGCAACAAATATCACCCGTGAGTATCAAGTATTACACGACGATGTTGAAACATTTGGTTGGAATATGGGTATGCCTTTTTATGGTGACGGCTATGAGCTTGAGTTAAAAATAGGCGGCGATTTTTCAGAGAAAAAACGTGATGCAAGTAATGTGAAGTTTGGCATTACGCACCGTGGTATAAGCGATGAGTACTCGTTCGGTTCTAACGTAAGCGATATTTTTGCTGATGAAAACACGGCGAATGACGCTTTTTATGCAAGTGTAACTGGCTCAGGTATTTTTGATGACGGGACCACTGATGGTGATAAGTACAGTGCAGCGCATAAATTAGATGCTTATTATTTTATGGCCGATTACTTCTATCAAAACACTTGGCGTTTTACTGGTGGCGTTCGATGGGAAGATTTTTCGCAAGTCTCAGTCGGTTATGAAGCGCATACTAATTTCTTTGAAAATACACTACAAGAAATCCAAGATGTAGCTATTAATGAAGATAACTTTTTTCCTTCTTTAGCTGTTACGTACATCATGGATGAAGAAATGCAATTTCGCTTAAATTTAAGTGAAACAACCATTCGCCCTGATTTACGTGATGTAAGCTCTTCTTTCTTTGTTGACCCGTTAACTGAGTTTCTGGTGAGAGGATCTCCTAGTTTACAAAGTTCTAATTTAAAAAATGTTGATTTTAGGTTTGAATGGTATATGCCATCAGGTAATAACCTTTCTGTTGCATTGTTTTATAAAGACATTGAAAACCCAATTGAAATGGTTGAGCTTGCGGGAGTAGGGGGAGCATCTCCACAGTTATTAACAGCTAATGCTCAGTCGGGTAAATTGTCGGGTATTGAAGTTGATTTTTTAACTGACTTTGGCTTTATAAATAAGGATTGGTCCTCAGTATTTTTGTCAGGCAACGTTACGCTATCTGACTCAAGTGTTAATTTGGGGATTAATGATTCAGATGGTGTTGACTCACTGTTTGAAACACAGCTTAAAGAAGCCCTTGAGGCCGATACGGTATCGAATATTGTAACTAACAATGAGCGTCGTTTAGTTGGTCATTCTGAGTGGGTTGCAAACTTACAAATGGGCTATGACTCGGATGATGGATTTCATTCTACTTCACTAATTTATAATGTGTTTGGTCCTCGTATAATTGTACCTGGTACACGTGGTAATGAAGATGCAGAAGAAAAGTCCTTTCACTCAGTGGATTTAGTTTATTCTTACTTCCCTAACTTTAACTCCAAAGTTAATTTTAAGGTTAAAAATATGCTTGGCCAAGAAAAAGAAATTGAACAAGAAGGTCTTACCCTTTGGGGACAAGACACCGGCACTGAGTTTAGTTTAAGTTATAGCTATGAGTTTTAAGCTTTATTTAAAATAAAACTCAAGGAATGAAATAATAACCTTCACTATCTATTAGCTCTGTATTTTAATACAGAGCTTTTTTGTGTTTATGCTCAGTATGAAAAATATTTAAGTTCTGTTTTATTCGCTAGTTTTAGCCGTCTACGAGTGTTAGTTTAGCGTTAATGAAAATTAAATCTCACGCAATGAATTTAATTTTTAATGTATTAAGGCATCTTTTATGAATCAAACAGTGGAACAAACAATGAAAAAAGTAGGATTAGTCGGTTGGCGTGGCATGGTTGGCTCTGTGTTATTAGAACGTATGCAGCAGCAAAGTGATTTTGCCCATATCGACACCACCTTTTTCACCACCTCACAAGCGGGTCAACTAGGCCCTGATATAGCAGGCGACGCAAAACCATTACTAGATGCAAGTGACATTAGCGAACTTGCTAAAATGGATATTATCGTTACTTGCCAAGGCGGTGACTACACTAATGCGGTATATCCAAAACTTCGAGAGTCGGGTTGGGATGGTTACTGGATTGATGCAGCTTCAGCACTGCGTATGAGTGAGGACAGTATTATAGTGCTTGATCCCGTAAACAAAGATGTTATTGAACAAGGCTTAGCGCAAGGCGTTAAAACCTTTGTGGGCGGTAACTGTACTGTATCGCTGATGCTACTTGCATTAGGTGGTTTATTTGAGCAAGACCTAATTGAATGGGTAAGCCCAATGACTTACCAAGCGGCGTCGGGCGCTGGTGCACGAAATATGAAAGAGCTTATTGCACAAATGGGCGCTATTCATGCAAGTGTTGCAGATAAACTAGATAACCCAAGCTCTGCTATTTTAGAAATTGATAAAATAGTCAGTGAAACAATGGCGTCAAAAGACTTACCACAAGACCAATTTGGTGTGCCATTAGCGGGCAGTTTAATCCCTTGGATTGACGTACCTATGCCAAGTGGTCAGTCTAAAGAAGAATGGAAAGCACAGGTTGAAGCGAACAAAATTTTAGGTTCTTCAAAGCAACCAGTGCCAATTGATGGTTTATGTGTACGTATTGGCGCTATGCGTTGTCATTCACAAGCGATGACCATTAAATTACGTGAAGATATTAGCGTAGAAAAAATTGAAGAAATTTTAGCGTCTCATAACGAGTGGGTTAAGGTTATTCCTAACGAGCGTGAAATTAGCGCAACAGACTTAACACCCGTTAAAGTAACAGGCACTTTAACAATTCCTGTTGGCCGTATTCGTAAATTAGCGATGGGGCCAAAATACATCAGCGCATTTACAGTAGGCGATCAGCTTTTGTGGGGAGCGGCAGAGCCACTTCGTCGTATGCTACGCATAATTGTTGATGGTGAGTAATACCAATTCGCAATAATACTTAATCAATTTGAGGGGTTAAATCTGACGCTAACTACGTTAAATATTTCTGATATAGAACAACTAAATAACGAAATTTTTGCCTTGTTATCGACACGATTTTCTTCTCTCAAAATAGATCACTTAATTAAGCGAATTGGTATAATATATAATCAGTATTAACAAAAGGGGTTGGCAATTTGCCAGCCCTTTTTAGTTTAATGGCTTATAAAACCGTTTAAGAGGCTTAAACAATACTTTTTTATGAATGTTCACTGTTGTTTATTATTGAACTTAAGTAAACTGTTTACATTGTGCAACAGCCTATTCAAGTAACATTAATGACCTCTCATATAAATAACTTTGCCAATAAGCGATTAGCATTTGTTAGCTCCTATTTTAGTTCTGCAATTGCTATAAACACGGTTGTTTCTTGTTTTCTTATTTTTAGCAGTATTAACCACAGCGCCTCGCAAGAAAAACTTTACTGGCTTTTTACGTTATCATTTATTTCATTACTTCGAATAGCCAGCCATGTATTTGTTAACAACACCCATGCTTTTAAATATCATCTGTATTTTATAGGTTTATTATTAACGGCTTTAACATGGGCTGCTTTCCCCATTTTGTTTTATGAAAATATGCCAATGCAGGAGAAGTTTGTATCACTCGTTGTTTTTAGCTCCCTTGCTGGTGGCGGTGTAAATGTTTTAGCTTCTGATATTCGTTCCTCCTTGTCGTATATAACCTGTTTACTGGTTCCTTTTAGTATTTTATTACTTTTACAACCTATTGAAGATGAGAATGTACTAGGTATCTTAGGGCTCGTTTTATGGTTTATTTTGTGTTTTGTTACCGCTGTACGTTCTGCTAAAGATGTAAAGTCATCAATTAATAATGAACTTAAGTTAGATCAATTTATTGAAAACTTAGAAAACGAAGTGCAACTTCGTACCGAACAAATAATCCTTTTAGAGCAAAAAGACAATTTAACTAAATTGTTTAACAGGGGGAGCTTTGTTTCTAATGTTGAACTTGATTTAGCCAATCAAAATGATGATATTAAAGCCGTTTTATTTTTAGATATGGATGACTTTAAAATCATCAACGATAAATACGGTCACGATTTTGGTGATTTTGTGCTGGCCCAAACAGGTAAACGATTAGTTGAAACACAAACTCAGGGCGATTTTATTGCTTGTCGTTGGGGAGGGGATGAGTTTATTTTTTATTCTCGTAGTAACACCGAAGACGAACTTTTTGACTGTGTTTTTAGATTAGTTAAAACTTTAACGAAAACAGTAAGCATGGATAGCTATCAAGTAAACCCTTCTTTTAAGGTTGGGCTGTATTTTACGCGTGAAAACTTTAATCTTGAAGACGCGATTAAATACGCTGATGTTGCTATGTATGAAGGTAAGAAAAGCCGTAATGAAATATCGGTATTTGACGAGCGAATGCATGAATCGCTTAAAAGAGAAGAAGTACTTCGCAGCTCAATTAAAGAGTGCGTAGAAAAAGGTGACTTTCATCTGTGTTATCAACCTATTGTTGATATAAGTACAAATGAAATAACTACGTTTGAAGTGCTACTTCGTTGGCAGTTTAATGATGAATTTATTCCCCCTTCAGAATTTATAGATATTGCAGAGCGATATGGAAAAATTAATATATTAGGTGAATTTGTACTAGAGCAAGCCATCGCGAGTTTAAGTAAGTTAAACGCTGTGAATAGTAAGATTGGATTGTCGATTAATGTGTCGGTGTTGCAACTAGAAAACCATAATTTTTTAGATTTTTTAGTTGCTCTTCTAAATAGATATGCTGTTAAACCATACAATGTGCATTTAGAGATAACAGAAACAGTCATGATCAAAAATTTACCGTATTTGTCAAAAGTGATTACGGCCATAAAAAATACCGGTGTGCGTATTTCTATTGATGACTTTGGTACTGGGTTTTCTTCTATATCGGTTTTAAAGGAGCTGTCAGTTGATTACATTAAAATAGACAAATCTTATATTGATAACATTTGTGAATGCTCAAAAGATAAAAGTATTGTATCTGCGGTAACTAACATGTCGCATATGATTGGATGCCAGGTAATAGCTGAGGGCGTAGAAAACCCCGCTCAGCTAACGTTATTACAAAGCTTACAAATTGATAAGTATCAAGGTTTTATATTCAGTAAACCAGTTAGATTTGCCGATGCGCTTAAACTTATTAGTTAGAGCGCTGACTTTTCAGGCACAAAGTTTGTTTTATCTAGGTTCGATTTAAGCGTGCCGTGCGTTTCTGGCTCGCTGCGAGCGGTAACTTCTTTTGTGTTATTCTATTAGCTTACATTCATATGAAAATAACTTAAAACGGAGCAATCCGCCTCGTTTTTTTAATGCTATTTGCCTAAAGATGCTGCCGAAAATTCAACCTAAAAAGATAGGTAGGCCTTAGTAATAATGAACTTTTATTGACTTAATTCGCTTATATGAACTACCTGATTACGCCCTCCATTTTTAGCATGATAGAGTGCTTTATCTGCCTCATTTATTGCGCTTTCAATTGCGGTTTTATTGCATTTAATATTTATTACGCCAAAACTTGCCGTAACATTAATTACTTTATCATTAAAATGAATCGGACTACTGGCGAGTGCGTTTCTTAGTTTTTCGGGGAATGCTTTAGCTGTAGGCTCGTCGTTACGTGCTATTAATAAGGTAAATTCTTCGCCACCAATTCGGCCAAACAAATCATCTGGATTTATGCAGTCTTGCATTATTTTCGCCGCTTCTACTAACACCACATCACCTCCTGCATGTCCAAACTCATCGTTTATTTTTTTAAATTTATCTATATCCCAATAAATTAAGCTTACGTACTTATAATTATTAAGTTTATCTTTTAGTTGCTCTTGGCTTTTATTATAAAACCCACGCCTATTTAAGCAGCCCGTAAGTACATCAGTCATTGCAAGATGGTTCATTTTTTCGGCTAAATCAGACGCCATTATGAATATCATAAATACGGCCATGCCGACATGAGCAGCGGGGACAGTCATAAAGTTAATTAATGTATATAGCGCTATATATTCTTCATTCACTTGGCTGCCTTGCAGTAATGCTATGCTTGCTGCAACAAATAAAAGTAATCCACATAGCGAATAAGTAATACTAGCGCCTATTTCAGCAGGGAGTGATTTTTGCTTATGCCTGAAAATAATAACCGCACTTAGTATCAGTAAGATCACATCGTAATACATATACAACGACATAAATAAGCCAACATGCACATTTATGGCCGTAAAATAATAAACAGCAGCAAGAGTTACTATTGCCGAGATGATTAAATAGCGAATTTTTATACTCGAATTTACCCTAATGCAATGCCCCCATGTACCAAGTAGCACAGAGCCTACTGAGAAGCTGCTTCCTAACATCCAATATAGTGTATGAGAGTCAAATAATGGTTCTGCTAATATTGTTGCCCATTGGCATGCAGAGAGTGCGAATGCGATTGTCCAAAGCATGGCATATTGCTTTTTACCTAACGTAAACCACGACATTAAAAATATGACAGACCAAATAACACTGGTTAAAAAGAGGGTAACTAATATATAAAAAACAGGGTTCATGTATTTTTATTCTTGTTTGCGTTAATTTTACTTTAGTAGATGAAAGCGGTTTATTCGAATCAATGCAGGTTATTAGTTGGCAAAATTATAGATAGATAAGCATGGGAATCACTTCATTAAGCGGTGTATTTGAATAGTGGTATATCCTTTGCTGTAGTGATTGTAGTTTAAAGTTTTAAGCTTATATGGCTTTGCTCTATTTGTAATTTTATACCTAACAGGTACTTAAGTTACAAATATTAGTAATTTTTACACGTTTATTTATGTACTTAATTAAAAAGTTTAACTAATTAGAGCCTGTTTATCTTTCGAGGTTAAATGTGCAGCCGTACGTTTGGTTTTTAGGCAAGGTTGAGTCTATGTTGTGTGGTTGTTCTTCATAAATAGGCGATAACGCAGCATTAATGCCAAACATACGCAGCCCTACATAGAACAGAGTTTAATCCTTAAAGGTCAATAGGCCCTCGTTTTTAGCAAAGGAAGTTAGAATGCATTTTTCATCTACAACATTTCACGCCAAATATTTTAAAGGTGTAATAGCGCTGATTGTATTGCTTATAATAACGCGAATAGCCGCGCCTTATGTAGTTCAGTATTACGTAAATTATCAGTTAAAGCATACGCAAGGTGTTACGGGACATGTTGGTGATGTAGATTTGTTTTTATATCGCGGTGCCTACGCAATTGACGACGTTGAAATTTACGCTGTTGATGCAACTTCAGCTCCTAAGCCTTTACTGAGTATTCAAACTCTCGATTTTTCACTCGCGTGGTCAGCTCTTTTAAAGGGAAATTTAGTAACAAACATGGCCTTTACGCGTCCTGAAATAGTTATTTACGATAAAGACCCCAATGCTTCTGAGCAAAATAAACAAGTAAAAGACGAAACTACCTGGGTAGGGCTCGCCAATAACTTAGTACTGTTTTCTATTGATACCTTAACAATTGAGCAAGGAAAGTTAACCTTAGTTAATTCAACTAACAGTGGTGAAAACCCCACTTTTATATCAAATATCAATGCCAGAATAGAAAACATAACGAATGCGCAAAACCTATCAAAAACACTTGTGACTACTTTAAACGTAGAGGGAGCATTAATGGGCGAGGCCGCTTTGAAGCTTAATGGCAAATTAGACCCTTTTAGCAAGCAGGCTAATTTTGATTTTAACGCAGAGGTACAGCGCTTTTCAGTTAAAAATTTAGACACTGTATTTAAAGTGTATACACCATTTGATATTGAAGCGGGAGGCATTGATGGTGCTATGGAACTTGTGGCTAAAGATAATAACTTAAATGGTTATGTAAAAGCGGGCGTTCAAAACTTGCGTGTTTTTTCGTGGCGCGAAGATATAGAAAAAGATGACGACGGCATATTTACAGCCATATTTGAAGGCAGTGTTGATTTACTAGGCTCTATCCTCGAAAATAATGAGTCTAAACTTGTTGCTGCACGCATTCCTATAGAAGGGCAATTAGACAATGCGGATGTTTCGACTTTCCAAGCAGTTACTTCGGTTTTAAAAAATGCTTTTTTTGATGCGTTTAAGATGAAAGTAGATAACATCATTTCTTTTGAAGATACGGATAACAAACCTGATAACGAGGGGAATTAAAGCACTTTGGAAATGCATGTTTGAGTTAAATGCCTAAGCTGCACCCACTTTTTAAACTTTAAGTGGGTGCTTTAATACTCTTATCAGATTAGTTTTTGCGGTTACTCAATAGCTCTTTAAGCTCAGCAATTTGGGATTTTAGTTCGTTTACTTGCCCTTGCGTTGCAGGTAATGAGCTGTCGTCTGCGAGCTCTTCTCGTGCTTTGCGGTGCTCCTCACTCATTACCTCAAGTATTGCACCTACCATCATGTTTAAAAATACAAATGCAGTTAAAAATATAAACGTAAGGTAATAAATCCAGCTTAATTCATACACCGCCATTGTTTCGTACATTATGTCGGTCCAATCTTCAAATGTTGCCACCCTAAACAAGGTAAGCATTGAGATTGAGACGTCTTGCCAAAGTACGGGGTTTATTTCAGCAAACATCATGCTGCCCATTGCAGCGTATATATAAAAAATAACAAACATTAATAGGGCTATATAACCCATTTGCGGAATGGCTTTAAGCAATGAGTTAACTAATAAGCGCAGCTCAGGGATCATCGATACCAATCGCAGTACTCTAAATATGCGCAGTAAACGAGCAATTAACATAGTAGAACCAGCAGCAGGATATAAACTGCCCAATACTATGATGGTGTCGAATATATTCCATCCTTTAGAAAAAAAGTGTTTTATGCCTTTACTTGCAATAAAGCGGATTACTAGTTCAATTAAAAAGAATGCGGTAATGCCAACGTCCATCCAATTTAGAGCAAGCTCTACGGTAGGATGTAGTGAGTAAGTGTGCGCACCGACTGTCAGGGCAGAAACAATAATTACAGCTATAACAAATGATTGAAATATCTTGCTTTTGTCTATACGCTGAAACAACTTTTGTAACTGCGACATCATAGAAATAGATCCTTTGGAGATTAAGATTTTATGGCGCTAATATACAATAATATTGTAATAATTTAACGCTTTTTCGATATAGAAAGTGTAAGGAAATTTAATGTTTATCAATAAACTAAAAAGTAGCGCATTACTTATTGTTGGATTATGTGTTTTAGCTGGTTGTAGCTCTGACGCGCGTTTTCATGAAGTTCAATCGGCGCGCCTTGATGAATGTAACTATAAAGCTGACAAAGAATATTACGAATGCCTAGATAAACAAGACTCTAACTACGAAGAGTTTAAAAAACAGCAACAAGCAGAAACTAAATAAGTAACCTTTATATTTATGACTAAAACTCAAAAGCAGCGCGATAAGCACATTCGACTAGCACTTACTAATGCATGCGAGGCAATAAAAGAAAGCGTAATTGGTTTTGATTATCTAACGCATACCATTGATTTAAATAACGAGGCCAATACGTTAAAAGTACAGTGCTATTTTAATGATGATATAGCCCTTGAAAGTGCAAAACCGCAACTTAACGAATTAACAAATATAATACTCAAAGAGCTTACGAGTATTAAGTTGAACGCAAAACCAGCACATATTTCATTTTCCGCCAATTAACAGAGCTTTTGTTGGTTTGATAGCACATGGACGTTATAATTAGATAAATTATTTTTAGGGTTTAAATTATGGCTGTTCCTACGCGTTCGCAAATTTCACCAGGTACCACAGTAAATATTGTATTAAAAGAAGATCAACGCAGCGGCACATTAACTGAGGGTGTTGTTGAGCGCCTTTTAACAAAATCACCAAATCACCCACACGGTATTAAAGTACGTTTAGAAGATGGTCAAGTTGGCCGAGTAAAAGAGATTTTATAATGGCAGCGTTAACAGAACAGGCTTTTTGGGAATTAGTAACAACGCCTGATTTAGGGCTCGATCCGCAAAGTGTGAGCGATAACCTAAAAACTAAACTTAATGATTTAAGCGATCAACACCTTATTGATTTTGATAAGCATTTTGGCATACATATGCGCAAGTGTTTTACCTGGGATTTATTTGGTGCCGCTTTTGTGATGGCTGGATGTAACGACGATTACGGCTTTAGCGAATTTAGATGTTGGTTAATTTCGCGCGGTAAAACAGTATTCGAAAACGCCTTAGAAAATGCTGATTCTATAGCGCAGTGTACACCTGTTTATTACTTAAACGAGCAGCCTTATCCGTACATTGATGAGTACGACTTAATAGCCGGTTTATTATTTGAAGAACGCAGCGAAGACGAATTGCCGTTTATCCCATCTGGCAGTGATGAACCCAAAGGTAAACGTTTTAAAGACAAACCTAAGTTTTTAAAGCAAAGCTACCCTTTATTATTTGCAAAGTACTGGCAATAAAATAAATACCAATTCGTATAACTAGTTAAACAATCTAATGAGTTCAATTTACCCTTGCAATTAAGCGCATTGGTATAAATCGTTTTGTTGTTTAAGTACGTATTAAGTAAAGTGCTTAACAACAAAATGGTTTGTAATGAGTATCTAGGGCATGTTTACCTTTGGTGGTTGAATTTGTTCAATCCAAGAAGGATTTAATCGCGGCGCGAGATTTGTAACCTAGTGGGCTCGACAACTGCTCCTGCGTTATTCTAATGGCTTACATCCATGTAAGAATAATAAAAACCGAGCAAAGCTTCCGCGTCCTACTCACGCGCTCGCTCCTGTAATACGACTTCTCTCCTTTTATAGTAAATCTCTGTTATAGTTGTTAAAAGTTATAAAAGCTAAGTGATTAGGCATTTTGCTATTATTTAACACGCTGACTCACGAGGATACACCCACGAAATGAAATATTTAACACTCGCTTTATTAACTGTCGCTTTTACAAGTGCAAATGCTTTTTCTGAGCCGAGTAATAAAACACGATTTATACCGTTTTTAAAGTCAAAATTGGGGGCATACGAAGTTGTGTCGACCAATTCAGGGTTATGCGTTAATAGCGATTTGAGTTTGACAGACGAAAGTGATTTAAGTGCAGGTTTTAAACTTGGAGAACAAATTGTATTTGGATCGCTCCATAATGGTACTCGCACTATTAAAAAACCAAACTTTTGTTTTATAACCAGTACGCTTAAATATAAAAGTGATGGCCTTGAAAACGGTTTAAGAATGAGCCGTTGTGAAAACCCTGCAAACGAAAAAACAATCAGTCAAAGTATCAAGTTTTTAGCTGATAACACACTAAAATATACATTAAGCGAACCTAGTGTAGAGTGCACATTTAAAAAAGCAGACGAGAGCAAATAAAGCATCTAGTAAGTAGTAAATCATTCGCAGTATATTTTAGGGATATCGCGCCAACGCGTAGTGTACTGCGGCGATAAAAAATCACGATTCATGTGCCATCGGTCATTTAATTTACTGCTTGCAAGGCTGAGCATCCCTTTTCCGTATCGATTGTTAATTGTATCTAGGCATTGCATAAGCTTTGGATTATCAGGGCTCTTATTGAATAAGTCATTTTGTTGAAACTGTTCTGATATTAGCTCTACCGCGCCCACACCACACTTATAAAATCGGATCCCCGGTTGGTAAATATTATTAAATACTTCAGATACAGCATTAGCCATCACGCAGGTGTCGTTAGTGGGTGAGGGGAACTTATACACAAACGACTTTTTATAATATCTGTTTTCGTGCGCACCACTGGCTGCAAAAATATAAAGCTGGTGAGTAAGCGAGCGTTGCGCTCTTAGTTTATTAGCCACTGTGGTTACATGGTTAATTAGCGCTGTTTTAAGTGCTGTTGGCTCGCATATGCGCTCTCCAAAACTACGGGTCGAATAAATCTCCCGCTTGTCTTGTCGTACATCATCCCAGTTTAAACATGTTATCCCGTTAAGTTCGCTTACTGTACGTTCAACAACCACACTAAATGCACGGCGCATTGCTTTAGGGTTTTGCTGAGCAAGGTCCCAAGCGGTGTGTATATTCATTATTTTAAGCTTTTTAGCTAGTCGCCGGCCTATTCCCCAGACATCTTCGCAGCTCATTCTTTGTAAAATAGCTTGGCGAGTTTGCTCGCTATTTATTACTGCTACGCCATTAAAACCACTGAGCTTTTTAGCGGCATGGTTAGCGGCTTTTGCTAAAGTAGGGGTCGGGCCAAAACCAACACCTACAGGAAGTTTTGTTTCGCGCCATACTGTGCGCCTTATTGTATGGCCGTATTCATGCCAGTCTTTAATTAACGATGTGTAGCCATCAAAGTGCAAAAACGATTCATCAATACTGTATATGTGCTGTGTATCGCAAAAGCGGCCAATAATATTCATCATCTTGTCGCTTAAATCAGCATAAAGCTCGTAATTGCTAGAGCGAATAACAACGTTGTTTTGCTCAAGCAAATGCTTAACTTTAAAGTACGGGCCAAATTTAGGAATATTTAAGCGCCGAGCAATAGGGCAAATAGCGCATACACAGCCATCGTTATTGGTAAGTACAACCACGGGTTTGGAGCGAATAGCAGGGTCGAATACTTTTTCGGCACTGGCATAAAATGACACAGCATCAACTAAGGCATACATTTTAGTAACTCTGGGCTTTGCCTGTGCATTCTTATTGATAGCGTTACTACGCCTTCTAGCTGAAATTCGTCTGCAGAGGTTAGTTGTACAGGCTTATGTAAAGAAGAAGCTGAAAGCAGCCGTGCATTGGTTTTATCAAGTAGTTTGCATACAAAAAGACCATTTAAGTTAGCAACAATAACGTCACCATTTTCTGCAGGCTCTGCACGGTCGATAACTAATAAGTCCCCTTCAAAAATCCCGACTTCTTGCATAGAGTTACCCGATGCAATACCAATAAACGTAGCATCTGGATGCTTTATTAAAAGCTCATCAAGGGTTACACCTAGCTCGGTGTACTGCGCTGCGGGGGATTCAAAACCACACACGCCTGCTTCTATATAAATGGGAATGACAAACATAACACAACCTAAAACGCATATACTGTATAAGTGTACAGTATATGCGTTTTGTGTAAGTTATGCCAAGAAATGTATGGCTGATCAATCCATGTTTTTGATCATTTGTTGTGCGGTATCTAAAAAGTCTTTGATTTGTTGAGGGTTTAAGTTTTTACACATTTGATTATTTATTTTTTTCTCTGAGGCTAATAACTTATCAAAAAGAACTTTACCTTGCTCTGTGAGCGACAAAATAAAGCAGCGTTTATCGTGCTCACTCGCCTGTTTATTAATTAAATTTAAGCCAATAAGATCTTTAATTAAACGTGCTATTTGCGCTTTGTCGCGCTGCGTTTTAGTAACAATATCGTTAGCCGTACAGTTATTTACGTTCGCAATAATATGTATGCAGCGTACGTGCATAGCATTAATACCAAGTTCGCCTGCGTTAATTGCTTCACGAATTGTGACACGGTAATTTTGCATTAGTTCAAACAGCGTATTTGATAAAGGTGTATTCATAGAATTCTCAATATAGTTGACAAAGTCAATTAATTTGTTATAGTTGATTTTATCAACCAATGGGGCGTTGTGCAATACCTGCTTTTTATAGCAGCCAATTATTATACCAATCTGCTTATATATGGGGTCTATTTAACGTTAAGAAAATTACGCTAGAACTAGGCAAAATTTTTGTATCTAGTTGTTCTAAATGAAAATTTTAACAACGTTATAGTGCAATTTAATTCGTTAAATTGATCAAAGATTTATGCAGGTTGGAATTAAAGTCTAAGTTTTGTAAAACGAGGTAATACATGAGTAAACAAGTTCGCAAAGCCAACGTATTAAGTACACAGCAAATCACACCCCACCTACAGCGTATTGTTGTAGGCTCTGATGATTTTAAAGACTTAACCTCACAGTACATTGGTAACTATGTAAAAGTACTATTTCCAAAAAATGGTGAAGTAGATTTTAACTTAAAAACAGCCTGTATACGGTCATATACAATAAGGCATGTAGATGCACAAACAGGCGCGCTAACGCTTGATTTTGTTATAAATATGCACCAAGGCCCTGCAACTGACTGGGCTAAAATTGCAAAAGTAGGCGACGAGCTAGGTATTGCAGGACCAGGCCCTAAAAAGCTAGATAATTATGAGCATTCGCATTATGTATTACTAGGCGATTTAACATCGGTAAATGCAATAAAAGGGTATGCGCAGCAATTACCTTTAACTTCAAAAATTGATGCCTTTGTACATGTACCCACCGAAAAAGACATTATTGATTTAGAAACAAGCCGCAATGTTAATTGGCTTGTTACCGACAACGCTGACGAAGCGCTACTTAGCGCGCTTCAAAATTTGCACATTACAGCAGAGCCTCCCATTGTATTTATGGCATTGGAAGCTGGGCTTGTACGTAGGGCAAAAACACTGCTAACAGAGCAATTTAATATACCGCGCAGTAATATTGTTTCCTCAGGTTATTGGAAAAAAGGCGTAGACTCAGAAGGCTATAAAAAGCAGCGCCAACGTGATGCACAGCTTGCCTGAATACCTTAGAGCAAAATAACATATACCTATTTTGCTTTAATACCTCTGCGTAACTTGAATTGAGCTAATAGCAGACCCATTTAAGTGTTTTATGCTAATGATGTAATCCATTATTAGCATGCATTTTTAGGAGCTGCTATTTTGTTAAATTCCATTCCTTTTTCGTTATTAGAACTTGCCCCCATGATCAAAGGGGATAGTGTTACTAACACTCTTCATAAAAGTACTAAATACGCCCAACGTGCAGATGAACTTGGCTTTAACCGTTTTTGGCTTGCTGAGCATCATAATATGCCAGGTATAATTTGTGCTGCCACTTCTATTTTGGTTGGACACATTGCAGGTAATACCAAAAAGATACGCGTTGGATCGGGCGGTATTATGCTGCCAAACCACTCCCCATTAGTTGTTGCTGAACAATTTGGTACGTTAGAGAGCTTATATCCAGGGCGAATAGATTTAGGACTAGGGCGTGCCCCCGGCAGTGACCAAGTAACGAGTCGTGCACTAAATAACGATATGAGCCGCGCAGAAAACTTCCTAGGTGAAGTAACTGAGCTGCAAACATTGTTAGGTCCTTACAATGGCACGCATGCTATACGTGCTATACCGGGTGAGAACACAAACGTTCCTATTTGGTTATTAGGCTCGAGTTTATTTAGCGCGCAGCTAGCGGCGCAAAAAGGGCTACCATATGTATTTGCAGGACATTTTGCACCGCGCTTCGTGCACGATGCAATAGCGTTGTATAAGCGCGAATTTAAGGCATCAAGCGACCTTGATAAGCCATACGTCATGCTTGCACTGCCTTTAGTGGCAGCAGACACCGACGATGAAGCGCAATACCTGTCGACTACTTCTAAGCAACGTGTGCTCGAACTCATACGTGGTAACGAGCTGTGGCTAAAACCACCTGTTGAAAGCATGGATGGGTTGTGGAGCGAACAAGAACGCGCTCATGTAGAGAACTTTTTAAGTCTAAGCGTAGTAGGCGGACATGTAAGTATTAAACACAAGTTAGAGATGATAGCGAAACAACTAGAAGTTGATGAGTTTATATTTACCAATGATGTATTCGATAGTGAAAACCGCCACCGTGCACTCGAAATTTTAATGGAAATAAAACACTAAAATATAGTTAGTTAAGCAAGCGTACACTCTGGGCTTGTTAACATACAGACATCATCAAAAGTTAAACTTTTTTAACTCATTTTATTAACTTTAAGTGATGTCTGTATTTGTTATTTAAATATTCAAAGTAAATTTGATTGCTATTTTTAGTATATATTTTGCTTTACATACCGTTCTGTTTTTTCAATCGAACTGATTTAAACAATCAATTTTAAGATATCACTTTTATTTTTTATAATGTACGTATTAAACCAAACATCATTAAATAAAGGTAGGTTCACCGTGAAGTCTCTAAATAGCGCAACAGCTAATTCAGTTAACAAAACAGCGCAACCAAAAGTTGCACTGATTGCTGAAGGTGGCGGGCAGCGAGGGATCTTTACAGCTGGCGTACTTGATGCGTGGTTAGAGCAAGAATATGACCCATTCGATTTATTCATTGGCACCTCTGCAGGTTCGCAAAACTTAACTAGTTACTTAGCGCGTCAAAAAGGCTATGCAAAACGCCTAATTAGAGGGCTTTCGCGTAACAAACGTTTTTTTCAGCTTGGTCGCGGATTAGTGGGTAAACACATAGTTGATTTAGATTGGTACTTTGACAAAACTACTGAGGTAAAAAGAGCCATAGATTTTAAAACAGCTAAAACGAGTTTAGGCGCGCGTGAGCTACTTATAACAGCCACTAATGCACGAGACAGAAAAGCATATTACCTATCACCTACGGGTGAGAGTGGCCAATGGCGTGATTTGTTAAAGGCTTCTAGCGCACTCCCGTTTTTATACAAACAAGGTGTAAAATTAACACCTTGGTTAAACGCAAAAGCAGCTAACGAAATACACCTTGCTGAAGAGCAAGTACAGAGCGATTTTTACCTAGACGGCGGTTTAGCCGCTCCATTACCAGTGCGTGAAGCTTACAACCGAGGCGCTCGTAAAATTGTTGTAATAAGAACGGTTGACGCTAATTTTCAAGCGCAATCTGCATGGGTACAAAAGCTAAGATCATTTGCTATAGCATCAGGCTATTGTCCAAAAACATTGGACTACTTAATACAGCATGAGAAAGCGTATTTAGATGAGCTTGAGTTTATTGCAAACCCACCAAGTGATGTAGAAATAATACAAATTTTTGCAGACGAAAAACTGCATAGCAAATTATTAGGTAGTTCAAATAACGATTTACGTTTTGATCATAAATTAGGCTTAGATGCCGGTCGCTCATACTTAGCAATGCAAAATTTACAGATTAACAGCAACAACCATTACAGTGCACCTACACAATACAGCTATAACTAATTAAATATAATTACAAAAAAGCGCATAACTTTATGCGCTATTTTTTTGCCATTCTTAATCCTCATTACGCCTCATATAAACCTTACTGCATCAAAATAAAAACTATTGCATCCCGCACCTATGCGCAAAATAAAATACTGAATCTTAAAAAGATATTATTGATTTTTTAACTAATCAATATAAAGTGTAGGTGTGATTTATTATTCATATTTATAGAAATAAAATTCAATGTTGAATGTGCTTACTTACAGATTATTAAACACCAATACACACTTCACTATCGGGTAAAGCCAAACTTAAACACTATTATGTTTAACGCATAATGAGCTGCTGGAGTTTTAAAGTTGAGTAGCGCTACATGCAGAGTTTAAAGTCGGTGCTAACATAAAGTAAAAGTATAAAATAAAAAGGGATTAGTAATGTTCGATACCGTCGTCAAAAGTGTAAACAACCTTTTATGGGGAGAAGGTCAGGTACTTATTTATATACTTTTGTTTACAGGTATATGGTTTTCGGTACGACTAAAAGCAATTCAAATACTTAAATTTAAACATATGTTTAGCCTTTTAAAAGGAAGTAGCAAATGTAAAAAAGACGACATTTCGTCATTTCAAGCGTTGTGTACAGGGCTTTGCGCACGAGTAGGTACCGGTAATTTAGCCGGTGTGGCAGTGGCAATTTCACTTGGTGGCAGCGGCGCTATATTTTGGATGTGGGTAATAGCCATATTGGGTATGGCTACAGGCTTTGCTGAAAGCGTACTTGGGCAAGTATATAAAGTGCGCGATAGTGGCGGCGAATTTAGAGGCGGCCCTGCGTATTATATTCAACAAGGTTTGGGTAGCCGAGCATTCGCAATTGTGTTTGCTGCGTGTTTGTTTTTAGGTTACGGCTTTACGTTTAGCGCAATGCAAACGAACACAATTACCGACGCACTTAACTACGCGTTTGAAGTTCCTACATTTTATTCAGGTCTGGTTATTACCGTACTAGCAGGCTCAATTATACTCGGTGGCTTTAAAGCAATTGCCCGATTTGCAGAGCGTGTTGTGCCAATAATGGGCATTGTGTTTGTACTTGCGGCGGTAATTATTACGATTATAAATTTCACGCAAGTACCCGCCATGCTTAAAGATATATTTTTATCAGCGTTTGGTTTACAAGAAGCAGGCGCCGGTGCAATGGGCGCTGCGATTAAAAACGGTATTCAACGTGGTTTATATTCTAATGAGGCCGGTGCAGGTAGTGTGCCGCATGCTTCAGCAAGTGCCAGCCCAATTCCTAATCACCCTGTAACGCAAGGTTACATACAAATGCTAGGCGTATTTTTCGATACAATCGTACTGTGTAGCTGTACCGCTGTGATCATTTTATTGGCCGATATAGACATAAGCGGTGAAATGGAAGGCATTCGTTTAACACAAAGCGCGATGACTGCTCACTTAGCACAAGGTGGTGTTTATTTTGTCGCAGCTGCTATAACCTTATTTGCTTTTACATCGGTGGTGGCAAACTACGCCTATGCAGAGAGCAACTTGCACTTATTTAAGCTCGACAACAAAGTAGGGCGCGGCATTTACACTTTGCTTTATTTATCAATGATGTTGTGGGGCGCATCGGCCACATTAAAAGAAGTCTGGGATTTAGCCGATATTGCCTTAGGGTTAATGACAGTGGTTAACGTTATCGCTATTATACTGTTAACGCCGACTATTTTGTCTGTCACGAGCGATTACCACGCACAAAGAGACAAAGGTTTAGAGCCCGAATTTAAAGTAAAAGATGTAAAAGTACAGGGCAAATGCGAAGACGGCATTTGGGACTAATTCAGCACACTTAACTATAAAAAGCGGTTTTATGGCAACATAAAACCGCTCTTTACTTTGCATAAATATTCACTTTTAGTGTTGCAAAAATAACAGAAGCAACCAAAATAAAAGGCACAATTTTTTAGATGATCGAGATTCACGCAGGGAAAACAGCGGCTAAAATTATTAACGAACAGGGCTTTAAACCTGAACTTTTCACCTCTTTTTTAGGTGCAAGTGGCGGTCCTAAATGGTTTACATTATTTGGCTTAGATAAATATATTTTTGGTGAATTTTTTAAAAACCGCACCCAACCACTTAATTTAATTGGCTCATCTGCTGGCGCTTTTCGCTCTGCGTGTTTTGCACAAAACGATCCCGTTTCTGCCATTGAGCGATTAGCAAAATCGTATTCGCAAACTAGGTACTCAAGTAATAAACCAACACCAAATGAAATAACAATAAAAGCGCGCGCATTGCTTGAAGATGTTTTTGGCGATAACGGCGTAACCGAAATTATAAATAACCCAATATTTAAAGCGCACTTTATTGTCGCAAAATCGAATGGCTTTATTGCCAGCGAAAATAAATTAATACAGTTAATGGGTTTATCAAAAAGTTACATGCTTAACCGCGTTAACCGAAAATTATTAGGCTCGCAGTATGAGCGTTTTATATTTGGCCCAGCAACAAGTGACTTATCAATTACCGATACCTACAATTTTAAAACGCAAAACATAGCGCTTACTCAACATAATTTAAAAGACGCGTTACTTGCATCGGGTTCAATACCGCTTGTTATGCAAGGCATAAAAAATATTGCAGGCTCGCCGCAAGGAATATATCGCGATGGAGGAATAATTGATTACCACTTTGATTTAAAAATTAATAACCCAGGCTTAATTTTATATCCGCACTTTAATAGTGAACCAAAAGCAGGGTGGTTCGATAAAAATTTAAAACGCAAAGTATCACCACTTAATTACGATAACGTTGTGATGATTACTCCATCAAAAGAATTTATAGCCGGCTTGCCTTACGGGAAAATTCCAGACAGAAACGACTTTACCGAGCTCGATGCAGACACGCGTATAAAATATTGGAATACCGTGTTTAGTGAAACTGAAAAGTTAGCTGAGGCGTTTGATAAAAAGTTAAACGACAAATAAATATAAAATAGACTATACAGATAAACTATTATTTTAGAAATCAATGAAAAGTTGGATGCCTTAATATATTAAGGCACAGATATATGTATAGATAAAAGTTCTTTTAAAACCGGAATATTATCTCTAATCCAATTTAAGTTTTCGGAAATATTCTTGCTAGTATCCACATCCATGATTAAAGAACCATTTTTATAAGGAGCTCCTCTATATCCACGAATTGCGACAAATCGTTTATGAAAATCATCTAATAAGTCATAAACACCAGAAGACTTTGGGAAAAGGAAAAATGAAGAGTTATAGCTTGTATTGAAATCATTAAATGTTTCTTGTTTGACTGTATTTTCCAGAGTTTCTTTGTAGAGCTTCATCGTAGTATCAAATACATCAAATCTTTTGTTGAAAAGATCTAGCTTAAGTTTGTGATGCTCGACATCATATTTTAATTTATTAATATTGTATTGTTTAAAAGAAATATAGCCTACTAGTGTGGGGACTATTATGAGAGAAACGTTTCGAAGTATTTCAAGGTAATAGTTAAAATCACACAATATAGATCAGCCTTAAAGGATTAATAATATTCTGAGTATAAGTGACACTAGAGGACATAGTAAATAGTTTATTTTTAATGGTACAGCCTTAGCTCATAAATTACGTTATGTTAAATTGCGTGGTTTTTAATAAAGCGAGCGTGATTATACAAACCAGCTCGCTTTTAGGAGAGTAATTTGGTGGTTAATTAAGCTCTGAATCAACCCAAAACTTAGTTCCTTTTAATACAGCTTGTAGTGCAAGGCCATTTTCGGTTACAGAATATACAGTAACTTGATCTGCAATCGCTTCGGCAACCAGTGCACCGCCTTTATCTTCATATTTTGCTGCTGCATCAGCGTTTCCGCCAAATGCCCAACCATGTTCAATAAATCTATTTAGTGCAGCTTGGTTATGAAAAACCATTACAACGTTAAAATCTTTAACGCCTAAGCCAAGTCCTAAACCGGCTTCGCCCATATTCATGTAAGTCGATTTACCTGTGAGATTATTTCTAACAACACCGTAACCACCGCCAAAGCTAGCAAGCACTACATTTACATTCGCATTATCGAATACAGCATAACCAGCAGAGTTAGCAATTTGTTTTTTAACATCAGGTTTTTCAGCGTATAATTTATCTAATGTGTTTGCTTTCATACTTTGTACAAGTGAACGTTTTTCGCTTGGTGATGCACTACCTGTAGTAGCACACCCAGTTAACGCAACTGTTAAAGCAAGTACGCTTAGTATAATTAGTTTTTTCATAATGTTTTCCTTAATAAGATATAGCAACCAACAACCATAGAATAATCACGGTATTAAAATAATTAGAGCTTTACTATGTCCAATACTAGACAGTATCGGACTTTAACGTTATTCTGTAAGTCTATTATTTAATTGAATATTTATACATTATGCTTGTTGCTTTGGTTGATACGTTAAAACAATTAAGATATCAAATTGCCCATCTGGATGACGGTACTCTCAATTCAGAATACCCAGAACTTGCATCCTTTATACAGGAAATTGGCTTGACTGTAACTGAATCAAAAGCTGATCTGACATTCTTGTATCAGTTTTTATATGTTTATGGCCGAAAGTCAGAAGCCACTTATAGTCGTTTTCGAAATGAGCTTGAACGCTTTTATTTATGGTCGTGGTTAATAGCAGAAAAATCAGTATTCGATTTAAAACGCGAAGATATTGAAGCTTACGTTGATTTTATGGTCGAACCCGATAAAGCATGGGCTGCAACTTCAGTGCAATGGCGTTATAAAGATGAACAAGGAATTCGTCGATTAAACCAAAATTGGCGCCCTTTTATGCTTAAAGAATCCATTGCTAGTCAGCAAACTTTATCGTCTATGTTTACAGCATTAAATGTGTTTTATAAGTTTGCCTTACTAGAAGAAAAAACATTTGCTAACTTTGTCCCTGTTGTTAAAAAAAATAGTCCGTACTTAGTTGTTCAATCACAAATTCAAATTCCAGACACATTAAGCGATATTCAATGGGAATACGTTTTTGGTGTAACGCGTGATTTATGCGAACATAACCCTGATTTAGAGCGAAACTTATTTACGCTTGCCTGCTTAAAAGGTCTTTATTTACGAATTTCAGAATTATCTGAGCGCCCACAATGGTCGCCGGTGATGTCTCATTTTTGGCAAGATAATGATGGTTTTTGGTTTTTACGTATAATGGGAAAAGGTAATAAATTACGAGATGTAACCTTAAGCGATGATTTTGTTGAATATTTAAAACGTTATAGACTATACAGAGGTTTACCTGCCCTTCCCCGTGTTGATGAATCAGATCCTTTGGTTCATAAAATTCGCGGGCAAGGTGGTATGACCGTAAGGCAAATTAGGCGTTTAGTTCAACAAAGTTTTGATTATGCACAGCAATCATTACTCGATGATGGTTTTAAAGATGATGCTGAACAACTTGGCGCTGCAACTGCGCATTGGCTTCGTCATACTGGTGCAACTCATGATGCGCAAACCAGACCGCTCAAACATTTATCAGAAGATTTAGGTCATTCTAAAATTGCGACTACCGATCAAATTTATATTCAAACAAATATTAAAGAGCGAGCAAAGTCAGGACTTAAAAGGAAAATTTAATGGAGTATTTAGTAATAGCATTCATAGGCGGATTATTTTTAATTTATTCTTTAACACTTCGCCAGTTAGAAAAAACAGAAGTAACAGGCCCAATGTTTTTTGTTGTTGGCGGAATATGTTTAGCTTCAATGCTACCCAACGAAGGGCATAAAATAAAAGAAGGCGTTGATCTTTTATTACCATTTATAGAGCTTACGCTAAGTATTTTTTTATTTTCTGATGCAGCTAAATCAAAGTTGAGTGTATTAAGGCATAGTTTTCAGTATCCTAGTTTACTGTTGTTTGTTGCCCTACCCTTAACTTTATTACTCGGTATTGCTGTTGCTTTATTTTTCTTTGCTGAGCTTTCACTTATTCAAGCGGCTTTGCTCGCTATTATTTTAACGCCTACCGATGCAGCTTTAAGTAAAGGGCTATTAGCAAGTACACAAGTACCTGAAAAAATACGCGAAGGAATAAATACTGAAAGTGGTTTGAACGATGGATTATGCGTACCCATATTTTTAATATTTATATTACTCGCTAAAAATCCTGATTCAGCTATTACCGCAACACAAACATTAAGTGTGTTTGGACGAGAGCTTGGCTTGGCTTTATTAATAGCTATTACAAGTATTGCTGTTTTTATACCGAGTTTAAACTTTGCAATGAAACGTCATTACTTTGCACAAAATACCAGTCCATTTTTATTACTCGGTTTTGCAATGGCTGTATTTTCTGTCACTCAGTATTTTCATGGCAGTGGTTTTATTGCGGTGTTTATTGCAGGCTTATTATTTGATAAATTTTCGACCGAAGAAGTTAGAACAGAATTAATTGAAGACTCAGAGCACATAGCAGATTTCACATCGTTAATGATTTGGTGCTTGTTCGGGTTTGTTTGTGCTTACTTAGTTATTCCTAAATTAAATACTGAAATTATAATTTACGCTTTGTTAAGTACAACATTGATTAGAATAATTCCAGTTATGCTGTCTCTGCAGTTTACGGCATTGAGTATTAAAGAGCGTTTTACATTTGCGTGGTTTGGGCCAAGAGGATTAGCATCAATTGTTTTTACATTGATGGTGATAGATACGCAAATAGAAAACAAATATCAAATAGCGACAATAGCAATGACGACTATTCTGTTTAGTGTATTTATACATGGTATTAGCACTAAACCTATTGCCGATAGTTTTGTTAAAAAATAATTATTTAAACTAGGTAAATTAAGAATACGTATTAAAAAAGGCGTAACGGTTATTTTCATCACTGATGAAGTTAATCGTTGCGCCTTTTTGTATTTAATAAATAATTTACTAAATTTGTATTTAGATAAAACTATTTAAGTACCTCTTATATAAGTGATCTTATTTAAGTACTCTTATTTTATAAAGTTATTTAAGAACCTGTGCTAGTAATTCAATTGGGTGTTTTGGTTTAAACTTTTCAAAGCGTTTAACTTGGCTACGACAAGAAAATCCCGTAGATAAAAGTTGCTCAGGTTTATTTTTATCTACAATTGGTTTCCAGCTCATTTCGTAAAGCGCACGTGAGTTATCTTGATTTTGTGCTTCGTGGCCATAAGTTCCCGCCATTCCACAACAACCTGTATTTGTTGTTTTTAATGTTAAACCAATATCATTGAAAATTGTTTGCCATACATTTGCAGCTTTTGGCAGAGCAGTTGTTTCAGTACAATGACTCAGTAATGTAAATTCGGTATCTGTATTTTGTTTTGCGCTTAGTGATTTAAACGATTGTGTTTCTAGCCATTCATGGGCAAGTTGCACATTAAATTCACCACGGTTATTTTCTAAAATTGTATTATATTCATCGCGGTAACACATAACGAGTGACGCATCTAAACCGACTAACGGTGCATTAATATCATTTAATTTATTTAAAAACTCGGCTGCATTTTTAGCTGTAACTTTAAATTCATGTAAAAAACCTTTTACGTGTTGCGGTTTACCATTTGGTTTAAAAGGTAATAGCATTGGTTTTTTGCCAAGTTGGGTTATTAAAGTAATAAAACTTTCTACTAATTCCGCTTCGTAAAAGCTCGTAAATGGGTCTTGTACTATTAATACATATTTACTTTGTTGCTCTGCATTTAATTTATTTAATAAATCAAAATCAAATTTTTGTGTTTTAGTAACACGCTTTGAAAGTGCAGGAATACTCAACTGTGGTGTATCAACATAGCCAACCGTTTTTTTAATAACATTACTAACTAATGATGTTTTAACAATTGGATTTATAACTTTAGCGAACTTTGCCATTAATGGCGCGCTATTTTCTATGTTACCAACAAGGTAATCTTTTAGCGGACGTGCATAATAACTATGATAATAATTTAAAAAGCGCGAACGAAAAGTGGGTACATCTACTTTAATTGGGCATGCTGTTGTACATGCCTTACATGCTAAACATTCATCCATTGACGCTTTTACTTCGTGAGAAAAGTCGTAAATACCTTTTCGTTTTTCGCGGCTATGAACAAAACGTTCCCACCAGGTAATGACTTCACCTTTGTTAAGTTGCTTTTCTACTTCGAGCAAATCTACATTTTTTGACTCTTGTAGACGAAGCCATTCACGCATTAAACTTGCGCGTCCTTTTGGTGAATTACGGCGATCGCCAGTTACTTTATACGAAGGACACATAGGTGAATTTTCATCGTAATTAAAGCATATGCCATTACCATTACAGGTCATTGCATTGTTAAAACTGGTTTTAACTTCTATTGATATTTGCTTATCGAAGTGCGATCTCTTTTGTCCATCTACACTAACTAGTGAGTCTTCACTATCGATAGGAGTACATATTTTACCGGGGTTAATGCGATTGTTAGGATCGAAAGCTGTTTTTATTTTTCGAAGTTGCGTATATAAATGCTCACCAAAAAACTCAGGGCTATATTCACTACGGTAACCTTTACCGTGTTCTCCCCACATTAAACCACCGTACTTAGCGGTTAGTTTTACTACCTGATCTGAAATAGTTCTAAGTAGTTTTTCTTGTTCTGGGTCGCACATATCAAGTGCTGGGCGTACATGTAAAACCCCCGCATCAACATGGCCAAACATACCATACTGTAAATTATGACTGTCGAGTAATGCTCTAAATTCGACAATATAATCTGCTAAATTTTCAGGCGGTACAGCGGTGTCTTCTGCAAAGGCGAGCGGTTTTTGGCTGCCTTTTACATTACCTAATAAACCCACTGACTTTTTACGCATTGCGTAAATTTTTAGTATATCGCTTTTATCACTGGTTAACTGATAACCAATAACGCCATTAGTTTGATTTTTTACGCATTCATCTAGAAGCTTACAAAGCGTGTCTACTTTGTCTTTTATATCATCGTTTGATACTGCATTAAACTCGACCATGTTAAGGCCTTGCATATCTTTATTTGGTACGTCGGTTATTAAGTCCGATACTAAATTCCAAATGATATCTTCACGCGCTAAGTTTAAAACTTTGCTATCAACGGTTTCTACCGATGTTGCACGTGCATCGACTAAAAATGGTGAATGACGAAGTGCTGAGTCAAAACTATCATACTTAATATTAATAAGCGTTTTGAATTCGGCAATAGGCGTTAGGTTTAATTTTGCTTCAGTTACTATACCTAATGAGCCTTCTGAACCCGTTATTAGTCGGCTCATGTCAAAGGTAAGTAAGTCATCACTTAGTACATGCTCTAGGTCGTAGCCGGTTAAAAAACGATTTAACCGTGGAAACTTAGCTAAAATAGCAGCGCGTTCATTAACTGATATATCTAAAACTGTTTTATATAAACTACCAATTAGTGAGTCTTGATTCGCTATAATTTGTGCTTTGTCGATGTCTATTGGGGAGGTACACATAGGTGTGCCATCAACTAAATAAGTTGTTAGCCCTAAAACATGATCGCTCGTTTTACCGTAAACTAACGACCCTTGCCCCGATGCGTCAGTACTTATCATGCCACCAATAGTTGCCCTGTTACTGGTAGATAAATCGGGTGAGAAGAAAAAGCCATAAGGTTTTAAAAAGTCATTAAGTTGATCTTTTATTACGCCGGTTTGAACGCGTACCCAGCCTTCTTCTACATTTATTTCGAGGATTTCGCGCATATAGCGAGACAAATCTACAACAATACCAGGTGTTAACGATTGTCCGTTAGTGCCTGTTCCACCGCCACGAGGACCAAAAGTTAATGATAAAAACGGGTCGCGAGATGCTGTTTGCAATGCGAGCTGAATATCTTTTTCACTTTTTGGAAAAATAACACCTTGCGGTATTTGCTGATACACACTGTTATCGGTTGAAGCGGTAATACGCGTTGCATAACTTGCGTCGGTGTCTCCGGTAAAACCTTGGTTTGCAATGGTATTTAGGTAGTTTGCGACAAGTTCTGTCGCGGCATCTTGCTGTGTAATTGTTGCTATCATGACGGCGATATTTTAGGGCATTTGACTAATTATATCATGGTGATGGCGAATAGAAATTGAAGATTTTACAGTTTGTAACACTCTTTTAGTCGATTTTAATGCAGCTTAAATTATACTCAAGTTAACAAGTAATGAGGTGTGTTATATGAAAAAATTACTATTACAGATCAGTGGCGTGTTATTTATTTTGCTAGGATTATTTTTTGCGGTTGTACCTGGTCCTTCACTTATATTTTTTATGGCGGGTTTATTGTGTTTTTCGTTTTACTATCCTAAAGCGCGACATTACTTATCATTTTGTCAAAAGGCGTTAACTAAATCATGTGCTTATTTAGATAAAAAATTAGCCCGTTAATTCACTTTTAATTGAGCATAAAAAATGCCAGCAATACATGACTGGCATTTTTATAGCTTACCTATTTATTACTTTGCTAATTTTTTAGCTAGGTATAACCATGTTTCTATTACTGTATCTGGATTTAGTGAAACAGAGTCAATACCCTGCTCTACTAACCATGCTGCAAAGTCTTCATGATCTGAAGGACCTTGGCCACAAATACCTACGTACTTTCCTTTTGCTTTAGCTGTTTTAATTGCCATAGAAAGTAGCTTTTTAATTGCAGGGTCACGCTCATCAAATAAATGTGCGATTAAACCAGAATCACGGTCAAGACCAAGCGTTAACTGTGTTAAATCGTTAGAGCCGATAGAAAAACCATCAAACATTTCTAAAAATTCATCTGCAAGTAATGCATTTGAAGGTAGCTCACACATCATGATTACTTTAAGACCATTATCGCCGCGTTTAAGGCCATGCTCTTCTAGTAATTCAATTACGCGTTTACCTTCTTCAAGGGTACGTACGAATGGGATCATGATTTCTATGTTAGCCATATCCATGTCGTTTCTTACGCGTTTTATAGCTTCACATTCTAGTGCAAAACAATCGCGGAAGTCTTCAGAGATATAACGTGCGGCACCACGAAAACCAATCATTGGGTTTTCTTCTTCTGGCTCGTATTGCTGACCGCCAACTAGGTTTGCGTATTCGTTAGATTTAAAATCAGACATACGAACAATTACACGCTCTGGTGCAAATGCACACCCTAGAGTAGAAATACCTTCAACCAGTTTTGTTATGTAAAACTCTACTGGTGATTCGTAACCGGCAATCATGTCAGTAATTTCTGCTTTTAATGCATCTGTTTGAGCATCAAAATTTAATAACGCTTTAGGATGAACGCCAATCATACGGTTGATAATAAATTCAACTCGCGCAAGGCCAACACCTGCATGCGGTAAGCGTGCAAAGTCAAATGCACGATCGGGGTTACCCACGTTCATCATAACTTTCATTGGTAGTTCTGGCATTTTATCAACGCGTGACGTTAGTATTTCAAAATCTAAAATACCTTCGTAAATAAAGCCGGTATCGCCTTCGGCGCACGATACTGTTACTTCTTGGCCCGCTTTAATTAAATCAGTTGCGTTGCCACAGCCTACCACTGCCGGAATACCAAGTTCGCGTGCAATGATTGCCGCGTGACACGTACGTCCACCACGATTTGTAACAATCGCTGCTGCACGTTTCATGATTGGTTCCCAATCAGGGTCGGTCATATCGGTAACTAAAATATCGCCTACTTGTACCTGATCCATTTCTTTGATTGAATCAAGAACACGAACAACACCGCTACCAATTTTATGACCAATTGCACGGCCTTCAACAACAACGTTGCTTGTACCATTTAATTGAAAGCGTTCCATTACGTTAGAGTCTTCGTTTGAGCGTACAGTTTCTGGACGTGCTTGAACTATATATAGTTTGCCGTCGTTACCGTCTTTTGCCCATTCGATGTCCATAGGACGACCGTAATGTTTTTCGATGATTACAGCTTGCTTGGCAAGTTCTTGCACTTCTTCATCTGTAATCGAAAATTTATTTGAAAGCTCAGGGGCAACATCAACGATGTCTACTTGCTTACCGTGTGCTTTATCTTCTGAGTAAATCATTTGAATGGCTTTAGAACCAATGTTACGACGTACTACTGAAGGTTTATTTTTAAGGAGTGTTGGTTTATGAACATAAAACTCATCAGGGTTAACTGCGCCCTGTACAACCATTTCACCTAAGCCGTAGCTTGATGTAATAAATACAACGTCTTCAAAACCAGACTCTGTATCAATGCTAAACATTACGCCAGATGCTGATTTATCTGAACGTACCATGCGCTGAATACCAGCCGATAACGCCACACCACGGTGATCGTAACCTTGGTGAACTCGATATGAGATTGCACGGTCGTTAAATAATGAAGCAAATACGTGTTTAATAGCGACCATGACTGAATCAATACCAACAACGTTAAGGAAAGTTTCTTGCTGGCCTGCGAATGATGCATCTGGCATATCTTCAGCGGTAGCTGATGAACGTACTGCGAATGATACATCTGCTGCAGTATCGCCATGAAGTTGGCTATATGCGTCGCGAATGGCTTGATCTAGGTTTGGTTGGAATGGTGTGTCGATTATCCATTGGCGGATATCGGCACCGACTTTAGCGAGTGTATTTACATCATCAACATCGAGTGTATCTAGAATGTTGTGAATTTTTGCTGTGAGTCCTGATTGATCTAAAAACTCATTAAAAGCATCTGCGGTAGTTGCGAAACCACCCGGTACTTGTACACCAGCGTTTGCTAGGTTTGAAATCATTTCGCCAAGTGAAGCGTTTTTACCGCCAACTCGAGGAACATCTTGCATACCAAGCTCTTGATACCAGAGAACGTATTCTTGCACGGATCTTTCTCCAAAAAAAACAAATTGTAGGTCTAACTGTGAGAGTTAAGAAAGAAAACCTTTTATAAAGGTCATCATCATTCTACACTGGCAATAGTCCTCACGTAAACCGTGAGAAACCCATTTTAGGGATTTAAACGCAATAAAAAGGTTAATTATGAGAACTGCTTTTTATATATCAGATGGAACCGCTATTACTTCAGAGGTGTTTGGGCATGCGACTTTGTCGTTGTTTCCTATCGATTTTAATCATAAAACAATTCCATTTGTAGAAACTGAAGAAAAAGCGCACGAAATTAAAGCATTAATTAATGCAACCGCTGCAAAAACAGGCGAAAAGCCATTTGTTTTTTTTACTTTTGTTAACCACAATTTAAGTGAAATTATAAAATCGGCTGATGCAGTCACGTATGACTTTTTAACTACATATAGCGAAAAAATTGAAAAAGAACTCAATGTAGCCCCAGTTCCTAAAATGCATCGTACGCATTCTATCCACGAAAAAAGTTATGATTTTAGAATTGATGCCGTTAATTATGCTCTTATGAATGATGATGGCGGAAATATTAAAAACTTTTCTGAAGCAGACATCATTTTAATTGGTGTTAGTAGAAGTGGTAAAACACCCACAAGCTTATACTTAGCACTGCAGTACGGCATTAAAGCGGCTAACTACCCTATTACAGAAGAAGATTTAGACAATGAAGGTTTGCCTAAGTGTTTAGTCCCTTATAAACATAAGTTATTTGGACTTACGATTGACCCTGAGAGACTTGCGGCTATTAGGCATCGACGTATGGCGAACTCTAAGTATGCTTCAATTAAACAGTGTCGTATTGAGGTTCGCGAAGTGGAAATGTTGTATAAGCGTCATAAAATTGCTTACTTTAATTCTACGCATCATTCTGTTGAAGAAATATCTGCAAAAATATTGATAGAAACAGACTTGGAGCGACGTAAGTACTAACTTACTCATCAAAGAAATAAAAAAACCGCAACTAAGCGGTTTTTTTGTATCAATAAATATTATTTACGTGCGTCTTTTAGTAAATCAGCTACTAAAAAGCCTAACTCTAATACTTGGTCGGCATTAAGGCGTGGATCACACTGCGTTTTGTAACGCTGTGCTAGGTCATCGTCAGATAAACCGTAAGCACCGCCAGTACACTCTGTAACGTGCTGGCCTGTCATTTCTAGGTGAACACCACCTGCGTATGAACCTTCAGCTTTGTGTACAGCGAAGAACTGACTGATCTCGCGCATAATATTGTCGAAGTTACGTGTTTTGTAACCTGATGTCGCTTTTTCAGTGTTACCGTGCATTGGATCTGAGCTCCAAATTACTTTACGGCCTTCTTGTTGAACTCTTCTTACTAGTGCTGGAAGTTTTTCAGGAAGTATATCTGCACCCATACGCGTAATTAGCGTTAAACGACCAGGAATGTTATCTGGGTTTAATGCATCAATTAAACGAATTAGGTCATCTGGGTCCATACCTGGGCCAACTTTAACACCAATTGGGTTTTTAATGCCTTTGAAAAACTCAATATGTGCATGATCTAGTTGACGAGTACGTTCACCAATCCAAACAAAGTGAGCAGAACAATCGTACCAATCACCAGATAAGTGGTCGCGACGAGTAAGCGCCTCTTCGTAACCAAGTAGTAACGCTTCGTGAGAAGTGTATAAATCGGTTTCTTTTAAGCTTGGCGCAATTGTAGAGTTAATTCCGCACACTTCCATAAACTCTAGTGCGTCTTGAATTTTATCAGCAAGCTGTTGGTATTTTTCTTTAAGTGGATTTGCAGCAACAAAGCCCATGTTCCAACGGTTTACCTGGTGAAGATCGGCAAGACCACCTTGTGCAAAAGCACGTAATAAGTTTAACGTAGCGGCACTATGATGGTATGCAGTCATTAAGCGTTGTGGATCGGGTATACGTGCTTCTTCTGTAAACTCGATATTATTAATAATGTCGCCACGGTAAGATGGTAAAGACACGCCATTAATTGTTTCTAAGTCTGCTGAACGAGGTTTAGCGTATTGACCAGCCATGCGCGCTATTTTAACTACAGGGCATTTACCGCCGTAAGTTAATACAACAGCCATCTGTAAGATTGTTTTGAATGTATCGCGAATGTTAGCGGCATTAAAATCGCTAAATGATTCTGCACAGTCACCACCTTGAAGTAAAAAAGCACGCCCTTCGCACACATCTTCAAGTTGTTTGAATAGGCTTCTTGTTTCTTCAGCAAAAACTAAAGGTGGTGCCGTTTTTAATTGGCTTTCTACTGATTTAAGTATTTCTTGATCCGGGTACTGTGGCTGCTGCAGTATTGGCAGCTCTCTCCAGCTATTTGGGTTCCACGATTGCATAATTTTTCCTCATTCCTACATTACCTGATAAGAAGAAATTAACGTATGCAGGCCCCTATGTTCAAGGACTAAATTCACTATTTTCCAATTATTTAGTTATGAGTTAAGTATAATAGTAATCTTACTTAACCTAGGTGGTTATATAACATACACTTTAGTTTTATTTCGAAGAAACTAAAGTGTTTAAATACATGAGTTTAGAGCTAACTATTTACAATTTTAACGCATTGAGAATAAATAGTACATAAGGGTATGTTATACGTAATTTAGATAGGAACACATCATACTTAAATATCTGCTTCTGTAATCTTAACTTTACACGGGCAATTAATTAAAAGCTATCAAGTGCTATGTGCAGAGCTTAATGTATGATAGGAGCGTTTGTGGTGATCATTTATCTGCGCTTTAAAACCTAGACGCATAGTCTTGTATAGCACTCGTATGCTGGACTATATTCACAAGTGCTACAACTCAAAGGTGTGGTAGGCCATTAAGTTTTCTCTTCAAAGTGATAGTGTTACTTAACAGTTCACCATGATTAAAGCCCCCACTACTAGAAGTATCTTTAAAGAGGAACTGATATCAAAAAGCATTTGTAGTCATTGTAACCTTTAGCCAGTCACCATATTGCCAACACGGTGTAATATGAGTCAGTAATTATAAATAATAATGAATGCTAAGACGGTTAGATAAATATATGAAATTATATAACCCCGCTTAACTCATTTTTCTAAACTTAGTTTTACCACCTACTACGTAGATAATCTAGCACTTGGCGTATTAGCCTTTTTATATACGACAAAGTAAATACTCCAATGTCATATGAATTAGTAAGGAGTTTCAATCTTTCTTCATTTATATATTCCCACCTAAAGAACACATCATACTTAATTTAATTATTATGTTACTATGAGCCCTGAGTACTATTTATTATTTATTTAGACAAAGCAAAGTGCATGTAATAATATAAGGCTGGTAAGATGTGTTCTTTGAGGTGTGTAATGGTAACTAAGGTACAAATTAGAAGTCAGTTTGATTTAATGAACGAATTAACTTTGAGGTTGATTGAAGAACTAAAAGAGTGTGAATTCTCCAAAGCGGAATATTATCAATTACCAGATGTAAGTAGTTTCGATGAGAGTAAAGTTCCAGAATCTATACTTGTTTCTAAAATCACTGGAGTACCTGCTCAAAAAGCAATCCTAAACTCTTTTTCAGACATGTATAAAAAATCAGGATTAAGCAGTCGTGTTTTAAAAAGGCACCCTGGTTTGCTCGTTATTAAAAATGCAGATAAACACGCTTTAAATAATCGTATAGCTCAAGTAAATAAAGCTAAAGCTACGTTTAAAGAATGTATTTTAGCTATTGATAGCAACGATGCTCGATTTGAAGCAGTTCACAATGCTATACCAAATTTAATAACGCTTGCCGCATATCGTAAAATTCATAGTGAAAGCGAATCGCCATTTTCGGTTAGGTTTACTTGGATGCACAAACACGCAACTAAAACGCTGACTAAAAAAATGGCTCTCGAAATGCTCGACAAATCGGCCAGTTATCGAAATCCAAGAATGATAGATCAACAAAAATGGCAATCACTTGTAGCTCAAGAACAATTACGGGTTGCTAGTTTAGGCGAAAAGGAAAAACTTAGAATTCGCCGCCCTACTCGAGTGAGTCCACAGGTAAATGTGAGATACACAGCGCAAAATCGCTATCATGTGAGTGCTGCATTACCCTTTATTCTGATTAATCCAGAACCAGACGTAAAATTAGGTATATTACCTGATTATCAAAAACCCGAAACTCACCCTCGTAAGCGCGAGTATGATTTTTTGGTTGATAGGTTATATTTAGAACAGGTTGAGCGGTAGTCATTATGTTAAAAAGGCCACATAGTGTGGCCTTTTTAGTTATGCGTACAGTATTTAAAATAACGGTTATTATTTTTCTACTATTTCTTCAATTTTATCTTCATCAATCAGCACGGCATTTTCAACAATGCGTTTACCGCCTTGGATTTCAATGCGTTTATTGTGTTTGTTCAATGTAAGTATTTCATCGCAAAACTGATCAGACGGGTGCATTTCGTATGTGTAATCGATAATGTTACCGGTTTTGTCATCTTTAACGTTTGTAATGCTGTATTCTGATATTGCACCTTTTTCAATCAAATCTTTCATTGTGGTGGTCATATCACGACGAAGTGCTTTTAATTTATTTTCGGTAATATCATCAGTTGAATAAATAGATCCGTATTTTTCCATAATAGAAAGTAATCTAAAATGGTACGTTTTACCTGGTGCTGCATAACGCCAAAGGTGATACAAACGAAGCATCATCCAACGCGATAATCCACGTTTTAATTCTTGAGCGCTATTAAAGTAATACCCTTTGTATTCAAGGTTATCAATCATGTTATGAACAAATGCATTTAAACAGGCGACGCATTTTACATTGCCACCCTGACCTTTTTTGCCACTAAAATGCAGTGACGATAAAAAGTTCATGTTTGACTCGTAAAACGAATCATCTATATCAGAATTTTTAGTATCTGTTGCCGAATATTTAAATGAAAGTTTAGAACCTTGCAATGCTTCAAGTGACTCTTTTATTGCAGGATATGGCATTGACTGCCCTACCGCTTTGAGTTCTTGTGCTAATTCGTTCATAGAAAAAACAACCGCGTATTGAATACCGGATTTAAAATTAATTTTAACTATTTTGCCTTTAGAAGCTAAACGAATAAGTGCTCGCTCTACTTTTTCTTCTCTATCTGATGGCCAAACAAGGTATTCAACATCTTCGCCATCTTTGCGTGTACTTACAACAGCTGGCGTTATTTTTATTTCGCCATCGTACAAAATACCATCTACTTTTTCAGATATTTTACGCGTAATAATTGTTTTTTTAGGCGCTTCTTCAAGTGGCAATTTTTTATAGCCCGAGCGAACAAAGCGTCCCCACAAATCATAGTGATTAAACGTGTTTGAATATGCACGTAATCCATGTGCTGCGTTTTCAATAGAAATTCGCACGTCTTTGTTGTCTGTAAATAGTGCTAAACTTTCGTTATCTATTGCACTTTCCACCCCGTGGATTTGGCCCCTAAGTGTATCGGGCAAGTTATCTACCGAGATGTTGACCTTTCGGCTCATTGTTCTTATTTCCATTTTTATTGCGACAGCTAATAACAACACATTAAGCAACAAAAGTTAAATGTTTAAGTTAGTATAAAAGTGATCTGACTTTAAATAAAACGTTTGGATCACTATTATACTAAGTGATGTACATTACTTACGATTTCAGATCATATTTATACTAAGTGGACTATCACAAATCTAATTTTTACTAACTCAGCTGTTATTTTGTCCATTACAATGGCTTAATTTTAAAATTAAGCACGACAAATACACCAAAAAATATATTCCCCTGTGGATAAAGCCTTATCGAGTTAGAATAGATCTGATCTGTACCAAGTACAGATCAGATCTATACTAATTAAAAGCGTATTTTGATGTTGCGACTAGTGCATAACTTTATAATTTACTTAGTAAAAAACTGATCTGCAGGGCTCTTTTTGTTCATAACTTCATGCGTAACCTGTGTATAACTCTATATTTAAAATAGACCTTAGTAAAAAGCTGATCCGCAGGTAGATAAAGATCTGATCTTAACCAAGTATAAACCTGATCTGCTTTTTTAAACATTATTCATATAAATCATAATGTTATGTGCTCTTTTTACACCCTTAACCTTTATTACCTTATATATTTAACCACCTTTAAACTTCTTTATTTATACTAAGCAATATTAAAGGTGTAAAAATATTTTTAGATGTCTTGTTTTTAAAATGCATGTCGTCTTAAATAGTTGTTTACAGCTATTTGAATGGACATTATACTAACTGCCTAACTTTGAGGAAGAAAGTATGTCTATCAACAATAACGCATTAAGTACCTATCGGCTTTTGAAAGCCACAGCTGAAGTTGCTGAAAAATCATTAGAAGGACGTATTCAGCACTACCGTGCCCATCTTAAATCAGAAGAAAAAGAATTAAGAACGTATACACAAAAAGCAGCTGCTGATTTATTAGGTTGTAATAATCGTACTTTAAAAAGACGTCATGATAATGGCGACTTCGATGATTTAAACATAAAACGCGGTGCTAACGGTCACTATGCTTACACATTAGTAAATATTTTTGCTATGGCCGATATTATGGACATTAAACCAGATCATCGTACTGGTGATGACAAACTGCAAGTTATTGTAATTAATTCTCTCAAAGGCGGCTGCGGTAAAACTACCAGTATGGTTAATATAGCGGCAGCGCTTGCAACTACAAATATTAAACGTTATCGCATTGGTATTATAGATTTAGACCCACAAGGCTCTTCTTCAAGCTTTTTTCCTTCAAGTGAGCACGATCCGATTACTGTTGGTGATTTAATGCGTGATTGCATAGATTTAGACGAGGGTGAAACATGGCCTGAATTTGTGTCTAACTCATTTTTACCAACGCATATCCCAAATATTCGTGTATTACCATCGGGTATGGATGACTTTTACTTTGAGCACGAAACGGCAACATTGCTCAAAGATACCTCAAATTATGAGCAAACTCGCCATTACCACAAGTTACTTGAGAAAGTAATTGACCCCGTTAAAGACGAGTTTGATATTATCTTAATTGACACCGCACCTACCCTTAACTTTATGTTTTATAATGCATTAATGGCCTCTACTGCGATGCTTATTCCTGTTCATCCGGAAGCTGTAGATTTTGATGCTAATAACAAATATTTGAAACGACTAGGTGAGATTTACCATACAGTTGCAGCACTTGGCCATGAGGGCTGGGACTTTATGCAATTTTTAGTGACCAATTATGTGAAAGGTAATCACTCACAGCGCGATATCGTTAAAGATGTTCGTAGTGCATTTGGTCGCCAAGTAATGAGCTACCCAATCAATCACAGCTCCGCGATTACCGCTAGTTCATCGTCTTTCAACACTATTTTTGATCAAAAAGCATCAGACAGCTTAGCAAGTCGTGAGTCATTAATGCGCGCTCAAGAAAATATTAAAGATGTGGTCGATGAGCTAGAAATGCTTATTCGTTCAAATTGGCAGTCAACTCAATCAACACTCAATACCCCTAAGTAAGGATGTTAAATAAAAATGGCTAAAAAACGTAAAAATGACACCCGCTTAGATCCATTTGCAACTGCTGTAGGCAGCAGTAGTCTTGATGCATTACTAGAACAAGCGAATGCTGGCGATGTAATTAGAATGCCTGCACCGAGCGACCCTGCTCGTCAAATTACGCTTGTTTGTAAAGTGATCGCACATGCTGATATTGAATCTACCACTGGTGTATATGGCAAAAATCGTCGTGTACAGGCACTTCTAAACGAAAAGTCAGTATCAGACATTCTTCCTGCAATTCGTGAAGATGGCCGAAATCAACATCCTGCGCTACTTTGGGATCAAGGTGACAAAAGTTTAGTTCTGGCAGGTTCACGTCGTCGTATGGCCTGTATTTTAGGTAACGCAGATTATTTAGTACTTAGTTCAAGCGATTTTACTGATCAAGATGCAAAAATTTTAGCGGTATCTTCAGATCAATACATTGCTCCGAGTTTATGGGAGCTTGGCCAAGCATACCAACAAACTAAAAATGAACTTATTGAGCAAGGTAAAAAAGGATCTTATAGAGAGATTGCCGCGATAGAAGGTGTATCGCATACTGCAATTGCAGATGCAATTAAAGCTTATGAGCAAATTCCTGCTGATGTCATTGCACTTTACCCGACTGCTAATCACGTAGGTCGCGAAGTCGCTAAAAAGCTTGTTAGCGCAAAGGAGCGAGACGAAGAGGCGTTTAATCAACTTGTTAGTGCCCTTGCTAGTGATGAAGAGTTAAATGCGATTACAAGCGACGACAAGCGTGCAATGGCGATCACTAAATGCCTAACTTCAGAGCCACAAGTAGCTGTTAAGCGCGAAGCTGTACTAGAAAATAACTTCATATCGGTACAACGCAATTTAAAAAGCGGTGATGTCTCTATCAAAATTGATAATAAAGTAATGACAGACAAGCGCTTAGAGCAATTAACTAAGTTATTAAGTGCCTTTAATTAGTTAGTTAAATAATGATCTGTCAGGCATATTTACTTAGTTAAATAGTGATCTGGCAGATTGTTTTGTTAGTAAAAATCTGATCTTTACTAGCCTATTTCCTCTTTAAATAATCATATTCCTTCCTCAAGATCACTTTTTTACTAACTAATCTCCTCTTTTTAGCTACATTCCTTCATTTATTATTATTGTTAGTAAAATCGTGATCTGTAATGCTTACTTTTATGTTTCTAACTATATGTAACTTCTACCATTGCAGTTGTTTTAAATATTATTTTGTAAAATTGGATGCTTATTTTTACTTACAAACCGATTTTTTACTAAGTTATCAGCTCCAACCAGTTTATATCTTGTTAATAGTGCTTTAGCTCAGAGCACATAAGGCATATACTGGCAGGATTATTTTTAAAATTTAATGCTTAGAGTGACATGTCTGCTAACTTATCAAAAAATGATTTAATGGCTATTTTTGAAGAAATTAAAAATGAGCAGGCTACCCAGTTTCCTCTGTCTGAACGCTTTATTAAAAAACTTTTCCGTGAAAATGTTTTAGATAAAGGCAAAGAATATTACAAGAAAGGTCAAATCACTTGGCTAGAACACACCCCTAATTTTTCTGTAGTCGACTCTACTGTACAAGTGGATAATGGATCATCGTTTAACCAACGTATTGAGATCAGTAAAGTACCAACTGGCTATTCTGTTGATACGCATTGTACGTGTAATGCAAAAACTAAATGCCGACATTTAGCTGCTATTTTATTTAAGCTCAAAATAGAGCACTCTGGTGAGTATGGCGAAGATTACTTTATTAATGACTGGTTTAGCGAATTAAGCGCACTTAAAAGTGGTGATCAAAACACGCCATCGCAAGTATTATTATTTGTATTAGATATTGAAAATAACAAAGTATTCTTAACACCTAAAATAGCGAATGTTGAGACTAAAAAGAATTACACGTTAGGTCGAAATCTGACCGAGCAGCAGTTAAATAGTTTTGTAACGCCGAGTGACTTACTCGAAAGTGATTTTAGATTATTTAGTTGGATACGCTCACAAAATGCAGTGGGAAGTATTGAGCTAAAAGGCCAGTGGGGTTTT
Source organism: Pseudoalteromonas sp. APC 3358 (assembly GCF_030408075.1). Taxonomy (NCBI): domain Bacteria; kingdom Pseudomonadati; phylum Pseudomonadota; class Gammaproteobacteria; order Alteromonadales; family Pseudoalteromonadaceae; genus Pseudoalteromonas; species Pseudoalteromonas sp. APC 3358. Next base: position 402,010 of record NZ_JASDCE010000001.1, read on the forward strand.
AGTGCCTTACAACAGTTGATAGCTACAGAACGCCTGTTTTTCCAGCGTTCTCGAGTGCCAATTAAAGCGCAATCTGGCCAAGCATTAAGTTTTAGTTGGGAGCAAGATAAAGATCTCTCACAATTAGTTATTAAGCTTGAGCAAACACAAAACTGGGCTTTATTAAAAACAACACCACCTACTTACCTCGATTTAGATCATTTAAAAGCGGGCCGTCTTCGCACCCCATTGAGTGCAGACGAAATAGCACATTTACAAACTATGCCTGCTTTGCATGACGCTAATTTTGATAGAATATACAAGCAGCTTGCCGATAACTTTGGTGCAGGTGTAATACCCCACCCTACTAATTTACAGCCAACATTGCCTAAAATCTCTAGTAATGCTGTTTTAAAAGTAACTATGGGCGATCAAGGTTTATCTCTTTCGTTGTTATTTAAGTATAAAAATAAAAACTATTTAGCAGGTGCAGCACCTGCAAGTACGATTAATAGTGCATTTGAAAATACTGTAACTAACGAACTAATTAACTTAGGATTTGAATTTTGTAAAGGGGGTTTACAAAGTGAACTGGTATTTACAAAGCAGTCTTCAATCCATTTGCATTGGCTAATATACGAAGTATTCCCTGGCTTTAAGCAACGTGGTTGGCAAGTAAGTGTAAGTAAAGTAACGAGTTCTAATCCGCAGTGTGAAGTTAGTTTACATGTACACCGCGCAGCAGGGCATCAAATGCACTGCAAAGTATTGCTATGTGATGCTAAAGCATCGCTGTTGTTTACTAATACTGACCCGCTATATCAGTCATTAAATCGCCAAAGTGAACTATTTTACTACTATCCGCTTGGTCGTGAATTTGGGGTTATCAATAAGTCAGCAATTAACTTATTAAATGAATTTAAAGAGCGTTTTGAATTTGTAAAAACACGAGACGAATTTAATATTCCGCTTTCGTATTTACCTGAATTAGTAAAGCACACTGCTATAAACGTAGAGCTTCACGACGACTCATTAGAGCTATACTTACAAGAGCTAAATAGTCCCGATAAAGCAATTACTAAGGTTTCATTACATGGCTTAAATGACTCAGTAACACTTCGTGAGTACCAACAGCAAGGTGTTGACTGGCTTAGCTTTTTAAAACGTCACCAATTAGGTGGTATTTTAGCTGATGACATGGGCCTGGGTAAAACCTTGCAAGTTATTGCATTTTTAGCCAGTACATTTAACCGCCCGCAAGCAGGCCCTACACTTATAGTGTGTCCAACTAGTTTGGTGAGTAACTGGAAAAACGAAATTATTAAGTTTGCTAAAAGCTTAAAAGTCACCACTATTTTTGGTTCAAATCGTAACGATCCTTTACAGCACTTAGCGCAAGCGCAGTGTATACTTACTACATATCCACTTTTAAAGCGTGATATTGCATATTATTCGCCATTATATTTTGAAAATATAATCCTCGACGAAGCACAATACATTAAAAACGATACCGCACAGGTTTCGCGATTAGTTAAACGCTTAAATGCCGACTTTAAACTTTGTTTAAGTGGTACTCCAATCGAGAATAATTTACTTGAGCTTAAATCGTTACTCGATTTTGCTATGCCATCGTTACTTGGGTCTCAAGCCCACTTTAAGCAGCACTTTCAAACGCCTATTGAGCGTGAAGCTGATATGGAGAGAGCTGAGCAGTTAAAAGCGTTAATTATGCCTTTTATAATGCGCCGCACTAAAGCACAAGTAGCGCAAGAGCTGCCTGAAAAAACAGAGCTAACTAAAGAGTTTGAGTTTGAGCCTAAGCAAAAAGAAATGTATCAAGGTATTACACGTTCATTAGAAGAGAAGCTAATAGACTTATTTGCCGAACAAGGCGCACAAAAAAGTAAACTTGCATTTTTAGAGGCACTTTTAAAGTTAAGGCAAATTTGTTGCCACCCTAAATTAATAGATCCAGACACTCAAGCAGGCTCCGCTAAGCTTGAATGGTTAACAACACACTTACCGCTTATGTTAAGTCTCGGTCGTAAAATTATTATATTTAGTCAGTTCACATCGGCACTTGATTTAATAGCCCAACGCCTCGAAGAAATAAACATTACCTTTAGTATGCTTACGGGCCAAACGCGCCACCGAGATAAAGTAATCGACGAGTTTACCAGTGGTAAAACATCAGTGTTTTTAATTAGTTTAAAAGCTGGCGGTACAGGCCTTAACCTTACACAAGCCGATACAGTTATTCACTTTGATCCATGGTGGAACCCTGCTGTAGAAAAACAAGCGACTGATAGAGCTTACCGTATTGGCCAAACTAACCCTGTATTTGTGTATAAGCTCATAATGAGTAATTCAATAGAGCAAAAAGTATTTAAAATGCAACAAGACAAACAAGCCCTTGTAGATGCGTTATTTACTGATAAATCAATGAGCTTTACAAAGTTTGATGAACAACAAATGTTATCGCTAATTAAAAACTAAATTGATTTAAAAAGTTTTGATCTTTTTATGAACTTAATTAAAAAGCGGACGTCTACTATTATGCTTGTTGGTTAATTGCAGTTAGCACAAGCATCATGTTGATTCCCCATTTAGTTACTAATTTTAGTAATGATTAAGCCAGCCCATTTTGAGTTGGCTTTTTTTATGCCTAAAATTTAGCGTTCGGCACTTATTTTAAAAGTTTTTACTTTTTTATGAACTTAATTAAAAAACGGACGTCTACTATTATGCTTGTTGATTAATTGCAGTTAATCCAGGTTTTCATGTTGATTCCCCCCATTTAGTTACTAATTTTAGTAATGATTGAGCCAGCCCATTTTGAGTTGGCTTTTTTTATGCCTAAAATTTAGCGTTCAGCACTTATTTTAAAAGTTTTTACTTTTTTATGAACTTAATTAAAAAACGGACGTCTACTATTATGCTTGTTGATTAATTGTAGTTAATACAAGTTTTCATGTTGATTCCCCCCATTTAGTTACTAATTTTAGTAATGATTGAGCCAGCCCATTTTGAGTTGGCTTTTTTTATGCCTAAATTTAGCATTCAATTTTTATTTTAAAAGTTTTGATCTTTTTATGAACTTAATTCAAAGAGCGGCGTCTACTATTATGCTTGTTGATTAATTGCAGTTAATACAGGTTTTATGTTGATTTCCCCCTATTTGATTACTAATTTTAGTAATGATTAAGCCAGTTCATTTTGAACTGGCTTTTTTTATACGCATAATTTGATTTGTTTAAATCAACCCGAATAAAAATAAATGATCTTTCGTAAATTAATTTGAATTAATTATTTTGTTTTCCGGTCTACTCTAATGCCTGTTGTTATATAGCCTCACCCAGTAATATTAGTTATTTTGGTGATTATGTATTTAAGTTGCAGCTTACTCGGGCACATGTTGATTTTCCCTTTGATTACTTAATTTAGTAATACTTGACCAGCTTATTTTGAGCTGGTTTTTTTATATCTGTAATTTCTTTGCTCCCCTACTTCTATTGCTTGTTATTGGTTATGATGGCATGTCTCTAAATTTTATAAGTTTATTTTATGCTCACTCAAGTACTCACTAATATTGATTGGCTAAGCGCCGGTGCTGGTGTTGCGTTAGGCGTTGTATTATACGGCGTTGTATCAACACAGCTTCGCAAAAAGCTACATCTACAAATAAGCGAACAGCAGCAACAGCTTTCCCTATTACAAAATCAATTTGATAATAAAGAGCTGCAATATAGCGCCTTGCAAGAAGATCACGAACTGCTAGAACATACTCACCAAGAACAGCGCGATGAAGCCCAGCATTTTAAAACGCGTTTTAGCGAACAAGAAAAACAAAGCATTCAATACAATCACTTTTGGCGTAAAGCCGAAGGCGAGCTTGCAGCGCTTCGTGAGCAATATAATCAACGCGATGTTGAATATAATAATATGCGCACCACCCTTGAGCAAAAACAACAAAGCTTTACCGAGCAACTCGCGCAAATTGAGCAAAGTAAAAATATGCTCAAAAAAGAATTTGAAAACCTAGCCAATAAGATTCTAGAAGAAAAATCACAAAGCTTTAAAACCTTAAATCAAGAAAGCATTGAACAATTATTAAAACCGGTTCAAGGAGAGCTAAAAGGCTTTAGAGAAAAAATGGAATCAATACATGTTGAAGACATAAAACAACGAACCGCGCTTAAAACCGAGCTATTGCATTTGCAAGCTAAAAGCCAAGCTATAACAGATCAAGCCGACAAGCTCAGCAACGCGCTACAAGGGCAAAAGAAAACCCAAGGTAATTGGGGCGAACTCATGCTCGAAAACGTCTTAGATAGCGCTGGCTTACGTGCTGGCGTTGATTATAAGCGCGAAGTGTCGTTTAACACTGAAGATGGCCGCTTGCGCCCTGATGTAGTTGTTTACTTACCACAAGGTCGCCACTTAGTCATTGATGCTAAAACATCATTAAATGCTTATACACGCTATGTGAACGCTGAAAATGAGCTAGATGCTAATCAAGCAATTAAAGAGCATGTAAACGCCGTTACAGCACGTATTAATGAGCTTGCGAGTAAATCGTACGACCGTTTACCAGGGCTTAATTCGCCTGAAGTTGTGGTTATGTTTGTACCAATAGAATCAGCTTTTGTAGAAGCACTTAAATATCAAAGTGATATTTACCAACAAGCAATCGAAAAAAATATACTGGTAGCTACACCTACTACCCTGCTTACTAGTTTAAATATTGTTAAACAGCTTTGGCGTTTTGAAGAGCAAACCAAATACTCAAAAGAGCTGGCAAATCGGGCTGAGCGTTTTTATAACAAGCTCAATGGTTTTTTATTAAGTATGGAAGGCGTAGGTAAGCAGCTTGATAAAGCGAAAGAAAGTTACGACAAAGCGTTCTCGCAATTATACCGCGGTAAAGGTAATTTAATTAAACAAGCATCAGAGTTTAAAGAGCTTGGTGTATCGGTACAAAAAGAGTTACCTAGTGAGAGCGTTGAACGTGCGCAGCTAGAGCTTGATTAGATTTATTAAGTGTTTTCAATTAAGTATGTTGAATAATGTACGTTAGAAACCTGAGGTGTTTATGAATAATAAGATTATAGGTATTGTTTTAATCGTTATAGGTATCGCTTTAATTATGTGGGGATATGACGTGTATGATGCGGCGGCTTCGCAGTTAAGCCGCGCATTTAGTGGTGATACACCAATAGAAGCATGGGCGGGTATTATTGGCGGTGCCATCTGTGTGTTAATTGGCATTAAAAAGCTTAAGTAACATAAATAAAATACAGCTTACTGGGGCTTGTTGACCTCTCAGGATAAAATTTGTTCAATCTAGGGGCTATTTAATCGCGGCGCGAGGTTTGTAATTTAGTGGGCTCGATAACTGCTCCTGCATTATTCTAATGGCTTACATCCATGTAATAATAAGTAAAAACCGAGCTACAAAGAGTAAATTGCCCCTAGGCAGAACCCTTAGGGCAACGCATGTTTGGCATTTATACTACGTTATCGTCTGTTTATGGGGGATAACCACACTACATAGACTCTGCCTTGCCTAAATACCAAACAGTCTGCTGCAAATTTAACCTCAAAAGATAAACAGGCCCTGAATAAGCTGTATTAGTTTATTTGTAATCCATCACTTCTAGTAATTCATTTAATTTACTTTCTGGCAGGCATTCGCCTTTATCCCAATAAGAGTTTAGTAACGCAGTTAAACTGCCAATACGCTGTGACTTTTTCTGCATTTGCTCAATCAAAATGTCAGCTTCTTTTTGTTTTTTTTCTAAACGTTCGATTATTACTGTGTGGTTTAGCTCGCCGTTTTCGTTACGTAATAAAGGTATTTCGTTGAGTGAAAACCCCAAGCTTTGTGAAAATTTAATTAATTGCAGTTTTTCTAAGTTTTGTTGGGTGTAAAGCCTATAACCATTAGCACTGCGAGTGGTTGGTGCTAATAACCCTTTGCTTTCGTAAAAACGAATAGTGCTGGCAGGTATGTTGGTAAGTTTTGCAAGTTCGCCTATTTTCATAACTAATAATAACTCCACTTTACATAAACTTAGTAGGTTGACCTTCAAGCTAACTTTAAGGTTATAGTTGTTTTAATGTCAATTTAATTAGCCAATAATTATGCGCAACCCTGTGTTTACCTCCTTTACCTTGCCAAGTGGTTTAGTATTAAAAAATCGTATTGCCAAAGCCGCTATGGAAGAAAACCTAGCACAAGAGGACCAAACGCCCTCCCAAGCACTTAAAAATGTTTATAGCGCATGGGCTAAAGGCGGTACAGGGCTAATTATTACTGGCAATGTAATGGTTGATCATTTAGCGATGACAGGCCCAGGTGGCCTAGTGCTTGAGCAAAGTACCGATATTACTGCCTTTGCAGAGCTTGCTCGTTTATCAAAGCAAAATAATTGCAAAGTGGTGATGCAAATTAATCACCCTGGTAGGCAAGTATTTAAAAAAATGGGTGGAAAGGCTCTATCAGCGTCAAGTGTTGCACTTAATATGGGTAAGCACTCGCACTTATTTCGCGTACCAAAGGCAATGACGCAAACCGACATTGACGATGTTATTACCCGCTTTACACAAACTGCACTACAAGCCGAAAAAGCCGGTTTTAATGGTGTACAAATACATGCAGCGCATGGCTATTTACTTGCCCAGTTTTTATCGCCACTTACCAATAAGCGCGACGATAAATGGGGGGGAAGTTTACAAAATAGAGCCCGCTTACTTCTCGAAATAACCCGCAGTATTAAAGCGGTTTGTTCCCCCCCCCTTTCGGTTTCGGTAAAGTTAAACTCTGCAGATTTTCAACGTGGTGGGTTTGAACCCAGTGACGCGCAAGTTGTAGTGGATTTATTGAATGAACTCAATGTTGATTTTGTGGAGCTATCGGGTGGTAGTTACGAAGCCCCTGCCATGCAAGGTAAAACAGGTGACGAACGCACACTTGCCCGCGAAGCATACTTTTTAGAGTTTGCAAAAGCGATTAGCCACCGCTCATCAATCCCAATAATGACCACCGGCGGCATTAGTCGCTTATCTATTGCCAACAACGTGATTGAAAGTGGAGTGGCCCTCGTGGGTATTGCCACTGCGCTTGCATACCAACCAAATTTACCAAACAAATGGCAAAATGAGCCACTGCAACTAGCCGTATTACCCAATGTTACTTGGCAAGATAAAACCCTCGCAGGGCTTGCCACTATGGCACTGGTAAAAAGGCAAATACGCCGTTTAGGCCAAGGTAAACCTGTAAAAACAAACGCTTCACCAATATTTACTTTAATTAGCGACCAGCTACGTTCGGTTAAATTAACTAAGCGTTACCGCAATCGCTTTGCTAGTGAGATTAATTAAGCTTTGGTATTCACTCTTTTTATGTATTCCGATTTTGTTTACTAATTTTTACACTTGAATAAATGTAACCATTTTTATGTTGTGTAAATGAGTATTAAAGCGTGCACCAATTTGGAAGTTTGCTTTTTTATCAAGCTATTAAAGTGCACTATTTTGTGCATATTAAAGTACTGTACGAGTAAAGAAAATAATCATTCTAAAATGTTAATTAAAGTGCGCGTTCAGCGTTTGTTAATTTAACCATCTTATTGAAATTATTGATATTTATTGTTTTTCTCCCGCTTGAGTTTGGTTGGTATTTATACTAGTTTATAGCGTAGATATTTAACCTTACTCAAGGAGAATAGTTACATGGTATCTCGCAGAAATTTTATTAAAGCAGGCGCTGCTTTAAGTTTAGGCTCTATTTTTAGTGCTTCAGCTTTGGCTGAACAATTAAAAGTAAAAATGTCTAACGGCAGTGTTATGCAAACTAAAGGAGCAATAGATAAAAGCGCTGCTCTGCCCACAAACGATGTTACTAACGCTAAGCATTACCGGCCTGAATCAAGAATGGGCTTAGGCGGTCTTGCCGCTGGGAATGGCTTTAATACTATATCAAGCGATGCAGAAATTTTAACAATGCTAAATGCAGCATGGGATTCTGGTATTCGTCATTTTGATACGTCACCTTTTTACGGCTTGAGTTTAAGTGAAAGGCGCTTCGGTGATTTACTTCGAAACAAAAAGCGTGAAGATTATGTTTTATCCTCAAAAGTAGGTCGCCTTCTTACCCCTTCAGCAGAGCCTCTAGAAAATAGTTGGCATTGGGCTGATCACTCACCTTTTCATTATAAATATGATTACTCTGCATCAGGTACGCGCCGTTCAATAGAAGACACGTTGCATCGTATTGGAGTAGCTTCACTCGATATTGTTTATATTCACGATTTATCACCGCAAAATAGTGATATGGGAGATGATTGGCTTAAGTATTTTGATCAGGCAGCAAAAGGGGCTATTCCTGAGTTAACTAAAATGCGTGATGAAGGAATAATTAAAGGCTGGGGTTTTGGAGTAAATACACCTCATGCTATTTATAAAGCGCTTGATATGTCAGACCCTGATATTTGCTTACTAGCGCTGCAATATTCAATTTTAGATCATAAGCAGGCACTTGATAAAACCTTTCCTATGCTTGATAAACGAGGTGTTTCAGCAGTCATTGGTGCTCCGCTTAATGGTGGTTTTTTAGCCGGTCGTAACCGCTTTAATTATTCACCTAAAATTCCTGGGCCTATGCAGCAAAAGTTTAATGCAATAAACGACATTGCATCTAAACATGGGATTGATATTAAAACAGCTGCACTGCAATTCGCAGAGGCGCCTTCAACGGTATCCTCAATTATTCCTGGCGCACGCACGGCAGAGCAAATTAAAGCTAATGTAGCCTCAATGAAAGTTACCATACCAAGCGAATTTTGGAGTGAATTGAAATCTAAACAGCTTATTGCAGAAAACGCCCCCATACCCACATAACAAAATAGGTGTGCCATTTGCTTGGCACACCTCGTTATAGCTAATGAGGTTGATTTTCAAGCAACGCTTAGTAGTAAGTACATTGATTGGTGGGCATTTGTATAAGCGCAGCTTGCTGGCGTTTAAAAACGTAGTTTTTAAAATTAGTTTTAGGCAGTCAAAAGCTAGGTTTCTCGCGTGAGCAAGCTCTACATGCTGTGTCTCGATAAATAATAGACACAAGGCGCAGAGCTAATAGGTAGGAAAAATCTACCGATTACACTACCTCAAGCAGTAAAATATTTTATATAACAGCTCGTAACCTTATAAACGAAATGAACATCTCAGTGAGTATGTTAAAAGAGGATTGTTTAGTTGTGGTTGGCCAAAAGCATCATTGCGTGCCTATTACATATTACGCGTATCGGTATCATGCTGCGCTTCATCCTAGTGGTGAGAGCGTGTGGAACATATTGAAAGGGCTAAATATATAAAGCAAAAAGTTACTGTAAACCCCCATTACAGTTAGCCGGTAAATTGTACAAATAGTAAATTAGCACTACTTAGTCAATTGAGCAGTGCTAATTGGTTTAATTAAAAACCACATTTACCGTTATTTATTGCCATTGCGCTTTTGCCAAAACGATCTCAACACCCCACAACTTTGCTTTTATAAACTTAGAAATATCAAGCACATTGCAATTTATTAACCCATTTTTTGTAAGGTTGGTACTTGTCGTACAACACATTAAAAATATACGTGTATATGAGTATAAAAACTAAAAAGCCAGCTTCTAGTGCTGTAGCGGCTAGCCATGTAATATTTAAATACCAAGCAAGTATTGGCAGCGTTATTACTAACATACCCAGCTCAAAGCCACATGCATGCGTAATGCGGGTTACTAAACCTCGCTCGATTCGGTTATGCCCAACTATTTTATCAAACACTATGTTGTAAATATAATTCCAAAGCATGGCGAAGACTGATAAACCAACACCTACTATTGCCATTTTTCCTGTTGCAAACCCACCAAAATAAACTGATGCAGGTACAACAAAAGATAATGCTATCATCTCAAATATTAGTGCCTGAAAAATACGTTCTGCTGTGTTCATATATAAATAACTTCTTAAGTTGATGACGATGGCTGTATTTTCATTCATTATAAAGATATGTGTTAGTTACTTAGTATCGGGAAAAGCGATATGTTTAGTATTGAACAGCTTCAAGCATTTGTGGCTACCGTTGAAGCTGGATCGTTTTCAGCTGCTGCGCGCGGTTTAAGTAAAGCGCAGTCGGTAATAAGCCAGCATATTATTAATTTAGAAATAGACTGTAATGCGACATTATTTGAGCGCACAGGGCGCTATCCACAATTAACCGAAGCCGGTAAACAGTTACTCCCCCAGGCTAGGGCCGTGCTTAATCAACACCAGCGATTAACAAACTCTGCATTAGCACTAAATGAAAAAACACCAACCGAAATCACTATCGCACTTGACGAAGGGATCCCGTTTAAAACTATTGCGAGTATTATTAGCAAGCTGCAAAGTGAGTATCCTTACGTATCGCTTGAGTTTTTAAGTGCATCCAGCCATGACGTAATTGACATGCTAAACAGCGAAAAGCCTATAACGGGTATTATTTTTAGTGAATTAAATATACCGAGCTACTTAGACTATGAATGTATTGGATCGGTAAAATTTGATTTATATGTTGCTAAATCGCACCCTTTAGCGGGGATCAGATGTGAAAATATGGATGGCCTTCGGCTACATCGACAACTTCTTCTTCGTTCTCGCAATACGCAAACAAGTAGCTTTCAGCTAAAAATTAGCCCAGAGATTTGGTATGCCGATAATTACTTTGTATTACTCGAGCTAGCAATACAAGGTAACGGGTGGTGCTTATTACCAAACCATGTAGCTGTAGATGCAGTACAAAGTGGTGAGCTGGTTAAACTTCCTCTTGAGTTTGAAGAAATGGGTTGGTTGGCTAATGTTGATGTATTACAGCATCAGCAACACAGTAATCAAGAGGTGTTTAAAGTACTAAGAAATTTACTACGGAATTTTTTAAAAATTTAGCTTTTTATATAATGCCTGTTAGGCGGTTTACTTTTTATTACGCTAAATCCCAGTAAGGTGTATCGCCATAATAGCCACTTGCAAAATCAACAAAAGCACGTACTTTACTGGGTAAAAACTGTCTGTTTGCATACACCATGTAAAGCCCCATTGGCTCGGGTTCATAGTCTTTTAAAATGCGCACTACTTTGCCTTGAGCCAGCGCTTCGCCAGCAATAAATGTGGGCTGCATAGCAATACCACCTCCAGCAATGGCTGTATTTAGTAGCAAATCACCATTGTTAGCCACAAAGTTACTTTCAAGCTTTAGCTCGCTTTTTAACTCATTAACCCCAAATAATCGTTTTGTGGGCTCGCTGTGGGAATAGCGTAAATAATTATGTGATTGTAAATCTAGCAGTGTTTGTGGCGTGCCATGGCGTTTTAAATAATCGGGTGACGCAAACACCGCTAGGTTTATAGGTGCAATTTTTTTAGCTATCAACGTTGAATTTTTTAATACGCCAATGCGCAGAGCAATATCAATACCCTGCTCTACTATATCTACATATTGGTCTGTGAGCCGTAAATCTAACTTTAAATTTGGATACTGCTTTTGAAAATCAACCAACAAACCTGCTAAATGCTTAGTACCAAACGACATAGGCGCACTAATACTAAGCACACCCGATACATTTTCGCTTAAGTTATTGAGGGAGTTTTCCATGTCTTCAATATCAATAACCACCTGCTGACAACGCTGATAATACTGATTTCCAGCCTCTGTAACACTTACTTTTCGCGTTGTACGGTGTAATAAACGCGTGCGTAGATTATCTTCCAATGCAGAAATATATTTGCTGACTAACTGCGGCGAAATATCGAGTTTATCGGCCGCTTTTGAAAATGATCCTTCTTGCACAACGGCTAAAAAGGTCTTCATGGTGGTGAGCTTATCCATTTTTTAACAATGCTTTGTTGATAATGTATAAATAAGTATCATATTTATCGTCAAATTAGAAACTTATATAGTGTTTATAACACGTCTATTTGTTTAAGGTTTTAGTATGACTCAGCCTACTTTATTTATATCTCACGGCTCGCCAATGATGGCTGTTCAGCAATCGGCTACGTCAGATTTTTTTGCATCATTAGGTCAAACGCTTAGTAAGCCTCGTGCTATTGTGGTGTTTTCTGCCCACTTTGATGAAGCGCACGATATAGTTATTACATCCGGAGATGCGCCGCATATTATTCACGACTTTTATAACTTCCCCAAGCCCCTGTATGAAATTCAATACCCAGCACCAGGAGACCCTAAGCTTGCTAATACTATTAGTGAGTACTTTTACAAAGCGGGTATTAAAACGGTGAAAAGTGCAGATCAAGGGTGGGATCATGGTGTGTGGATCCCGCTGCGCTTAATGTACCCAACAGCTAATATTCCCATTGTTCAGGTGTCTATTAACACGCGTTTAGGCGCTCAGGCGATGTATAAATACGGACAGTTACTTGCACCACTGCGCAGCGATAACGTATTAATTATTGGCTCCGGCGGTATTAGTCACAATCTACGTGAAATATTTAAAAGCCCTGCTACACCTAATCGTGTTCAAATGGTTAATGAGTTTACTCATTGGGTTGAGCAAAAATTAATAGCGCAAAACACCCAAGCGTTACTTAACTATTTAAATGAAGCACCCTATGCTTTATTTAATCACCCTACCCAGGAGCACTTTTTACCTCTTTTTGCAGCGCTTGGAAGTAGTGACGGTAAAGCAAAAAAAATACATGAAGGTATAGAAATGGATATTTTGGCACTCGATGCTTATAAGTTTTATTAATTTGAGCGTTCGTTCAAATTAAGTTAAGCTGTAAGCAAGTACTCTAAAACCAACTTAATTTATTTTATTGCGGAGCAAACATGGCAACTACACTTGCATTTGACGTATACGGTACGCTAATAAACACTCACGGCGTACTGTCCTTACTCGACGACATGATTGGCGATAACGCCCAAGCATTTTCAAATACATGGCGCGAAAAGCAATTAGAGTATTCATTTAGACGTGGATTAATGCAAAATTATATTCCTTTCTCGCTATGTACAAAACACGCACTCGATTACGCCTGCTTAGCGCACAAAACCGAGCTAAGTGAAGATCAAAAGGGGCAACTGCTAGAGCTTTATAAAACGCTTCCTGCATTCGACGATGTAAAAGCAGGCCTTGAGCAATTAAAAGCGAAGGATTACCGTTTGTTTGCATTTTCAAACGGCGCTGCCGACGCAGTTCATACCTTATTAGAAACCGCTGGCATTAGTGAGCTTTTTGAAGGGGTAGTAAGTGCCGACGACGTTAAAACCTTTAAACCAAACCCTGGGGTTTATAGCCACTTTTTACGCGAAACCAATTCAACAGGCGCAAACACGTGGCTTGTATCAAGCAACCCGTTTGATGTAACCGGTGCCATATCGCACGGCATGCGCGCGGCGTGGATTCAACGATCTAAAGATTCAATTTTCGATCCGTGGGAAATACAGCCAAATACTATTGCAACCGATTTACTCGATTTAAAAGCAAAATTAGAAAGCGTTAACTAATTTTCTATTCCCCCTTTTGCTTATGGTATTAAGTGCCGTGGGTGTAAAGGGGGTTTACGTTTTAACTATTTACTCCCGCCTTTATTAGCTCAATCACTGTATTCATACGTTTTGCCAACGGCCTATTTCGATGATGGCACACATAAATAGATTCACTAACCGGACATTCTAAATGATGCGTTTTAATAAGCGCGGGCTTATTGAATGCGCCAACAGCATGAGCAGGTAATACCGTAAAACCCAGCCCTAAGCTTACAGGTTCTAGTATTAAACTAATTTGGTTAGAAAATCCCGTAGGTCTTATTTGGTCAATATGCTCAAACTCACTGTAGTTTTCGCTTAGTAGTAGCTGCGCATGATGGCTTGCATCGGGATGAGCAATAAACCCTAGCTCACACAGGGTTTGCCAATTAGGCATGTTTATACTTGCAGGCGTTACAAGTAGTAGTGGCTCTTGGCTTATTTTATGGCTGGTTAGTTCGCTAAATGTTGGAGCTTGAGTTAAAAACCCAATGTCGGAACTATGGTTTGCTACAGCTTGTTCAACACTTACATTGGGCGCAAAGCGGTAATCAATAATCAGTTCTTTATGCTCAGATTGCAGTGCTAATAATTGATTATAAAACTTTAAACCACAACTGCCCGGAGATTGAATCTTTACCGCTCCGCTGTACGGCGAATCATCTTTTAATTGTTGTTCTAAAAACTGCCAATCTTTAAGAAGTAGGCTGCCCTGCTGATATAAGTTTTGGCCCTGAGGAGTAAGAGAAAACTGCTTACCATGGCGCTCAAGCAAAGCGCAGTTAACTTGTTGCTCTAGCTTTTTAATGTGCTGACTTACACCAGATTGGGTCATATAAAGGCGCTCAGCGGTTTGGGTAAAATGATTTACCTCAACCAAAGTACAAAACGTATTTAACCATGTTGGATTTATCATTACAAAACGTACTCAAAATGATGATTAATGATAATTTTACTTAATGTTGGTCGATTCGTAAACTAACTCCATCAACTAGTCACAAGATAAGTCACAAGTTAAAGAGGAAGCATTATGAGTCATACATATCCACGTAGTTTTTCGCACATTGGTATTTCGGTTCCCGACGTTGAAAAAGCAGTCGAGTTTTACACTAAGGTTATGGGTTGGTACACAATAATGGAACCCACTTTAATTACCGAAGACAAAAGCCCAATTGGCGAAATGTGCACAGAAGTATTTGGCGAAAAGTGGGAAAAATTTAAAATTGCGCACCTATCTACAGGGGATCGTATTGGTGTCGAAATTTTCGAATTTAAAAACCAAGAAAACCCAAAAGACAATTTTGAATACTGGAAAACAGGCATCTTTCATTTTTGTGTTCAAGACCCTGATGTAGAAGGTTTAGCTGAGCGTATTGTAGAAGCTGGCGGTAAAAAACGTATGCAAGCCCCTCGTTATTACTACCCGGGTGAAAAGCCGTACCGCATGATCTACATGGAAGACCCGTTTGGTAATATCCTTGAAATTTACAGCCACAGCTACGAGCTTATTTACAGCGCAGGCGCTTACTAAATAGCACTTAGCTAAAAACAAAGACCGCAGTATTTATTACTGCGGCCTTTTTGTTTCAGTTATAGAGTTTTTAAATACACTTCACCGTCTTCTTATTCTCTATAACTTGTTTTTGCTTAGCTTGTGCAGCATGTTTTGCCCTGAGTTGAAAATATTATCAACCTCCAGAAAAACACTACCAATCGAACTGTGTCCTAGTGAATTTATGAACGACATAATGTATTTGTCAGGAACTTTTGCTCTTATCCACAAACAGGCTACATGTCAGTACCGCTGAGATTAAAAAACAAAACATTACGCTTAATGTAAATAATATAAAGTTTTCATTTTTTGATATAGCTGCTCCTTTAAGGAGTATTTCACCGCTATTAAGTGCATCTACTCCTACATAGATCATCAACGGAATTACAAAAAATGCATTGCTGAGCTTAATAAGTAAGTCCTTTGATGAAAGACTTACTAATTGAGAAGCATCATGCTCTTCCTCGTCTCTATTTAATAGTTCGGCTTTTAATAGCTCAAAGCGTTCAGGGTACAAAGCCCTATCAATAGACGTAATAGCTTCTTGCAATTCGGTAACAGAATATTCTGAATAATTTGGTTCCATCTATTAAACCTTCTCCAGTGCCTAACGCTTACATAGACGGAAAAATATAGTTGACCAAAATGGTTTTAGGAACAAAAAACAGCCAGCTATAATTTTTTCATTTGATATTTACGTTAGGTTTTTTAGTTAAATGTATATAAAACAAGTATATATAGCTAATGGGCCAAAGTAAGAATATGGAAGCTACTAGTTTAAAGTGTCCATTTTATATGAATGTGCTTGTGCTGAAAACCAACTTAATAAAGCTCCAATTACACATAAAATCTTAAGAATGTTACCAAACCAGTGTTCATTAAGGAAACTCATAAAACTGGTGTTTTGACTTGCAAATATAAATAACAAAAGAGCTGAGGTACCAAATAAGAGACAGCTTCTTGATTCTGAATATTTTAGTAAGAATAGGCTAAAACCATCTTCCATATTTTCACTAAAAAGTGGATGCTTCATAGAACTCCATTTAACATCTAACAATATTATAGGCCGCGAATCGAGCATACTTCTGCCGATGTCACGCTCATGTTTCTACTTTATACAGTTTTAACAAATTACCTAAGGCATTGCTATCAAAAGCTATTTAATATTTACAAGCAAAGTTAAGGCATATAAATGCGCGTTTCGCTCATTTCCTTGATTATGTAAGTAAGCAGCAGTTTGGCTGGCTTAATAGGTATTACAAGTATATGATATTGATAATTATTTGCATTAAAGTGTTTTAAAGGTGTGTATGAAAAAGTCTATGTTAACTCTGGCGTTAGTTACGGGTTTGAGTGGTTGTAGCACAACAACTGTGCCGCCTGATAAAAGCTCATCGCTTTATTACACTGCGCTTTATAATGCACAAGCAAAGCCTGTTAGCTCTGTATTATTAGAGCCCAAGCTATTAAATGCCGATGTGGTTTTAGTAGGTGAATTGCATACACATCCGGGCGTGCATTTATTTCAGACTGAGTTATTTGAGCAATTAAGCAAAAGTAATAAACGCACTGCGCTGTCGCTTGAGCAATTTAGCCGCGCGGATCAGCACACTTTAAACCAGTACGTTAAGAGTGAAATTGGTGAGCAATACTTAATTGATAACACCCAAGCGTGGCCTAACTACAAAAGTGACTACCGTGCGCTGGTAGAGCTGGCAAAAACGAACAATAGCGATGTAATAGCTGCAAATGCCCCTAAAAATATAGTCACCTGTATTGGCAGGCAAGGCATAAGTTACCTAAGTAAACTTGATGAAACACAGAAGAGCTATATTGCAGCCGCTATTGATACGTCTCCCAGTGATTACAAGCAACGTTTTATGACCTCAATGCACCACGGCTCGCCGAGTCAAAACGAGAATTATTATGCTGCGCAAGTTACATGGGATGAAACCATGGGGGAGTCTATCGTTAACTATTTAAATAATCATAAAGATGCGCAGGTAATGCATATAGCGGGCGATTTTCATGTGAAAAATGGCGAAGGTATAGCGCGAGTTATTAAGCGTTTAGCGCCAGAGCTTAAGGTTGTGTGGATATCGCCGGTTACAAGTGTGCAAGCTAACCAAACAGGATATCAGTTGCAAGTTAACCCTTTGCCACCCCGTTATGTACAAAAAGAACATCAGCAAGCCGCTTTTAAAGCGTTAGCCAAACGAGGCGAGCAAACAGCTTGCTTATAAAATAACGACATAGTTAGTGAATCTCTTAACCAGGGCTCAGGTTAACTATGTCGTCATGTATTTAGTTTAGTTATTTCGGGCTTGATTGGTTAGCGCAACCAGCGCTTTACGAACCTCTAACGGGCTGTTGCACTGGGTATTAAAGTTAATAAAGTAATTACGCTTTTGGCTTTGTATATAAAAACCAGTGGGTAATAAGCCGCTCATTATTGGGGTGTTATCAGCTACGCTGTAGTGCTGCATTAATATGAGCGACATAGCATCTTGATGGTCGTCGTTCATATGACTTATCATGCTTTGCTGCTGGTTTTCATCCCAGTTTTTTGCCTCATCCTGCCATTCGTTTTGCTCAAGCCAAAATATTTTGCCAAAGCCACCAATGTAACGCACACGAATTACGTCTAATTGCCATAATTGAAAGTCGTGCGCATTGCGATAGCTAGCAGCTTCGGCGTATAGGGTAATATAGTTATCAAGTAAAGTGTGTGCTTGCTCACTTGGCACAACAGAGCCATCACCTACGAGCGTTACGCGGCCGTGCTCGTTTTGATCGCCACTGTCGGTGGCATCAAACACAGTTAGGCTCATACGAGAGTCGTGCTTTAGATTTTTAGTGTGCTGGGCTATATCGCTAATAAAAAAGTAAATACGGCCTTGTTCGTCGCACATATAGGGGGTTACTGAGCCAAACGGGTAGCCGCGTAAATTATTAGAAATAGTCGACATGACACCCGCATTGGTTTTGTAAACCAAGGTGCGTGCATCGTTTAATGCTTGCTCTCTCATAAAAACTCCTGACGTTGAGAAAAAACCATGGGTGCATCGTTATAAGGATGAGGATTTACGTGCAGTTTCATGGCGTACATTTGTTGTAAGTTTTGTTCTGTTAATACGGTGTTTATAGGCCCACTTTGCAACACTTTTTTGCTGTGCAGTAAAATAGCATCGGTTGCATAAAGGCTGGCTAAATTTAGATCGTGTATTGCAATAATGGCGCTGTTTCCCTGCTCTACAAAGGTTTTAACGCAGCTGAGCAAAGCATGTTGGTGGCGCATATCAAGTGCTGATGTAGGCTCATCGAGCAGCATTAGTTTTGGCTCGGCCGATTGTGTAAAGGCATCGAGCTGCGCTAAAGTACGTGCCATATGAACACGTTGTTGCTCTCCGCCCGAAAGCGCACTTACGCGGCGATTTAAATACTGGTTTAAATCCATAATAGCGGCGTATTTATGTACTTTTTCGCTTTGCATTTTTAATGACTCTACATACGGGTAGCGGCCCATTGCAATAAGCTCAAATACATTAAAATCAAACCCTACGTGGTTAGCTTGCATCATGACTGCGCGCTGTGTTGCAAGGCGTTTTTTAGCGTGAAAGGCCAGCGGCTTAGCATTAAAAAGTACACTGCCTGTAAAGGAGTGCATACCTGCTAAGGTATGCAGCAAGGTAGATTTACCTGCGCCATTTTCACCAAGTAGTGCTACAAGTTGCCCTTGTTTAGCGCTGCCATTAATAGCGTTTAAAACGCTGTGATTATCAAAGCCAACGCTTAGGTTGTTAAACGTGATCATGACCAACCTCGCTTATTTTTCACTATTAAATAAATAAACAATGGCGCACCCAATAACGCAGTAATAATGCCAATGGGTAGCTCTGATGGCATGATCACAATGCGTGCTAGCCAGTCAGAAAGTAGCAATACCACTACGCCAATTAGCATACAAAGCGGCAGCATATTACGTAAATGCGGCCCCACCATTAAGCGGGCAATATGCGGGACTACCAAGCCAACAAACCCTATTAAACCGGTAAGCGCTACAACCGCACCTACCCCTAATGCAACGAGTATAATGACATACAATTTAAGCTTATTAGTGTCTACTCCTAGGTACTGAGCTTGTGACTCGCCAATAAGGAGTAAGTTCATGGGGTTTTTTAACCGCCACAGGCCAATTAGGCTGATAAATAGTAACGGCGCAGCTTGAATAATCGTGATCCAGCTTGCTCCGCCTAATGAGCCCATGGTCCAATAATTTATTAATCGTAGCGCGCTATCGTCGGCAAAAAAACTCAGTAGCCCAATAACAGCGAATGCTAACGCGTTAATAGCGACTCCTACCAATATAAGTGTGGTGATATTAATTTGCCCCTGCTGCTTGGCAATAAAATATACCAGTGAGGTAACACCAAGCGCCCCTAAAAACGACGCATAAGGTAAATACAACTGAGCGTTAAAATTAAACTGCGCGCTAAGTGCAATAAACGCCACTGCAACCATTGCCGCACCTGCACTAATGCCAATAATAGATGGGTCGGCCAACGGGTTACGGCAAAGCGCTTGGGTTGCCGCCCCTGTTTGGGCAAGTACCAACCCTACTAATACAGCAAGCACAAAACGCGGCAAACGTATTTGCATTACGACATTTATTTGCAGCGCATCAAACTGATTAAAGTACTCGGGTGCAAGCCAGGCAATAGCTAAACGCCAATCCCATCCTGCAGGGCCGTACCCAATGCTTAGTAGCGCCAAAGCAAAAATACAAACAGAGGCTAATAGCATCCACTTATGAGTTTGGCTAAGTGTTATGGGCACAAAGCGGCTCAATGTTAGGGTATTCATAAGCGGGTTTTATACTCGTTAAGCTCATTAATTGCTGTGGTAATACGTGGCGACATGCCAAGCGAAAGCAGGCTATCCATTACAAGTAAGTTACAGCTTTGCGCCGCTTTTAATAAGCGTAGGTTCGGTTGCTTACAAAAAGCCTGCTTGCCGCCAATGCTTTGTACAACATGCTTTGGCGCAACTAAAAAGTCAGGCTGATTTACAGCAAGTACTTCGGTATTAATTACTTTAAAGCCTGAATGTGTAGCGCCTATATTAGTAATGCCCGCATAGCTAAATAATAAATTAGGGACGGTTTCTTGCCCTGCGGCAACAAGCCCGCGCTCATTAGCTGAGAGTAAAAATAGTGCACTGTGCGTTTGTTGTTTTGCTTTTTCAGGTAATGAGTCTGTAATGTGCGTAATAAGCGATTGCGCTTTTTGCTTGGCGTCTAAATCGGTACCAAGGCGTTTAATTAGCTCAAGTAGCTCATTAACTGAGGTGGGCTTTTTATAATGAATTAGTTTAACCCCTGTTGCCTCAATTTGTTTAAGTGCTTGGCTTCGCCCTGCGCCTTCAAGCGCTAACAAGGTTGTTGGGCGCATAGAAAGCACGCCTTCTGCCGCTAAATCGCGGTAATAACCCACTTGTGGTAATTGCGTAGCTTGCTGTGGGTACATGCTCGATTGATCAACTGCTACGAGGGTACTTTGTTTGCCCAGCGCATAAATTATTTCTGTAAGGGTGCCGCCAGCACTAATAACGCGCTCCTGTGCAAGTGCAGGTTGAGCGACTAAAGCAAACAATATAAATAGGTATTTCATTACAAACTCCGGCTTTTATTTTTCGGTTATTATAACTAGTTAAATCTAAATGAAAATGATTATCATAATTAATTGATCTTAATTTGACTTAGTTGTAACATTCTCGCCATAAATAATAACTATTATCATTTGGAGTTAAAGTGAACCCCTCTACATTTAAATTTACTGCTATAGCAACCTTATTACTCGGATCGGGCACTGCATTTGCCGAAAACATAATTGACGATCATATTGTTGTGAGTGGCTCGCGGTTTGAGCAAAAGCTTAAAGATGTAACAGGCTCAGTTACTGTTATTACCGAGCAAGATATAGAGCGCCAGCTAGCTGTAGATTTACAAACCATGTTTAAATACGATTCAAGCATTGCAACCACAGGCAGTGGTGCAGGCGCGCAAACACTTACTGTACGTGGTGTTGGTGGTAACCGTGTTGTATTTATAAAAGATGGCCGACGCACCAACGATGGTTATGCAGGCGGAGGGGGCTATTTAGTTGGCCGCAATTACTTTGATGTAGCAGGCGTAAAACAAGTAGAAGTAGCCAAAGGTGCTGCATCGTCTTTATATGGCTCTGACGCACTCGGTGGCATTGTAGTTATAACCACTAAAGATCCAAGCGATTATCTAAAAGATAACAACAGCTATGTAAAAATGGCACTGGGGTATCAAGGTCAAAGTAACCAAATTGCCGCTGATATTACCGGTGCAAAAGACTTAGGCGACTTTGCAGTAAGCGCAGTTTATAGCCATCGCGACAGCGAAGAAGTTCAAAATTACGACGAAAACTTACCCGGTTATGATGCAAAGTCGGACGCTTTAATAGTTAAATTTGAGCAACAGCTTGATGAAAAACGCACACTTAAATACACCCTTGATTATTTTAATCAAACGACTGAGCAAGTAATAACCCCCGCGGTTCAAGAAACCGATGAAGACGACACGAGTTGGTCACTGGCGCTAGATTACCATTCAGAGGTAGCTACAGTTGCGTTTGATAAATGGTACGGGCAAGTGTCTTATAGTAGTTACGAGCAGCAAAGTGACGCAATTAGTGGCGCAATTAGTGGCGCAAGCACCTACACCGATTATAACGATTATCGCTTTGAGCAAAATATTTTAGGTTTAAAAGCGGTATTTAATAAAGGGCTTAAAGGAGAAACCACCGATCATGAAGTGGTATACGGGATTGATATCGATTTATACGACACCACCCGCCCTCGTTTTAAAACACGTATTTTAGCCGATGGCACCGTTGATTTTACCGATCAAAAACAAAAAGCATTTCCCGGAGCTGATACCTCTTTAATTGGCGCTTATGTGCAAGACAGTATTTCGTTTAATAACAGCGCATGGTCGGTTATTGCGGGTGTGCGATATGATTACTACACCCTAGAAGCTAAAAGTGATGAGCTATATGCCGATGCGCAGCTTGACGATATTACCGAGTCTGCTTTTTCGCCTAAGCTAGGTGTTATATACCAAGTGGATGATAACTTATCGTGGTACGGGCAATACGTACGAGGCTTTAAAATACCACCGCACGACCAAGCCTATCAAAGCCACGGCGTTGAGCCGTTTTATCAAATATTACCAAACGCCGATTTAGACCCAGAAAGCAGTGACTCGTTTGAGCTTGGATTACGCTACGCCAGCAGCGATATTAGCGTAAACTTAAGTGCTTTTTATGCAGCATTCGATGATTTTATTGAAACCGCCGTAGTAGGTGTTGAGCCAACGTACATTCCTAATGTAAACAAAACTTTGTATCAATATCAAAATATTAGCGAAACACAAATAAGCGGTGTAGAAGCAGGAATTGCCATGTATGTCGCTGAAAATATTCTGCTTGAGGCAAATGTGGCCTACGTTGATGGTGAAAACAAAGAAACCGATCAGCCACTTACCAGTATTAGCCCGTTAAATGGCTCAATATTGTTAAGTACAGAGCTGGGTAATATTAACTGGACCGCTGCGTTGCGTTTAGCTAAATCGCAATCGGATGTAGTACTTGATGCAAACGATGATAAAACTACGCAAGGGCATGGCTACGGCGTTGTTGATTTATACGCAAACTACGAATGGCAAGCGTGGCAGCTAAATGTAGGTGTACTTAACTTGCTCGATAAAGAATATGTACCTTTTGAGTTGATTGCAGGTCAATCGCAAAGTGCTGATTTTAGCCAATACACCCAACCTGGGCGTAACTTTTCAGCAAGGGTAAGCTATCAGTTTTAATTAGGGCTAAACAAATGGCAATAAACGCTGCATGGGTATGCAGCGTTTACCTGCCACATATTTACTCAAGTCAAATTACTTAATGGTGAGTATATTCAGGTACACTTCTACATACTTAATGCCCATTAACACTTTATATAAACAGCACTTTTAAAGCCAAAATCGCCGTTATTTATAAATTAATTTATCGCAAAGTCTTGGGTTTCTAAATAGCTGGGGGCGTTTTTAAAACATGCCGTTAGTTTACTTGCAAGCGTTGTATTTATTGCGCTGTCGCACTCTAATTCCCCGTTGTACTTCCCCCTAGTAAGCGGCACTAAGCTTAACGAGTCATAGCTTGGTTTACTTTGTATTTTATGAATTACCAAGCCTTGTTGCTGCGTTAGTTTTACTAATGAAAATGCATTTTTTGTGTTTTATTTGTCGTTAGCTTTTCAACATATAACGGATTTTAAAAGGTTAGTTTGGTAGTAAAACTGCTTTGGGATTAGCGTATTTACCAAATTTTGTTATTGACGATTTAGGGTTTACTAAACTAACTGTAAAGGGGGTTAACAGTCACTATAGCAAAGGCATAGCAATGATTTACAAGCCATCAAAAGCAGATGGCTGGCTTAATAAACTCATGCACTCTGTGTAAAGTATTTATCAATTTAAGGTAATACAGAGTATTACTTAGTTAAGCTGTGGTTAGCTAATATCGGCCACTACGCATCGGTTACGACCATGCTCTTTAGCATGGTATAGCGCCTTATCGGCACATTTATATACTTGGGCAATATCAGTACTATGCTCAGGCCAGGTTGCAATACCTATAGAAATAGTGATTGTTCCTATGGTGTTTATTTCTGTCGATTCTACTGTTTTACGTAAACGCTCTGCTATTTTATAGGCACTTTGGCTGTTTTCATTTGGTAGCACAAGAACAAATTCTTCACCGCCGATTCTTGATACTATGTCGTCTCTTCTTGATAGTTTTTTAATTATATTTGTTAGCGAAACTAAAGTTTCGTCGCCTTTATTATGTCCAAAAGTATCGTTAACACGTTTAAAAAAGTCGATATCAATTTCTAATATAGCGAATGGGGTTTGCTTTAGCATAAGCTGGTTAAGTAGGCCGTTTAAGCTTCTTCTGTTGTGGGTATCTGTTAAGGGATCTGTTTGTGAGTCATGGCGTAGCACACCTATTTGTGCTTGTAATAAAGTAACCTCTCTTAACATCGCTAACTTCAGTTTTTGACTTTCAAAATACCACGACTTCACGCTTTTAAGTTTTTCTAAGCTTTTTGGATCATCGAGTGTATTTGCGTTATCGGCTAATCGCTTTAGCGGCCTTGCTATAAAATGTGCAAATAAACCAATAAAAATAAATGTGACTAATGCCATAGGTATTGTTTGTTCAATGACTTCAATAGTTAATGTATCTAGCGAAGAGAGCGTTGATTCTAATGGTCTTTGCGCCACTATTCCCCATTTAGATAAAGTAATGGGTGCGTAGCCTGCGAGCATCGGCTTATTTAAGCTATTAATAACCGTTGAAGTGCCTATTTCGCCATCTATAACAGCGTCAATCACAGCATTGTTAGCAATAACGTTGCCGATTCTGGCAGGTTCTGGGTGATATAAAATGCGTTTATTTGAGCTAACAACATAAAGGTACGAACCACCTTTGTAGTAATGTTGTTCTAAAAGCTCATTTAAAATATTTTTCTCTTTTAAATAAAGAGAGCCCCCAATATAACCTAAATACTTATCTTCAGAATCAAATAGCGGGTGCGAAATAAAAACAATTAAATTATCAGCTGCCGATAAATAAGGCTCACTAATTAATGGGCGTTTTTCTTTTAGTGCTTCTATTGCTCCTGGAGACTGTATTTGTTGGCCTATTAAACTTTCAAAGTGAGGCGACGTCGCTGCAACTACGCCATGTAAATTAATCACAACAGAGTTAAAGCTATCCGTTTGATGATTTAAACGAATGGCTTCATCGTTTAGTAATTTGGAGTTATTTGGTGATTGCTCGATAATTTTAGCTGAGTATTCAAGCTGCTGAAGCGCAGACTTTAAAAAGTTATCAGTTGCGGAGGCTAATTTTTGTGCATAGGCTAAATTACTTTTTAGCGTATATGATGTTAACTGCTCTTTTTGAACCTGATAGGTAGAATAAAAACTCCCTACCAATGTGCTCAGTGCTGCAGAGAATGCGAGTAGCAATATAAGAAATCTTAAATTTAAAGCGGGTAGTAATTTATATAGCAAAGCTGCATTCCAAAGCACTCAAATTCAGCGCGTATTATACGAAGTTAGGTATTATACCCGTTTAAGTGTTTTTAATTAAGTTGGTTTGTTCAATTTAGCGACTATGCGTTAGGGTATGGCGTGATAAATAATATATTCCAGCATTGCCATTTTTTATCCTTTAATCAGTAAAACTCTAGCCAACTAAGTGAACGCACCGAGGTTGTTTATTAAGCTTTAAGATATAAGTTGTTGATGTCGTATAAAAAGGCAATATGACTAATAGATAAGTCAAAGTGTATGGCCATGAAAAAGTTAATATGAGGTCAGGACTAAAAACATCACACTAAGTATATAAAAAAGGCCAGAAGCAAAAGCTACTGGCCTTTCATTAAAGCCGTCATGTGTTTAGAGACGACGGGATGTTATTTAAACTTATTTACTAACGTTTTTACGACGTCTATTAAACCATACTAATGGAGTAAGTAATAAAGCTATAAAGCCAAAACTACCACCACCGCTAGATTTTGCTTCTGTTACAGGCACTGTTGCTACCGCTTCATTTTTTACCATTACAGTACTTTGTTGAGTCACAGTTGTTACACCATCACTTACGGCAACTTCAAAAACAAGCTCTTCATCTGCAGTAATAGCTGCAGGTGTGAAGCTCAAAGTTGCTGTATCAGTACCAGTGAGCGTAGCATCACTACCGCTAACCTGAGTCCAAGCATAAGTTAGTGTTTGACCATTGCGATCTGACGCTGTTGCTGTAATTGTTCCTGTAGCAGATTCAGTAATTTCCGCTGATGCACTTTCGACTAAAACAAGTGGAGCTGCGTTATCACATGCTAGTGAATCACCCGCTACAAGTTCTGAAAATACAGGAGATAAAACGTTAGACATAGTTAGGTTATCAATCCACCAACCTAAATCACTTACTGCGCCATCTGATGAAATTCTAAAGCGTACCTTTACTAAGTTGCCGTTTAGAGCATCACCAAAGTTGATAGTTTCATAATTACCATACGCGCCACTATCTTGTACGTTATTACCTGTGTATGTTTCACGTTCTTGAAGCTCTTGAGAATCGTTTTCGATTAGAACAGCGTCATAGCCAACATCAAATGTGCCGCCAATTTCAGTAGCATCAACCCAGTCACCACCATTAACACTAACTTCTACAACACCACCATCCCAGTTTTCCTCGATACTATAGAAATGCCAGAATGAAATTTCAAAGTCGCCAGAGTAACCGACTTCGAATGACTTGCTCTCTACTGCTACATCCGATTGGAAGCCGTTATTTACAAGGCGCATTGCTTGTGTGCCTAGCCCAAAGCCACCTTGTTCAAAGAATGCAATATTACTACTATTATCCATTACTTGAGTGCCAGCAGCTAAATCACCACCAAACATTACGTTTTCTTTTAAATCTAATAGTGATGAACTTGCTACTTCCATATCATCTGAAACTACAGCTCCAACAGGCGTTTCTGATTTAAAGCCCATATTTACTTCAAACGTAAGTGTTTGATCAAGCGCTTCAACGATATCATCATCCGTTTCAATTTCAGGGAATGTGACTTCAATTTCTAGTGTTTCAGCTGTACCCGCTTCGTTCAAAGTAACTTTAATATCGTTACTTGTTATTGCTTCGTACGGTTGAACTTCACCAAAAGTAAGTAGGCCATCATTTTCAAATGTTACATCATGATCGCTTATAACTGTCAGTTGTGCTGTTGTACCACTAAGTACTTCACTACCACGGTTAGTAATTGTTACGCTAACCGTACTCGTTTCGCCTTTATCTAAAATATTGTCGTTAGTACAAAAACCAAGCTCTGTACCATTGTACATGTTGTTTAAGTCAGCACTTGCAAAAGCATAGCTAGAAAGCTGTGTTTTATCTGATTCAACTACACCAGTAAGGTCTTCACTGAAACGATCTGGCGATACTGCGCCAAGACCCATACCACGTTTAGCAAATGCGCCTACCATTAACTTGTAATCAGCAGGGTCTACTGCATAGGCAGCAGCTAAAATAGCATCACGTGCTTCAGTGTAGGTTGGTGCTATAGGTGTTAATTTGTAACCTGCAACTAAGTAATCTGCCATTCGAGTTTGTGCTTCATTAAAGCCATGCTCGTTAATAAGCGTTACGTAGTTTTCCCATAATACAGTTGCCCAAATTTCGCCGGCAGCATGAGGAGAAGCCACGCTTGTTGGTGAAATACCAATATCAGCACCAGCATTTTCAGTAATATGTCGGAACGATAATGCATTTACATCTGTATCAGTTGAATAAGGAAGACGACGAATACCGAAGTAGAAGTCTTCTACAAATGTGCCGCTACCATATGCTTTTTGGAACTTATCGTTACCTGTGATATTTATATCGCTTTCTTTAGCGATAAACATTAATGAGTGGAAATCGCCCCAGCCTTCGCCCATTGCGCGGCCTTGGAAGTTAATAAGGCCTGATGAATTACCGACTAAGCGGTTACTAATGTAGTGACCCCATTCATGAGCAATAATACCATTATCAAACGTACCATCTTTTAATGTTGCTTTGGTAAACATGTTAACAGTAACAACTTCACGAGCATCAATTAGGTCATACATTGCATGACCATCAGCGTAATTTAAACCCATATTTGGAATGGTTACAGTATCGTCTTCACCGCCCATTGGTGCCGGTTCTGCCGTATCTGGGTCATTATTAACAACGATAGTTGCTATTGCACCTGCATCTTGTGCATTTTTTACTTTAATTGTAAATGAGCATGAGCCACGGTCTACAATTGCAATTTTACCCGCTAGTTCAGCTGCATTTATAGCAGGCTCACAACCATCATTCACGCTTGTTGAATCTACTGTATTTCCATCATCTAAACGAACAACTTCTGCAGCCACATCACTGAATTGGTATTTACCAAAGCCAGATTCTTTTGTTGAAGCTAAAAGGCCTAAAGAGTCATGTGAAGTTACAGTAATACCAAAATCTACACCAACAACGGCATCTTTACTGTTGTACAAGTACATTTGCATACGTGGGCTAGCACCATCAGCTGGCGTAGACATATTTGCGTTATTACGACCTGAGTTATCTTGAGCCTGTGCTTCAATCGGGTCACCTTCTACGCCGCCACGACCAAAGTTAGATACTTGAGCTACATTTGACGTTTCATCAAAACCATGATCATAGAAAAAATCATGTAAAAAGTTATTCATATAAAACAAGTTAACAATAGCCGCTTTACGGTTTGCGTAGCTATTTGCAACTTCATCTACTTTATAAGGGTAGTCAAATGTGAAGTCTGCTGTTGTTTCAGCAGTAAAGTCACCTTCACTAAAGTCTTGAGGTGCAACCACATCTGCGTAAGCAAATACGTTATTACCTGATGTTGTCGTTGCATCATCAGCTAACCATGGGTCCATTGTGCTTAGTTTACTGTAGTAAGATAGAGATACCATTGGCGCGTCTAAAATCTCAGTCTCGTCTACTTGCCCTGGGCCATCTGCAGGAATTACGTCACCGTGCGGGCTTTCCATTGGGTAGCCATCTTGGTTAGCGTAAACACGGTAATTAAAGTCAGCTGCATGAGATTTCAAATCTTTCGCAAAATATACTTTGCTGTTATTCGAATCTACTACATAACTAAAGTAGTCACTTTCTAAAGAGCCAACTTCTGCTACTTCTACTTCAATGTAGTAAGCAGATTTAAGCTCGCCTGCAACTTCAAAAAACACTTCTTTTGCACGTGGTGTACCTAAAACAATCTTAGAGTCATCTAATGATTTAGCCTCATATTTTGCATATCCACCTTCATTACCAATTTTACGAAGTGAGACATCAATATTTGCTAATTCACTAAATGCTTTTTTTATACTTTGCTCAGAGCTTACAAAACCCGTTAATGCAGCAAGTTTATTTTTAGATGACGACGTATCAGCAAAATAACCCGAGCTTGCTACTAGGTTGTACTCTTTATCCATTAACAAGTTGTATTCGCGGTTAAAAACTTCTACACCGTTTACTTGTTGTTTATATTTAGCACTAATAGAACCACGTTTTTGCTCTGATAAATCAACCATAACAGCAGAAGATGCTGTTGTTTTACGATTACTAATACCTGTTAAAGTTTCAATATAAAAGTCAGCAGCATATTGATTACGGTTATCAGCTGCGATTAAAGCCATGTCAGGCTTACGCTGACCTATTGCTTGCCATAAAAATGTTGCTTTACCCATTTGTGCATCGTAAATAGATTTTTGACCCGATACAGTGGCGCGTTCGGCTAAGGTTCTCTGCTGAACAGCAGCTAAAGAAGTACCCTGAGTAACTGCATTTGTAGCACTTACATCATAAAATCGAGTTTGTTCAGCGGCGGTTAGCTCACCTGCTGCTAATGTTGATGCTACAACCATGGCAATAGTTGTTAATTTAAATTGAGACATGTATCCACCTGTTTGTATTTATTGTATTAAAACACTTAATGTTTTTTAATTGATTATTTTATGTAAACGCATAGTTAAGTTGTTAATATACATACTTGAATGAAGCTGAATAGCTTTAAATTTAGAGAAAAGTAAACAAAGGTAAACGAATGCAAAAAATAATTTTTACAAGTTCAGTGCCAATAATTGCAGCTTTATTACTATCTGCATGTAATAACAGTGAAAAAACAGAGGTTAACAACTCTCAGGCGCTACCTAAAACAGCAGAAATCATTATAAAAGAACCATCTAAGAACCAGAAAACTGACACTATTTTCCCTAAAAAAGAAAGCAGTCAAGGTATTATGAAAAAAGCATCTAAAAGCATAAATTCATCGGGTGATAAGCTTATTTTTAACTCTGAGCAGTTATTTAAAGGCGACGTTATTTATAATCAGAACTTAAAGCAAAAAGGTGTAGTAACAGGTACTCTTACCATTACATTAAATACCGATTCTTTGCCTGATGAGTTAAAAAATAATTATGAGTTAGTTAAGTCGACAGCTCACAATTACACATTACTTGTTGAAAAGGATGTTGATATTGCAGGATTATCTAAAGATCTAAACAACTATAGCTCAGTGAGCAATGTAGAAGTTGCAATTGATTACTCACCTATCGAAACACATTTTTAATCAGCAACAATGCACTTACAACTACCATACTTATTAACATGGTAAAGTACTTTGTCAGCACATTTGTAAACTTGGTCTATTTCGTTACTATGCTCAGACCAAGTTGCAATGCCAATAGGAATTATTATAAATCCAATAGTTTACGTATTTATAGACTCAACGGTTTGACGTAATCGCTCTGCTATTTTGCGCACTTTGCTGTTCTTATTAGGTAAAAAAAATACAAATTCTTCTCTACCTAAACGCGCCACAATATTGTCTTTTCAAGATGATTTTTAGTTGAATAGGCAGGTTGTTGCATTGCTGATTCTAAAGAGTATAAGTTGTTGATGCTAGTTTATTAGCGTAGGCATAGTTATTTTTAGTGTAAGTTTTTAACTGCTCCTTTTGTGCTTGGTAGGTAGAATAAAAGCGACTTACTAAAGTACTAATAAAGGCTGTAATCGTTAAATGAAAAATAAGAAATCGAAGATTAAGGCTATTAATAATTCTTTCGAAAATGAATGCCATCCTAAGTATGAGGCATTCAATACTTGCACCTATAATTGAGCATAAAGCCTGCAATTACACCCTATTAAAAATTTATTACCTAATATCAATAAAGCCAGAAAAAATATAACTTTTCACTAAGTTCAAAACTATAATTTTTCTTCAATTTTTACAATACGTTAATGGTTTTTGTAAAGAAAACCTTCTTTTGCAGTTACTTTAAAAAGTGGTTAAGCTGCATACATTTATCTACTTTTTAGCCTTGGAGTGTGTTTTGCTAAATAAGTGTATTGTACCGTCTATCGTTTTTTTATCTGGGTGTTTAATGCCATTACAATCCTCGCTTGCTAAACCCGTGCTTTCTCTTGAACAACAACTTGGGCAAAAGTTAATACTCGACTTTCGCTACTTTTGCCAGCAAGGAGCAAGTAATAAATGCCGAACTCCAATGACCGAGTTACCTAATGAGCTTGCTACCGCTATTGCTAAATACGATATTGGTGGAGTTATTTTATTTTCTGAAAATACCCAATCAATAGAACAAACCATTACGCTTAATATCCAATTGCAAACAGCTGCAAGTAAGTCAAGTAGTAAGCTGCCGCTATTTATATCTATAGATCAAGAAGGCGGACGTGTAGCGCGTTTACCACGCGATGTTGCCACCTCATTTACCGGTAATATGTCGATTGGCGCAACCTACAAAAAACACGGTACGAGCTTTGCGACAAAAACAGCAACTGTTATAGCTAAAGAACTAAACTCGCTAGGTATCAATGTAAACTACGCGCCTACGGTTGATGTAAACATGAACCCTGATAACCCTGTTATTAATGTACGCTCGTTTGGTGAAAACCCAGCATTAGTGAGTAAATTGGGCGCCGCACAGGTTGCAGGATTTGAGAACAACGGTGTTATTACCTCGTTAAAGCACTTCCCGGGCCACGGCGATACAAACGTAGATAGCCATACAGGTTTGCCTAAAGTAAACCATGCAAAAGAAGTTATTTACGAGCAAGACTTAGCACCGTTTAAGCACATTATCGCCAAGCAAAACCCAGGCATGATAATGACGGCGCATATTCAATACCCTGCCCTCGATAGCACAACGTTCATAAGTGTTAATGGCAAAACGATGATAAAACCGGCAACAATGTCGCGCGCAATCATTACTGATATTTTACGTGGTGAGCTTAATTACCAAGGTGTTGTAGTAACTGATGCGCTTGATATGGCTGGCATTAGTAATTTCTTTACACCAACTCAAGCGGTAATAAATACGTTTGCGGCTGGGGCTGATATTGCCCTAATGCCCGTTGAAATTAGAACACCGGATGATTTAAACAAGCTCGATAACCTTATTAAAGAGCTTGTTGCAGCGGTTAAATCAAACCAACTTGATGAGCAAGAAATAGCACAATCAGCGATGCGTATAATTACGCTTAAAAATAAATTTAGATTAAGCACTAATTTTGACCCTATTACCGCGCTCATAAATGCAAAGCAAACAATCGGCAGTGCAGCACATCGCGAAATAGAAGCGCAGCTTGCTGTAGAGGCAATAACGCAGGTTAAAAATAATAACAGTACTTTGCCGCTTAATTTAAAAGCAGGAAGTAATGTTCATATTATTATGCCCGACACGCGTAAATGTATGGCAATGCAGCAAGCGATTGAAGCTATTAGCCAGAAAAAACTAAACTATAGCTGTAGCAGCCTACAAGGGTTTAATCCTGCACAAGCTAAAACACAAATACACGCTGCTGATGTAGTTATAGCCGGCAATGCAACGCCTAATCAAAGTGCGGTCGAAATTGGCGGTATGGATGATTTAAAAGACGATCCTAATTTTGCACTTAATAATGCAGAGCAACCAAAAGCACTTGAGTCATTATTAAATATGGCAAAAGAAGAAAACAAAAGCACTGTTTTTATAAGCCTAAGAGCCCCTTACGACATTGCTAAATTTGGCAATTATGCAAATGCTGTACTTGCATCTTACGCATATAATATTGATGTAGATAAAAACGATATTGTATCTGGCCCTGCTTTTACCGCACTTGCAAAAGTTTTACTAGGCAAAGCGCCCGCTAACGGCGTATTGCCTGTCACAATAAAACCGCAAAAGGCGCACTAATATGAAACTCAATTGTGATTTAGGCGAAAGCTTTGGCGCGTGGAAAATGGGGCTAGACGATGACGTTATGCCACATATTGATATGGCTAATATTGCGTGTGGGTTCCATGCAGGTGATGCCGACGTAATGACAAACACTCTTGTACTTGCCAAGCAACATAACGTACAAATTGGTGCTCACCCAAGCTACCCAGATAAGCAAGGCTTTGGTAGGCGCTCAATGGTACTTAGCGAAAAAGAGCTTACAAATTGCCTGCATTATCAAATAGCCGCTATTGAGGGCATGGCAAAAGTACAAGGTTTAACACTTAGCTATGTTAAACCGCATGGCGCACTTTATAACGACATGATGGCTGATGAGAAAATATTACAAACCGTTATAAATGCAATTGCCAGCTACCCAATAGATTTGAAACTAATGGTCTTAGCGACTAAAAATGCCAATAAGCACATTCAAATAGCTAAAAGCTCAGGAGTTGAGCTAATACTCGAGGCATTTGCCGACAGACAGTACACCGACGACGGGCATTTAGTGTCACGAACACTTGAGGGTAGCGTTCACAACAAAGCTGCATTACTAAAACAAGTAACTCAGCTTTTATCCGATGGCAGCGTGACAACACGAACTGGAAAAAAACTAACGCTCAACGCCGATAGCTTATGCGTGCATGGCGACAATGCTGATGGCATAGCGCTTATAAAAGATATAAAAGCCCTGTGCAACTCAGCTAACTAAACTTTTATACAACCTCAAAGATAAGCTGTAAACCCCCTTTACAGCTTTAACTCATAGAGTTAAATAAGAGCTTCATCGCATCCTACTGTTAATTTAATAATCCCTAACATATAACTACTTAGCAAATTAAAAAAGTAACAACAGGGATTAAAATGAAAAAGCTTTTAACACTTAGCCTCATTTTAGGCTGTAGTAATTTAGCCTACGCTGAAACAAATACACTACAACTGCAAGACGTGTTTAATTTAGAATATGCCAATCAAATAGATATAACCGAAGACGGTAAAACTGTTTATTTTGTGCGTAACCGCATGGATATAAAAACAGATCGCAAAGTTGGTAATATTTGGTCTGTTGATTACAAAACCAAACAAATGCAGCCATTAACCTCTGGCGTGCATATGGATTATTCGCCAGTACTCTCTCCTGATGGTCAACGCCTTGCATTTATATCAACCCGCGATGGTAGCAGCCAAATATATATTAAATGGCTTAAAACAGATGCTATGGCAAAAATTAGTAACTTAACGAGTAGTCCACGTGCGATTACATGGAACCCTGATTCTAACCAGCTAATATTTAGCATGTTTGTTCCAAGCGCTAATTCAGCGCCAGTGAGCTTACCAGGTAAACCAAAAGGCGCAACTTGGGCAGAACCCGCTAAATTTATTGATGATGTTTATTATCGTTCAGATGGTGGCGGTTACACACAAAAAGGTTTTAGCCAATTATTTTCCATAGATGCTAACGGTGGTAATGCCAAACAACTCACTCATGATGAATTTGATAACGCAGGCGATGTAAGTTTTAGTAACGATGGTAAGTCGCTTTATTTTTCTGCAAACAGGCACACAAACTACCAGCTAAAACCCACAAACAGTGAAATCTATCAACTCGAGTTAGCCACACAAAATATAACTAAAGTTACTGACCGAAACGGACCTGACGAGCAGCCTAAAGTATCTCCAGATGGTCGTTACTTAGCGTACACAGGTTACGATGATAAACGCACTAACTACGAAAACGCTCAGCTTTATATTCGTGATTTAAAAACAGGTAACACAACTAGCTTAACGCCAGATTTTGATCGTAGCGTAGGTCAAATAAAATGGAGTGCAAACTCCAAAGGCATATACTTTAGCTATGCAGATAAAGGTCAAACTGCCCTCGCCTATCAACCACGCAGCGGCAAGCGTAAGATAATAACAACCAAAATTGGCAGTGTTGCCTTTGGTCGCCCTTATTCTGGTGGCGACTTTGATGTAAGCGAAGATGGCGAAGTAGCCTTTACTCTTGCCGATATTCAGCGCCCTGCTGATATAGCAACAATTAAACGCGGTAAAGCGCAGCGTTTAACTACCCTTAATGCAGATGCATTGGGCGACAAAGCTTTGGCTAAAGTGGAAGAAATTTGGATTAAATCAAGTCACGATGAGTTACCTATTCAAGGATGGATTGCTTACCCACCAGAATTTGACAGCAGCAAAAAATATCCGCTAATACTAGAAATACATGGCGGTCCAGTAGCTAATTACGGTCCACACTTTAGCGCTGAAATTCAGCTGTTTGCAGCCAAAGGAAATGTCGTTTTATACATGAACCCACGTGGCAGTGATTCATACGGTAAAGAGTTTGCACAAACTATTCATCATAATTATCCAAGTAACGATTTTGATGACTTAATGACTGGCGTTGATGCGCTAATAGCGAAAGGCTTTATTGACGAGTCTAAATTGTTTGTAACCGGTGGCTCTGGCGGTGGCGTACTAACAGCTTGGATTGTAGGTCATACCGATCGCTTTGCTGCGGCTGTAGTTGCTAAGCCCGTTTTTTGCTGATTACTGGTTTCCGGGTAAACCGTGGGATCACATCGAGCATTACATGAAGCGCTCGCCTATTAGTTATGTTGGAAACGTTAAAACTCCTACTATGTTGCTCACTGGCGAATCTGACTACCGTACACCAATATCAGAAACTGAGCAGTTTTATCAGGCATTAAAACTACAAGGCGTTGATACTGCAATGGTGCGCATTCCTAATGCATCGCATGGTATTACAGCTCGCCCATCAAACTTAATGACTAAAGTAGCTTATATTCAATGGTGGTTTGATAAACACACTAAATAAACTCTGGGTAATAAATTTATAGCTCAAATAAAAGCCACTTCAAATAAGTGGCTTTTGTATTTACCGCCTTAGTATTCAAACTGTAAACCCCCTTTACACTTCTGTGACAGTTAAATATCGGACTTAGCTAAAACTTCAGTTAGTAAAATTTCGGTTTATAGCATTTTTTGTAACTTGAGTTGGTAAAAAATCGGTTTGAGTCACTGTTTATAGCCTATCAGTTAGTAAAATTTTGTTTTATAGCACAGAGAAGTTAGTAAAAAATCGGTTTATAAATTCGCTAAATTTGCCTATTAAAGCAAAAATCAGTCACTTACCTGCCTTTTAAAGTTGTTGTAAACGCTTTTTACAGCAAAATCACCCCAAATATGCCGTTTTATGAAAGGTTAGTTAAACTCTGATCTGTAAATCCACTCAGGTAGTTAAATAGTGATCCAAAATTATTTGGCAAGGGCGTGTTGAACTTTGGTGGGTTAATTTGCAGCAGTATGTTTGGTTTTTAGGCAAGGCGGAGCTTATGTAGTGTGGTTATTCCCCATGAATAGGCGATAACGTAGCATAAATACCAAACATGCGCTGCCCTTTGGGTTCTTTCTAGGGGCGATAAACTCTTTGTTGCTCGGTTTTTACTTAGCCCACTAGGTTACAAACCTCGCGCCGAGATTTAATCGCCCCTAGATTGAACAAATTTCAATCCACAAAGATCAACACGCCCTAGTTAAAGTTTGATCTGTAATTGTGCTTCAATGTTCTAACTTTACTTAAAGCAATAAAAAAGGGCCTATTGGCCCTTGAGTAACACTATCTAGTTAGAAATTAAAACTGGTTCATGGTGTTGTCTTCACCACCGGCTTTTAGCGCGTTATCACCAGAGAAGTATTCTTTGTGCGTATCGCCCATGTTAGACCCTGCTAGGTCTTGGTGCTTAACAGAAGCTTGCTCACGGCGAATTTCTTGGCGTTGTACATCACGTACATAAGCCAGCATACCCATATCGCCAAAGTAACCTTCAGACAAAATATCAGTGCTCAACGCAGCTGTATGGTACGTAGGCAGAGTAATTAAGTGATGGAAAATACCTGCTTCACGTGCGCCATCGCGCTGGAAGTTTTGCACTAGTAAATCGGCTGCTTGCGCAAGTTCTGTTGCATCCATTTCTGGTGCCATAAGACCTTTATTGTCGCCAAGGCTTGGGTAAGCACTAAGGTCACGGCCTGCTTCTTCCCACTCTTGATACACTTGCTCACGAAACTTAAGCGTCCAGTTAAACGAAGGCGAGTTGTTGTATACCAGTTTTGCATTTGGCACGTGTTCTTTTACACGATTCACCAGTTCTGCAATTTGTTTAACATGTGGTTTTTCTGTTTCAATCCACAGTAAATCAGCGCCCGACTGCAAGCTCGTAATACAATCTAGTACTACGCGGTCTTTTTCAGTGCCTTCGCGGAATTGAAATAAACCGTTATCTAGGCGAGTTGGTTTACATAACTGGCCATTAATTTTCATTGCTGTGTCGCCTTCATTTAAGTCATCAACACCGTTAATTGGCGTCGTTTCTAAAAATGCATTGTATTGGCTTGCTAAGTCACCTGGTGTTTGCGACACAGGTACTTTTTGAGTAAGGCTTGCACCTAATGAATCTGTACGTGCCACAATAATACCGTTATCAATACCAAGTTCTAAAAAGGCGTAACGTACTGCGTTAATCTTTGCTAAAAAGTCTTCGTGTGGAACGGTCACTTTACCCGCTTGGTGACCACATTGTTTGGCGTCAGATACTTGGTTTTCTATTTGAATGGCACACGCACCGGCTTCAATCATTTTTTTAGCCAGTAAGTAAGTTGCTTCTTCGTTACCAAAACCTGCGTCAATATCAGCAATAATCGGCACAACATGAGTTTCAAAGTTGTCTATTTTATCAATAACAGCTTGAACATCGCCGCCATTCGCTTTTGCTGCATCTAGGTCGTTAAACAAGTGGTCTAGTTCACGTGCATCAGCTTGC
This sequence comes from Pseudoalteromonas sp. APC 3358, assembly GCF_030408075.1. Lineage (NCBI taxonomy): Bacteria > Pseudomonadati > Pseudomonadota > Gammaproteobacteria > Alteromonadales > Pseudoalteromonadaceae > Pseudoalteromonas > Pseudoalteromonas sp. APC 3358. The sequence goes on from NZ_JASDCE010000001.1 coordinate 439,878, forward strand.
TTTAAAAATGTGTAAATCTCTTCAATTAATGCAGGTACCGATGTTTTTTCGTGCATGCTTTGATCGGGCAGCGGACCAAATGCAGAGCGAAGTGCTGCAACCATCCAGCCACTTAAGTATACATAGCTGCGTTTAGTTGTTTTTTGATGGCGCTTAATAGCCATCATCATTTGTTGGGCAGTAAAGCCATGCCAACACCCTAAAGATTGGGTGTACAGGCTTGTGTCGGCGTCATATGCAGCCATATCTTCACGCATAACGTCTGCTGTGTATTGCGCAATTTCAATCCCTGTACGAAAACGGTTTTGTAAACGCATACGGCTTGCGTATTCAGGGTTAATAGCTTTCCATGCGCTGCCTTGTGATTGGCAAAGAGTAGAGAGTGTGTCTGTTTCGCGTTGATATGTTGTCATAATAAAATCCTTCGAACGAGTGTGTAATACCAACCTGCATAAATCTTTGATCAATTTAACGAATTAAATTGCACTATAACGTCGTTAAAAATTTTTTATTTAGAATAACTAGATACAAAAATTTTTGCCTAGCTCTAGCGTAATTTTCTTAACGTTAAATAGACCCCATATATAAGCAGATTGGTATAAATTATTTTAATGTTGTGAGAGTGGCTAGGAGTGTGTGCTCCGTTTCGCTTGATTCAACATTAGGCTCCTTTTCTAGATTTAGTAAATTTATAGTTGTTATTGTGGCTATACATTTTGTGAATGGCTAAAAAGCACTCAACATTGCCTTTTTGAGTTATTGTTGCCTTAACGCACAAGCACACAACAACATCGCGACCGTTTAAGGAAGGCAATTATGTCCCACACTCTCACACATTCAGGACTCAGCGTAGACACACAACTCGCTGATTTTGTTAAAAATCAATTACTACCAGGCACTCACTTAAGTGAGCATCAATTTTGGCAAAGCTTTGCACATATAGTTCAAACACTTACCCCTACAAATAAGGCACTGCTTGAAAAGCGAGAATTGCTTCAACAGCAAATAGATGACTACCATCTTGCTAATAAAACGTGGGATAGCGTTAAGTACCATGCCTTTTTGCAAGATATTGGCTATTTAGTTAAAGAGCCTACCAACTTTGAAATTGAAACCCAAAATGTAGAACCCGAAGTAGCCCTTACAGCTGGCCCTCAGTTGGTTGTGCCTGTCAGTAACGCACGCTTTGCACTTAATGCCGCTAACGCACGTTGGGGTTCGTTATACGACGCTTTATACGGTACAGATGTGTTAAGCGAAGACGATGGAGCCGAAAAAGGGAATACCTACAATCCTGTTCGTGGTTTTAAGGTAATGGCCTACGCTCGCCAGTTTTTAGATAAAGCATTGCCGCTCACTAATGGCTCGCATATAGAAAGCACTAATTATTCAGTAGTAGATGGCGCACTTTTAATTACGTTACGTGATAGCTCTCAAACCACATTAGCTAATCCATCTCAGCTTATTGGCTATCAAGGTGAAGCACAAAACCCAACCGTAGTGTTATTAAAAAACAATGATTTACATATAGAGCTACATATCGATCACCACCACATTATTGGCCAAGCAGATAAAGCAGGCTTAAAAGATGTAGTGTTAGAGGCCGCTCTTACAACCATTATGGATTGTGAAGATTCTGTAGCTGCGGTAGATGCAGAAGATAAAGTACAAGTTTATAAAAATTGGCTTGGTTTGATGCAAGGTAACTTAGTTGAATCGTTTAAAAAAGGCGATAAAACTGTAGAGCGCACTCTGCAAAGTGATAAAACATACACCGCACTTGATGGTGGCACCGTTACTTTAAAAGGCCGTAGCATGATGTTTGTTAGAAACGTTGGCCATTTAATGACGAATCCTGCGATTACCGATGTGTACAATCAACCGGTATTTGAAGGCATTATGGATGCGATGTTTACTGCCACCGCTGCCCTGCACGACCTAAATAAAAAAACAGGTATTAAAAATACCAGCGCGCAAAGTATTAATATAGTAAAACCAAAAATGCATGGCCCTGAAGAGGTAGCGTTTACTAACACTTTATTTAGCTTAGTAGAGGAAGCGCTAAGCTTACCTAAAAACACGCTTAAAATGGGTATTATGGATGAAGAACGCCGTACTTCTGTAAACCTAAAAGCCTGTATTTATGCAGCTAAAGAGCGTGTTGTATTTATAAATACTGGATTTTTAGACCGCACAGGCGATGAAATTCATACCTCTATGCAAGCGGGTGTTGTACTTCCAAAAGCACAGATTAAGCAGCAACCATGGATACAAGCTTATGAGGATCGCAACGTCGATATTGGCCTTGCTTGTGGCTTAAGTCATAAAGCACAAATAGGTAAAGGCATGTGGCCAATGCCAGATAAAATGGCATTAATGATGGAGCAAAAACAAGCTCACCCTAAATCAGGCGCTAATACTGCATGGGTGCCCTCCCCTACAGCCGCTACCCTGCATGCAATGCATTATCACGATATAAACGTATTTACCGAGCAGCAAAGTATAGCTAAGCGAACTATTGCGAGCCTTAATGACCTGCTTACACCGCCGCTAATGACAGACCCTAAAACGCTTTCAAAAGAAGATATTCAAAGCGAGCTTGAAAACAACGCACAAGGCATTTTAGGCTACGTTGTACGTTGGATTGATCAAGGCGTTGGCTGCTCAAAAGTACCCGACATTAACCATATCGGGCTAATGGAAGACAGAGCAACACTGCGTATTTCAAGCCAGCATATGGCTAATTGGTTGCTAAATGGCGTGTGTTCACAGGCGCAAATAAAATCAACAATGGCTAAAATGGCCAAAGTAGTTGATGGTCAAAACGAGCACGACACTGCGTATACACCCATGGCAATAAACGAAGAAACCCTTAATAACAGCATTGCGTTTCAAGCTGCACTTGCACTGGTTTTGGAGGGTGTAACACAACCTAGCGGTTACACTGAACCACTGCTACATAGCTACCGTATAAAATATAAAGCACAAAAAACGAATACGCTTTAACTGCTTAAGCAAAGTTCAGATTAAGTGCTAAACCAGCTTTTAAGCTGGTTTTTTATCGCCTAAAATTAGAATAACATCACTTTTAAGGCATTTTAAAGGTATATAGATAATACACATGAATATCTAACATTTATTCAAACGTAAAAAAGCGTGTTTTGCATACACAAAACACGCTTTTTAAAGCTTTTAGCTAATTAAATCTAATTTTTTACAATGGCATTGTGATAAATATTTTGTACATCGTCACAATCTTCAAGCATATTTATAAACTTATCAAAGTTAGCAATAACTTCTTCGTCTTCAATTTCAATATTAACTTGAGGAATAAACGTAATTTCGTCTACTTCAAAGTTAATGCCTTCAAATGCGTCTTCAAGGGCAGTTTTAGCTTTAAAGTATTCTGTTGGCGGTGCAAATACCGATATTTTACCGTCCTCGGCTTCAACATCGCTAACATCAACATCAGCCATCATTAATGCTTCTAATACTATTTCGTCGTCATCACCCGCAAAGCCAAGTACCGCATAATGATCAAACATATGTGCTACACAGCCAGGAGTACCAATTTTTGAGTCTGTTTTAGTAAACGGTAAGCGTACATCTTTAATTGTACGGTTCGGATTGTCAGTTAAACAGTCAACTATAACCATGCAATTACCAGGACCATAGCCTTCGTAACGGGCAACAGAGTAATCTTCCCCTGCGCCACCGGCTGCTTTTTCAATTGCTTTTTCAATAACGTGTGCGGGTACTTGGTCTTTTTTAGCTTTTTCGATTAGACGGCGTAGTGTTTGATTTACTTCGGGATCGGGATCGCCACTTTTTGCTGCAACGTAAATCTCTTTACCATACTTTGAGTTTACTTTTGTTTTTGCATTGGCTGTTTTGATCATAGAACTTTGACGAACTACAAATGCTCTGCCCATTTTGTGCCCCTAATGAATACGTTACGTTTTGCGGTATTTTACCAATTCAAAACGTATTGGGCTAGGAACAAACGTTATTTTGTAATTTAAATAACGTAGCACTTATTCTTAAATAAATTTAATAGTACGCTATTTAACATAACTCTATTTTTTCGGAATAACTCTCAACTAATGTCACTAATTCAACAAAGTCATGTAAAACGTAATCTGCCTGATCGGCATAAGCAGGCGTTGACTCTGGAGCGTATAAACACGCGCGCATATTTGCATTGTGCGCAGCTTGAATGTCGTAAAGGTAATCGCCTACATAAAGTAAATTTCTGGCGTTAATGTTCCAAAGTGTAGCAATGGCATTTAAAGCGCTGGGATCTGGCTTTGCTGGGGCATCGCTTCGCGTTAAAACTGTGCTGATAGGGAGTGGATTATTTTGTAATTTAATTGCCGCTGCTTTATCAAAATTGCGAGTAACAATCGCCATCGGAATATTTTTAGACTTTAAAGCATGAATAGCTTCACTCACACCAGGTAATATACTGGCATGTTGTGCATCTATTAATTCGTGTTGGTGAACTATATTCATTGCCTCTTCACGCATATACGGTGAGGGCAACTGAGCAATGTAATCAAGTAAGTCTTGCTCGCAAGGGCAACCTATTTGGGCCTTTATTAATGCAAAATCTAATTCTGATGAAACCAATGTTCCATCTAAATCAAAAATCACTCCAAAAATAGCCTCAACCTGAGTAGTCATATCATTCCCTGAATTTAGTTATTACTAAATGAAATTTAAACATAAAATTCTCTACTGCTTATGCCCTAGGCCGGTAAATACAAAGGGATAAATGAAACTAACTATATTTAAATATTAATACGCACCTTTATCAATCTATTGATAACAAAGTAATTTAAGTGCTTGATATATCATGCGCAAAAAAAGGTAAATATACAAATTGAACTCACAAATTTTACGTAAATTTACAAATAACAGATCAAACATGAACGCAGTTTAAACGTATGAAGAAAACGCGCACATAAACAACTGCTGTGCGCGTCGGTTGGGGAAGTTTTAAATATTAATTTTGCTCAAAGCGGGCTTCGAGCCAAGTATCATCTTGAGCAAAGTTTAAAGTTTTAATCTTACCTTTGCCCTCAACGTTTACCATATTTACCTGAGATGGCCATAAATCACGAAGTGCGCCATTACTCATTTTAATTCCTTCAATATTTTCAGGAATTGGTGCTTCTTGGTAAACCCAAAAAAACTTACCATCAACTTGTGCCCCAACAAAGCTAAGTGGTAAAGGTTCGCCACTTAACGTTTGTAGAGCAACATGCGATTCAACATACTTAGCAAAACGTTGTTGGTCGGCTTTATTACTAATAATATCAATTTTGCCTTTAAACAATGTTCCTACGGCGTGTTCGGTATCATGTAAATAAAAGCGATGCATTAATTCAACATTATGCGTTCGTTTATTAAAAAGCACGGTTGTAACTGACGACTTTAGTTGATGCGCCATACTTGGCGCAGCAACTAAAAGGCAAACAATAATAAGCAAAAAGCGCATTATTGCTGCTCCTCACCGTCATCCTTTTCGTCTTTCTTCTCATCAGTTTTAAGCTCAGTTTTAATATCTTGCATGATATCGCGACTTACTTTAGCTTTACTCTTTTCCTTTTTAAACACTTCAATACGTGAAGGAATAATACGACGAGGGTAGTTATTGTTTTCAACATCTACGTCAGCTGTTTCCCAGCCTGGATCGACAGTAACTGATACAAGCGGTTTGTTTTTATCGGTAACAATCAGCTTCTGGACGTTTTTATAATTACGACGCCAAATTTCAGCAGGAATATAGCGCTCTTCTTTAGTGCCATCTTCATATGTTAGCTCTAATAGAATAGGCATTACCAAACCGCCAAGGTTTGAAAATTCCATAACGTAATAGTTTTTATCTTCTTCTAAAGCACGCTCAAGCGTTTTACGCTCCCACGGCTCTAAGCCTTTTAAAAACTTATTGTACGAGTTACGTTCTTTATTGGTTACAGTAAAACGGTCGTTTTCGTCATAAAAATCGGTAACATCAGAGTTTTTCTCAACCCATGTTTTTTTACCTTGTGCGCGGTTACGCTCAACAAATAATGAAGTAGGTTTGTCTGCTTCAATATCACGTAAACGGCTGTAATCAATATCAGGGTTTTTAGTGTCTAAACGTAGTTGATATACTTTATCTAAAGAGATATCTACATGGTCTGTGGTGTAAAACCAGCCACGCCAAAACCAATCTAAATCAACACCAGAGGCTTCTTCCATTGTACGGAAAAAATCAGCTGGAGTAGGGCGCTTGTATTTCCAGCGTTGAGCATACTCTTTAAATGCAAAGTCGAATAAGTCACGACCTAAAATTACTTCACGTAAAATATTAAGGGCTGCTGCAGGTTTAGTATAAGCATTAGGACCTAAGCGTAATACACTGTCTGACTGAGTCATAACAGGTACTTGGTTTTCAGACTTCATGTAGCTCACTATATCGCGAGGCTCAACACCCCAAGGAATAGTAGGATCCCATTCACGACCAGCAACGCCATCTAAAAAGCTATTTAAGCCTTCATCCATCCACGTCCATTGGCGCTCATCTGAGTTAACAATCATTGGAAAGTAAATATGACCCACTTCATGAATAACTACGCCAAGTAAAAAGCGCTTTTCAGCTTGAGAATAAGTACGTGTACCATCATCTTGTAACTTAGTACGCGGGCCGTTAAAGGTAATCATTGGGTATTCCATACCGCCAACAGGGCCATTTACCGATTGCGCAGTTGGGTATGGGTAGTCAAAAGAATACTTAGAGTACACTTCCATTGTGTGTACTACCGCTTCAGTTGAGTACTTCTCCCATAAGTCACCACCTTCTTTAGGGAAGAACGACATTGCCATAACTAAAGGCTGAACGTCACCACCTTGTTGATAGCCTTTTGCATCCCACATAAACTTACGAGACGACGCCCAGGCAAAGTCACGTACGTTTTGCGCTTTAAAGTGCCACGTTTTAGTTTTGTCGGTGCCTTCTTTTTCGTTTTCTAGCGCTTCTTCTGCGTTAACAATAAACACAGGACGCTTAGATGTTTCGGCTTGCTTTAAACGTTTACGCTGAGTACTTGTAAGTACTTTGCTCGCGTTATCAAGTTTACCTGTTGCCGATACAATGTGATCTGCCGGAACAGTAATCTCAACATCGTAATCACCAAACTCAAGCGTAAACTCACCTGAGCCTAAAAACGGCTTGTTTGTCCATGCTTCGTAATCGGTATAAGCGGCTAAACGAGGAAACCACTGAGCAATTAAGAATATGTCGTTGCCGTCTTCTTCAAAGTGCTCGTAACCAGAACGTGCACCCACTGCATCTTCTTCAACAATGTTGAAGGCAAAGTTCATGCTAAATTCTACTTCTTTACCTGGTTTTAATGGCTCGTTTAAATCGATGCGCATTAAGGTATCAACTACAGTTACGCGTAGCTCTTTACCATCGTCATCTTTTACGCTACTGATTGTATAACCCAGTTCGTTGTCGCTCATAAATTGCTGACGACGTAATTCACCTAAACTTAATTTAGCGGGCTTTTGAGCTGGTAAGCTTTCTAAAGTGCTTTTAAATGTTTTTGTTGTTTCGGCAATAGAGTCACTCTTAAAAATATTTTGATCTAACTGTAACCATAAATATTTAAGCGTATGTGGTGAGTTATTTTTATATTCAATGCTTTGACTACCAGTGATGCGGTGCTTTTTTTCATCTAGCTTCACATCAATATCGTAGTTTACACGTTGCTGCCAGTATTTTTCACCTGGTTCGCCAGCGGCACTACGATAAACATTGGGTGTAGGAAGTGCTTCGTCTAATTGACGAAATTTATCAACAAAAGAACCTTTTGTTTGCTCAACCGAAGACGCCATAGCTGCACTCGATATTGCGAATGGCAATACAAAAGCACTTAGCGTAAGACCTATTTTTTTCATTGTTAGTCCTAATATAATTTTGTGAGCGTACTTTGACAAATATACCAGTTAGCTTCAATAAATTAGCGACCAAGTACCGTATTTTTAGGGTGATGTTCACTTAGTTTTTTAGATTGAAAAATACAATTATTTTGTAACAAAATACGAATAGATAAAAACTGTAAAGGGGGTTTACAAAATTGGGTTTTAATAATGGTTTTGATCGGTTAAATACTAAGTCCCAGAACTTAAAAAAATATCATTCATTTTATATATATTGCTAAAAAAGTATTGCTTTGGCATTACCAGGTAGACCATTAACCCTACGTATAAGTATTACTAATTCGCAACAAGTAAAATAGCCTAAAAGCCCTTTCTACTGAACAAAAACACAGTGAAACGAGTAAATAATTGGCTCAAATATTGCCGAACTTCATTAATATTCGCTATTTGTACGATAAATGACAAATAGTGTAATTTTAGGTTGATCTTTAGTGCTGTTTATATTTAAAATCGCCAACCTTTTTATTTGAGGCAAATAAATTCGTCACATTTATCCTCAAATTAATATCGATTACTAGCAAGAAATGCGGTGGGCTTATGGATTTTTACATCCTAAAAAAACAACAAGAACTAATTGCGATTCCAGCAAGTGAGAATAACTGTAAGCAGTATCTCGATTCGGGTTATTTTTATATCGATAAAGTAGCAGCGTGCAACGAAACTAATGCACTAAAGGCGCTACACGCAAAACAAACTAAAACGTTAAAAATTCCATTATTAATGGCACTTTTAGCATTACCGGTTGTTTTTTCAGCTTGGTACAGTTTAACCTAACGTAATGCATGCCTTAGGCTTGCATCTTTAACAGCCTTGGGTATATTGGCGCTCTTACGGTTTTATTAAGAGCGCGACATGAAAGTCCTCCACACCTCAGATTGGCACCTTGGCCAACAATTTTACGAACACGATCGCCGTGTTGAACATCAAGCTTTTTTTACATGGTTATTAGCCACTCTTGTTGAACAACAAATAGACTTACTTTTAGTTGCGGGCGATATTTATCATACAGCAACACCAAGTGCTAGCGCCGAAAATCAGCTTTATCAATTTATTAAAGACGCCAAAAAAGCATGCCCACTATTACACGTAGTGATTATTGCGGGTAACCACGACTCTGCAAATCGTATTTTGGCAGCTCAGCCATTACTTGTACAGTTTGATACTCACGTAGTAGGGCGCTTTGATGTCGCAACACCCGATGAAACTGTTATTACCATAAATACCAATGGTAAACGCGCTGTAATCGTCGCTATGCCATTTTTACGCGCAAGTGATGTAAGTTTACTTAGCCAAACCGAAAGCGGCCCTAGTTATGCTCAAGGCGTTTCAAAAGCTTACGAGCTTGCACTAAAGCAAGCTCTTAATGAGAATGAGCAAAACTCACCATTAATAGTTATGGGGCATTTACACGCAAAAGGCGGGGATATCTCAAGTGATTCTGAGCGTAACTTAGTAATAGGTGGTGAAGAGTCTATTTCAGCCAATGTATTTGGTAAACAAGCCAACTACGTTGCCCTTGGGCACTTACACAAAGCGCAACAAGTCGCTAAAAGTGATGTTATTCGCTACAGCGGCACACCAATCCCTATGTCGTTTTCAGAACGTAACTACACGCACCAAGTAAATGTTGTTGAGTTTATTATTGATGAAAAACAACATATTAGTACAACTGTAAACCCCCTTTACATTCCGCGCTCTGCCGATGTAATTATTTTACCAAAAGGGGGGTGTGTACCATTAAGCGAACTATGCGAGCAAATTAAAGCGCTCGACACTGCACAAAATACAATAGCGCCTTATTTACGTGTAAAGCTTAAATCAAGCGATACCGACACCACCTTCAGAGAACAAATAGAACAAGCACTTGAAGGTAAGCATATTAAATTTTGTGGTATTGAACGTGTACGTGAGCAATCAGCGCAAAATGACGACAACACCGTATTTGAAGATTTAAGCGAAGTTGAAATGCTCAATCCACTAAACCTATTAGAACAAGCGTTCGCAAACGATAAAGACATGTCAGGGCAAAGCGTACCCGATGAGCTAAAAGCACTTTTAAGTGACGTGATAAACGAGCTTACGGAGCAAGAACAACTATGAAAATAACCGCAGTTCGTATTCATAATTTAGCCTCAATAGTTGACGCTGAAATAGATTTTACTAAAGCCCCATTAAAAGACGCAGGTCTATTTGCCATCACAGGCGATACTGGCGCTGGTAAAAGTACCTTTTTAGATGCCATTTGTTTAGCCCTTTATACAAAAACAGCGAGGCTGCGCGGTGATAAAGGTAACTTAATTGAGTTTAACGGCGACAGCATTAAGCTTAATGATGCGCGAAACTTGCTACGCAGAGGTACATGGGAAGGCTACGCCGAGGTCGACTTTTTAGGACAAGATAAACAGCTTTATCGTGCGCGCTATACAATTGCACGAACCCATAAAAAAGTAACAGGCAAACTTAAAGTAGCAGAGCACACTTTAGTAACCCTGCCAGACGAAACCCTTTTAGCTGACAAAAGCCACACAATAAAAGAAGTCGAGAGTAAAATAGGGCTTAACTTTGAGCAGTTCTCCCGTGCCGTACTTTTAGCACAACATGAGTTTGCTGCGTTTTTAAAAGCCACTGGCGATGAGCGAGCGCAACTTTTAGAGTGCTTAACAGGTACCGATAAATTTAGCCGTATTGGCGTGCGTATTTTTGAGCGCCATAAAGAGCAAGTAGCAAAGCTTGAAGCGCTTAAAGCTGGTCTTGAAAGCTATACTTTGTTAACCCCAGAAGAACTTGAGCTACAACAAACCAAGTTAACCGATTTAAAAGCGCAAACCGAACACACTAAAAAAGAGCTATCCAAAACCGAAAAAGCACTTAACTGGTATCAGCAAGCTACAGTACTTGAGCAAAACTTACTGCAAGCACAGCAAACCCAGCAACAAGCAAGCTCAGCGCTTGAAAGTATCGTTGAGCAAAGCGAGCAGGCAAAACAAGCTAAACAAGCGCTTGAAATAAAAGATAACCGCAGCCGTTTTAATTTGTTAACCGATCAAAATACGGCGTTGGATCAGCAAATAACATCGCTTAAAAGTGTTGATCATTTAGCGTTAATTAACGAGCGTAATACCGCGCTTGCTAAGCATACCGAGCTGCTTAATAACGCCAATGAGCAAAAACAAAATGCAGCGCCCGTTATAGCTAAAGCGAGAGAGCTCGACAGCAGCATTGCGTTGCAAACTCAAGCTGTAAAAGGTACTGAGTCGCAAATAACCAAAGAGCAATCTCAATTAGATGAGTTCACACAGCAGCTTAAACAAAGCAATAGCGAGCTTGAACTCGCTAATACCGAATCAACTAAAAGCCAGCAATGGCTTAATGAACATGCACAGCTGCATGTTTTAGCAAAAGACTGGAGCTACTATCAGCAAAGCTTTAATACTTACTTAAATGCACAGCAGCAATTAACCGCAAACCTTGCACAAAGCCAAACTCTTAATAGGGAGCTTGCAAGTCAGACTGAGCGTTTAAATACACAAAATAATAAAGTGCAACAGTGCGAGGTGGCACTTAGTGGTGAGCAATCAACTTTACAGGCATTAAATACTCAGCTTAATGAGTTTAATGCAGAGCACTGCGACGCGCAGTTAAAAAGTATTGATTACTTAAAAGAGCAGCGAGAGCGCTACGGACAATTTAACGCAGAACTAAAACAAAGTACTCAACGCCAACAAGTGCTTAATCAGCAGTTAAATGAAAGCCAGCAAGCCCATGCATTACTTAATCAGCATTTAATAACCAGCGAGCAAGCGCTTAAAGGCAACGAGTACGCACTTAACCAAGCGCGCTTAAGAGCCAGCGAGAACGTAGAGCATTTACGCACTGAGCTTCGCCCTAATGAACCTTGTTTAGTGTGCGGTGCAACTGAGCACCCGTATGCGGTAAATCAAAATCAGCAATTAAATAACTTAATTACTGATTTTGAAAATGATTTTAATATAGCTAAAAAGCAATTTGACCATGCACAAAGCGAGCTGCATAAGCACCAAACTCAACATGCCGTATTAACTGCTGAACACGGGCAACTTGAGCAAGTAATACAAACGGCAAAAGCTAAACAGCTCGACATTAAAAATACCATGCAAGGCGCACGCACAGAGCTTAACGACTTAACGCCTGCTCAGCTTGAAGTAACTTATAAGCAGTTAACGGAGCAAAAAGCGCAATACTTTGAGCAACAAAAACGCCAGCGTACACTGCAAACTAAAGTAAATGAGCTACTAGCAGCACTTAAAGCAGAGCAGCAAGTACAGCAGCAACTTAGTAATAAACACCTTGAGTTTACACATCAGCAAAACCAGTTAACGAGTAAGCATAGCGAACTTAGTGTGCAAATTAACGAGCTTGGTACAACGCTCAATAATCAATTTGAAAACAGTGATTTTTGGCAGCAACTACAAGCCAATACGCTTGAACTTAGCGAGCTGCACGAGCAGGTTACGCAGTATCAGCAAACTCAAACGCAACTTGAGCAAAGCCAAAAGCGCCAAGACAAAGCTAATGAACAAATAAAGCAGCTCACACCGCTTATAAGTAACAACGAGCAGTCGTTAAAAGCACTTAATGAAGAGCTTGTAAAAGCTAAAAATTTACTAAGCACTGTACAAAGTGAGCGCTTAGCTTTATTTAATAACGAGCAAATAAGTGCAGACGACTACCAAGCAAAACTTACAAGTGCGCAAGAGCAACTGCAATCGCAGGTTCAAGCGAGTCAAAAAGCCTATGACGACGCGGTAAAACAACGAGATGAGCACGCTATAACGCTTAAAAATGTAGAGCAACGCTTGCTTGAAAGTAGCCAAGAATTAGCAACACTTGAAGCACGTTATAACCAGTGGTTTACTGACTTTAAAGCGCAATACAGCAATACAACGCACGAACAGGTCAAAATTTTACTAACGCTTAGTAGCGAGACTATTAAAGCGCATTTAACTCAGCACGAGCAGTTAACTCAAGCGCTAACAGATGCAAACGCCGCATTAAAACAGCAGCAACTTACGCTTGAAAAACACAACAGTAGCGATAAACCTACGCAAAGTGCAGAGGCTTTAAGTACGCAACTAAGCAGCTTAAACGAGCAACAAACGCAGCTGCAAAATTCATTACTAGCAACTAATACCGCTATTGAGCAACATAACCAAAATGCGAAAGCGCTTGAAGGCAAACAAGCTGAGTTAACTACGCTTAAAACCCAGGTTGAACAATGGCACTTGCTTAATAAAGTATTGGGTGATGCAACGGGTAAAACCATGCGTAACTTAGCGCAAACACAAACGTTAAAAATATTACTGCACTATGCCAACAGCCATTTAAAAACACTCAACAAACGCTACGAATTAACCGCCATAGCGCAAACGCTCGACATTGCGATTATTGACCGCGACATGGCCGACGAGCAACGCTCTGTTAATACACTCTCAGGCGGGGAGTCATTTTTAGTATCGCTCGCACTTGCACTTGGTTTAGCATCGCTTTCGTCAAACAAAGTACAAATCAATTCTTTGTTTATTGACGAAGGGTTTGGTACGTTAGACAGCGAAACCCTAAGCATTGCAATGGACGCTTTGGATTCTTTGCAAGCACAAGGCAGAAAAGTAGGCGTTATATCGCACGTAACACAAATGAGCGAGCGTGTAGCCACTCAAGTGCATGTAGCCAAAAAGCCAGGTGGATATTCCACAGTTGAAGTTTTATAAGCAACATTACTGAAAACAAGGAGATACAATGCCAACGTTTACAGGCGAGCAAGCAACACAATACGATAGCCGTATAACCCGTTTAGTTCCTGGTTATGAATTATTACATCAGCTCACCAACGCACAGCTAAAAGCAACGCTAAGCGATAATGCGCATATTTTAGTAGTAGGGGCAGGCACAGGCAAAGAAGTACTTGCACTGGCTGCATTAAACCCTACATGGCAATTTACCGCGCAAGATACATCAGCCGATATGCTTGCTATCGCGAAGCAGCAATTTGATGAGCAAGGCATAGCAAGCCGCGTTAATATTCATAACGGACCTGTTAATAAATTATCGGTTAAAGCCGATGCCGTTTTATGTTTATTGGTAATGCATTTTGTACAAGATAATGGCGATAAAAAAGAGTTACTAAAAGCGATTAAAGGAAGCCTTAAAAAAGACGCCAACCTTTATATTGCAGATCTAATGCGCCCTGAAACTTCATTTGAGCGCGAAGCCCAGCTTACAACGTGCGCGCAATTGGGTTTAACCGAAACAGGTAAAACACAAACAGGGCACGACTTAGAAAATGAGTTTTACCCGCTTGATAGAATGCGCTTTAGCGAACTGCTAAATGAGTGCAAATTTGGCATTCCGAAGCTGTATTTTAAAGCGCTAGGTTTTAGTGGGTATGTAGTTTAAGTTTTACAAGCTGAACAAGCACCCGCTATTTGGCACCAATAAAAACACCGAGTGAACAAACTCGGTGTTTTTATATAACCCTCTCTACACCACGCTTTTATTTTATACGTAGGTCGGTTAAGCGAAGCGCCACCCGACGGGCTAATGTTAATATTACTCAGATTGTTGTTATATCAGTCCGCACCTAATCGGTCTAACCTGATGAACTTTTTATTATTCAATATGACCAGATAATAGAATTATTTTTTGGTAGTCTTCCCACATCCAATAATTAAAATTATCATCATTAAAATAACTTATCATTTTTGAAATTGCTGATTCTAAGCTCTGATGATTTGTTGACTTCACTTTTGAAAAGTTACTTGATTCAACAATAAGCATAGTCTGCGGGTGTCCAAACTCTGTAACTCTTCCGCCAGTAGAATGGCACTTAAGAGCTTGAGTAATTGTTACACAGTTAAACATACTCTCAATCAAATCTTTAATAGGGCGCTCAATTGCAACTGAAAAATAAGCTTTTTCTGCATTCGTTCTTTCAACTTGCTCTACTTTGTCTAAATGCTGCTCTATTAACCCAAGCATAAGTACAACTGTGTTTATTAAAGTTTCCGATGATTTTCGTTGATTTACCGCATAATCTAAGCTTACAAAAAATCTATTTAATATTTGTTCAATACCCCTTAGCTCAATTTTGTTATTTTCAAATAAGCTCGCAAACACACTTAGATTGATAGTTTGATCATCAATAAATGGATAAAGAAGTACTTTCTTATTTTTATATTTATCAAAATCTAAATTTTTCGAAGTTAAGTAATTCATCATAGACACTTGGGGTAAGGTGATTTTTCGGTCAAAAAATCGACGTAAATAAAGTTGTGCGTCAAAGTCAATCCTATATATTGACTTCACTGAATGTTCTAGGACTTCTGTATTTGTAGCAACTAAAAAGGTAAACCCCTCTGTTTCAAAAAAGTGCTTAATAACCTCCAAAATTTCGATAGCATAATTTGGACGGCACCTATCTAGTTCATCGATCAAAATAACTATTGGTATATTCAACGCATAAATGATTTCAATTAGTTCAGATAAATAGGTTAAATATTCTTTTATATCTTTAACTGCCTGAATAGATTCTATATGGTTTTTTTGAATCGTTTCAGTGTACTTCTGAAATTGCTTAGAGTCGTTTAAGTCCGGTGTAACCTCTACAATTTTAGAGATAGCTTTCACCCCTGAAATTAAAGAGGGATCCCCCGTAAAAGCTGTCGCTGGCTCAGCGTACTTTAAGCATATACCTAACTTACTTTTTAACTTATTAAATATGTTTTTTGCTTTCCCGATCTCGACAGCTTTTCCGGTGGGATCCTTTTCCTTAAAAACATACTCAATTTGCTGTAATAATTCACTGCAAATAACAGCAAGAGGATTATTTGAAAAGTCACTTTCCCAAACATCAATGTATACAACAGGATGGTTACGTTGAGCAAGCTCTACATACAAGCGTCTAATAAATTCTGTTTTACCAGAGCCATAAATACCATTCAGATTGAGCACCCGGCTTTCTGAAGTTAAAAACTGGGCTATGAACTGACCATATTCTTTTCTATTCGTTTTACATGTATTCCAATTATACGTGTCTTTCCATTGATTAAACTTGCTAGCGTGATTTGAAACATCCATATATTTTTCCGTATATTTTTAAATAGTATCTATAGCTTACAAAAAACCTAACCAATCTCTCCAAGCGCTTTCATTGCAGCTTGTGCTTTATCTGTTTGTACAAAAATATGGTCGTGATAAAACGCAGCGACCACATTAGCACTTATATTATGCTCAGTCAGCTTTGCAGATACCGCAGCCGTTAACCCAACGGCCTCTAAGCTTGAATGTACGTTAAGGGTAATTAAATTATATTTACCCTCGTAAGTAATACCTGCTTTATCGGCAGTTTCAGCTTTTAAAATAAGGGTTAGCCCTTCTTCTTCAACATAAGTGGCAAGTGGCTCTAAATGAACATAATCAGCCAATTTCCCTGCCAAACAACAAAAAATATACTCGCCTTGCTTAAGCGCAGGCTGCATTGATTTTAATAATTCGTTTAACTCTAAAATTCCGGCCATGGTAGTTCCTTACAATGTGTTATTTTTTTAGCTGCGCGACTAGCTCGCTTAATCTCGCAATTTTTATATTACTTAATTGCCTGTAATCAAAATATGGGCACACAATAATGTTGTTACTGGTGTCTATTGCAAACTCGTCGTCGAGCCAATCAAATTGTGCATGTAACTTACCTTGTTGTAATAAGTTTTTAGCGTGCGTACGCCCAGCAATTATATGTAGCTGGTTTTTATTGCTAGTAGCTTTATCTGCACACGTAATAGTAATGTTGGGCGCGCTAAATAGCAGGGCGGTTTTACTGTTTTTTTGCAGTAAAAACTCATCGCGATATTGTTGCCAAGTAGGGGCTTGTTTAGCAAATGAATAATGCTCACTTGGCAGGGAAAATAGCACTTTGGCGTAAACGTTAAATACCTTACGCCAACCATTACCACAGTGCTGGTTTATGGTATTTATTTGCTCATTTATAACCGGTTCTAGGCATTCAAGTGTTTCAAAAAACGGCATTGGCGGCGCTTTTGCTACGTATACCGCCACGCTAAATTGCGTATCACCTAAGCCAACTAATTGGGTATTCAAGTTAGTTAGCCTTGTTTTGCGCTAAAATACGGTCGAGGTTATTTGCAAAGTTTTGGCGATCGGTTTGGCTAAGTGGCGGTGGCCCACCACTCATTTCTACGCCACTTGAGCGCATGGTATCCATAAAGTCGCGCACGTTAAGTATTGAGCGGATATTCTCGGTGGTATAAAGCTCGCCACGCGGGTTGAGTGCTTGCCCGCCGTTATCAATTACTTCACTTGCTAGCGGAATATCGCCAGTAATAACTAAATCGCCTTTTTCAATACGTTTTACTATTTCGTCGTCGGCTACATCAAACCCCGACGATACTTGAACGCGGCTTATGTATTTTGACGGCGGAATACGCATTGCGTGATTAGCCACTAAAATAGTCTCGATTTTCATACGCTCTGCAGCTCTAAAAAGTATTTCTTTTATAACAACAGGACACGCGTCTGCATCTACCCAAATTTTCATGCTATGGTCATTTTTATTGCTTTAGAATTAATATGATCCTATAGCAATTTTTTTTAATCGGCTAGCAAACTTTATATCCATCTATATTTAGATAATACGTACTATTTATGTAATTTAAAAAGGAGCTTACATGAAGGCTATTAAATACGGTTTACTTATTACAGGGCTATTTTTTCTTAGTGCTTGCACCAGCCCTCCTGAGGGAATAACACCCGTTAAAAACTTTGATATACAAAAATATAAAGGCAAATGGTTTGAAATAGCGCGGCTCAATCACTCATTCGAAGAAGGTATGGAGCAAGTTACCGCTACTTATTCAATTAACGACGACGGCACAGTAAAGGTCCTTAACAAAGGGTATTTAACGGATGATAAAAAATGGGATGACGCCGAAGGCTTGGCCAAGTTTGTTGAGGGCACTGACACCGGGCATTTTAAAGTTTCGTTTTTTGGTCCATTTTATGGCGCTTACGTGATTTTTGAACTTGACCAACCCGATTATCAATATGCATTTATAACCAGTTACAACAAAGATTACTTGTGGTTTTTATCGCGTACACCAACGGTTAGCAAAGAGCTTAAAGAACACTTTTTAACTAAAGCTAAAGAGTTGGGCTTTGCTACCGATGAAATAATTTGGGTTAAGCAATAAACAATGTAAAGCCCCTTTACAGTAGTAATAAAAGAGTCACCTAACTGTAAAGTAACTTAAATATATTATGGTTATATTGTGTGTACTTGCCGTGAGACAGCAAGTATTGGAAACACTGAATATCCCCTATTGTTGGCAAGCTATATAGCTTGCCATTTTTTTTGCCTAATCTATGGGAAAGTAACGGATCACGTTTTTACTAACTAAGGCTAGTTTAATGCTAAAAACAACCCACTTAGTACAACTAACACGCTATTTAAAACACTAAACCACTTTACGTAGCCTACTAAAAAATTATAAAAAACCATTATAATTAAGACACTTAGGCTCATAAAACCGCAAAATAGTAATGTTCCATATCCACCTTGAGTAACTATACAAAGCACCAAGCTTAGTAAAATACTGATCCAAGCTGCTAATAGCAGCTTTTTACGTTGGGATTCTGTAGGGCGTTTTTTAAATACATCTTTAAAATGATTATACTTAGCCAGCGCAAAACAGTTAAAACTGAGCAGACATAGGCTGAACCCAAGTAAATCAATCATGGTTTTTGCCTTTTAAGGTTATTAGATTGACTAGGGCTGATTATTTTTGAGTTGTTTTTAGCAGTACGTAATTTTTCGGTTTGTATAAAAAATAATATACTAAATAACAAAAACAGTGCATCAAAAGTAAATAAAGCCCACTGTTTGTGCATCAAATAGCTAACTATATTACCGTTAGTTGTAAGTGCATTAATAACCGGTACGCTTAAACATGCAACAGCATTTATAGCTGCCATAACTCGCCATTGCAGTGTGTCGCGCTTTATAAGTGCTAAAAGAGCAACCGCTAGCCATGTTAAAAAGAACGCGAGTATTTCTTTATCGGCGCGCTCTGCGGTAGTTGGGCTAAGTAGTCTGTTAGCAATAAAAAATGCACACGTTGCCAGTGGAAGTCCCATAATAGTGGCTAGGTTTAACCCTTCAACTAGTTTTAAACCAAACGAAGGTTTAACGTTATTTTTAGTTCGCTCGCGAATTCGCTTAGCCCACATAATACAGCCAGAGCCAATCATTACACAGCCTGCAATACCGCCTAATACGTATAACCAGCGCAACAACCACGTAGCTAAACGCCCCGTATGCATTGAATTAAGCGACTCGTAAAGCGCTTTGCTGCTAGTTAGCTCGTCATCAGTTTTAGCAACCATTTGCCCTGTAGCACCACTAAATATTAAGCGTGGTGCTTGGTCACGCAGTGTTTTACCTGCGCTTACCAATACGGTAATTGTTGAAGCTGCCATATTTGGTTGGTTAACTTGTACGCGAGTAATATCTGCATGAGGCCACTTAGTATAAACCTGATCCAAAATGCTTTGAATCGGCACCATTGATGATTCGCCTTGGACTTTATCGGTCATGGTGTTGCGAGGGGTTACATCGTTAAAAAAGCCACGCATGCCGTCATCGTAAGACGTTTGCGCAGGGTAGGGAAACAACATAAATATGAGCGTAATCATGCCCGTGTAAGTAATCATTAAATGAAAAGGCAGGGCAAGCACAGAGCTTAAATTGTGGGCATCTAACCACGTACGGCTACCTTTATTACGTCTAAAACTAAACATATCTTTAAAAATACGCTTATGAATAACCACACCCGATATAATGGCAATTAGCATAAAAAAGCTGGCAAAGCATACAATCCAGCGTGCGGTTATTGCATCCATGTAATGTAAATCATAATGCAACCGATAAAAAAAGTTACCACCTTTAGTATCTACAAAGGGCTCAAGCTCTTTCATGGTATTAGGGTTTAACTGTGTGTTTTTAAACTGGCTGCGGCGCTGGTCTGGCTCTTTTGGCTTTGCATAACCATAAATTAAATAAGGAATACGCGGCTCAGGTAATGTAATACGCCAGCTTGATGAGTTAGCTCCATGGTTAGCTAAGTAATCGAACCCTGTAATTATTTGTTGTTTTTGCGCTTCTATACGCTGTGTTTGGGCTTGTACATTATGTATGGCAGGTTGATTCCACAGCGTTATTTCGTCTCTAAAAAAGCTAAGTGTTCCTGCAAAAAATATTAAATATAATAACCAACAAACGAGTAACCCTACCCAAGTGTGTAACCAAGTCATCGATCTGAAAAAGCTGTCTTTCATACCCAACCCTTTAGTAATACAAGCAATCCGATAAACGCACCTGTACTTAGTAAAATACTGATCCAAACTTTTCTTAATGATTTAACGCTAAAGGCATAAATAAATACTACGGCATAAATTAAAATGCTGATTGAAACACTAAACAGTACAGCGTCTTGCTTAGCTATTGGCAATACAAAACTTAATAACGCAGTACTTGCAGAGGTAAAGGCATAGCCACCAATTATGGCAATAAAAAAACGTAAAAATACCAAAACTCGATAACTGCTTACGCTTTTTACTATAAGCGCAATTACGTTAACCTTATCGAATGGCGCACTGTGCAAAGGTGCCTGCATAGTTAATTAATCCCTTTATTTAAAGCTGAGGATAAAACAAAGGCGCTATTATATATGTTACAAATACAAAAGATAGCTATTCTCATTTGTGATGTTTAACTTTTAAGTAAATTATGCTTACTTACTTAATTACTTAGTAAAATACTGATCTGTTATTGTTTAATGATATTGCACAGGCTGTATGTAAAGCTTAAGGTTAATAAACTGAGTAAAAATAAAGAGTGAAATAACGATGAGCGATCACGAAAAACTAAATTACGTTGAGTTTCCTGCATGTGACTTACCCGCAACTAAGGCCTTTTTTAGTCATGTATTTAATTGGCAGTTTACTGACTACGGCCCAGAATACACGGCATTTAGTGGGGAGGGGTTAGATGGTGGGATTTTTCAGGCTCCATTAAAATCACTAACTCAGCATGGGGCAGTATTACTTATTTTTTATAGCGACGACATACACGCAACCTTTAAAAAAGTAGAGACATTTGGCGGAGTAATATTAAAACCTATTTTTGAGTTTCCTGGCGGTTGTCGGTTTCACTTTACAGAACCAAGTGGTAACGAATTTGCGGTATGGGCGAAAGAACACTAGGTACTATAAGGGCTGTAGGGCATTTAGGCTTAAAGATCAGGATTTTACTAACTAATCGCCATTTTAGATAAAATAAACCGATTTTTTACCAACTCATTTATCCTAAATGGCCATTTAGGATAAAAATTAAGCATTTAAGGCCAAATAAACATGAATAGTCACCAATTAATAGACCAAGTTAGTAAATGCGTGATCTGTGATCCTCATTTACCTTTAGGGGCTCGACCTGTAATACAATTTAACCCAAACGCACGTATTTTAATCGCAGGCCAAGCACCGGGTATAAAAGTTCACGAAACAGGCGTGCCGTTTAACGATGCAAGCGGAAACCGCCTACGAGAATGGCTTGGGCTAACAAGGGACGAATTTTACGATGCTAATAATATAGCCATTTTACCTATGGGCTTTTGCTACCCGGGTAGGGGTAAGTCGGGTGATTTACCACCGAGAAAAGAATGTGCCCCAGCATGGCGCGAGCAATTATTGGCTGCACTACCAAATATTGAGCTGACAATAGTGCTTGGTAAATACGCGCAGGCGTATCATTTACCGGAGACTAAAAAAATGCCACTTACGGAGTTAGTAAAATCGTGGCGTGAGTATTGGCCAAATTATTTAGTGCTTCCACACCCCAGTCCGCGTAATAATATATGGCTTAAAAAGAATCCATGGTTTGAGCAAGATGTACTTCCGGAACTGGGTAAACGCATTGCTACTATTTTAAATAAGTAATGCTTCTAGCTATTGCAAAGAGGCGTTACAGTTAACTTAAAAATTAACACTCCAATTAAAAACAATAACAAACGAGGCCGTCTAATTTGAATGCATCTATATTAACTGAAGTAATACTTCCGCTCGCCCTTGCACTTATTATGTTTGGTATGGGTCTTGGGCTCACAACAAACGATTTTACTCGTCTATTTAAAAGCCCGCTTGCCATTGTTATGGGTTTAATAGGTCAACTTGTAGCAATGCCTTTATTAGCATTAGGGCTGTGTTATTTACTTAACCTACCAACGCCTATCGCTATTGGTTTAATGATATTAGCTGCCTGCCCCGGCGGTACTATGTCAAATGTAGTAAGCCAGCTTGCTAAAGCTAATTTAGCGCTTTCGGTAAGTTTAACCGCTGCCTCTACCGCAATTAGTATAATAACCACACCGTTCATTATTGGCTTTGCTATGAGTCAGTTTGCCCCAGCAGACGATGCTACTTTCTCTATTTTAACTACTTCATTAGGGCTATTTTTTATTACCTTAGTGCCAGTTGCTATAGGCATTTGGTTACGTCATTTTAAAAGTGATTTTGCCATTAAAGCAGAGCCGTTTTTTAGACGCTTCTCGTTGTTTTTTATGCTTATGATGATTGCCGCACTAGTAATAAAAGAGCGCGATTTATTAGTTAGCTCATTTAACGATGTATTTTGGGCGTGCATAGCGCTTAATATTGGTTCAATGGTTGTTGGTTGGTTAATTGCTAAGTGCTCAAAATTAAATTTAACTGATTCGTTGACGCTTTCAATTGAGGTTGGAATTCAAAATGCATCGTTAGCTATTTTAATTGCTATTAGCTTTTTGAATAAACCAGAATACGCGGTTACCGGTGGCGTGTATGGCCTTGCTATGTTTATAGGGCCACTGCTATTAATTGGCGGGTTAAAGCTTAAAAATAAACGTACCGCTAGGGCTGTTAACTAGGACTTTTAATTAGGGCATGTTGACCAAGTTACTTTAATTTATGGCTGCGGATAACGTAGCCGTAAACTCCAGTCTAAAAATACCACCTGTTAAATGTATGCTCTGCACCCATCGCGTCAACAAGTGTAGGCTCACAAAAGACTATCAAGCTTGAATATTGCACTAGGCGCTGAGCTTGTTTGCGCGAGGAGTGAAGCTTCTAATTACTAGGGCGCATTTTAGGATGGGATAAGAGTGTAAGTAATATGGGGTAAAAAAGCAGTTAATTATTTGGTTACTAAAACTGCGCCTCAAATATGAGGCGCTACTTTAAAACTTACTATTTGGTTTGCATGTTTTTAGCGCGTTCTTCTGCATCTATTAATGCTTGCGATTTTGGCGCGCGTTTTTTCTCTTCTATTGTGGGCTTTTCAGTTGAGTCAGGATCCCAGCTTGAGTCTAACGACAAGTTAGCAAATGGATTGTTACTGTCCGCTTTTTTAGGCTCAATTACTGGCTCATCAACTAGCTGTGTTGTTTGTGCTTGCTCAGGTATCGCGTCTTCTTTTTTAGGCATCGGCTTTTCACCAGGTAATGGTGCATCTGGGTTAAATGTACGCACCTCTGGTTCTTTAAAGTCTTGCTCGGTTGTATACGTAGTCGATTGAGCGTCAGATATTTGCTCTGGAGCGTGTAAATCTATAACCGGCTCACTCGCTGTTACTGGCTCAGGAGTAGTAATAACCGGCTCTACAGTGTTATGTTCAGCTTCTATTGGCGCAGGCTCCGTTACTTGCGCTGTATAGTGCTTACGTTGTTTTTTTACTGGCTTTGCATCTGGGTCAAAGTCGCGTACCTCTGGCTCATTAAAGCTGCTGGCATTTTTAATGCGCTCTAAGGTTGTTTTGGCGGCGGCTTCAAACTCGGCGGTATTAGGTTCAGGTTTTTGTTTTACTTCGTTAAACGTAGCGGTACTTGTTTGCTCTAAAGTATCTGCTGGCTCCATTTGTGCAGACTCAATTTCACTTGTTTGCGATGGAGTAACTACGTTGTTTTGCTCATCTGAGATCTGCGCTGTGTTAGTAGGTTCCACTGACTCTTCATTTGTCGCTACGCTGCTCTCAACTGCTTTATTATTTTGAGTTGCTTCGTTAATGACGACAGGCTCAATCTTTGGCTCTTTTGTTGTTTGTACTGGCTTTGTTGCTTTAATTTCAGGTTTAGCTGGCGTAGCAATTTTTTCTGATTTAACTTCAGGTGGAGCCGCTATAGTCGGTTTTGCCATCGCTTTACTTTGTTTTGCACGGCGCAGGCGCACGACTACCATAACGCCAATAAGTACCACTATAACAAGTATTAAAGTGGGTAAAAGTAACGAGCTTGGGCTTTGTGCTACAGGTTGCGGCGCAATTACTGGCGCTGGTTTAGTTAACACCGGTGCTGGTTTTACAGGTACAGACTTTTCAGGCGTAGGTTGAACGTTTTGCTCTGGCGTCGCCGGTTTTACTTGCTCTATTGCGGCTTCGCTTTTTTGCTCTGTAACTACTTGCTCGGGTGCTGCTTTTGTTGGCTCTGCATCAATTACTATTTCGTTACTGTTGGTATTTAGCTGATCGTTTATTTGTTGTTTTTGATCATTAGTTAAATTAAGGGTTTGCTCGTTGATGCTTTCTTTAACAGCTTTTTCAGTAGGTTTAATTACAGGGGCAGGTTCAACAATTTTAGGTTGTGGCTGAGTAATAATAGTCGGCTCAGGCTCTATTATTTGGGGCTTAGGTTGTGCTTGAATTTCTTTTGGCTTATTACAGTTATTTTTGTAATCACGCGCAGCTTTACGATATTTTTGACTCGCTTTATTATTACTATTTTGCTGCATTTCTTGTTTAATTAAAATGCACATAGCTTCGTTGTATGCAGCACTTTGCGCACTATAAAATAAGGCAAAGCAAAGGGTAAATCTAATTAGTTTTGATATCATGAAGTTATGCGCGCTTAAATATTAATAGTTTGATTTTAAGCGCAAAATTAAAAATTATCCAGAGTAATACAACTAATCAATAACCATAAGGCTGCGATATTCATCGTAAGCAAATTGGTCGGTCATACCGCTTATATAATCTTGGATTAATCTACAACGATAATAAAACTCGTATGCCGCAAAGTGATCGGGCTCTTCTTGCATCGCATCTATTGCGTGTTGGTAACTATTTAAGTGCTTTTTAGAGAGCTTTTTAACAAGTCGCGACTCTATTAATAAACGTGAATCGCCATTTAGTGCACGCTTAAAGTCATCCTTGTTTAGTAGCAGTAATGGTTTATAGCAATCGAGCAAACCATTAATTATGCGATACCCTTGTAGCTCTAATTTTTCGACTTCTTTGTTTGAAAATACATGCTCAAGCGCTACCTGCTTTAGTGTTTTAGTTACTGCATGTAGATGGCTTCTATCTTCTAAAAGCGCTTGGTTAAAATCGCCATGATAAATAGGTTCTATATTTTCGATAAAGCGTTTTGCGGCGTGATTTACTAGCGGATGTAGCAATGCAACCCGCAGGTATATAAAAAATTCACTATTAAAATTATAGGGTTGTGCTTGTGCACGCTCTAGTGCGTAGTCTACGGCTTTGTCTACAAAATTTTGATGTTGAGCGTCGTCGATTAATAGATTTATTAATACTTTTTTGTAACTACTTTTAAGTTTTTCGCACAGCAACTCAGTGCTTATTATGTCTTTTTCTACGGCGTCTTCTATGTCGGCTAGGCAATACGAAATGTCGTCGGCGGCTTCCATTATGTAACTTGCAGGATGGCGGCAGTAAGGCTCAATAGTGAGCTCTTTTTGTAGCGCTTCAACAAAGTTTTTTTCGCTGTAGTAGTAACCTACTTTTTTCATTAAATAGTTTTTATTTTGCGGAATGTCTTTTACATCAAGCCCAGCAGGGCGAGTGTATTTTAAAATACCAGCACTTTGGCTGTAGGTTAAATTAAGCGTTTGCAAAGAATGAATTATACGTATGCCTTGGGCGTTGCCCTCAAAGTTACAAATATCAAGCGCAAGGTGTTTAAAAACAACACCTATACCGGTGTTTGGTTCTTTACAGCGCTCGGGTGTTACGCTTGCTAGGTTGTTATTAAACCAGTGGTTAATAGCCGCTTCGCCAAAATGCCCAAACGGTGGGTTGCCTATGTCGTGCATTAGGCAGGCCATTTCTACTAGGCTTTCTAGCGGGCGCTCTAGCTCGGTTAAGCCGTAATCTTTTTGTTGCTCGTAGCTTAAATTAGCAAAAATACGTTGCACTATAAAACGACCAACCTGTTGTACCTCAAGCGAGTGGGTAAGGCGAGAGCGTACAGCTGCGTTGCGCTCAAGCGGAAACACTTGTGTTTTTTGCTGCAGCCTGCGAATAGCGGCACTGTTAATAATACGTCCACGGTCGCTTTCTAGCGCCATCTGTAAGTTTGCTGTGGTGCGGTACATACGCGCTGGCGTTATTTTTTTACTAAAATCTATGGTCATCTTTATACTTGTCCTTTTTTACAATTGATGACTGGCATAGTTTTTAGCACATAGTCATTTGTCTTTAATATACAGGGTTTAATCTATCAGTTTGTATCATAAAGTAACAACTTGCTTTAAAATAATTTTTTGAGTAATTGTTGTGCATTTATAGGTGTTTATAATGAAACAGTGGATTTTAAAGGCAGTATCAATTTGCCTAATGTTAGGAATGAACAGCGCATTTGCTGCAAAAGAGCAAACTGTGGTGCTTGTATCAATTGATGGCCTGCGTTGGGATTATATTGAAAAACACGGCGCGCCAAATTTAAAAGCAATGGCCGAGCGCGGTGTTCGCGCACAAAAACTAATACCTGTTTATCCAACTAAAACGTTTCCTAATCATATTTCTATTATTACGGGCTTACTGCCAGTAAACCATGGCATTGTTGATAATAGCTTTTGTGATAAAGCGCGTAAAAACGACTGTTACAGCATGGGCAAAGCATTGGGCGATAGCACATGGGTAAAGGGTATTCCGCTTTGGAATTTAGCAAAAATGCAGGGGCTTAAATCGGCTACTTATTTTTGGCCTGAGTCAGATGCATTATTTAACGGCATGACACCAGATTACTTTTATCACTATTCTAAATACAGCGATTACCAAAGCCGTGTTGATCAAATTATTCAGTGGTTAAGCTTACCAAAAGCACAGCGCCCACGTTTTATTGCGAGTTACTTTTCGCTAGTTGACAGCATGGGCCATGAATTTGGGCCAGACGCACCACAAACGCGTGATGCAGTTAAACAGCTTGATGAATTAATGGGGCAATTACAAACTCGCTTAAGTAAATTAGAGCAAGAGGTAAACTTAGTTATTGTGTCGGATCACGGTATGACGAGTATAGATCCAGATAAAAGCATTGATGTAACCACACTGCCTCAAGATGAAAACTTTTTAGTTAAAAATACAGGCCCACGTTTACTTATTTATACCCAACCGGATGCTAAAAACGCTGATATTGAAGGTTACAAAGCACGTTTACGAGATGCGTCAAACGGTCGTTATACAGTATTAACTGACGAGCAATTAGCAGCGTATCATTACAATAAAGGCACTCGCGTAGGCGATATTGTGGTGCAAACTACAGCGCCAGCGGTATTTACCAATGGTAAAAAACCAACCTATTTAGGGACTCACGGTTATGCATATACCGAGGATATGGCAGCATCATTTATTGCTGTAGGCCCTGCATTTAAACAAGGTATAAGCCTTAAAGAAGTAAATAACCTTGATATTTACCCAGTACTTGCAAAAGTGATGGGACTTAAATTGTTAAACAAAGTAGATGGCAATGGTAAAACATTAATGCCAGCAATTAAGCAAAAAATCGTTGTGCATTAGCTTAATCTAAAAGAGCGCGTAAGCGCTCTGCAGGGAAGAACATGTTAAAACTATAAAGTGGGCTATTTAGCCCACTTTTTTATTGGGCAGCTTATTTAAAGTTAGCAATACTTGTTTTTGTAGCAGTAACTGTGCGAATTGCATGCGCTTGGTTTGTAATACCAAATGCAATACCGTTTACGCTCCAGCCAGGGTTAGAGAAGTAATCGTACTGAGTAGCGCTACCGTAAACGTGCGGGTAAGCCATTATACTTGCAAACTCGTTTTGTACGCCGTGACCCATGCCATCTACATATACACCGCCAGACGTATCACCTTGTTTGCGTGAATGCGCTAAACCTTGGTTATGACCAAGTTCGTGTACAAATGTAGTTGCACCACAATCAATTGCAGTGATTGAGTACATACGGCTGCTCATTGAGCTGTATAGATTGCCATTAGTGCCTTGGCCAACCCATGCTAAACCACATGAAATAAGCCCATTGCCAGCACTTTGACCAGTACCTAATACGGCAATCATGTCGGCTTTCCAATCGCTGCGTAAACCATCTACGTAGCTGCTATTTGTAACCGAATCTAACCAATCCTCAGACGGCGTTACTGCATAGTCACCTAAGTTTTGTTTGCCAGCTAAGCGTAGTGTTATATCAACGCCATTTTGGCTATATACCTGATTACTAAAAGCAATTAGTTGATTTATTTTAGTGTCAATATTGCTAGTTGCAGCAGCTGATTGGTCGGTATATAAAATACCGATATCGATTGTTTCTGCTTGTGCAACACTTGCTGCACATAATGCCGCAGCCAGTGCGGTTGTTGTGATTACTTTTTTCATTATTGTATTTCCTTACTCTTGTTGTGGTTGGAACTTGTTTTTAACTTGGTTGAGCTCATAAAAAGCAGACACACTAAAGCTGCCTTATAGTGCGGCTTTAGTTGTTTTTTATATTTTGATTATTGGTTAGCCATCAATTTTTGGTGCAAATATATCGATGCTTTTATCTGATTTGGGTTTTGGTGCGGTTACATCATGCTCTATGTGGCTTTTATATAAATCGCGTTTTGCTGCAATCCATCCGTACTTACCTTTACTTTCGAATACATAATTGCCAGAAGGCGCAGTAAATTGACCATATACGGCATCTTTACCTACCGTTAAAACGGTATTATGCATGCGGCCATCAACACCCACTATTTTGCCAAATATGCTCTTATCGCCATTTTCAGACTCAACCACATTAGTCACTTCTGCGGTGAATGTTTCGGCTGTTTGCGGAATAGCTAAATCAAAATTTTCGCCAGTTTCTAAAGCCTGTAAAGAATTTAAATCAAACTCAATGTAGGCTTCGTTATGTAAGTCGGTAGGTAAAACTTTTGCGTTTATAAGCACTTGCTTTGCTTTGTCGGATAGGCGATTTACGGCATCAAATTCTTCAAACGGTAAGCTGTTGTCAGGGGCAACAATAGGTTTAACGGTAATTGGATCTTTACTCATATCAATAGGTGCAGGGGGATGTGTATTGCGCGTTTTTTGTAAATCAATAGGAACAAAATCAATAGCAACAGGCGCGATAGGTTCGCCCGTTTCATCTGCATTAAAAAATAGCCCATAAACTGCAAATGCCGATAATGGTATAGCAATTAGTAAGACGACAGATCTCTTCATTTGTTTCTCTTTTAGTGTTTTTGGTTAACTGTTTGTTACGTTTTATATTATTAAATGGATTAGATCAAGATAATAAATGTAACCGAAAAGAATTAATTCTAAATTTCATAATTCCTTATAAAATATAAGGATATTTATTTTTGGTATGTTTTTCACTCTTTTTAGTATTGGTTTTTTGTAGGGTTTATGCGGCCTTTGGCGCGTTTGTGGGTACTTGTTTGTTTAGTTAAATACAATGGTTAAAAGTGACTTTTTGACGTTAATTACAATGAAAAATAAAAAGTGAATTTTTTTCACTCTTTGTAAACTAATCGCTAATTGCAATGCATTTATCGGGCACGTATGTTGTGTGCTGCATAAATGGCATTACGAGGGATTTATGAAGGTGTCTGATCAGTTGCTTAACCGAATTACAGCAGGGCTTGTGGCTGTAATTATTGGTTTTTCGAGTTCTATTGCATTGATTTATCAGGTGGTGATAACCCTTGGAGGCACACCCGATTTAGTAGCTAGTTGGATTTTAATGCTTGGTTTAGTGATGGGCACAACGTCAATAGGTTTGTCGTACTATTACAAAGTGCCTGTTTTAATTGCGTGGTCTACCACGGGGGCTGCATTACTGATTTCAAGTGCACAAGGGTATAACTTAAACGAGGCTATTGGCGCGTTTATGCTCAGTGCATTGCTCGTTTTTTTGTCGGGGGTGACGGGCTGGTTTGAAAAAATAATGAACCGTATTCCAAGTGAGCTTGCGTGCGCCATGTTGGCCGGCGTACTTGTTACCTTTGGTATTGATGTTTTTAATTTTATGAACGACATGCCTTTAGTGATTGGCTTAATGGTTGTTATGTACTTTATTGGTAAACGCTTTTTTGCCCGCTTTGCTATGTTAAGTGTGCTTATTATAGGTGTACTACTCGCTTGGCAAATGGGCCATATTGATACCAGCGCACTGCACTGGAAAATGAGCGAATTTGCTTATATTGAACCCGTTTTTCACTTGCAAGCATGCATTAGCATAGGTTTACCACTTTATATAGTTACCATGACCTCGCAAAATTTACCGGGTATTGCTGTTTTAAAAGCGCATAAATATAAAGCGCCTATATCTGCGTCTCTTAATGTTACTGGTTTTGTAAATATGCTTAGTGCCCCGTTTGGAGCTTATTCTATTAATTTAGCCGCTATTACTGCTGCTATTTGTATGAGTGATGAAGCGGATGAAAATCATGATAAACGTTATTGGGCAAGTATTGCCGGTGGTGTGTTTTATATTTTAATGGCGCTGTGCGCAGCTACATTAGTTGGCTTGGTAGCAAGTTTACCGCAGGCACTTATTTTAGCTTTGGCGGGCATTGCGCTATTTGGCACCATTGCTAATAGTTTGCAGCAAGCCCTTAGTAGTACTAAATATACGGAGGCCGCAATTGTTACTTTTTTAGTAACAGCATCTAACTTAACATTACTCTCAGTGGGGTCTGCCTTTTGGGGGATTATAGCAGGTGTGCTTACGCTCCTTATCACCCAAAAAGACTAAAAGCTTTATTGTGTACAAAGAGCCGCTGGTGAGTATTCAAAACAAAATTATAGTTTATTTATATCATTAAAATAGCTTAACTAAGCTTATAAAAAAGGCTGCAATTGCAGCCTTTAGTTTTATAAAAAAAGATTTACCTAATCAAAAGTATGATGGCGAGTTACACTAAACCGATTAAGTATATGGTGCATAATATACACAACGCACAGACTTAATATTATAGCCACCGATACCGAGCTAAACCGGTACATTGCGCTATAAACAAGATCTTGGCCTGGTCCGAGTGAGTTCCCAAATAAAATACCAAACGTAGTCAACACACCAAAACCAATACCAGGTATGCCTCCGCCTAAAATATGAAAACGCGCAAAAAGAAACGAAAGTATCCATAAAATAGCCATCGGAAAAAGTAAAAAATCAGAGTGACTATACAAAAATAGTTGCGATAGTAACGCTGCATTACACCCTATAAGCGTTCCAATTGCTCGCTGCCAACCAGCCATACCAGCGGCTTTCCAGCACAATGAAAACAAAATAAGCACAGATGCTGCCTGCGCAGATATTGAGTCTTGTAAATCAAGAACCTGAAAAACCACAAAAGAGAGCGTAGCCACGGTTGAGCATAACAATACCTCATGGCGAATACTTTCTTTTGCTTTAGCTGGCATTACTCGCCCGGGCCTTGCGGTTACATCAGGAAATAGGCCATGCATTAGTGCTCCAATAACAACGGTTAAAAATATAGCCAAACCATTAGTTAAAATTAACGGATAAATACTACTTCCTTCACCAACATAGCTCGAAAAATGTAGCTGAATAGAAAGGCTTATCACGCCTAAAGCGCCAAATAAAAAGGCACTACCGCTACTCATTTGGTAAAATAAAAAGCAGAAAACACCAAACACTAACAATGTCATAACGACTGGCAAGTGAGAAAACAATCCCTGCATTATCAGCACTATAAGCGCGCTAAATGCAGCAGATGCTATAAATTGATTTATAAGCCCACGACTTAACGTAGGTACCATGCCCAATATCAACATAGGATAAACGGTAAAAAATATACCATTAGGCCAGTTCATTAATTTACTAATAGTAAAGCCAAGGGTGCATCCACCTGCAATGCGTAGTGCTTGGCGAAGGCCATTAGAGTCTAATTGTGGGCCTTGGCTAACAATTTGAGTCATAAAGCCTCCATTAATAAATGTAGTGTAACCAGCTAATAAATCTAATTTGTGCAGAGCCAAACCATTGCCCAATTGTCGATTCGGGTAATAATTGTACTGTTGCACGTGACCCGCTTGGCATGTTCGCTATTAAGTCTTGATGATTTACGAGCTTTAAATGAATACGTTGACGCTGTGCATCGCGTACCCAACGATTGCTGGTTTCTGTTGTACTTAGTAAACCATTTGCACTAAGTTGACCGTTGCTAACACCTGCTTCAAATGTTTCTAGTATTGCGTCGTAAACTTCACCTGGGCGGCTATCAAATACTACGCGCGCTTGAGTGCCTTGCTTCATATTTGAGAGTGACTTTTCTCTAAAGTCGGCAACTAAGTCGGCTTTTTTAGCGACAATAGCTAATAATGGGCTACCTGCAACAGCATACGCGCCGTCTAATAATTGTAAGTTAGCAACTACGCCGTCACTTAGTGCACGTACTTGCGTGTAGGATAAATTTAACTCAGCCTGCGCTAACTGGTTAGCAGCATGACGCATAGCTAAGTTTTTATTACCTGAGTCACCTCTAGCTAAAACTGCTTCAGCTAACTGCGCTTCTAGAGCCGCAACATTTGCTTTACTGGCTTCAAAATTAGCACGAATGCTTTCAAGCTCTTGCTCCGATATAGACTTTTGAGTATAGAGTTTTTCGCCTCTGCTTTTTAATAGCTTTTGCTCATGCTGCTTAGCATTTGCGGCACTAATTTGTGCTTCAAGGGCTTTAACATTGGTATCAAGACGCTTGTTTTGTAATTTGGCATCATCAAGCGCGAGTTGAGCTTGCTCTTTGGCTAAATTATATGGGCCTTCATCGATACTAAATAATATATCGCCCGCTTTAACTGATTGGTTATTATTAACTTGCACACTAGTGACTCGGCCACTAATTTGCGGTGATATTTGCACAACAGGGTGGTATACACGTGCCTGTGGTGTCACAGGCAAAACCATATCGGCCACTAAATAGTAAATAAATACTAAGATAAACCCTATGAGAGAAAACCTTACATAGCGTGCA
Source organism: Pseudoalteromonas sp. APC 3358 (assembly GCF_030408075.1). Taxonomy (NCBI): domain Bacteria; kingdom Pseudomonadati; phylum Pseudomonadota; class Gammaproteobacteria; order Alteromonadales; family Pseudoalteromonadaceae; genus Pseudoalteromonas; species Pseudoalteromonas sp. APC 3358. Next base: position 473,197 of record NZ_JASDCE010000001.1, read on the forward strand.
AACTTTTGATCCGGTGTCATTTTTAGCCTTACTTATTAACTTGAATACATTTAAGGGCGTTTTGCTCTATTTTGATCAAACCAAATGCAATGGCATCTAGCTGCTCAACAGATAAACCGCTGTATAACTGATTTTTTATATCGGAAATGGTCTCTTGCAATGAATGTAAAATGGCATCACTTTGCTCAGTAAAATAGAGTCTTTTACTGCGCTTATCATGTTTGTCTACACGGCGAACGATTAACGATTGCTCCTCTAATTGCTTAAGCGTGCGAGTCAGTGAAGGCATTTCTATCCCTAAGCTATTAGCAAGTTCAAGTTGTGTTAGTCCCTCACCACGCATATTTATATGCATTAGTGCGGTCCAGCGCGACTGAGTAAGCCCCAAAGGCTCAACAGCAATGGTTACTGCTTCGCGGCATAAGCGATGAACTCGGCCCATATTACCGATAACTGTTAAATCGAGCGTCTCGTGAAAAGGTTTTTGTGTAGGCATAGCCATCCCAACATAGTTAGCAAGCTAACTATTTTATCATTACTTAGCTTGCTAAGTAAATATGTGTAAGTGCGGGAAGTGGCAAAATATTTGCTAAACCTCACCTGTAAAAAAATGGTGAGGTTTAGGGGATTTTAAAAGTTAAGTAAATTAGCTGGGGAGTATTGATCGGTAAGTACTTTTGTATCTGCAGGCCAATCTTGGCCGTCTTTAGTAAAGTGCATAAGTTGGCTAATCGCTTTTATATCTACACCGTATTTTACTAATTTAGGGGCGAGAGCATTAACACGCGTGTTAATTTGCGCTTCGCTCGGTATTGATTTAAGCCCCGCTAAAATAATACGGTTGCTGCGATTTTCGCGGCTTACATTTATAAAGTCGCCAAATACAGCGTGGTAAGTTGCCGACTCATGCTCATAAAGTTTACTACTTGAAAACGTATTTGCGGCAATAACGCCACCATCGGCTAATACGCTTTGTACTTCTTCAAAAAACTCTTTAGTGAGCAAATGCTCCGGAATATAGTCACCGTTAAACGCATCCAAAATAATCCAATCGTACTTTTGCTTTTTAATAGCGGCGCGCTTTATAAAAATACGGCCATCTTGCACGCTTGATGTCACTAAGTCGTTTTCTATAAAGTTAAAGTAATCGCGTGCAACTTTAGTTACTGCAGGATCTATTTCAACATTATGAATATTTGCAGTGGGGTATAGCTCATGAATAACGTTAGAAAGTGTACCGCCACCCAATCCTATAATAAGTACACTTTTAGGGTTGTCGGTTACTAAAAGGCTCGCAAACGTCAATTTTGTGTAATTAAAAACAAGTTTGTCGGGATTGCTTTTATACATGCAACTTTGGCTTGTTTGGCTACTTTTAGTATTAAATTTAAGGCAACGTAAGTCGCTCGTTTCTTCAACAATAATATTGCGATAAAGCGAGCGTTCTTCATGAATAACGTTACTAAACGCAGAACCTGAAAACACAATTAATGGCAGTAGCAAATATTTAAGCATGAGCAAGCCCCTTATTATTAGCCAAGGTATTAATAGCAATCGCGACTAAACCCAGTGACCCAAGCGTTAAAGCAAAGGCGCTAATAATTGTATTCACGTCAAACGCGAGCACAAAGTAAAACGAGGTAATTATAGTACCCAGGGCACTGCCAAGCGTACTTACAAAGTATAAACGCCCAGCCACTTGGCCGCTTTTATCGCTATCTGTTACCAGTAAGCGCACAGAGTAGGGCGAGATCATGCCTAAAATAACGGTAGGTATAAAAAATAAAGCAGTTGACGCTAAGAGTGAGCCATAGCGGCTATCTTCAATATGGGTAAATATAAATTCCATTATAGGCTGCGAAAATAATGTAATAGGCACAACCATAATGCTGGCAATTAAAAATATTAAACCATATTTGGTAAGGGATGCATTTTTAGTGCTGAGTTTACCACCAAGTAAATACCCAAAAGATAAACTAAGCATAAACACAGTAATTATACTGCCCCAAATATGCACGCTACTGCCAAAAAAGGGGGCAAGAATTCTCCCACCTAAAAGCTCAATGCCCATTATGCAAAAGCCGCTGCAAAAAGCTAAAAAGTAAATTAACGCGTTTGTTTTTATGCTCATGTAATTATCGTTATGTAACTTAAATAGATCACCATACTAACGTGATGCATACAAAGCTGCTAGAGCCTGTTGACCTAAGTTTAATTTAAAAAAGAAGTTTTGTTATAGCGATTTGTTAGTTAGTTGAATTCTGATCTATTTAGCTTGCCTAGGCCCTCGCGATTTAACACTTAAGACGCTTTTTCATTTAAATTAATTTTTTCTTAAGTTTTCTTTAAGTTTCACTCGTTAAGTTTAAACCCTGAAATATAAACAGGTTTAAATGAGCGAGCTTATGCAATTAGCCCACACTTCTACATCATTAGATTTAACACAAAATAACAGTCAGTTTATTAGTGCTCGTATTAATGATGTGCATCGAAAAAATCTCGAAAATACAGTGAAAGAAGGTTTTTTAGTTGCGTATAACGCTAAGCTTACTTCTTTTATGCCACTACTTTGCCAATACGTTACCGAGCAAGGAAAGTGCACGTTAGGGCTAAGGCAAGCAACTTCGCCATTGTTTATTGAGCAATATTTAGCATCACCCGTTGAAGATTTTTTAGATGAAAGTATTTCTCGCAATAAAATTTTTGAACTTGGTAATCTCTGCTCTACAAACCGAAGAGCAACACTTGCACATTTTATTATTGTTAACGAAGCTCTGCAAAGTGTGGGGGCAAAACATTTAGTGTTTTGTGCAACCAACAAGGTGCGTGCTTTATTGCGCTTACTTGGTGTTACGTGTACCGAAATTGCACTTGCGAGCAGTTTTGTAGTTGAGAACCCATTAAAGTGGGGCAGCTATTACGCCAACCAACCAACAGTATGCATTGTGAGCCTAGAGCAAGCTCACCAACAAGTACTAAATACCCCAATGCTTTATAGTTTGATGCAGCAAAACCACTCAAATATCAATTCTTTGGTAAATGCATTGGTGAACGTATGAATTACTATAATACACATTCAATATCGCCATTAATTATTGCCCATAATAAAGAGCAAACACTTGAAATTAACGGTGATGAGTTTAACCAGCAAATACAAAAAGTAGTAAAAATACTACAAGGCTTTAACGGCAAATGTGTCGCTTATAAGCTCGATAATACGCCAGCTTGGCTTGTTATTGATGCCGCTACAGCGGTTTCTAATAAAGTGGCTGTGCCAATAGCTCACTTTTTTAGTGAACAACAAACTCAATATGTACTAGCGCAATGCGGCGCACATTTATTTATTAGCGACACGCTAAACCCTTTACTTTGGGAGCCGACTGCATCGATTACTTTATTTGAGTTTTACACATTATATATTTACGAAATCGTTGTAGTTAAACCCGTCAGTTATTTTCCAGAAACTCAAAAAGTAACGTTTACATCAGGATCGACTGGGCAACCAAAAGGCGTGTGTTTATCTGCAAAGAGTCAAATGCAGGTAGCCCAATCTCTGTGCGATAAAATTAATATTAAAAAGCCTGTTCATTTATGTTTATTGCCGCTTGCTGTATTGCTTGAAAATATAGCCGGTGTGTATGCCCCTTTAAAAAGTGGCGGTACAGTGCATTTAATGCCGTTAAATGAATTAGGATTTGTTGGAACTGCATTAAAACAGCCCGCACAGCTTATAGCTGCTATTGATAAAGTTAAGCCAAATACGCTTATTTTAGTGCCTGAACTATTAGCATGCTTAGTTGCTTTTGCAGAAGATGGGTGGCAACCGCCTAGGTCGTTACAGTTTATTGCAGTAGGTGGTGCGCGTGTCAGCGAAATGCTATTAACCAAAGCGCGTAGCTTAAATTTACCGGTATACCAAGGTTATGGTCTTTCTGAGGCGGCATCTGTAGTTAGTTTAAATACGCCCACAAACGATAACCTTCACAGTGCAGGCTCTGTGTTACCTCATATTCAAACCAAAATTGAAAATGGCCAGCTTTTTATAAAAGGCGATTTGTTTTTAGGTTACTTAAATCATCAACCTCACGACAAAAACCAGTGGTATGCAACCGGCGATCTGGTCGATCAGCGTAAAAATACTTTATTTATTAAAGGCCGCCTAAAAAACCTAATTATTACCAGCATGGGGCGCAATATCAGTGCCGAGTGGCCTGAATCACTATTACTAAGTCAAAGCGGTATTTTACAAGCGGTTGTGTTTGGTGAAGGTCGACCTTTTTTAACCGCCATTATTTATGCCGATTCAAAGCTAAGTAACCCAGTGTTAGAACAATACATTAACGCAATTAATAAACAACTACCCGACTATGCACGAATTCAAAAATGGCATCGTTTAACTGCCCCATTAAGTATGCAACAAGGATTATTAACCACAAATAATCGTCCAAAACGAGATGCCATAAGTAAGCAGTACCATGCTGTGTTTGATCAATTTTACCGACTTGGAGAAGTAATTAATGAGTGATTTTTTTAACACCCTCAAAGAGCAAACTAAACAAGAGCAAAACTACTTGCTTGCAGCGCCTATTATTCAGCGTGTTTTTAAAGGCGAAGCATCACTTGAAGAATACGCCTCGTTTTTAGCGCAAGCGTACCACCATGTTAAGCACACCGTGCCATTAATGATGTCGGTTGGTGCGCGATTAACCGACGATCAAGAGTGGCTGCGCGAAGCCGTCGCAGAATACATTGAAGAAGAGATAGGCCATCAAGAGTGGGTACTCAATGATATTGCAGCCTGTGGTTTTGACAAAGAGACAGTGCGGTGTAGTCAGCCGCAATACGCTACCGAAATGATGGTGTCGTATGCGTACGACTCCATTACACGTAAAAATCCATTGAGCTTTTTTGGCATGGTGCATGTGCTTGAAGGCACTTCTATAGCGCTTGCTGATGGCGCAGCTTCAAATATTGCAAATGCTGTGGGCTTACCTAAAAAAGCATTTAGTTATTTAACCTCTCACGGCGCACTTGATATAGAGCATGTAAAGTTTTTTGAAAACCTAATGAACCAAATAACAGATGAGGCGGATCAACAAGCCATACTCCATGGTGCAAAGCGCTTTTATCGTTTATACGGCGATATATTTCGTGGGCTCGATGACGAACCGTTTTTTAAAGCAAGTGCACAAGGTAAATTGGCATGAGTAGCGCTTTATGTGTGCTCACTGGCGCAACAGGCGGAATAGGGCAAGCGATTGCTAAAGCCCTATATGCAAAAGGGTGGAAGTTACTGCTTGTAGGGCGAAATACCCAAGCCCTTGAAAAACTGAGCCGTGCATGCCCTGACAGTGAAATATTTATAGGCGACCTAACCGACGATACAACACGCATTAACCTAGCAATAAAAGCCAAGCAACTCGGCGGCGTTAAGTTACTTATTAACAATGCCGGTATAAATACAATGCAAAGCTTAGAGCACACAAGTAATGAGCAAATAGATAATATGCTCATTACTAATTTGTCGGTGCCTATTAAATTATGCCAGCTATTTTTAGGGCAGTTAGCGTATACCAAAGGCACCATTGTTAACGTGGGCTCATCGTTTGGCAGTATTGGCTACCCGTTTCAAACACTTTATTGCGCCAGTAAATTTGGTTTACGTGGTTTTACAGAAGCGCTCTCGCGTGAGTTGGATGGTTTAGGCGTTAAAGTGACCTATTTAGCGCCTAGAGCAACAGATACATCTATTAATAGCAGTAAAGCGCGTGCAATGAATAAAGAACTCGGTAATAAAATGGACTCGCCAGAATTAGTTGCTCAAGAGTTATTAGCACTTATAAATTCGAATCAAACAAGGCGTTTTATTGGTTTTCCTGAAAAATTATTTGCACGCATAAATGGCGCATTCCCAAGCGTTGTTGATAACGCTATTGCAAAACAACTTCCTAAAATTAAACGTTTTTTAAGTTAACAAACACACAAGGGCAAAATTATGTATAAATTTATACTCGCATTTTATTTAGTATTAACAACTGTATTTGCAACCGCAGTACACGCAGATGAAACACAAGACTTAACCTCTATTCAACAAAAGTGGGCAATTGCTAATTACGAACTTGAAGATGATGCGCAAATAGACGCGTTTACGCAACTAAGTGAGCAAAGTGCATTGTTTGTTAAAAACTACCCAAACTCGGCACAAACACATATTTGGAATGGTATTGTGTTAGCCAGTTTTGCAGGCGCAAAAGGCGGGTTGGGTGCACTTGGTTTAGCAAAAGAGGCAAAAACGTCACTCGAAAATGCACTCTCAATAGATGGCAGTGCATTAAATGGCTCAGCTTACGCAAGCCTTGCAACGCTTTATAGCAAAGTACCCGGTTGGCCAATTGGTTTTGGTGATGACGACAAAGCTGAAAAATTATTTAAACAAGCGCTCGCTTTTAATCTCGAAGGCATTGATACTAATTACTTATACGGTGAATATTTGTATGACGAAGGCGATTATAAACAAGCTAAAGCACGACTACTTGTAGCACAAGCTGCGGGCATTCGTGATACTCGGGCAAAAGCAGATGAATATCGCCAACAAGCAATAAGCCAGCTATTGGTAAAAGTAGATAAAAAACTAAAAAGATAAACACATAATGCATTTATTACTCGTTGAGGACGATCATTTAGTGGCGCAAGGGCTTATTCGCTCTTTGCGTCAAGAGGGCTACAGCGTAGAGCATAGTGGCACAGTTAAGCATGCCTTAGAGTGCCTTTCTAGTGGTGAGATTGAGCTTGTTATTCTCGATTTAGGATTACCTGATGGCGACGGCTCGCAAGTTTTAAAGCATATTAAAGCACAAAAAAAAGTTATTCCGGTGGTTATTTTAACTGCTCGCGGCAGTATTGATGACAAAGTCCAAGGGCTTGACATGGGCGCTGACGATTACCTTGCAAAGCCGTTTGACCCCGCTGAGCTATTTGCCCGTTTACGTGTAGCAAGTCGGCGCATTAACCAAACACAATCAAGCTTATTGCGCTGTGGTGATGTGGTAATGGATACATCAGCTCATACAGTTACACTAAGTGGGCAGTCACTTACACTGCCGCGAAAAGAATACATGCTTTTAAAGGCGCTGATGGAAAATCAGGGAAGGGTGCAATCAAAACAACAACTCGAAAACAAACTTTACCAATGGGGTGAAGAAGTTGGCTCTAATACCATAGAGGTGCATATTCATCATCTTCGTAAAAAATTCCCTAGCGATTTTATTAAAACCTTACGTGGCATTGGTTACGTGGTTGGTAAGCGTTAGGGTGTGTTTATCTTTCGAGGTTGAAAATGTCTATTCGTAAACGTCTGACCTTAATTTTACTTTCAATGATGGTGCTAACTTGCTTTTTAGCATTAGTAAAAGGCTATCAAAAAAGCATGCGCCACGGCGAAAAATTGCTTGATAATGAACTTAAAATAGTGGCTGGCGTTTTAATTGAACAACCATTAGCACTAAGCACAAATGCAGTACAAGTAAGCAATAATAGTGCTCAGTTGTTGTATCAAATCTGGCAAAATAATAGTTTACTTAGTGGCTCATCGAGTTTAACGAATAACCAAATTAGTTTTAGCGAGGGCTTTCAAACTGCCAATATAGCAGGGCAGCGTATGCGAGTGTTTGTGATGAGAAAAAATACCCGTAAAGTCATTGTTGCTGAACCTATGGCAAAGCGGTTTGAATTAGCTGAAGCCGTTATTTTATCTGCAATGTTACCTATGCTATGGGCAGTCCCTCTGCTTGCTATTTTTATTAGCTTTTTTGTTAAATACGCATTAGCCCCTCTTACTCGATTATCTAAGCAGCTGGCTACTCGCCAAGCAAACGACTTTACGCCAATTAACTGGCAGGTAACCGACGAGGAAATTAAACCTGTTATTAATCGTTTAAACGACTTATTTAAGCGCGTAGAAACTGCCTACTTACGAGAGCGCTTTTTTGCCTCAGATGCAGCTCACGAATTACGTACCCCGCTCAGTAGTTTAAAAATTAATGTACACAATTTAGCTAGTAAGCAAAGCAACTCGCAAAACCATCAAGAACTCCAAGCTATGTCGCAGGGCATTAATCGCTTAAGTAATATTGTTGAACAAATGCTAATTTTAGGGCGCACTCAGCCTGAACAATGGCAGAGGCAGTTTAGCGAACAATCATTGCTAACGATTACTCAACAAGTTGTATCGGAGCAATACGACAAAATAGATGAAAAAAACCAAACGATTAGCCTCGAAGGTGATGATTTTGTAATTAATGGTGATGAGTTTACATTAACCACACTCATCGCTAATTTACTTAGCAATGCCATAAAATACACCCCCAATAATGGTCAAATAATAATTAAATTAGCATCAAGTAATAACAGCTATAGTTGGCAAATTGATGATTCTGGTGCGGGCATGACTGAAGAGCAAAAAGAGCGAATATTTAATCGCTTTTATCGCGTAGGTGGCGATCAACATCCATCAGGCGAGCAAGGTGCGGGTTTAGGTATGGCGATTGTTCAACACATAATTGCTATTTATGGCGCAAGTATTCATTTAGCGAATAGCCCTTTAGGCGGACTAACCGTTAAGGTTACTTTTACAGGAGTAAAAAGTGACTAAACGTTTATTCAATCAATGTCTTTGTTGTTTGCTATTTTTGTCGTTTAACGCGGCGAGTAAAGAGTACCTTATTATTTTAAAAGATCATTTGTTTTATCCCTCACAAATAATTATTCCCACAAATAAAAAAGTAAAACTATTGATAGAAAACCAAGACAGCACACCAGAAGAGTTTGATAGCTTTGATCTAAACAGAGAGAAAGTACTCTACCCAAATCGTAAAAGCATTATTTATATAGGGCCGCTAAGTAAAGGGCATTACGAGTTTTTTGGTGAGTTTTCGCCAAATACAGCAAGGGGCGTTGTTATAGTTAACGATGAAGGGGCGCAGCATGCTAATAACTAGTTTAGTCATGAGCCTTAACCAATTACTACCAGTGGCTATTTTATTAGTATTACTACAAGTAGTTAAAAAACAAAGCTCTTTAAAAATAGGGTCTGCTTTATTAATAGGCGCGATAATGTCGTTTTTGTACATGCAAAGTGCGTCGTGGGTGAGCCAGTGGTTTGAACACCAAGGGTTAGAGTACTCACAAATAGGGCTATGTATTACTATATTTATTGCTGTATTGGTATTTGCACTAAAGCAAAAGTCAGCGGCATTTTATATCGCAGTTATAAGCATAATAACGCTGTATTTAAGCCATTATATTATTTACCTCACCAGTTTTTGGCAAAATAATGATGCAGGGCAAAGCTTATTTATTGGCACTTTATTAGGTGTGGGAATTTGTTTAAGTTTTAGCGTATTGCTGTACTTTTTAATGAATGCAATTAAGCACCGTTTTGGTATGTACCCGCTTTTTACTTTGCTTGCTTTTAACAGCGCGGCTAAGTTACTAGTTGCACTGGATTTGGCAAGCCAAATAGATTTAATTACAAACACCTCAACAGTGTGGGATTTACGTAATTTGTTAAGCGAAAACTCTGAGCTAGGCCGCGTACTGCGTGCTCTTGTTGGTTACGAGGCCACTCCTGATTTAATGAGTGTACTTATATATAGTACAAGCAGCGTGTTATTTTTATTACTTTGTTATGTTATTTCGGCTTCAATAACTAAGGAACGTGTATGAAAGCACTCAACCTATATTCAGCGCTTAGTTTTACCGCTCTTTGTTTGTTGGTATTCTCAATCCAAGCAAAGGCCGATGGTATTGTTGTTGATAAGGTATATCACCCCTATGTTTTGCCTTTTGAGCGTGAGTTTGAGTGGCGATTAGTGTCGCACCAAACAGATAGTGGCAACATACTAGCGCAGCGTTTGGGTGGCGGTGGTGCTATTAACGATACAATGGCACTCGAAGGCTATTTAGTTGGTGAGCGAGACGATAACGGCGACTTTGGATTAGAAGCTTATGAGCTTGAGCTACGTTGGCAATTAATTGAACAAGGTAAATTATGGGCTGATTGGGGCGCGTTATTTGAGCTTGAAAAAAAGCATAACGAAGATGTGTATGAGGCAACCTCGGGTTTTGTGATCGAAAAAGAATTTGGAAAAACAAGTCTTACGCTAAATGCTTTTTTGGTTTATGAGTGGGGGCAAGACATTAAAAACGAATGGGAAAGTGAGTTTAGAGCACAATATCGCTATCGATATCGCTCTGCTTTCCAGCCTTCTATAGAGGTTTACGTAGGTGAAGACTTTATTGGTATAGGGCCTGGCTTTATAGGTTTACAGCGCTTTGATGGGCAAAAGCAATTAAAATGGGAAGCGGGTTTCATCACTGAGATAAGCCAATCAGAAAAAAACCATAGTTTTAGGCTCGCATTAGAATTTGAATTTTAATAACCAATGATAGCTGTTTTGGTTGTTTATCATTCTGATTATAGATAGGTACTTGACATATTATTTAAACTCTATATAGTGGGCCGCAGCTAGAAAGAAAGCATGTAAGCTATAAATCTCCATTTCGATATAAGTAATACTTGTAGTACCGTCCTGAAGTTTTTAAAGTACCATCTCATTTTTTGCTACACCCGCTCTTATGAGCATATTTTTATTTTTATTTCAGGATATTACAATGTCTAACATCGTATCAGGTACAGTTAAGTGGTTTAACGAGTCTAAAGGTTTTGGTTTCATCGAGCAAGAAAATGGCCCAGACGTTTTCGCACATTTCTCAGCAATCAAAAGCGAAGGTTTCAAAACTTTAGCTGAAGGCCAACGTGTAGAGTTTACTCTTTCACAAGGTCAAAAAGGTCCACAAGCTGATAACATCACAGCTGTATAATTTTACTTTTTAAGTAAAATGAAAAAAAGCGCTTAAGGCGCTTTTTTTGTGTCTGAAATTTGACTCAAACCAAGCAACGCCCATTATCACTGTAAATTAACTAAATGATATTGCTATTATTTAGCCCCTCCTAATATTCGTTTTTCTATTCTTCTAAGCCATTGTGCTAATGCAAGTGAGTTTAAGCTTGTAATTTATACCGAACATTTCTCCCTTATAATTTCAAAACAACAAATTCAAAACGACAAAGACCAGCTTGTTAGTAGTACTCTCGATATTGTAAAAGATATTTGCACAGCTATTGATATAACCTGCGAGTTTAAATTGCTTCCTTGGAAGCGTGCTTATAACTTAGTTTAAAAGCCCCTTACTTTGGCATTGTCTCAATAATTAAAAACATCGAACGTGACCCACCATTTTATTGGGCTGGGCCACTGGCGCGAGTCAAACTTTCTTTTATAAGCTCAAAGCTGATAAGTAAGTTATACCAATTCCATTAAGTATGCGGTCTAAATTTTACGCCGAAAAAAAAATTCAGCTCTAGGCGTATATAAAATTGGTTTTAAAGCGGGCGAAAACTTACTAATGTTTGGAGGCGAAAACAATATATGGATTTGTTTTTAAAAAGAAAAATAGATCTAATTTAGGTTCAAAAGTTACAATAAAGTATAGCTAGAACTCTTTGGATATAAAGCAACTGACGCAGTGAAGTGCAAGAATTACTTCTTCCTAAGCTTGTGAGCAATTACATTGCATTTAATAAATCAGTACCAGAGCATGTCATAAAGCAATTTTATGAAGAATATAAAAAGTTAAAAATGAAAGATGATTTTGTCGCCCATAAGCATACTTACCTTCAATGATTTATCTTTCGTAAGGCAGCCCTTTATTTTGCTTTATTTTTAAAAATGCAGCTTGCAGCGCTTCAATTAAACGCATATCTGTTTTTTTATTCGCAGCTAAATAAGCATCAATTGTTAGCTCATCTATTTTATAGATAAACCTTAAGTGTGCTGGTTTGAGCTTTAGGTAGTCGCTCATCTGCCGCATATATAAAGGATCGTCTACAATTAAATCTACTTTTTTAGCTAATAGTAAAGAGTATGATTTTTGAATATCAGAGGTTAAAACAACTTCAAATCCAAGTTTCGTGAGGGTTTGTGTTGAAAAGTCATTGCGTTGCATTGCAATTTTATACACTTTTGCTTGTTCAGTATTATTTATAATAAGATCATTTCGCTCTGATAGGCCGATAAAGCCCAGCTCAAATCGTCCAACTGGTCCAATCCAATAAAATTTATTTTCTCGCTCTACAGTGCGTGCAAGGCTGTATATAAAGGTGTTTTTTAACTCATCTGCAATTTTATAAGCACGTGCCCAAGGATACATTTGAATGTTAGGTGTGAGATCAGCCTCAGCAAATATATCTCTAATAAACTGAGTACCTTCACCTGCTACCTCGCCATTAATCAATACTTGGTTTGGTGGTGCTAACTCTGTAACAACAAGCAGGGCTTCCTTTGCTTGAACATACACAGAGCAAATTAAAAAAAGAGAATAAAGAATATATTTCACAATAGCGAATCGTCATTCGGTTAGCTTAAGTAATAATAAGTGTGGCTGAAAATATGAAAAACACAAAAATTATTTATGTGAACTTGTTACTAAGATATTGGTTTATTTGAGTTATGTATAACTATAAAGGGGGCTAGATAGATAGGTGGTTCGAGGTTAGAAGTAGTTGAGGCTAAAAATTAAGGCCTAAAACGATAAAAGGGCCTTGCGGCCCTTGGTGAAGTATCGTTCAAGTCAGATAGAGCTTTAACCCCTTAAAGCACTATCCTCTTGTTTTGCAACACCGGTGTTCATCTCAATAAGTTTCTAAGCTAGCGAGAGGAAAAACCCAGCAATTGCTGCGCTCATAAGGTTAGCCATAGATCCTGCTAACACTGCTCTGAGCCCTAAGCGTGCGATATCCTTCCGCCGACTAGGCGCCATACCGCCTAACCCACCTAGTAAAATGGCTATCGATGATAAGTTAGCAAACCCACATAAAGCAAAAGTAACGATTGCTTGTGTGTGCGCGCTTAACGTATCGCGATAATTTATAAAGTCTAAGTAAGCAACAAACTCGTTTACTACTATCTTTTGACCAATAAAACTGCCGGCTATAATCGCTTCATCCCATGGCACACCTAGTAACCATGCAACTGGAGCAAATACATAACCTAATATTTCTTGAAGCGTTAATGTTGGGTAATCAAACCACCCGCCAATACCGCCTAATAAACCGTTTAATAATGCAATTAGCGCTACAAAAGCAAGTAACATTGCACCTACATTAAGTGCTAAATGCATACCGTTTGCAGCACCTGATGCAGCTGCATCAATTACATTTACAGGCTTATCTTCGTCATCTAAATCTAAATCAGCTAAGTTATCTCTAGGCGTTTCAGTTTCTGGCACAATCATCTTGGCCATTAAGAAACCACCTGGTGCAGCCATAAAGCTCGCAGCAATAAGATACTTAAGATCTACGCCAATAATTACGTAACCGGCCATTACAGAGCCTGCTACAGTGGCTAAGCCACCTACCATTACTGCAAACAATTCCGATTTTGTCATCGTTGCTATAAATGGCTTAACTATTAACGGTGCTTCAGTTTGGCCTACAAAAATATTTGCAGTTGCTGAAAGCGATTCTGTGCGCGAGGTCTTCAATAATTTTTGTAAACCGCCGCCTAAAATCCTAATTATCCAATCCATAATGCCAAGGTGATATAACACAGCAACAAGCGCTGAGAAAAACACGATAACTGGCAAAACTTGAATTGCAAAAATAAAACCTAATGTGTCTTGTGAGGCGAGTGGACCAAATAAAAACCCAATACCATCATTAGCATAACCAATAACCGACGAGACGGCTGATGACATGCTAGTTAACACATTTTTTCCTGCTTCGAAAAACAGAACAAAACCGCCTATAACAATTTGCATCGCAAATGCTATACCAACGGTTCTTAAATTAATTGCCTTGCGATTAGTTGACGCAGCAAAGGCAATGCTTAGTAGCACACACATGCCTACTAAGCTCATAAATGTTGTCATACAAATGTTTCCCGTTGTTATTCTTGTAGTAAATATTTAATTTTACTTTTTATTATATCAATCGCAACGCGGTTCATGCCGCCTCGAGTCACAACTAAATCAGCGTTATGCTTAGAAGGCTCAATGAATTGATAAAACATCGGTCTAACAGTTGCCTGATATTGCTCAACAACAGATTGTAATGTTCTGCCTCGTTGCTCCATATCACGTTGCATACGACGCATTAAACAAATATCTAAAGGTGTGTCTATAAACACCTTAATATCAAATTCTTTATTAAGCGCTTTATCACTCAATAGTAAAATACCTTCAACAATGAGTATTTTAGCAGCTGGCACTCGGCGTGTGGTTGCGCTACGCGTGTGCTGTGCATAATCATACGTTGGTACTTCTACTGAGTTACCACAACGAAGTTGCGTTAAATGCTCAAGCATTAATGCGTGTTCAAATGCATCTGGATGGTCGTAATTTGTTTGCGTACGATGAGCCATCGGCAAATGCGACTGATCCTTGTAATAAGCATCTTCTTCAATAATGGCGATAGCGCCTGGTTCAAGCTCATTAACCAATTCATTGTAAATTGTTTGGCTAAAAAGAGATTTGCCCGACGCTGATGCGCCTGCAATGGCTATAATAGTAGTTCGTGTCACTAAAGTTCTCATCCACACAGAAAGATATATTGTTGGTAGATCACAATAGCAAAAAAGACACGATTAATCTCTTTTGCTTCGCTCAAGGGTGCAAATTTATAATGTTTAGGTTTTATGAAACAGGACTTTTGTCCTGTACGGAAAATTCGATCAGCGGATAAAGTAACCACCTAGAATCAAAGTGAGGTCAAAATGGCAAGAGCAATTATTTTAATGGCAGATAGCCTAGGAATCGGTGCAGCACCAGATGCAGATAAATTCGGCGATCTTGGGGCTAATACATTCGCTCACTTACTAAAAGCATATTACGACGAAACAGGCAGTGCGCTGTCGCTTCCTAACCTATCAAAACTTGGGTTAGTGGATGCATGCGAAGCTGCCGGTGGCGAACCGTGTTTAATTTCAGACCGCCAAGCTCCTCAAGGTGCATGGGGTTACGCTAAAGAAATCTCTAGCGGAAAAGACACGCCATCAGGTCATTGGGAAATGGCAGGCGTACCTGTGTTATTTGATTGGGGATATTTCCCAAAAACACAGCCTAGTTTCCCACAAGAATTTATAGACGAGTTTATTGCTCGTACAGGTATTCCAGGCATTTTAGGCAATTGCCATGCATCAGGAACTACCATTTTAGAACAGCTAGGTGAAGAGCACGTAAAAACAGGTAAACCAATCTGTTACACCTCAGCTGATAGCGTGTTTCAAATAGCCGCGCATGAAGAGTCATTCGGCCTAGAGAAGCTTTATCAAGTTTGCGAAATCGCACGGGCGCTACTTGATGAAATGAATATAGGACGAGTGATTGCGCGGCCATTTTTGGGTTCAAATAGCCAAGACTTTGCTCGAACGGGTAATCGTCGTGACTATTCAGTACTTCCGCCTGCACCAACATTGCTAGATGTACTAGCAAAAGACGGCGGCGAAGTAATTAGTATTGGTAAAATTTCAGATATTTACGCGCATCAGGGCATAACCCAAAAGCACAAAGCACCTGGGCTTATGAACTTGCTAGAAAAAACTAGCGAAGTAATGGAAAGCGCGCCAGATCGTAGCTTAATCTTTACTAACCTAGTTGATTTTGATGAAAAATTTGGTCATCGTCGTAATCCAGTAGGATACGCAAAAGCATTAAAAGAATTTGATGACTATTTACCAACTATACTAAATCAGTTAAAAGCAGATGACGTATTAATGATCACTGCAGATCATGGCTGTGACCCAACCTTTCCAGGTTCTGAGCACACTCGTGAATACGTACCTGTTATTGCATACCAGCCAGGTATGAGTAACACACCATTAGGTGAACGCAACAGCTTTGCAGATATAGGTCAAACACTGGCACAGTGGTTTAGCTTATCTGCGCTTGATTACGGCGACAGCTTTTTAAATGAGCTAAAAACGCCAAATAAAAAGGAAAACAATTAATGAGTACTCCGCATATCAGTGCAAACGTTGGTGATTTCGCCGAAACAGTATTAATGCCAGGCGATCCGCTACGTGCGCAATATATTGCTGAAAACTTTTTAGATGATGCAGTACAAGTTACAGGCGTTCGTAACATGTACGGTTTCACTGGTACTTACAAAGGTAAGCCAGTAAGTATCATGGGTTCAGGCATGGGCATTCCATCAATGTCTATTTATGCACGTGAGCTAATTGTAAGCTTTGGCGTTAAAAATATTATACGTATTGGTACGTGTGGCGGTATTGGCACAGATATCAAAATTCGTGACGTAATTTTTGCACAAGGTGCAAGCACAGATTCAAACGTAAACCGTGCACGCGTACGTGGCTACGATTTTGCTGCTATTGCTAACTTTGACCTACTTTTAAACGGCGTAAACGCTGCTAAAGAGCTAGGAATTAAAGCAAAAGTAGGTAACGTATTTACGACAGATACATTCTATCAAGCAGATGATTCGTTCTATAAAGACTTAGACAAGTTAGGCATGCTAGCAGTAGATATGGAAACAGCAGGTTTATACGGCGTTGCAGCTGAATACGGCGCAAACGCAATGGCATTATTTACAGTAAGTGACCACGTAATCACTGGCGAAGCAACACCTGCTGATGAGCGTCAAAGCACGTTTAACGAAATGGTTAAAATTGCATTAGAGTCAATAGCTTAAATAATACATAACAGTTCCTTGGTAACGTATTCACTAAGTTTTGGAGACACGCCCAAAGTGAAGTGAGACTAAACCTCCAAAGCCGCATTTTATGCGGCTTTTTTTTATGCCTGAAGAAAATAAGCCACCATACAATATTGCATCGGATTTTGACGTGATTTGCTGTGTTGTAGGCGCAGAGCTTGCTCGCGCGAGAAGCACAGCTTCTAATTACTTAAGCTAACTACTCTAAAAGCGCAGCATCTCTAAACCTATTTGTGTATAACAGCCCTAAAAAAAATATGCACGCAGAGAAGAAAAAGAGGAGCAAATGAGAAGAGCAAAACCAATGCTGACTCGGCATTATAAAAGTACAAGCGTTGCTTTAAAAGCTTGTAACCTGCGCGAATAGAAGTGTTTATACCAAGTTTAGAGTATGACTTGTTGCTCATGTTAGAAGCACAGTCTCTGATTGTTTTTATTATTTTAACTTCTAAGCTCTTCTCTAAAAGCGCAGCGTCTCTAAACCTATTTGTGTATAACAGCCCTAAAAATAGTATGCACGCAGAGAAGAAAAAGAGGAGCAAATGAGAAGAGCAAAACCAATGCTGACTCGGCATTATAAAAGTACAAGCGTTGCTTTAAAAGCTTGTAACCTGCGCGAATAGAAGTGTTTATACCAAGTTTAGAGTATGACTTGTTGCTCATGTTAGAAGCACAACTTCTGATTATTTTAACTTCAAAGCTCTTCTCTAAAAGCGCAGCGTCTCTAAACCTCTTTGTGAATTAATCACTTTAGGTCTTAACTCTACGGTAGAGCAGAGTTTGTAGAGCGCAGTAAAGCTTCTAATTACACAACAAACATAACCTTTAAAAACAAAAAAAGGGCCAAGGCCCTTTTTTATGATATTGCGCCTAATCATACAGGCCAAATACTGAGTGCTTAAACAACTTCACCAGCTACTATCGTATTAAAGCTGTCGTTGTCATGTAAGCTTGCAAATGCGCTCTCATGTAATAGCTCATTACGTAAATTTGGAGAGTATTCAAGTGCCATTTTAATGTCGGCTAATGCATCAGCATGCTTATGTGTTAGCGCATAAGCACATGCTCGTTGCCAATAGGCATAACCATAGACACTATCTATATCAATGGCTTGATTACACAATTCAATGGCTTGTGCTGTTTCATTTATTTCTAATAACGCATCGGCCTTATAAGCAATGGCTTCAACATCTTCTGGTTTGCGTTTTAAAATCTCATCAAATATTTCAATTTTATTAGCAAAATCACTTTCTAAATTGGCACGCATCCATAACGAATGAACCTCGTTGGTAACCGATATGCGCTCTTGGTTACTGAGTATTTCTTCTGAGCGTACGCGTAGTTTTTCTTCAAGAATTTTTAATCGGTCTTCATACTCGTCAGTAATTACACTTACACGTGTATTTACAATATCTTCTACTTTGTTTTTAACATCGCGTAATGAGTTCCAGCCCACTAAAACCAAAATAGAAGCCGTAGCGGTAATTATAAAAAATACATTATTAATAGTATCGGTAGTGTACGTTAATGCGCGATCTGCAGTATCAAGCTGTGCATGAGTAACTTGCTTAGTTACATCCTCACGGAGTTTTTGTTGATCTTGCCTTACGGCTTTTAGCTCGTCGAGTATGTAGCGCTCCATTAGCGGTTTAAACATAGACTCTTTAAGTTGTTTGAGGGCTTGTTGCTCTTGTTGTGCTGTAGGGGCTGCTGGTTTTTGTTCAGCAGAATTTACTATGCCCGAAAAAAAAGTTAAACAAACAAAAAGTGTAGATAGGTAATAACGCATCGGTACGCCTAATTAAATTAATTACTGTAATAACTTTAACATGCAGGGCTGAATGGCACTAGGGCGCGTTGACTTTTCAGGATTAAAATTGACCTAATTTAGATAGGAGCAATAGTTGTAAGAATTTTTTAGCCTAGTGAGCTTAGCAATAACAGGTTAAAGCATGAGCATTTTGCTAATACTTAGGTGGTTTTAAGAAAAAATAGGCAAAAAAAACCAGCTCAATATGAGCTGGCAAAAACTGCTTAAAACAACAATATGTCGTAGGGATTAACAGGAGAACAACTTCATACTAACTGAATCTTTATGAACAAATACTTAATTCAATTCAATTAGTTAAAAATATAAGAATACTCAAAGTATTCGGTTTATAAAGTAAAGGTGCATTGGGCTTAAGTAATGCACCTTTATAATTATAACTATATAACTACAATTTCATGGTGAAGGGGGGTATTCCAATGTGCGCTTAAAATAAATTAAAACCACTTTCAAACCCTTCACATACCATTACGCCGAAATTTTTCAATTCGATCACAGGTCTAGTAAAAAGGTTAAGGTTAATTCACTAATTTGTTTTTTTATCTTACGTAATACCTTACACGAGCGTCATCAGATTTATTTTTACTATTATTTTGAACGTAATTACAAAGCTATTGTTAAATACATCATTAGCAAAAGGCCAATCAAAAATATAAATTGGAGCAATCGTTTTAAATAGTATGTTGAGGCTGGCGTAGCATAATTTATGCGCCTATATTAAGGATACGTAAGTGTTTAGGCAGGCACACTAAATAATAAGTAAGCCGATTAAATAAAAATAACCGTTACTTTTTAAAAAGTTATAAATACATAAACAACGATACTGATTGATTAAGTATTTTACTTTTCTATTATAAGGATTCCAGAATGAGCAACCCTAAAGCAGGCCAATGTCCGGTCATGCACGGCAGTAATACTAAAACGTCTAATCCCAATACTGATTGGTGGCCAAATGCCCTAAACTTAGACATTCTTCATCAGCACGACACCAAATCAAACCCATACAATAGCGACTTTAATTACGCTGAAGCATTTAAATCAATCGATCTTGACGCGCTAAAAACAGACGTAAAAAGCTTAATGACCGATAGCCAAGATTGGTGGCCAGCCGATTGGGGACATTACGGCGGTTTAATGATTCGTCTAGCATGGCACTCAGCGGGTTCATACCGTTTAGCCGATGGTAGAGGGGGCGGTGGTACAGGTAATCAACGTTTTGCGCCACTAAATTCATGGCCAGACAACGGTAACCTCGACAAAGCGCGCCGTTTACTTTGGCCAATAAAGAAAAAATACGGTAACAAGCTTTCATGGGCCGACTTAATTATTTTAGCGGGCAACATGGCATACGAATCAATGGGTTTAAAAACCTTTGGTTTTGCCGGCGGCCGAGAAGATATTTGGCACCCTGAAAAAGACGTTTACTGGGGAGCTGAAAAAGAATGGTTAGCGCCAAGTGACGGTCGTTACGAAAGTGTAGATAAACCAGATACCATGGAAAATCCATTAGCCGCAGTACAAATGGGCTTAATTTATGTCAACCCTGAAGGTGTAAATGGTATTCCTGATCCGCTTAAAACAGCGGCCCAAATTCGCGAAACTTTTGCACGTATGGCAATGGATGACGAAGAAACCGCCGCATTAACGGTAGGCGGACACACAGTAGGTAAAGCGCACGGTAATGGCAAAGCAGAAAACTTAGGACCAGAACCAGAAGCAGCTGACGTACACGAGCAAGGCCTTGGTTGGAATAACACTACAACCCGTGGGATTGGCCGCGATACAGTTACATCAGGTGTAGAGGGCGCATGGACTACGCACCCAACACAATGGGATAACGAATACTGTAAGCTTTTATTAACCTACGAATGGGAACTCACTAAAAGCCCTGCAGGCGCTCATCAGTGGGAGCCTATTAATATTAAAGAAGAAGACAAACCTGTCGATGTAGAAGATTCATCAATTCGTTTAAACCCAATGATGACAGATGCTGATATGGCCATGAAAGTGGACCCAACGTACCGTAAAATTATTGAGCGTTTTTATAACGACTTTGACTACTTTTCAGACGTGTTTGCACGTGCCTGGTTTAAACTAACTCACCGCGATTTAGGTCCTAAATCATGTTACTTAGGTGCTGACGTACCAAGCGAAGACTTAATTTGGCAAGATCCAATTCCAACCGTTGATTACACATTAACAGACGACGAAATTAGCAATTTAAAAACCACATTATTAAATTGTGGTGTTAGTGCCGCTGATTTAATAAATACAGCTTGGGATAGCGCACGTACTTATCGTGGTTCTGATAAACGTGGCGGCGCAAATGGTGCACGCATTCGTTTAGCACCGCAAAAAGATTGGCAAGGTAATGAGCCAGAACGTTTAGCATCAGTACTTAGTGCGCTTGAAAAAGTGCAGGCTGGCTTGAGTAAACCTGTTAGTATCGCCGACTTAATTGTTTTAGGTGGTACAGCAGCCGTAGAACAAGCTGCAAAACAAGCCGGTGTTGATGTAAACGTGCCGTTTGCTCCAGGACGTGGAGATGCAACAGACGAAATGACTGATGCAGAATCGTTTGATGTACTAGAACCCATTCACGATGGTTTTAGAAACTGGCTGAAAAAAGATTACGCAGTGTCAGCGGAAGAGTTATTACTAGAGCGCAGCCAACTAATGGGATTAAGTGCACCAGAAATGTCGGTACTTATTGGTGGGATGCGAGTACTAGGTACCAACTATGCTGGCAGCGAACATGGCGTATTTACAAATAGCGTAGGCTCATTAACCAACGACTTCTTTGTAAACTTAACTGACATGTCAAACCGTTGGGAGCCAACTCAAAAAGGTTTATACAATATAGTAGACCGTAAAAGTGGCACTACTAAATGGACTGCAACACGCGTTGATTTAGTATTTGGATCAAACTCTATATTGCGCGCACTTGCTGAGTTTTATGCACAAGACGACAACAAAGAGCGCTTTGTACATGACTTTGTAAATGCATGGGTAAAAGTAATGAACGCAGACAGATTCGATATTAAATAATCTGTACGCTAAATAAAAACGGGGGAGTAATAATTTACTCCCCCGTTTTTGCATATAGTCCCGGTCAGTATTACTTATAAAATATTGTAATTTATCTAAGTCATATAAAAATTAGGCATTAAAAAAGGCGGCAAAAGCCACCTTCTTATAAAACAATAAAACTTATAGAAGTGCAAAAAGCTTTTGTAGTTGTGGCATGTATTCGCTCACAAGTTCAAGGTTACTTTCGCTTACTAAAGACTCTGTAGACTCCTCAGCTGCGCTTGACGATTTACCAAACGAACCCATTAACGAACTAGCGCCTTTATCTTTAGCACTTTTCATACTTTGAAAACCGCCCATTACTTTATTCGCTGTTTCTTGATTATCAGCAGATAAACCCGATTTAAGGTTTTCGATATAAGCCATTGATACTTCAGAACCTACAGTTACTAGTTGCTCTGGTGTAAAGCCGTAGCGGCCTGTAACACCCGCGAAGCTTTTGTATAGGTCTTGCTCTTTAATCATGCTTAGTGCGCTATTAGCTAGAGAGCTTTGCTCGTCAACACTTTGATCTGCAGAACCACCTAACATACTTGCTAAGTCTAAGTCTTTTAAAGACTCTTGGCTGCTTGCCCAGCTCGTTACAGCTGGCAGTGCTTTCATATAGCTTTGAAGTTGACCTTCGTTAATATCTACTGCAAGGCTTGAGAAACTCATTGCTAATAAGCTAAGTGATACAAGTATTTTTTTCATTGAGCATTTCCTAGTATTAAAGTTGTGCCAATTAGAAACTAATAAGCAACACTTGCCAACACAAAATAATATATTGGCTGATTTTATAGTACAATTTATGAGAATTTATTTAAGTTCTAAGAATTTAGTTCATTCACCACAAGCTAATGTACTGATGATATAATACATTTTTGACAAATAGAGCTGAACACAATGTTAACAATTTCAAATACTGTCACTATCGATGAATGGGAACTAGAGCTTACGGCTATTCGTTCGCAAGGTGCCGGTGGTCAAAATGTTAACAAAGTAGCCAGTGCCATTCATTTACGCTTTGATATTAATCGCTCTAAATTACCTGATTTTTATAAAGAGCGTTTGCTAGCCTTAAATGATACAAGAATTACCAAAGAGGGCGTTTTAATAATTAAAGCGCAAAGCCACCGTACGCAAGAGCTAAACCGAGAAGATGCCCTTAAGCGCTTAAAAGATTTAATACTTAGTGCTACCGTTGTTAATAAAGCGCGTCGTGCCACCAAGCCCAGCCGTAATTCACAGCGAAAGCGCATGGACAAAAAAACCAAACACGGGCAAAACAAAGCGCTACGCGGCAACATAAAGTTTTAGTTTTAAACGGTATTAATAAAGTAGATAAAGGACTTGATGCCTACATGCAGGCACTATTTTTACATCGTATTGTACGTATAAAAATATAAGTGAGGGGTAGCCTCACTTATATTTAATAACTATTAATACCTACTTAGCCATTTCTAAATCAGATTCTGCATTTGCCAACATTGCAAACTCTTCATCAGCGCTTTTAGCAACTAAGTGTTTTGAGCTATAGCCAAAGTAATATGCGGCGCCCACAATAAACAGCACCATAGTGTATAAAAATGCACGAGGGTCAAACGCATACACACCCGTTAACGCTATAAGCGACAGTACTAAAGCAATACTTGACGTAACTACGCCACCTGGAGTTTTGTACGGGCGAGGTAAATCAGGTTGTTTAACGCGAAGTAAAATATGGCTCAGCGCCATTAATGCATACGAGAGCGTTGCACCTACTACTGCCATTGCAAGTATTAAGTCACCCTCACCACTGAGTGATACTAAAAAGCCAAATACTGCCGGTACAATCAACGCACGTGCTGGCACTTTGCGATTAGTCGTAATCGACAACGAACGTGGTAAATAACCGGCTCTAGATAAAGCAAACACTAAGCGACTATAACCATAAATAATAGAGAAAAACGAAGCAACTAAACCCGCAAGCCCTAATATATTTACAACGGTTGCTAAGCCCTCACTACCGGATGCATTTAATGCATCAACTAAAGGTACAGCACTTGCCCCCATTGCAGCAGCACCGCCAGCACCAGGTACTAAAACAACAACTAAAAAAGCAGTAAATAACAAAAAGATCATTGCACCAATAATGCCTTTTGGCACATCTTTAGCGGGATCTTTTGCTTCTTCTGCAGCAAGCGGTACACCTTCAACCGCTAAAAATAACCACATGGCAAACGGTAATGCAGCCCAAACCCCGTACCAACCTAAAGGTAAAAACTCACTGGCTCCCACTGCATTTGTTACGGGGACGTCAAATAAGCGCGATGCATCAAAATTTGTGATTAAAACAAAAGCCGTTGCAATAATAGCTAATACCGCTAAACCACTTATTACCATCATTACTTTAAGCGCTTCTCCTACGCCCGCTAAATGAATTCCCACAAATAGTAAGTAAAATAATGCATATACCCATGGGCCATTAAACCCGGTGAGGGCTTCAACTGCCGAACCAATAAAAATAACAATAGCAGCGGGTGCTAAGGCATATTCAATTAATACGGCAAGCCCGGTTAAATAGCCTCCCGCTGGCCCCATAGCTTGACGCGCAAAACTATAACCACCGCCTGCAGCAGGTATTGCAGCTGACATTTCAGCAAGCGATAGTACAAGCGCTAAATACATAACCGCCATTAATACTGCAGCAATGGCAAAACCACCCCAACCGGCTTCGGCGATACCAAAGTTCCAGCCTGCAAAGTCACCCGATATTACATACGACACACCCAAACCTGCGAGCAATAACCACCCCGCAGTACCACGTTTTAACTGTCTTTTAGCAAGGTACTCTGTATTATTAGTAGACATAACCTTTCTCCGTTGATGTTTAGTTTTTATTTTTTTATTTCATGTGTTTTTAATTAAAATTACTCAGCAATTAAAAAGTTAGTGGTTGAAACCTGATGCTCAATTACATCATCTTGTGTGCGGTCTTTTAAATTAACCCCAGTTAGTTTCAGTTTTTTAGCTTCACGTAATAAGTACAGTGCGCGTCTCGCCGCTTCTGTATAAGGTAGGCCTGCAGGGCGAATATTCGATATGCAATTACGACACGCATCGTTAAGTCCTGTTTTGGGCTCCCATGTTAAATACAAGCCAAGGCTATCTGGCGAACTAAGTCCTGGGCGCTCTCCTATTAACACCATAACCACCTGCGCATTTAGCAACTCACCTATATCGTCGCCAATCGCTACTCGCCCTTGCTCAACCAAAGTAATGGGAGCAATTTTAAATTGCTTGTCTGTTGTAAGGTGCGTTAATAGCTCTGTTATAAATGGGTATGCATTTTTTTGTACCGCCAACGACGAAAGTCCATCAACCACTACAATCGCTAAATCGTATTTAACCTGCGTAGTGTGTTTTTGTTTATTCATATAGCTGAGAAGTACTTGCCTACTACTTTCATTAAGTTTGCGGCCTAAATCGGGTCGCTGAAGGTAAGTAACCCTGTCAACGGCTTGGCTGTGTAAATGCAGGGGAGGGGCAACCTCTTTTAGAGCACTAATACTGCCTAGTTGCTCAGTCATTGCGTTAATATCAAGCGGAAAACTCACCGCATCACGCGCTTGTGCATGAGATAGCTGAAAAGCCAGCATTTCTGAGGTTGGTAAACTTATACCAGCGCGACCAAGCCCAATACGGGCGTCGGTAAAACGCCGTAAATCACTCCAAGGGTTGTGCACTACATTACCGTTATTTTTATGCTCATTTACTGAGTTATCTAATGGAGTGGTCGGTTTTGAACGTGATTTCATGAGCCACCTCCAGCAATTGCACCCAGAGGTTTTGCAAAAGCGGGAGGTAAGGTATCTGAAAGTGTGATATCGGTAGTGCTTTGCATAATTTTCATTTTGCTTAGCCATGCTTCAAACTCAGGGGCGGGTCTAGAGCCAAGAACTCGACGCACATATAATGCATCATGAAACGACGTAGTTTGGTAGTTAAGCATAATATCGTCAGAGCCAGGTATTCCCATTACAAACGAGCAACCTGCAACACCTAATAGCGTTAGCAAATTATCCATATCGTTTTGATCGGCCTCTGCATGATTGGTGTAACACACGTCGCACCCCATCGGTATGCCTAGTAACTTAGCGCAAAAGTGATCCTCAAGTCCTGCTCGGGTAATTTCTTTACCATCAAACAAATATTCAGGGCCAATAAACCCCACCACGGTATTAACCAGTAACGGGTTAAACTTACGAGCAACTGCATAAGCGCGAGCTTCACACGTTTGCTGATCAAGCCCATGATGCGCATTTGCTGAAAGCGAACTGCCTTGCCCAGTTTCAAAATACATCACATTATTGCCAACAGTGCCGCGCTTTAAACTCAAAGCGGCATCTTGCGCTTCAGCTAAGGTATTTAAATTAAAACCAAAACTTGAGTTAGTAGCCTCCGTGCCGCCAATCGACTGAAATACCAAATCAACCGGTGCGCCAGCTTCTATACATTCAATAGTGTTAGTAACATGGGTAAGCACACAGCTTTGCGTCGGTATGGCGTATTTTTGAATAACATCATCCATTAATGTCATTAATTTAATGGCCTGGGCAACGTTGTCGGTTGCTGGGTTTATACCTATTACGGCATCGCCATTACCGTATAGCAGCCCATCAAGCATGCATGCAGCAATACCGTTAATATCGTCAGTTGGATGATTGGGTTGTAAACGTGTAGATAAATGCCCAGGGAGGCCAATAGTGTTTCTAAAAGCACTTGTAACATGGCACTTTTTAGCAATTAATATGAGATCTTGATTGCGCATTATTTTGCTAACTGCAGCAGCCATTTCGGGCGTAATACCTTGCCTTATACTTGCAAGTATAGCGGGTGTTGCAAAGTCGCTTAAAAGCCAATTACGAAAATCGCCTACGGTTAAATGTGCAATAGCCATAAAGGCATTGGCATCGTGCTCGTCAATAATTAAGCGTGTAATTTCGTCATCTTCGTAGGGAATAAGTACCTCATTTAAAAATGTTTTAAGAGGTACATCGGCCAATGTCATTTGTGCCACAGCACGTTCTTGTGCTGATTGTGCAATTACGCCCGCTAAGCGATCACCCGAACGTTGCGGCGTTGCTTTAGCCATTAACTGGGCTAAGTTCTTGAATTTATAAGTGTGTGTACCTAAAGTGTAACTGTACGCTTGCCCCATGATTTACTCCACATAACTAATATGATAAACCTTGGTATAGGTTTTGCTGCATCTTTAGCTATAAATCAATTTTCAATAGTTACAAGACAGCTTATTTTGTACCAAGTAACTATCGAATTTCGGCAAAAGATTATTTATTAATCCAATTCAATTGGTTACATACGCAAAGCGGTGTTAACTTAACCATAATAAAAGTGTAACGAAAAAGAGCATCCCCTATATGGCGCAGCAAAGTAGCTACAACGCACCACTAAAGAGCAAGGTGCAAACACACGATATAGACGAGCAAGCGCATAGCCTTACTCAATGGCAGCAAAAATACGATCAAATGAGCGACGGCAGCTTTTATGGTTTTATTGAAGAAACAGATTACGCCAATATTCATGTGTTTAAAGAATACACCGAGCGAGCGCTTCGTCAGCAATGTAACATCGCCCCCAATTCTGTTTGGCTTGGCATTCCTTGTCAGTCGCAGCAAAGTAAGATTAATGGTCTAAGTGTGGCAAGTAATCAATTTATGTGCCGTACAAGTGATAATGACTTTGAGCTGATAACCCCTGAGCAATTTAATATTTATGGTTTGGTAATCGATTGGAATTCAATTGAATATATGGCGCAGCTACAAGGCGTAACATTGAAAAACCTGTCATCTGCCCAATCAGCTCGCTTATCGGTAAGCAACTCATCATTACAAACGGCAAGGCAAATAATTAATAGCATGGTTGTAGGCAAGGGCTTTGGACTTAAAACCGAATCACAACAAGATATGCTAAGCATGTTGGCACTACACTTATTACAAGCAGATAATCCACAACAAAATATTGCGCCAAGTTATAAACATAGAAAAGCCGTAGTAGATAAAGTAAAAGATTACGTGGCCACAAATCCACAAAACCCAATAACCATAACCGAGCTGTGCGAGCTCGCCTTTGTAAGTAGGCGCACACTTCAATATAGCTTTGAGAGTATTTTAGGAATTAACCCTTTGCGGTTTTTACGTTTAACACGCTTAAATAATGTAAGGCGGGAACTAAAAAAATTAAACCAAGATAAGCCAATTTCAGTAATAGCAGCCAATTGGGGATTTTGGCATGCGGGACAATTTGCTAAAGATTACACGCAACTATTTGGTGAAAACCCATCACAAACAGTTAAAAATTCAGCACAGCAGTTTAAACCACCGTGCTCTACAAACTTGTAGGTGCGAATTTACTTCGCGCTCGTGTAACGTGGCTTTAATGCTTTAAAAGTAAAAGCGAGGTATAAAACCTCGCTTACTATATTCAAAAGCCCTATTTGATCGGTGCTATTTAAGCCGCGATTAAATAGGACTCTTGTCCTGAATGTTTGTTGCTGCGTTTAAACGAGCCTTTGCCTTTTTTAGCTTTAACTACTTGTGGTTTAAATAATTTAGAGGTGACCATCGCCGCTAGTGCATTATGGTTTATAACGCCTCGCCCTGTGTCTACCGCGCTGGTGTTTGCGGTTTTTGCTTTAGATTTTTTAGTCATATATTTCCTATCAGCCAATGGTTATTTTAAGTTAAATAATAAAAAGGCTTTTATATTAGCCTATTTAAGAGATGGCGATTGTAGGCTTAATTTTCAACCGCGCAAGTATTTTTAATGCCCAACAGGTACTTTTTTAGTAATAAAAAAGTATAAAAAAAGCGCAGTTAATAACTGCGCTTAATATTACTTTAGTTTACTTTATAAATTAAAAACTAAAGCTTACTTTTGCATAGTACGTTCTGCCGTCAAAGCCGTATGGCAATGCGCGTACTGGGTATTTAAATGCGCCGTTGGTGATAAAATTAAGTACTTCGTCATCACCTAATTCATCTGGTGTTTCGTCAAATACGTTATCGGCACCTACCGAAAGCGCAAACATGTCGTTAATTTGGTAGCTAACATTTAAATCAACTAACACAGCAGATTCAACCGTACTTGTTGGTTTAAACGACCCCGTTGGCGAAAGCTCACCTGGTAATGAAATATGGTCATTACCAAAGTATTTTACGTCTGTTTCGCCAAAGTAGTTAAAGCGAATGGTTGATGTGTAGGCATCGCGCTCGTAGTCAAACGTAAGCGTTGCACGTTCACTAGGTTGTCCGTCGGTAAAAAAGCTACGTTGTAAATCATCAAAAGCAACCGCTTCAGGAATACCGTCTTCAGCGTTTACGCCGTCAATTTTAGTATCGTTTAGGTTACCCGCAAAGGTTACTCCTAAATTGCCGCCTTCAACTTCAGTGCGGTACGATGCAATAATATCAACACCTTGCGTAGTAGAATCAACCGAGTTTGAGAAGTAGTTAGCTTGCACAGCTCCTGTTGCTTGTAGGGCTGCAACTGCTTCTGAGCTAAACGATACGTCGTCAGCGGTAAGTAAGCTGCCAAGTGTAATACGGTCTTCAATTTCTACGCGGTAAAAATCAACCGTTAACGAAAGCTCGCTTGTTACATCGTAAACAAAACCAGCACTGTAGTTTGTTGAAGTTTCAAGCTCTAAGCTATCTACGCCTAACGCACTTGGGAAGGCTGTACCGGTGTTTGCAGTGAACGACTGCGTTAATGTACCGTCTGAACCTAAGTTAGTTGTAAAGGCTGTATAACCACTTTGTTGAAGTGATGGTGCTCTAAAACCAGTAGATACCGCACCACGTACTGCAAAGTCATCTGAAAATTCATAACGTGTTGCTAATTTACCAATTAAATCATCCCCAGCATCTGAGAAATCTTCATAACGTAGCGCACCACTTACGTTCCATGCGTCGGTGATCATTGTTTCTACGTCTACATAAACTGCGTAGCTGTTACGGTCGCTGTCGTTAGCCGCTTCAGGGCGTAGGCCGTTATAAGCCTGAAAACCACACTGTGCAAATTGGTCTGGATCGTTTACTGATGGGTACGAGGTATCCATATTTGCTAGTCCACAGGCGTATGATGCTTCATCGCCAGGTACTATTTCGTAGTTTTCTTTACGATATTCAGCGCCTACTGTTACATATAAAGGTTCACCACGGCCAATATCTACAATACCGTTTACATCAAGGTTAAGCGTTGTTTGATCAAATCTAAAACCACCTGAGTAACCGCCACTAGGGCCTGAGTTTGCTGCAATATCGGCATCGCTTGCACTTGGGTTGTTAAATAAATACTCAGCCGCGTAAGAAGCGTTTAATGTATTACGTGATGTAAAGTCGTATTGGTTTTCACCATAAACGGCCGATACATCGTAATTCCAATCTGTGTTTATATCGCCTTTAAAACCAAGCGCGACTGAAATATCTTGTGCTTCGTTATATATGCGCGGTAAAAAACCATCGCTATATACTTGAGTTACGTTTTTAGAGGCTTCGTTAAAGTTACGGTAAAAACCATTACCCAGCGCCGTGCGCTCTGAGTAGCCACCAAACGAGTAAAGCTCGCCGTCGCCCATTGGTAATGCCATGTTGTAAAATAACGACGTAAATTCACTTTCTGAGTTACCTTGGCCCCAGCGTACATCTTCACTTAACGTACCTGGTTCAACATTAAGCGAACCACCCGTATCACGCTCGGCGCGGTTAGTGCCATCGGCATCACGGTACTCAAGCGATAGGTTAATAAAGCCGCCTTCGTTACCTAATTCAAAACCACGGTTTAAACCTGCTGAAATAGTGTCGCCGTCACCTTCACTTGTGCCGCCGTATTGTACAAAACCCGTTGTAATACCGGTTGAGTTATTAAGAGATAAGTTAATTACGCCTGCAATAGCATCAGAGCCATATTGCGCCGCTGCGCCATCGCGTAATACTTCAACGCCTTTAAGGGCCGTTAGCGGAATGGCATTCATATCGGTACCCGCAGCGCCTGCGCCTACTGTACCGTTAAGGCCAAAAATTGATTGGTTATGACGACGTTTACCATTTACTAATACAAGAGTTTGATCTGGCTGTAAGCCACGAAGTGTGGCGGGTCTAAATAAATCAGAACCGTCTGATACTTGTGTACGCGAAAAGTTAAATGAAGGCGCTGTCGCTTGAAGGCTTTGGCCAAGCTCGGTAAAGCCACCTTTGGTTAAATCATCTGCGTCAATTAAATCAATAGGAGAAGAAGACTCAGTAGAAGTACGGTTAGATACACGCGATCCTAATACAGATATTTGCTCAATGTTTTTAGCAGCTTGCACTGGTGCTTCTTCTGCGTTAACAATGCTTGGTGCGCTAAACGCGAAAGCAACGGCTACAGCAAGTGTGTTTAAACGGTATGTTGGCATAGTGATGACCCTGTTTTTTTGTGTTCTTATAATATGTGTGTGGTTATGGTGCTCATAACCTGTTGCAAACATCCTAGCAACATATGCAAACAAAAAGAAATGAAAAAAACTAAATATTTGGTCTAAGTATGCAAATAAATTTCAAGATAAGAAAAAACCACCTTTAATCGATTAAAATACACGCTACAAGGGCATTAAACTTCAAAAAAAGATCTGTTAACTTTTTATTTACATTGTGATTTTGTTCGTTAGTTTACGCTTTTAAAGGTAATAGGCAGCGGATGGTCGTACCTGTCCCTAATGTGCTGTTAACTTCTATTTTTCCGCCATGATCGCTCACCATAGCGTATACAAGTGTCATACCCATACCGGTACCTTCTCCAACTTCTTTTGTTGTGTAAAAAGGGTCAAACATATGCGCTATTGTGTCTTCACTCATTCCACAGCCATTATCTTTTACCTCAATACAGATATTTGTGTTTAGTTCAAAAATATTGACCTCAATAATGCAGCCTTTTTCTAAATCAAGCTCGCATGCTTGCCAAGCATTCATTAATAGATTTACAAAAATTTGATTAATTGACGATAAATTGCACCAAATAAGTGGTAGTGGTTCAAACCGCGTTTTTATCTCGCATAGTTTGAGTTTGTTACTTAATAATCTTAAAGCATTATTAGCACCCGTTGTTACATCGGTTAGTTGCTTATCTTGCGAGGAGGAGGGGTGGGCAAAGTTTAATAAGTCATGCACAATTTGTTTTATTCGTTTGAGTCCTTCAACGCTGTCGTTAACTTGTCCCTGCAAATTGTTATAAAGCCACGCATACGGATACTGTAAATTGAGTATGTCTATTTCGTGTTTAAAACGGCTCTCTTTAATTTCGTTGTTTAAGTATTGCTCGTTAAGCTTTAGCAACGTGATAAGCAAAGGAGTAGAATTTTGTAAGCTTTCTATATTACTCATTGCATAGGCAAGCGGGGTATTTATTTCATGGGCTACGCCTGCACAAAGCGTTCCTAAGGTTGCCATTTTTTCGGTTTGCACAAACAGCATTTGCTGGTGTTCTAAATCGGCTACTTTTTTTTGTAATTCATTATTTATGGCAACTAAAACGGTGCTTTTATCTTTGAGTAATTGTTCTGCGGCCAAGCGCAGCTTTTGTTCGTTTAAAAAAGCACGTTCAAAATTACCATCTGATCCATTCATTCCTTTCATCCATATAGATAACTTTATACTTAACGTTTAGTCGTCTACATGCAAATTTGCAACTTTAGTGTGAGCATTTATCTACTTATAGATAATAACCACATTAGGTGACTCCTACTCTATATAAAAGGTAAGCATAAACAGGTCACGGATGTTTTTTTAAGCTATTATTTAGCCAGAAGTAATTTAAAGGCGGCGCAATGACTCAAGCAACACCAAACACACCAATGAATCAGGTTGATGTACTTTGTATTGATGATGACGAAATAGTACTACGTACGTTAACACGACTACTTGAAGTAAATGGCTTAACGGTTATTGTTTGCGATAATCCGCAAAACGCACTAACACTTTTTAAAAATCATGAATTTGGTTTAATTATTAGCGACATGCGGATGCCAGTAATGAACGGTGCCGAGTTTTTAGAAAAAGCGCGTGCGCTGGCACCCGACACTCAACGCATTTTATTAACCGGTTACGCCGATATACAAACAACCCTAGCGGCTGTTAACCAAGGGCAAATAAATGGTTACATTCAAAAACCATGGCAAAACGACTTATTACTTCGAAGCATTAAAGATAGCCTAGAAAAATTTGCGCTAAAAAAGCAAAACAAAAAATTAGAAACACAAGTTAAGGCACAAAACCAAGAACTACTTGAGCTAAACAACACGTTAGAGCAACGAGTAGAAAAACGCACCTTACAAATTAAACAAGTTTTAAAAAAGCTAGAAGACGCCAACGAGCGCGAAAAACAAGAGCACAAATCAACCGTTGAGCTGCTATATAATTTTGTTAACGCAAACCCTTACCTTGATGGCAACAAAGCACAAAATATTGCAAATACCTGCACACAAATAGCGCTTTACTTAAATCTGTCGCAAAAAAGCATCGATCTTGCCCCAATGGCGGGTTATTTAGCACAAATAGGTTTGCTTGCTATGGACCCTGAACTTTATAAAAAACCGCTAAATCGGCTAAATGAGCAACAACGTAAGACCTTTTATACTCATCCAAGTACTGCACAATTAATGCTAATGCCAGCAATACACTTACACGATTTGTCGGATGCTATTTATTATCAGTTTGAACGTTTTAACGGAAATGGAATGCCCAAAGGCCTTGCTGGAAACGACATACCGATAGGGGCTATGGTATTAGGGTTAGCGCGCGACTATTGGGATGCGTTTGAGCAGAGCAATGCAAGCGATGAAAAGCAGCGCCATGAGGACGCACTCGAAAGTGTAAAACTTTATAGTGGTTCGTTTTACCACCCTAAAATAGTTCGTGCGCTTGAAGCAAGCCATGCAAAACTACACGAACAAAAAAGTATCGCAGGATCAGTACTAATTTGTAATGCTCATGAACTCAAAGATCAAATGATACTCGGCCATGCTCTGCACAGCCATTCGGGTATAATGTTGCTGCCTAAAGGTCATGTATTTAGCCGTAAATCGATAGAAAAACTGCAGCAACTAGAATCTAAAAAACCAGCCCCATTTAGAATTATGGTTAAAACTGCTAAATGATTGATCTAAACGGCAGTTTTTTTCGTTACAATGTGCATAAAATACATTATTGAATTTGCTTGAAGGAGCACTCTGTGTCGCGATTTTCTGCGGTTACTGACAATCCCCATGATGGGCGTTTTAACCAAAAAACGGGAATACTGCTTACTAACCTAGGTAGCCCTGATGCACCAACAGCTGCTGCGCTTCGTATATACTTACGTGAGTTTTTATCAGATCCACGCATTGTAGAAATACCACGCCTAGTATGGATGATAATTTTACATGGCATTATTTTGCGTGTGCGCCCTAAGCGTTCGGCTAAATTATACGAAAGTATATGGACCGAAAATGGCTCACCGCTTACTCACATTACTCGCCAACAAAGCGTAAAGCTAAATATCTTATTAAAAGAACAAGGTTATACCAATACTGAAGTGGTAATGGCTATGCGCTATGGTAATCCCTCAATAGAGGCCGGCCTTGAGGAGCTTCGTGATAAAGGCTTAACGCGTATTATTATATTGCCAATGTATCCGCAATATTCTAGCCCAACCACGGGTTCAACGTTCGATGCTGTATCAAGCGTACTGCGTAAATGGCGCTGGGTGCCAGAGCTTCACTTTATTAATGGCTATCATAAAAACACCCGTTATATTGAGTCACTTGCTAATAGTATTAGTGAGGATTTAGAAGCGAATGGTATGCCACAAAAAATTGTTTTTTCGTATCACGGTATGCCTAAACTCTTCTTAGAGCGCGGCGATCCGTACCATTGCCTATGTTTACAAACCACGCGCTTAGTTGTCGAAAAACTGGGCCTTGATAAAGACAAAGTAATTAGTACTTTTCAAAGTCGATTTGGTAAAGCCGAGTGGTTAAAGCCTTACACCGATGCAACCCTTGAAGCCCTGCCTGATGAGGGTATTACCGATGTAGCCATTATCAGCCCGGCTTTTAGCGCCGACTGCCTAGAAACACTCGAAGAGCTAGAAGGCGAAAATCGTGAAATATTCGAAAACGCAGGTGGCAAAAAGTACCGTTACATAGCGGCACTAAACGACAGAGACGACCATATAGAAGCTGTGTTTGATGTTATAAAACCTATGTTGTAACCCAAGCTTACTAAAGCTAAATATATTACGCATTAAGCGGTGTTAAAATTAACACCGCTTTTTTGTTTTTAGGGCTTTTAAAATATTTAGCTAATTAATCCACAAAGAGGTTAAGAGGCGCTGTGCTTTTAGAGTAGTGATAAAACATAAAAATACTGTTTTTGGCTTTCTCATTTACTCCTCTTTTACTTCTCATTGTGCAAATAAAAGCTTTTAAAGAGCTAATTAATTCACAAAGAGGTTAAGAGGCGCTGCGCTTTTAGAGTAGTGATAAAACATAAATATACTGGTTTTTGTTTTTAGCTTTTCTCATTTACTCCTCTTTTACTTCTCATTGTGCAAATAAAAGCTTTTAAAGGGCGAATTAATTCACAAAGAGCTTAAGAGACGCTGCGCTTTTAGAGTAGGTGATACATATTGGCCGATCTGGTTTTTCTCAGTTATTACTGATTACCTTATCTTTGTGGAAGAAATTACTTATACTTTTAATAATAATTAAAATAAATAAAAACGCATTGTGGAGGGGAAGAATACCTAAGCAACAGCAATTAAACGCTATCGCTTAAAGTATAAATCAATCGCTTTAGTGAGGAGCTCGTCGAGTTGTTCTTCAAATTCTTCAATATTAATATCAAAGTGCTTTAAGTAAGCTCGAGCCTGCACAAGAGATAAATTACGGCTGTTAACGCTATATTGTCGCTCGTCTATGGTTTTATCGTAACGAGGTAAAAATACAAATTGGCCATAAAATGGTGACTTAATATGTTTATTTGCAAAACGACAAAAATCTTCAACATGCTCAGCACCCTTAGGGCCAAGGCAACCGGGCTCGATGCGATACATTAAGCGAATTTTTTTGTCGTCATTTATTTGCATATAAAGCCTTTATCTAAAAAACAGTACGCGTACTATTTTTCCATCTTTAATTTGGTAACTCGAAATAAGTTCTGAGCGTTTATCAACTACCTTTTCGTCAGTTGAGCAGGTTTCTGATAGTTCGTGATCAATCACTATATCACCGTGTACTATGCGCTTAATTGGTGATGAGTGAATACACTTTAACTTTTTAAACATTAGCCCATAACGTTCTATTAGTTTTTCTTTACCTTTAAATAATAGCTCATTAGGGAAAATATAAAACTCAACATCTTCGGCATACACACGAAGAAACTCTTCAATGTTACGCGCGTTATACGCTTTAACTAACTGCTCTACTACCGCAAGTGATTCGCGAGATTGCTTAGCTTTAGTTTGTTGCTTAACTGTCAGCGCTTCTTTTGCTTGCGTAACTGCTTTTTCAGCTTCCGCTACAGCCACTGCTTTTTCTATTTTATTTTTAGGTTTTTCAGTAGGTTTAATCTGCTCGTTACCCAATACCTTTGAATCGTCTGGTTTAGTCGCATCAATTGTTGGCTTTTTAAGCTCAGGTGCTTTGTATTCAAGCGTATTTACTTTGTCGTCAGCTTTGACTTGAGTTACTGATTGCTCATCTTCAACTTTTGGTTTTTCAGCGTTTGCTTGAGCTTCAACTTGCTGCTCTTTTTGCTCAGGCTCGCTTTGTTCTGCGGCGTAAGTAATAAGCGCAACGGTGGTAATTAACGAGGCAAAAATAATAGATAACGGTTTCATAACTTTCCTAAAATGAACACTAAACACGTGTAATACCAATTACATTAAATAAGTGATCTATTATAGCGTCAAGAAAATAGCACAATAATAAGGCGAAAATTGTGACATATAGTTGTTCTATATGAATAATTTTTAACGCAGTTAGTGAGTTATTTAATGCGATAGAATGATCATATTTTTGATAATATTGGTATAAGGGTGCAACATAGCAAATTTTAACGTTATCGGGTAGTTAATACCACCACTGTAGCCTACCAGTACTGCTCTACAGTAATGTTACCGGGTGCTTTGCGGCGGTTACGCGTAAAGTTTTTATCGAGAAGTAGCGCGGTGGTGTCTTTTACCATTTGTGGGTTTCCGCAAATCATAAATTGTGCATTACTAGGCTCAGGGTTTAATTTTACATGTTCAAACAAGCCGTTGCTCTCAATTGCGTTAGTAATCCGCCCACTTAAGCCTTGTAATGGCTCTTCTCTACTTACAACAGGAATATAGTTGAGTTGCTCGGGGTACACTCTTAATAACTCGTTAATAAGTGCTTGATAGCTTAAATCGTTATTAAAACGTACACCATGCACTAAGTTTATGCTTTTGTATTTTTTCCACACATCGGGCTGTTGCAATATTGATAAAAAAGGCCCTATGGCAGTGCCAGTACCTAACATCCAAAGCTGATCGCTTTGTGGTATTTCATCAAGGGTAAAAAAGCCGGTTGCGTGTTGTTCTATTAATACGGTTTCGCCAGGTTGTAATGTAGCTAAACGAGGAGAAAGCAAACCGTCAATAACGTTAATAAGGTAAAACTCAAGATCGGGGTTTTCAGGGGCGTTCACATATGAATAAGCCCGAGCAATACGCTTGTCGCCATCCATAATAGAAAGCTTTGTAAATTGCCCTGCTTTAAAAGGCTCTACATTAGCATTAACGGTTAAGCTAAAGAGCGTTTCGCTCCACCATGTTACGCTTTTTACTGTTGCTTCAACCCAATTAGACATAGTTACCTCTTGGTTTAGCCATTAAAGTTTTAAATAACTCACTCCATAAACATTAGCATTAAGTGACAAAGACTTACAGGAGAATATGACTAGATTTAAAGCAGTGATGTATGCAGAATTTACCAATAAAATAATGTGAATAATTAGCTCTGCGATAAGAGCCATTAATTGCATAAGGAAAAGCGAAGCAGCAGTAACTAAGAAAAATAAAGTCAAAAAAACAGTGCTTTTTTATTTTATCACTCACTTTAAAAGCGCTGCGTCTTATATCACCATTAGTGAATTATTTACTTGAAAAACTATTGCACTAGGAGAAGCCAAAGAGGAGTAAATGAGAAGAACCAAGCCAGAAACGAGTATTTTATCACTGACTCTAAAAGCGTAGCGTCTCTTAACCTCTTAGTGAATTATTTATTTAAGCCTTTGTTAATTAATTTTATAGTTAAACTCAAATTCCACACATAAAAAAACGGCGCTAAATTTAGCACCGTTTTTATAAGCAATTAGAAAAAGTTTACGCTTTTTTCTCTTCACAACTTGCTAGGTATTCGTCAAACGTACCTTGGAAGTCGATTACTTTTTTATCTTTAATATCAATGATACGCGTAGCTAATGACGATACAAACTCACGGTCATGGCTTACAAAAATAAGCGTACCTTCAAAGTCTTTAAGCGCATTGTTAAGCGCTTCAATGGCTTCCATATCCATGTGGTTAGTTGGTTCGTCCATAACAAGCACATTAACGTCTTGCATCATTAACTTACCAAATAACAGGCGGTTTTTTTCACCACCAGAACAGTTACGCGCTTTTTTGTTTGAATCGTCTGCTGTAAACAACAAACGGCCTAACATGCCACGAACCATTAAATCGTTGTGCTTAGCTGTACGCCATTGCGACATCCAATCAAACAACGTTAAATCGTTTTCAAAATCTTTAGTGCTGTCTTGCGGGCAATAACCAAAGGTCGCATTTTCAGACCATTTAATTTCGCCTTCATTACTTTTAAGCTCGTCTACTAAACAGCGTAAAAATGTAGTTTTACCCACACCATTTTCGCCAATTACAGCAAGCTTAGCGCCAGCTTCTAATAGTAAGTCGCCACCAGTAAATAACGTTTCGCCATCAAAACCATGGCCAAGCTTATTAACTTCAAGCGCTTGACGATACATTTTTTTACCTTCGTCAAACGAAAGTGATGGGCTCATACGGCTTGAAGATTTAACTTCATCAAGCTTAATTTTATCCATTTTTTTAGCGCGCGAACTCGCTTGTTTGGCTTTTGAAGCGTTAGCACCAAAACGGTTAACAAAGTCTTGTAGCTCGTCAATTTCAGCGCTCTTTTTAGCGTTTTCAGCTAAAAGTTGCTCGCGTTGTAGGCCCGCAGCATCTAAAAACTTCTCGTAGTTACCAGGGTAAATACGTAGCTCGCCGTAATCAATGTCGGCCATGTGTGTACATACCGAGTTTAAAAAGTGACGGTCATGCGAAATAATAATCATCGTACATTTACGTTTGTTAAGCTCGTTAGCAAGCCACGTAATTGTATGAATATCCAAGTTATTGGTAGGCTCATCCAGTAGCAAAATGTCAGGATTTGCAAATAACGCTTGTGCTAAAAGCACACGTAGTTTCCAACCTGGAGCAACGTTTGCCATTAACCCGTAATGAAATTCTTTATCAATACCCGCTTCAAGCAAAATTTCTTCAGCGCGGCTTTCTGCCGTGTAACCGTCCATTTCAGCAAATACGCTTTCAAGATCGGCTACTTTCATGCCGTCGTCTTCGCTCATTTCTGGTAACGAGTAAATACGTTCGCGCTCTTGCTTTACTTTCCAAAGCTCCACGTCGCCCATAATTACCGCGTCTACAACGCTGTATTGCTCAAAAGCAAACTGGTCTTGGCTTAGGTTACCTAATTTCAACCCTGGAGTAATAGATACATTACCCGCACTTGGAACAAGCGCACCGCTTAAAATTTTCATGAAAGTCGACTTGCCGCAGCCGTTAGCGCCAATTAAACCGTAACGGTTACCGTTACCAAATTTAGCTGAAATGTTTTCAAACAACGGCTCTGCGCCAAACTGCATCGTAATATTTGCGGTGGAGATCAAAAAGGGTAATCCTAGATTAGTACTGACAGGAGTACGCTGCAGCAAAACGCCACAAACAAGAACCAGACAATAGGGTAAATTAGCTGGCGAATTATACAGATCAGCCACAACGAATGAAAGATAAAAGGCAGCTAATTTATAACCAAGCGAAAATAACGGCAATTCTTGTTTTTAAGCCACTATTTTTAGCGTATGTAGTGTTGAATGTGCTTACACCCACAATGTAAATAATTACTAATGCCAGGCAATATTAAATAAGTGTTGCAGTCAAAGAGCTAAGTTATTACCCATGCTTTAATGCACAGGTTGATAAATTAACTTTATAGCGGCTGCATTTTTAGTAATTAATTGATTAACGGTCGCCACGTCATCAAGTGTTAGCGACTCCTTACTTAGCATAAAGTGCACATTGTTAACGTTAATCGGTGTAATAGACTTTACCTGCGTAATTGAGGGGTGTTTTTTTACAAAGTACTGCGCAACCACTGAGCCTTCAATAACATAGTCAATTCGTTTTTTATCTAGCATGCTAAATCGATTATTTGCTTGGGCAGTAAGCACGACCTGTGTTGAATACTTAGTTTTTAGTTGTTCAAGCTCGTTACCAAAAAAGCTTCCTCGGTTAATACCAGCTGTAAACTCCTTACTAAAAAGCTCAGGTAAGCTTGTTACATCAGGCGAATCTTTATGTTTATAAAGATGCATAACTTCTTCGCGATAAGGCAAACTAAAATGCGCATATTGAGCGCGTTGTTCTGTGTAACTTGCAGCGTAGGTTATATCTACTCGGCCATTTTTAAGCTCAGCCTGAACACGCGAAAAACTCGGAAAATAAGTCCATTTAATACAAAATTTTGAATCTTTAAAAATAGCGTTTACAGCATCCACTTCTGTGCCTAAAAATGTATCACCTTGCTTAACAAGGTAAGGCGGCCAATTAGTTTCGTTAGTGCCCATCACTAATGTTTTTGAACACGCAAGGGCATTAAAGTGAGTAAATAGCAGTGTAGTAAATGTTAAAAATAAAGTTTTCATTACACTCCTAGTATTTAAACAGCGCTTTAAGTGCTGTTTTGTTTTTGTTTATATGCTCATTAATTACTGCAAGCTCAGTAACCGACACCGTTTTTTTGCTAAACATTAAATAAATATCGTCTTTATTTACATACTCAATGTTGGTTACTAATTTTATATTTGAGCCCTTTTGGCCAAAATAAGCACCCACTAACTCGTCTTCAATAGCAAAATCAATACGTTGTTTATTAAGCATTTCAAAGCGTTTACTGGTTGCACTGGTGTATTCAATCTGCTTTTTATATTTAGTTTTATATTGCTCAAATTCCTCGCCGTAGTAGCTTCCAAAGTTAGCGCCAACACTAAAGCCTTGTTTAAAAATGTCTTCGAGGTTTTTAACGCTATGCTGATTATTTTTGTTTTCGTATAAACGCATAACTTCAGTTCGGTAGTTATCACTAAAGTGCACATATTTAGCGCGCTCATCTGTATAACTTGCAGCCCACCCTAAATCAATACGGCCGTATTTAAGCTCAATAAAAGCACGCTTAGAATTTGGCAGCAACTTAACTTCAAAACAAAAAGGAGAGTCAGCAAATATAATGTTGAGTGCATCAACCTCCGAGCCTTGCAGCTTACCGTTAATGCCCATTACATAAGGCGGCCAAAAAGCATCGTGCGATGCCACGCTAAAGGTTCTTTCACAAGCAAATACATTAAATGGAGCCGTAAACAGCAAACATAAAAATACGGTAATTAATTTATTCATTACGCCTCATAGTTATTATTTTTGCTCATTATTACAACAGTATAAACCAGCTTTTGTATTTTAGCGGCGCGGGTTTGTTTAAATTTGTAAATATTTCGTTAAAAATTCATTTTAGGATAAAACAACCAAACTAGCGTTGTTGGTAACCTTATCTATGGGTACACTAATAATAAATTTATACATAGCAGGGCACGTTATGTCGCCAACTAAAATTCGCAACAATGTTATAAAACTCAGTGAATTAAGCACTAAACAACCAAACTACTATTTTATACAAGGTTATTTAATGGGGTTAGGTGCATTACCTCAAATGCTCACCCCGAGTGAGTGGCAACCTGATTTATTTGGAGATATTAACTTTCAAAAAGAAAGCGAGCTAAAATACCTCGAAAGCTTAATGGCTCTGTATAACCAAAGCATGGATAAAGTAATTCAAAACGAATTAAAAATGCCAGCAAAATGCAGCCTATCCAAGCAAGACTATCGGGATTCGTTAAAGCCGAACATGCCCCTACCAAGTTACTGTAAAGGGGTTTTACAGGCGCTTAAAAATATAAATAAACGTATACTTGATGCAGGGCAAAAACAGGCACTTAATAACTTAAGCAGTGTTTTAAAAGCATTTTCTAATGAAAAAGCAGCAGCCAAAGAATTTGGTGAATTTGCCCAATACAACGCCCAAGAATATAAACGTAATTATGTGTATTTTATGGCCGACGCTATTTTTGAACTTCGATTTAGTAATGACCTAACTTTAAGTGATGAAGATGAGGCCGAATTTAACAACAGCTTTTTAGACGAAGAACCGGATGAATTGGATGAGCTTGATGAATTACTTGAACTGGTACTTGCCGACACCGAGCTAAAAGCACTTGAGCCAATACAAATGTTGCTAGACATAATGGAAAGTGGGCTCATAACAAAGCAATTTATTAAAGACAACACTGGGCACTTTTGGGGCTTGCACGAAACCCGCCCTTATATGATGCTTCGCGCGCATCGAGCAAAAATACATGCGCTGCATGGTTATACCCAAAAAGCGCAGTCAGAACTCGAAGCGTTATTAACGCTAAACCCAAACGATAATCAAGCAAACCGCTTTTTATTAATGAACTGCCTAATCATTGATAAACAATGGGACAAGTTGGATGCTCTATTGGCCGACTTTGATTTTCAAGAACTACACACAACAGCAAGCCGTGCGCTAAGTGCTTTTGTAAAGCATGGTGATTCAAAACCCGCTAACGATTACAAAAAAATGCTCCAGCAGCAAAATAAACACTTTACCAAAATACTCACAGGCCAAGAAAAACTAAAAGAACAACAGCCGTCATATTACAGCCCAGGCAGTAAAGAAGAAGTCGCTGTTTATCTTGATTCGTTAGGTAAGCAGGCGTGGGTTTCGGTGCCTGCGAGTCTTTTTTGGCTAAGAAAAAAGTAAATAAAAAACGTTTAGCGTGATTTATATCGCGCTAAACATAACGCAGATTCAATTTTGAAGTGCATAACCGCTTTTTGAGTTTTTTATTCAATAGTAGAAATCACGCTTGTTAAGCGTGCAGCATCAATGTCGCTTATGTTCGCAAAGCGCCATACTTGAAATAATAAATTTCAAACTCGTCAATAAACACATAACATTCAGAAGTCATCGTTAATAACCTGCACTTTATTGGTTTTACGTTGCCGAGCATTGTAGCCACCTACTCCGGCGGCTAATTCATTAACTTCATCCATGAGCGATCCTTGTAATTGCAACACGACTAAAGCTTCAAATAAAATATCGCTTTTAACTGTCTCGCCTTGCTCAAGTTTTTGCACAGTAGAGCGCGACACACCAATCATTTTTGCAAAGGTGCTTTGCGTGTAATGCAAAGTGCGGTGCTGGCGTATTAAATCCCCTAATCGCTGCGCCATTTTTAAAGCTTGTTCCAATCTCATTAATGAGTACCTACTCGGTCATTAAGGTATTAATGATTACTTTAGCGGTATTTGGCTTGTTTGCAAATAAAAGTGATGATTTAAAAGTTATTGGTAATTTGTTTGTTGGTGTTTTAGAGCCGAGGCTTTAGTGAGAGGCGGCTTAATATCTTGTTACCAAGGATTGCAAGCGCCCTTGGAATCTGACAACACACTAGAGGAACACAGATAAGGGCGTTTGTATTGCATTTTAAATTTTATACTGCGTATGTATCACTTAACATCAGTGCTTAATAACAATGGCGTATTAATTTAAAAATTTCTACTTATTAAGCCTATATTTAATGCGCCTGTTCCTGTAGATTAAACAAATAATGAATGCAGTATTAACAGTGTCTTA
Organism: Pseudoalteromonas sp. APC 3358; assembly: GCF_030408075.1. NCBI lineage: Bacteria > Pseudomonadati > Pseudomonadota > Gammaproteobacteria > Alteromonadales > Pseudoalteromonadaceae > Pseudoalteromonas > Pseudoalteromonas sp. APC 3358. The sequence goes on from NZ_JASDCE010000001.1 coordinate 517,013, forward strand.
GCTGTTAAACGATTAGCCAAGGAGCGGTGAGTCTCGTGTCAAACACCACACTTACTTATTACAACCAAAATGCCAAAGCCTTTAGCGACTCAACGCTTAACGTTGATATGTCGGCGCTTTATGCTGAGTTTTTACCGCACGTTGCACAGCACGGGAGTATTTTAGATGCCGGTTGTGGCAGTGCGCGCGATGCCGCATTTTTTAAAGCGCAGGGTTTCACTGTAAGTGCGTTTGATGCAAGCCCAGATCTGGCAGAGTTGGCAAGCAGTTACTTACAACAACCTGTAGCGGTTAAAACATTCCAAGAGCTAAATTGTGTAAATCAATACGACGGGATTTGGTGCTGCGCTAGTTTATTACACGTTCCAAAAGCTGAGTTACCGCAGGTGTTTTTAAACCTACAAAATGCGCTTAAACCGAATGGCGTTTTGTATGTATCGTTTAAATATGGCGATACAGAGCGTGTGCATAATGGTCGTGAATTTACCGATTTGAACGAAAATGCTTTAACGCATTTACTTAGCAATACGCAGTTAAAAGCTATTAAACAATGGCAAAGTGTTGATCAGCGCCCAGAGCGCGAAAGTGAAGTGTGGCTAAATGCGCTTATTAAAGTAGTGCACGTTTTATGATTGGAGCAATGCAGCAGCAACTCGACTTTATTGCTTATATTCAGCGAATGTTAGTTGAAGGTGAATTCACAGCTACTTATAAATATGCATTGTTACATGCAATTGCTGATGTGTGTGTAGAGCATAAAAGTAGTAATCCCGCTGCTCCAATGGAAATTGAAATCGACACTTTGGTTGATAAGTTTATTCAACTGTATTGGAATCATTCAGTGCCCTATGCGTTGGGTACAACAGATATAATAACCAATGCCGAAGATATGTTACTTAAGCAAAATAGCTTAGGCCAAGCAAAGTTCATTACCGAGATATTTAAGCTGCAAAATGCAGGTATTAAAAGTTATAACGCTTTCAAAAATCATCAGCAATACAGCAAAGTAATAAGCTCATTACGGCGTACATTTATTGATGGACCTCTTTGGCGCTTGCAGTTACTTTCGGGAAAAGAAGAGTGCTTTTTATATCCTCATACACTTTTAGGTAAAGGCAGAGAGCCAAAGCGAATTGTTTTAAATGTAGGTATTGCTCAGTGCTTTAGGCGTTTTTACGATTTGGTTGTGCATCTTAGTGTTACTGAATGGGTAGAAAAAGTACAAACAATAAAAGCGAATCAAACGCTATTAGGATCGCAAAGCCAGCTACAAGAGTTTTTGTTTGGTACTAATAGAACTGCTTTAAAAGTAGTTGCGCCGCTGCTTATTGATATTCAAAAAGGGCTTTGCTTTTATTGCCAAAAGCCAATGAATCTAAAAAACGAAAAAGAAACTAAAAAAACACCAGAGATCGATCATTTTATTCCGTTTAAGCGTTATCCAAACGACTTAGCACATAACTTTGTTGCTGCGCATGCTGATTGTAATAACAATAAGCGAGACCACCTTGCAGCATTCGCTCACCGCGACCGCTGGCTAGAACAAAACCTCGATACACACAAAGCCGAAATCGCCAATAAACTCCAACCTTACTTTTATTGTGATTCAGATAAGTCGCTTTCGGTTAGTGATTGGGCGTATCAGGTTGCACAGGCTAACAGTGCAAAGTTATGGGTAAAGAAAGGTTATTTTGAAGAAGCGGCTAGTTTTAAATATCAGCAACCAAGTACAGGGCTGGATTTAGTAGCGGAAGAAAAGCCAAGGTATGACGTGTAATACAGAATTTGTAGTTCGTGCTGTAGGCGGGAGTTTATCTCGCGCTTTGGGTTGTAGGCGCAGAGCTTGCTCGCGCGAAAAGCGAAGCTTTTAAACTTCGATGTAATTAATGTGTAGGTGCGATTTTATATCGCGCTCATAAATTGGTGTTTTGATGTGGGTTTAAAGGTTTAAAAACCTCTATTCGAGGTTATATCGCGTTGGCGATGGCAACCAAAGGGCGGCTGCCGCCGACCGCCCTTTGGAATCCCACGGCGCACCCGAGGATCACACTGTATCTTCAACTTACGTTAATAATGTGAACGTAACCAGCGTAGATAGGCCATCCATGGCCAAGCTACGCTTTGTACAGCATCCATGCTGTAAATTACTCATCATTAACTAAGTTTCAGGTGTGATCACGGGGAATTGGCGTGTGCTGGTAGATTGATGTTTATGAATGTAGGCGGGAGTTTACATCGCGCTTGTTAAATTAAAAATGCAATTTTTATTGGTTGTAAGTACTGACCTTCCTCATGCAAAGTGGGGTTTTTAACTTCTAGGCATGCTTTCGAAAAGTTGAGACCAGTTGGTTGATTTTGGCTAATTAGGAAATGAAAATGAAGATATCAGAGATAGTAAAAACTACGTTAGATCTTTTACAAAAATATATTTGGCTGTTAACAGTTTTCTTTTATATTCAAGGAACTGTTTATTATTCTAAATATTTAGAGCTGCTAAATGTTGATACTGATTATTATCCTATCAACTTCGAACAAGTACTATTAAACACAATGGCAATGTACCTACAACAACCTTTCTTGGTTTTCATACTTTTATGTATATGTCTTGGTGTAATAGCTATCTTCATTAATGATAAATTTATCAATTGGTCTAAGTTAAAATTTAGTAGCTTTAACAGTACAAACAAGAACGTTAAATCTTACACAGAGAGAGACCTGATAAAACCTATAGAGATTAACAAACCTAATAAAATTCAACGTTGTGGGGTGAATATTCTTGTTATAGCTTATTCTTTATTTGTTTTTTTAATTGTTTCTATAATTCCAGCTGCTTTAGTTGCTAAAGTTGATGCTGAGGATTTACTTGCCCATGCAGACAAACAAATCGAGCTAATGAAAAATGATAAAAGCTCTGTAAAAAGTAATATAAAAATAAAGTGTGATTCTGTATCAAAATCTTTCTCAGGGCCTTTTTTCAACATCAAAAGCTCTACGCTTTATCATTCTATATATGACGGGGAAACAACTATTACAATCCCAAATAGTTGTATAGAGTTTCGAAGCACTAACCATAAGATTAATCCTAGCTGAACGATTATTGCCCTAGTAGTAATTTACTGTTACCTTATTTGAAACATAATTAGAAAGGACTCTATAAAATGAAACTCAACCAAGTTTTATCAGTTGTTAACCAAGTAGAAAAATCAAAATTCATTTCATGCCTCGATCGTCTTTGTTCTGATGCCGCTAAAAACAATAAAAAACTAGCTAAAACAATCGATAATATCGACGGTCAAATTAAAAATGCCTCAGGTAGTGAAATTACTCAACTATTCAATACTGTTCGTGACTTCTTCAAAATCTCTGTCCAAGAACAAATATTAATGAGTAGCGCTCAGCTTAACTTATTGGTGAATATTTTAAGTCGAGACGGGAATGGTGTAGCAAGAATTAGTTGGATAGAGTCACTTTATGAAAAAGAATGGGTTGAGTTATCTAAGCTATCAAAAGAGCTCAAAGAGTGTATCCAGCAAGGCGCAGCCGAAAGTGTTTTAGAGCGAAACCGAGCCTTAAAAATTTACCATGCTTGTATGAAAGAAGCATACTTTAATGATGAAAAAAATAATCGAGAAGCTAAAGTTACAGATGATGAGCGCAGTGTTCTCAACGTTCTGGCTAATGAACTTAATTTAACTACTGATGAATGCGCTGCTGTAGAGCATTTAGTTGATGTTATTCCTAAAAATGGAGTGCTAGATGCCTTAAATAGCCTCAGAGATATGGGGTTATTATTTATCAGCAAAAAGCGACAAGAAGTATTCATCCCTGATGAAATAGTTACGCTATTGAATGAGATCCAAGGAAAAGATTTAGCTGATAAATACGTGCTAAGAATACTTAGAACGCTAACAGATGCCGAACTTTCCAATGCCTTAAAAGCCCATGGTCGTAAAATTAGAGGCGTAAGCCGAACTGATAAAATTCAAACAATTATACATTCAGGAATTAGCGCAGCTAAATTATTATCAGACGATATTCATAACGTTGAAGATAACCAAAATCAACGCAAAGACAGATTAAAGCAGCTGATACAAGATTTAGAAATTGATACAGAAAAACTAGGCACTACTTTAGATGAGCGCATTGGTCTGATACTGTCATCGCTATCAGGCGCTACAGAAAAAGAGTTTGATTCGCTGAGCGCAAGCGGCTTCAAACAGCTTTTAAAAACGCTAGAAGAACACTTTCCAACTATGCAAGCAGTGTTAAAAGAAGCGTTTGAACTTGAAGCGAACGAAGTTATTGATACCGAAAAACTACGTGCGTTAAGCATTACTCCTCACGATATTTTATATTTACTATCAAATGATGAAGTAAGAGAAGTTCGCGACAGCATGGGGCTTTCTAAGCGTGGCAATGCACGTTTTGCTATTTTAGAAAGCTTTGCAAACGCGACAGATAAGCTAATAGAGAACTATGACGCATTAGCACGTCGTGATATTAACGCATTAAGAGAAGCTGGCGCAGATGTAACAGAAGCCGACATTGGCGTTAAATTCGAAGAAGTTACAAAAGCCATTTTTGAACTACTAGAGCTTAATATTGATGAAGACTTACGAAAAGACTTAAACACCGCTAAAGATAAAGCCGATATAGTAATTTCACTCAGTGATAACGACATAATTATTGGTGAAGCAAAAACCTGTAAAAATGGTGATTTTGCAAAATACTCAACAACGTCTCGCCAAGTAAAAGCCTATGTAACCCGCGCTGAAAACCAAGGTAAGCGCGTAGCGCAGGTATTAATAATTGCCCCTAGCTTTTCAGATGATTTTATAGAGTCTGCTGAGATGGATACCGAGGTTAATATTTCACTACTCGAAGCACATGGCCTTAAGTTAATTCTTGATGCATACAAGTCAAAGCGTAACCCAAGTTTCGCGCCTAAGCTACTGACTAAAGGTGGCTTGTTGAAGGCTGAGTTAATAGCTAAAAATATTTAATTCTTACTTCTAGCTAAAACTTTTGGAAGGTACTCATGCTAGCTAATAATAAAATAGTTATGAATATTGCTAAACGTGCTGAGCGCAAAGGCAGTGATTACTTAATAAAATCATTTGTCCAATTAGATAATGTTTTTCCAACTCTATGTTTAGAAGAGAATCAGTTAATTTATGGTCGCCGAGGAACAGGAAAAACACACTTATTAAAATATCTATCTAGTCAATTAATCAATGATGATGAACATGTTATTGATTTGGATATGAGGTTATTAGGATCCACCTGTGGTATTTATTCTGATTCTAACTTACCCATAATGGAACGAACTGCTAGGTTGTTTTGTGATCTTTTATGTAATATCCATGAAGCTTTAGTTGGTATTGTCCAGGATGTTAGTGGCAATGAAGATTTTAATTTTTCAGAGGCTGTTTTACTTCTTGACCAATTTCTAGAGTTAGTGACAAATGTCAGCATTGATGGAAATAAAGAAGTGGAATCATCTTATAATCAAGCTGTTTCTTCTTCCAATACAAAAACAGCAAAATTTCTTTCAACACCATCATGTGCTATTGAATTTAATAGAACGGATAATTTAAGTTCTACGGACGGTACTCGAGTTAAAAACTCTGGCGTGGAAAGAAGAAAAATTCATATTGGGTCTGTCACTCGCGCTCTTAGAAAAATAGTAGATCTATTACCACAGAAAAAACTTTGGATTTTACTAGACGAGTGGAGTGAGATTCCTATTGAACTGCAACCTTATTTAGCTGATAGCATTAAAAGAACGATTTTTAGTGTAATTAGTATAAATGTAAAAATTGCGGCCATTGAGCATCGTTGTCAACTCAGGCTTTATAATAGTGATAAATCAATTGGTATTGAAGTATCAGCAGAAGCTTCTTCTTCAATCAATTTAGATGAATTTATGGTATTTGATAATGATAGAAACAAAGCTATAAATTTCTTTGGCCAGCTCATTCATAAACATAGCATGGCTTTAGAGCCAACTTGTAATAGTGACTGTAAATCTTTTTTATTAGAACTTTTTGCCTCCAGCAGAGCATTTGAAGAGTTTGTAAGGGCTGCTGAAGGTATTCCAAGAGATGGACTACATATTATTTCAAATGCAGTATTACATAATCCTTCTGGTAGGATTAGTGTTACTGCAATAAGGGAATCAGCAAGTCGTTGGTTTAATACGAATAAAAGTAAGGATGTTAATTCGAATAGCGGCGCTATTCAGATGTTAGATTGGATCATCAATAAAGTTATAGGACAAAGGCACTCACGCGGCTTTTTATTAAAATTAGATACTAAGGATGAAATTATAGATTTCTTATATGATTCGAGAATCATTCACTTAGTTAAGCAAGGAGTTTCAGCCAAAAGCCACAGAGGTAAACGCTTTAGTTTATATGCATTAGACTATGGATGCTATGCAGATTTATTGGCTACTAAAGATGAACCTAAGGGACTGATAATTGATGATAGTCAATATGTGGAAATTCCAAAAATTGACTTTAGATCTGTTAAAGATGCAATTTTGGACCTTCAAGAATATAAAAGTAGCTCAACTCTCCCTTTATTTGAAACCACAGACGACATATATCTGCATGCCAAGCACACGGGAAAAGTCCAAGATGACTATAGTGATTCAAATTTTAAAATCATAAACTCTCTACCTCCTAATATCGGATCATTAAAGTTAAAAAATACAGTGTATATACCTATTGTTTTTATCGGATTAGTCATCCGCGATAATATGGGTTTTAAAAAAAGTACGGGGGCCGAAATAACTCAAGCTTATAATGAGAATGTTGCTAAAAACGAACAAAGAAAAAAAGCTAATAATATTTCTAGAGCATTACGTGACAACAAGACTGTTATGGATGAACAATGGTTAGTTATTGATAATAGAAACTCTAATCCTTTATTTTCGTTATCAGATAACTGGGAAGCCCATTGGGAAAATTATTTTTGTCCAAATAATACATTCAAATTTAATTAAAAATATTTTTAAGCAAAAATAATTTTATTCACCCAACAGCTAATTTCCCAGCCTCATGCCACATTTCACTTGGCATGGGGTTTGTTAATTCCCACGTTATATTCATCGGCTGACTGCCGTTGTGGTGTTGGTACATAACTTCGCCGTAGTTTACAAACCCCATGGTTCTGCCGTTTTCGTCTTTGCCTTGTTCGCGCACAAATAGCAGGATGGTTTTGCCTGTTTGCTGATGTTTAATATAACTAAGGCCACGGCCGTGTTCTGGGCGGGCGCTGTTTTGTGTTTGCCAATGAAACAAAGTAGGGCTGATTGCGTAGTCGTGATATAGCGTGGTGGGCGAGTAGGTTTTTTCGCATTTGTTAAGTGTTACAAATAACAGCTCTAAGTTTTGTTTTTTAAATTCTAAAACGCCTTCGCGGGCGGTCGATTTTTTATCAAACGTGTGAGCCCCAAAAGCTGCGAGTATTTGTTGGCGTGTGTAGCGGCTGTGTAATTTTATTGCGTGATTAGGTAAACACACTAAGTCACTTTCTTGTTGGTGAATACGGTTTATTAATAGTGTAATTACTTGAGCAAGTTCGTGCTGTAGGTCTTTGTGTTTAAGTGCTTGTAAGCTTTGTTCAAGCGTTTTAAACCCCAAGCTTTTACCTGTGCAATCCCAAAAGTTGTAATGCGCCATAAGCGCGTACTGTTGGTTTTGTGGTGTTGGGGTAAAGCTAAAGTCGTTTTTACATAAATCACGTAAAAAGCATAAATAACTGAGTGAGTCGCAGCCGAGTAGTTGAGTGTTGATGGCGCGGTAATACGCAGTGTAAATATCGACTTGCTCTGCTGAAATTTCATCGCCTTTAAGCCAGTGCCAACCGCCGAGCTTTTTATCTTTTGGTTTGTAAATATCTTCAAGAGTAACTTGTGGGTTTATGCGTAAAAAATTACTTAGCGTAAGCGCGTCATTAGTATGTTGCGAATAGCTATTTATAAGCTGCTGTAAACGGCGTTTAGAGTTTATAGCTTGCTGAATGTTTTTTAATATTGTTTGTTGAGTATACTTTTGTAGCTCTATACGACAACCTAGCGGTAAATGCGGGAAGTTGTTTTCAATCTCGGTTTTTATAGGCTGGTTACTTTTACCAATGAGTGCGCGAAATTTACTGGCAAAGTCGTATTCTGGGCGAGCATTACCTACAAAGTCGAGCACGGTACAGCATTGCTTTTGGCTGTTGTCGGGCAGGCGCAAACCACGGCCTAGTTGCTGCAAAAACAGCGTTAAGCTTTCAGTTGGGCGTAAAAACAGTAGAGTATCGACTTCTGGAATATCGACCCCTTCGTTAAAAATATCAACCACGCAAAGTATTTGTATTTCGCCTTGGCGTAGAGCTTGCTGTTTAGCCGCGCGCTCATTGGTGTTTTTGCTGGTGAGCACATCGGCGTTTATGCCTGCTAGGTTAAATTTAGAGGCCATAAACTCCGCGTGTTTTTGGCTTACACAAAACGCGAGTGCTTTAATGGTTTGAACATTGGTTACGATATCAGCAAGGCTGGATATAATTTTGTTAGCGCGGCTGTTTTCACCTGTATAAAGGTTACTTAGTTCGCTTATATCGTAACGGCCGCCTCGCCACGTTATTTGGCTTAGGTCGATGTCGTCATCCAATCCAAAGTATTGAAACGGGCATAAATGGCGTTGATTTATTGCCTCTGGTAAGCGAATTTCAGCGGCTATAACTCCGCAAAAATCATCGAGTATATTTGCGCCATCTTGTCGCTCTGGTGTAGCGGTGAGGCCAAGTAATATTGTGGGCGTAAAGTAACTTAAAATAGCGCGATAACTTGCAGCGCTTACGTGATGTACTTCGTCTATCACTATGTAGTCGTAGTAATTGCTGGTTAAATTGAGCGATTCAATTTGGCTGTTTAATGTTTGGATTGACGCAAATAATTGATTGTAGCGTTGTGGTTTGTAGTTACCGACCCACAGCTCACCAAAGTCGTTATTTTTAAGCACTCCACGGTAAGCGCTTTGTGCTTGTTTTAGTATTTCTTCACGGTGGGCTATAAACAAAAAGTGTGCGTTTGGGTTTTTATCGTAAACGGTTTTAAAGTCGAACGCCGATATGATGGTTTTACCCGTGCCGGTTGCAGCAACTACTAAGTTTTTAAAACGATTATGTACGCTGCGCTCAGCACTTAGCTTTTCTAAAATAGCGAGCTGATGCGTTTTTGGTGTTATATCAAAATAAAACTGGCTGCTTGATTGCCCAACACCGCGCTGTTCGTTAAGTGAATTGATGAGCTTTTCTTTACACTCAACAGCGCCTGTAAATAGCTCGAAGTCTTTTGATTCCCAGTAGGTTTCAAACGTACTTTTGGTTTTAGCTATTATGTGCGGAATTTCTTGCGCGGTAATTTTTAAGTTCCATTCAAGGCCGCTGGTAAGCGCCGAATGAGATAAGTTAGACGAGCCAATATAGCCTGTGTGAAAACCCGTATTGCGCATAAATAAGTAGGATTTAGCGTGTAGGCGTTCTTGCTGATTATTATAACTTAGCTTTACTTCGGTATTTGGTAGGTTTGCTAAAAACTCAACGGCTTTAGCATCCGTTGCGCCCATGTACGAAGTTGTAATAACTTTGAGTTTATTGCCGCTTTTGGTAAACGCTTCAAGCTCATTTTTAAAAATGCGTAGCCCTGTCCATTTTATAAATGAGACCAGCCAGTAAATAGTGTCGGACGATTTAATCTCGCGCTTTAGCTCGGTTTCGAGCGATATACCTGCATTAGCACCGCTAAATAATTCGCTTTGTGTAAGCCCTGTGAGTGGGAATATATCGGCAGAGTACTCTTTAAGGTTGGCTGCAATTGGGTTTTGAGTATTAAATAGCGCAGTGAGTATTCGGCCTTGGCTGTCGATCAGATTTTCGTTTATTAGCTCGTCATCGCGAATATGATCTTTAAGCCAAAGTACAAGGCTGTTAGCTAGGCTAATTTGTTCTTGTAGGCGCTCGTTCGAGTTGGGAATGGCATTTATGGCATGCTCAACAAGCTTACCTAAAAAGCGTGAAAGCCATGTTGCCGCTTCGGCCGTTTCAAGCTGGCGCTCGCCCACATAAAATTGATCACGATTTAAGTTTTGCTCAATTACTTGCGTAATTAACTGCTCGTAAATACCAATTTGCTGCATTAAAACCACTCCCTGTTTGCGAGTAGTTAGTTTACTAAAATACGGTACAGCTACAAGTAATAATCGACTAAGTTACTAGTAATTAAGTACAAACGTGTGAGTTAAGTATTAGCCGAGGGAGTAATCAAATGATGATGCTAAGAAATTATCCCCTTCAACTTCACCTGCAAACACATAATTAATGAGTAATTACCTCGCATGGATTCGAGGAAAGCGATGCTTGCACATGGATGTGCGTTCATCGCGTTTACGTTCAAATTAATTTAGTGTTTAAAGATAAGTGAAATTGAGGGGCGCCGAGAGATTCCAAAGAGAAGTCGGCGGTTACTTCTCTTTGGTTGCCATCGCCAACGCGATATAAGTAAATTATTTTAAAAGCTGCGCTTTTCGCGCGAGTAAGCTGAGCGCCTACAGGTGTTTAGGTGAGCTTTGTAGCGTTGATTGGAGTAATGAGCTAGTTACTAAAGAGAAAGCGCGATGTAAAATCGCACCTACGCTTTTGTTGAGTGTGGTGATTTAATTATTGTAGGTGAGGTTTTATACCTCGCGGGTGCTTTTTAAAAACCAAGACACAAGGTGAACTCCCACCTACAGCTTTAATTTTTACTTTTTGGATTAGTAATGTTGATGTGTTTTTTCACATTTATAGGTACACTATTTTAAAGTTTTAATTCAGGGAATGAATAATGATTAAATGGATTTTACTGGTATTTATTAGCGTATTTACAACTTTTCCTCAAGCTGGTGAGGCTTACACACAAGCCCAATGCGATAGCATTAAAAAGCAGCGCGAAACTATTCGCTCTCAATTTAGAAGTGGCTACAGTAATAAAGAAGGTGAGCGTTTAACTGCACGCGATAAAGCGCTATTTACCTTACTTGCTAATCACTGCAGTAAGCCTAAAAAGAGTGGTAGCGCTTATCAGGCTACTTCTTCTACCCCAACTCGTACGCCTAATAGAAATTGGTTACTCAATCAAAAAGTATCAAACATGTCTTTGCACAGCGATAGCTATAAAGATGCCGCTAAGCTTGATGCTTGGTCAAAATTTTATAAATTGCCCAAACGTTGCCGTAAGAAAGGGATGAAGTCGGCCGACTTTGTATGGTGTAGCGAGTATCGGGGTAAGCAAAAAGAGTTGTTTGAAGCACAGTGGCAAGGGCGCCCATAAATATGTTCAAAACAAAATTGCGCGTGGTGTTTGTATTTTTTGTGCTGCTAATTGCATCGGCGCTCATTGCTAATCATTTTACTGGGCGGGTATTTAATTATCACGATCCTATAGGCGAGGTTAAACGAATTTATAATAGTTTATCGTCGCAGGTAGCTACTGAACCGTTAGCAACTAAGCAGCTCGAAAATGTAAGCTCGGCAACTTTACAAAATGTATCAGTATCTGCCGATAATCACTTATCGCAAGCTAACAATACTCGCTGCGTGGATGTGTCGTTGGGTAAGGTTAAATATAAACGAAGTGGCGATATATTTACATGGACAGACAGTGACGGTGTACCGCATTTTAGTGATAAAAAACCGGATTTTGCAGTAGCAACTTACGATACTGGTTTTACTGAACCGTTAGATTACTTTGATCTCACTTTAAATACGCCTAATTTACCTTCATCATTTAACCAAGAGTTACGTATAAAACTTAATACTGTATTTAAAGTATACGGGCAGATTATTGGCGTGCATGCACTTAAAAAGGTAAAGCTTAATTTAACGGTATTGCCTACGCGCCGCACTTATGAGGCTGCAATAAAGCAGCGCGGTGGTAACCCTACAAACACTGCGGGTATGTATTTTCACGCGAGTAATTCTGCTTTTATTCATTATGATAATGCACACAGTGCAATGCGAACTGCGGTACATGAAGCAGTGCACGCCATTAATAAAGCAGTTTTAGGCTACACCCCGAGATGGTTTAATGAGGGATTTGCAGAATACTTTGAGCTTACTAAAAGTAATATGCAAACAGCTATTGTTGAGTCGAATAGTTCATGGACGAAAAATAACAATATTACTAAAAGTGTATTTTCGATTGATTCGTTAGTGGGTTTGGATGACTCGTGGAAAAAAGGTGATACCAGTAAGCTGTACGCAAGCAGTTGGGCTGCAATTTACTTTTTAATGGATACTCGAGCAGGGCGATCGTTACTTAAGAATATAATGCTTGCTGAGCAAGAATTTCTCTGTAATAAGCTATCTGAAAAGCAATTAAAAACGATGATGTATAAGCAATTTCCTAATCTTAATCGTGAATATTCTCAGAGGTTAAAAAAACCTTTGAAAGCGCATATATTTTAAATAAGGTAAAAGTTTAAAAGCTTCGCTTTTCGCGTGAGCAAGCTGGGCGCCTACAGGTGTTTAGCTTGGCTATTAAGCTCAAAATGTCATTAACTTTCCATAAGTAATTTATGTTTTACTTATGGGGTTGTGTTTTTATTTTACTTTCTATAAGTAAAGTAAAGTTTACTTATAGAAAGTAAATATACGTTCAAACTTGAAAGTAAGTTATATTTGACTTTTGGGTGGGCTACCCTAAAATAAATTGTATAAGTAAACTATAGTTGACCTTTAATGAGTGAATTACCAGCAAAAAAAACACTTGGAAGAGTTGTTAAACGCACTGAAATGCCTGATCTATCAAAGCCGTTTTCGTCGGTGCGGCTCGCTAAAGCGATTACTTCAAAGCGAACTGGCATGAAGCTTACGCTGGTTGATGTATCGCAAGCACTTAATATTTCAAAGCCTACGCTGATAAAAATAGAAAAAGGTGATGTGAATGTGCAGTTTTTTAATGTACTCAAAGTGATGGAATACTTGGGGTTGTCGTTTAGCCTTGTCAGTGATGACGAGTCGCACCACAATAACAAGGATGAGGTGAGCGATGAGCAGTGGTATTAAAAAAAATAGCTTAGATGTATTTATTGGGCATACGCAGAAGATAGGTGCGATAACTCTTGATATAGGCTCTGAAAATGAAATTGCATTTACCTATGAGCCTGAGTGGATTAATAAGGGTTTTGCTATTTCACCACACTTACCGCTCAATGGTGATTTTGACTCGCGTGCTGTGCGTAATTATTTACAAAACTTATTACCCGAAGGCAAAGGTCTTGATGAAATTATAAGTAGTACTACTATCTCTAAAAATAATACGTTTGGTTTGATTAAAGTAATTGGCGAGGAAACGTCAGGCGCTTTGTCGTTTAGAGCAAGTAACAGTACTTTAAAGCAAACATCTTTTCGTGAAGTAACTAATGATGAGCTAAGCCAAAAACTTAAACGCTTTGTACAAGTTGGAGAGCCAATTACTCATTGGGATGGCCGAACTCGGCTCTCTGTTGCTGGCGTTCAAGACAAACTAAACCTACTCGAAATCGATAGTAAATTAGGATTTGGTGAAGGGGAGCTATGTTCTAATAAAATTTTTAAATTTGAAACAGGTACAGCTCCTTTCATTGCAGTAAATGAACTTTTTACCATGCTTTTGGCAAAAGAGTCGGGGCTCAATGTTCCCCATGTTGAGTTGCGCACTTATGCAGATGTAAGAGTATTTGTAATAGATCGCTTTGATAGGCGCGTTACACAAGATCAAAACCGTGTATTACGTCGTCATATTATTGATGGTTGCCAAGCCACTAATTTACCTCCTTCTTATAAATATGAGCGTCAGCATGGTGATGATGGGGATGGTATTTATATTCGAGATGGCGTTTCTTTTGCAAAACTATTTAATGTTAAAACAACGAATGTACAAGCGTATGAGGCTCAGCTTATTCGTTGGATGACATTTAATATTTTAGTACGTAATTACGATGCTCATGGCAAAAACATTAGTTTTTTTGTTGGTAAAAATGGTTTAGAGCTTACGCCGTTTTACGACTTGGTAAATATAGAGGCTATTATTGAGCAGGGAAGCATTGACCGTGATATGGGCTATCTACAGACCAAAATATCAAGGTGTTATGCTATGTCAGTGGGTGAGCATAATTCGCAAAGTGCAGGCAATTTTACTAATGAGATTACAGCTTATATGTTAGCTGATTTTGCTGATGAATTTGCTATTTCACTACCACGGATGCAACTACTTATGAGTCAAACCGTTGACTCTGTATTAGCCGCAATTGATACGGCTAAAGTTTCTGCTGTTAAAAATAACTTGTCTACTGCTGAATTAGCACACATTGATTTGTGCATAAAAATAATTAATAAAGCTGCAAATAAGCTGAGTGAGCAAATAATACAACTACCAAATATGGATGCATTTATTTAAATTTCAGAAAATAAATACACGTATTTTGAGTAAGTAATTCATATTTTGGTTGTCAGCATCAACGCGATATTTACAAATTAAAAGCGCGAGATAAATTCCGGCTTATAATTTAAAAGCTACGCTTTTCGCGCGAGCAAGCTGGGCGCCTACAGGTGTTTAACTTGTCCTTATTTAAAAGCCAAAGCGCGATATAAAATTGCACCTACGCTTTTGTTGAGAGTGGTGTTTGCAATGATGTAGGTGAGGTTTTATACCTCGCTTATAAATGGATTGTTTTTACCATTGAAAAATGAATTATTGTTCTGTTTAACGCTTAAAAGTAATGAGGCAATTAACTCTTCTATTCGCCTCATTGCATGAGGCAAATAAATAACATAGACTGAAGCTAATTACCTTTAGGACTAAAGACTATGTGGATATGGCAACAGCAAAATTGGCCAAACTTTACGTGGGATGCTGCAGCGCTTGCTCCTTTACTAAGGGATCTTTCATATAATCAAGGTTTATTAGTAGGGCGTATGGGCATGCAAAGTGCTCAACAAAAGCAGCAAGCCCTTGATACTTTACTTGCAAATATTATTCACTCCAGTGCGATTGAGGGTGAAAAGCTTAATGCATTTTCGGTTCGCTCTTCACTTGCTAAAAAGCTCAATATTAATGAGCAACCTTACCCAACAACAGTACAAAGCGATAATCTTGCAGAGATTATGCTTGATGCAATAAATAACACAGACTCACCGCTTAATTTAGAGCGAGTGCTTAATTGGCATCGCTTATTGTTTGCAGGTGAGCAAAGCTTATTTACTAAAATTGAGGGAGGGCAATTGCGTGGTGACGAGCCAATGCAAGTGGTGTCGGGGCGTTTAGATAAACCGGTATTACATTTTACGGCGCCTCCTAAAGAGCGAGTAAATAAAGAGCTTTCGCTATTTTTTAACTGGTTTAACAAAACGCAAAACGATCCTCAAATAGACCCTTTTATTCGTGCTGCTATCGTACACTTATGGTTTGTAACAATACATCCACTTGAGGATGGCAATGGGCGTATTACACGCCTTATAACCGACCTGGCATTAGCGCAAGAACATGCTGAGTCAATTCGGTTTTACGCTATGTCGGTGGCTATTTTAGAAGACAGAAAAAGCTACTACGAGGTGCTTGAAGCCACTCAACGTGGAGATCTTTGTATTACCCAATGGATTAATTGGTTTTTACGTACGCTTAATAATGCGATACACCATACGCTTAATAATATTGAGCAAACAATTTTTAAAACCAATTACTGGGCAAGTAAAGATCAAACAAAGTTAGGTGAGCAGCAAGTAAAAGTGCTTAATAAGTTACTTGATGGCCAATTTGAACAGGGTATTAGTGCGAGTCAGTATCAAAAGGTGGCTAAGGTTAGCCGTGCAACCGCAACACGCCATTTATCGGACTTGCAAACGCTTGGATTTTTAACAAAAACCGCCGCAGGTGGGCGTAGTACACGTTACAAAATTGCCTAATGAGGCAATTACACATATTATTCGCCTCATTGTTTGAGGTGAATAGGTGTTTGAATTGTTGTAGGTGAGGTTTTATACCTCGCATGGTGTTTTTATAAGAGCAAAGCGCGATGTAAAATCGCACCTACAATTTAAAAGCTTCGCTTTTCGCGCGAGCAAGCTTTGCGCCTTGTATCTCTCATTGATAAATGATTAGCTATCATTTATCACATCGAAGTCAGTGAGCTTGCCTTTACGCCTAGTATTTAATACTGCGCCGTAGATAAAGCCCTGACTTTCTATTCTCACAAACTGAATGGTATCCAAGCACGCTTTTATTTAAGTAGATGCTGTATGTACAAGGGGAGTAAGTAGAGATGATGTTTATCGGCATTGATATTAGTAAAGAGAAGATTGATTTATCGTGGTTGAGAGACCAGCTTACAAATAAAATTAAAACAAAAGTCTTTAAAAACAAGCGCCAAGACTTTGTAACAATAGAAAAATGGCTTTTAAATACAACTAAAAGCGCTGCTAGTGAGCTCGTTATCACCCTCGAACCAACGGGTGTTTATCATGAAGCGCTGATGTATTTTTTACACGAGCAAGGCTTTAATATTATTTTAGCGAACCCAGGTAAAGCTAAAAAGTATGCAGACGCTTTAAACATAATTCACAAAACAGACAAATCTGATGCAACGATGCTTGCTCATTATGGCTGTGCTAAGCACGCAGTCGTTAATTATTGGCAACCTGAAGCGTTAGAAATTAGAGAGCTTAAAGCCCTTATTCGTCGTTTAGATGCGCTTGAGAGTAACCGACAACGAGAAGCTAACCGATTAGAAGCAAGTGAATTCAGCAACGTTTCCGCGCGTGTTTGCCAATCGATAAAAGTGACAATCGCGTTTTTAGATGATGAAATTAAACAGCTTAAATCTGACATTGATAACCACATAGATAATGAACCTGATTTAAAAAGAAACAGGAAACTACTTGAGTCTATCCCTGGCATAGGGCCCGTATTATCGAGAGAGCTGACGTATTTGTTTGCGGCTAAAAAATTTAATAAAGCCAAAGAAGCGGCAGCTTATTGTGGATTAATCCCACGGCATAATGAATCGGGTAAATTAAAAGGGCGAACATCAATCAGTAAACTTGGGCCAGCCAGAATTCGATGCAAACTTTATATGGCGGCCATTGTTGCAGGGCAATGGAATAAAACAATAAAGAGACACAAGTTAACGTTAATAAACAATGGTAAAACACCGATGCAAGCTGTGTGTGCAAATATGCGAAAGCTAATTCATATATGTTTTGGTGTAATAAAAAACCAGGAAGCGTTTAAGCTCCAAGAAAGTTAAATACGACCTTGAAGCTTAAAATGAGAGATGGTATCTACAGGTGTTTAGGCGGGCTTTGTAGTGTTGATCGTGGTGGTTTAATTATTGTAGGTGAGGTTTTATACCTCGCGGGTGTTTTTATAAGAGCAAAGCGCGATGTAAAATCGCACCTACGGGTTTGTTCAGTGCAGTGGTTTAATTGTGTAGGTGAGGTTTTATACCTCGCATGGTGTTTTTATAAAGCCAAAGCGCGAGATAAACTCACGCCTACAATTTTAAATACTGTGCAACCTCTTATTCCAGCCGCGTTACTTTCACTTTTATTTTACCAGCATTAGCGCCGTAAAAGCGGCTTAGGTCGTTTGCGAATGGGCAAAACTCGCCTGATTTATCTATTTTAATGTCGGCGCCGTTGGCTATTTCAAAAAGGTGGTCGTCGTTTTTATTAATAGCACCAATGAGTGAAAACCATTGTGCGCGAGGAAATCGTCTAAATGGTTCGAGTACGGCCATTGGGGTTTCTTTTACGCCAAGTTGTACGTTGTCGCGGTTCCAGCCTAATGGCGTGCACTTTATGCCATCGTCAAACCAGTATTGATTTGGATATGGGGTAAAGCGATACGTAGCGCCTTGCTCTAGCATGAGGCCTGTTGCGTTGTATTGCTCAGAGGCAAATACCATTACATCTTGGCTTTGGTTAATGCTCAGCACACTCATGTTTTGATTAGCCAGTTCTATATGTTGGCTTAAACCAATAAAGCTAAGTGTGGTGTTGTCGTTATAGCTAATTTTGTAATGTAGTTTTTTAAGCGATTCTGGGCGGTAACTAGTTAGCTTATTAATACGTTCGGCTACGCTGTAGTGTACTAAGGGCTCAAGGTTGCTGGCTTCGTCATCAATTAATACATAGCACTGCCTATCTACTAATTTAAAAAACGGGTTAAACCAAAAGTAATTTTGTTGATGACTTAATGCGAGCGGATCGGGCGTTACGGTTACGTCATCTTGTGCTACTAAGTTGCTATCGGGGAGTAGGGTTTCGTAATCTATGTCGTGGCTAGTGAGTAACGATATATTAAGCGGTTGTTCTATTAACCACTCAAGTGCATAGCGCAAGCTAATATCAGCTAGGCCATCGCGGTAGTAACCGCCGCCAATGTCTGAATGCGCACCTGCAAACCATAGCTCGGTAATATTGTTTTGATGGTTCATGAGTGTGGGTTCAAAGGCGCGGCGTTTTTCGTCAAGGGCTACGCAGTGCAGCGCGTGAGTAATATTGTTGGCAATGGTGTGGTTTTCAAAAATAACGTGTTCTGCGCCGCGTGTAGCTTTACTTACTTTAGATAAACCAATAGAGGCGACGGTATCAAACACACATACATACACGTTGTTGCTTATTAAGGGCTCTAAACATTTAGCAAAACGTCTGGCAAGCGCAGCGCCTCGGCTAAAGCCCGTTAGCAGTATGGTATCGCCTATTAGGTAGTGAGCTTTAAAGTCGCTTAACGCTTGATTTAAAATACTGGCTACGTCGTCACCACGAGGTGCAAGGGTTTGGTTTAAAATGCGTTTAAGGCGGCTGCCTTTAGTGCCAATACCTTGATAATAAAAACTGAGTTGGTTAGCAAAAGGAGTAATGGGGGAGTCTTCTAATTTACCGCCAAGCAGTAAATGCAGTTTTAGAATGTTGGTAATATTAGAGTCTTCTTTAAAATGATCTGAGCTAAATTGTTCTGCGTCACGGGGCTCGTTTCCTGTGCCGTCAAAGTTAAAAATTAGCGTTTTACCCGTCATAACCCAATTCCCTTAGTTGTTTTAAATACTCTACACAGACTGTGTTAAAAATTAAAGACAGTGATAACGCTCACTGCCTTTAATTTAAATCGCCTTTAATGTAACTTCATTTTTGGGCGCACTACACGCAGTACTTTTTCACTTATCCATAATGCAAAGGTTTTTGCGCTGCCATGTATGGCGCGTTGGTGCATACGGTATAAAGATATATACATAAAGCGGGCAATTTTACCTTCAATAAAAAAGGTATTGCTGGTTAGGTTACCCATTAAGTTACCTACAGTGCTGTAGCTTGATAAGTTAACCAACGAGCCATGGTCGCTGTATTTAAAGCCGCGTAATGGTTGCTGCTTTAGCGTTGCGATTAGGTTTTTTTCGACGCATAACGCCATTTGGTGCGCCGATTGTGCACGTGGTGGTACTTGCTTGCCGTCGGCTTGGGTAAATGCGCAGCAATCGCCTAATACAAAAATGCTTTCGTCAACGGTGCTTTGTAAAAACTCGTTTACTTGAATTTGATTGCTACGAGTAAGCTCAAAAACACCTAAATCTTTAATAAAGTCAGGTGCTTTTACGCCTGCTGCCCACACCATAATATCGGCATCAATGTGTTCTTCATCTTTGGTGATAAAGCCTTGTGCGGTGCCTTCTTTCACTTGCGTTTGTTCGCGCACGTTTACGCCAAGCTTTAATAGCTCACGCTTGGCACTTACGGCAATACGCTCTGGTAATGCAGGTAAAATACGCGGTCCGGCTTCTATTAAATGAATGTGTAAACGCTTAGACGACATATTTGTTAAGCCATAAAGCTTTAATAGTTCAGACACATGATAAAGTTCAGCTGAGAGTTCAACACCGGTAGCACCGCCGCCTACAATGGCAATATTAAGTGATTGCTGTTGGTTGTCGTCTTGGTGAAGGCGCGTAAAGCTATCTAGTAATGAATGCTGAAAGCGCTCTGCTTGTTGGCTTGAATCTAAAAAGTAGCAATGCTCTTTTATACCTGGGGTATTAAAGTCGTTACTTACGCTGCCAATGGCAATAACAAGGTGATCGTAACGAACTGTACGGCCAGGTAAAATAGTGTGGCCTAACTCGTCGTTAAGTGGGGAGAGGGTAATTGTTTTATTGCTTTGGTCTATATTGCAAAAAGTACCAAGTTGAAAACGATAATGATGTTTTGCGGCATGGGCTGAATACACAACGCCATCTAAATCAGGGTCAATAGAGCCTGTCGCTACTTCGTGCAGTAACGGCTTCCATATGTGGGTACGGTTTTTGTCTATTAACAGTATATCTGCTTGTTTTTTTTTCCCTAGCTTATGCCCCAGTTGGGTTGCAAGTTCTAATCCGCCAGCACCACCGCCAATAACGACGATTTTAGGTATTGTAATACTCATAACGTTGCCCTTAAAAATAATATACCCAAGTGATCTGTATTTTTTATTAGTTCTTTAAGGTGACTTGGGTATCAATAAATTATTTTGGCAACAAGTAGTTACTACTTATTTAATGGGTGCCTAGTTTGCGCCTAAATAAAGGATATGTCAGCAAAAAATGATGATCAAAGGTATATAAGTTATACTCACTTTCTTATCGCCTAGCTGTGCAGTTAAATCGCTGTTTAAAAACATCAAAAGGACATTTATGACCACGCCACTAATTCAATCACTTGAGCAGCACTTTGGTTTTAGCCAATTTAGAACAGGGCAACAACAAACTATAGAGCAGCTTTTAAATGGTCAATCGTCGTTGGCTATATTTCCGACCGGCTCGGGTAAATCGTTGTGCTATCAATTAACTGCGTTGCATTTACCAAATTTAACCTTGGTGGTTTCGCCTTTGCTTGCATTGATGAAAGATCAAATTAGCTTTTTAAATAGCAAAGGTATTTATGCTGCCAGCCTTGATTCGAGCCAAGATCAAATGCAAAGCAGCACCGTAATGAATGATGTGCGAAATGGTAAAATTAAAGTACTAATGGTGTCGGTTGAGCGCTTTAAAAACGAGCGTTTTAGAGAGTTTATAAGCCAAGTGGCGCTTTCGATGTTAGTGGTAGACGAAGCGCACTGTATATCTGAATGGGGCCATAACTTTAGACCCGACTACCTTAAACTACCGCGTTACCGCGAAGAGCTTAATATTCCTTTAGTGTTGTTACTTACTGCAACGGCCACTAAAAAAGTAAAACGCGATATGGCAGAGCGATTTGCTATTGCGCCTGAGTGCATTGTGCAAACGGGCTTTTACCGCGCTAATTTAGATTTAAGCGTGCTGAGCGTTAAAACCGCCGATAAAAACACCGAGCTTACCAACATAGTGCGTGCGCAAAGTGGCCCAGGTATTGTGTATGTAACGCTACAGCAAAGCGCTGAGCAAGTTGCTAATGTGCTAAGTGCGCAAGGTGTGCATGCGGTGGCGTATCATGCAGGGCTTGAAGATACGCTACGCTGGCAAATTCAAGATGACTTTATGGGCGGTAAAATTAACGTTGTTGTGGCAACTATAGCCTTTGGTATGGGCGTTGATAAGTCGGATATTCGTTTTGTTATACATTACGATTTACCAAAATCGATAGAAAACTACAGCCAAGAAATTGGCCGAGCAGGGCGCGATGGCAATCCATCAAACTGCTACACCCTTGCTAACCTAGACGGCCTAAATACGGTTGAAAACTTTGTATATGGCGACACCCCAGAGCTTAGCGGTATTGAATACGTAATTAACGATATTCGCCAAAGCCACCAGCAATGGGAAATGCAAGAATACAGTCTTTCAAGCGAAAGTAATATTAGGCAATTGGCACTAAAAACCTTACTCGTACAGCTTGAAATGCAAGGCGCTATAACGCCGCAATATGCTTACTACGCCGATTTTAAATATAAATTTTTGGTTGATAAAAACGAGCTACTTGGTCATTTTGATGAGCAACGCCAAGCGTTTTTAACGCAAATATTTAGCCATACTGACTTTAAAAAAATATGGGGCACACTAAATTTTGACTCCCTTACGCAAGCAGCGCAGGTTGATCGAAAACGTGTAGTGGCTGCTCTTGATTACCTAGCCGAAAAAAACCTAATAACGCTTGAAACCAAACGTATTACCCAAGTATACAAAGTGCATGGAGAGGTTATAAATAACCCAGAACTTGCCCAGCAACTTCACGACTATTTTACCGATAAAGAACAAGCCGAAATTAAACGTATTGCTGCACTGGTACGCTTTTTTGAGCTACAAAGTTGCTTAAGCTATAACTTAGCGCGCTATTTTGACGATCAAAATGCACCTGAGCAGTGTGGGCATTGTAGTGTGTGTAGAGGTCATGCGGTTAAGCTTGAATATTCTATAGAGCCTGCATATATTGACGAGCAACTTATTTATCAAAAGGTAAATGAGTTTTTAGCGCATATGGCAGGCAAAGGTAATCATAATGTGGGTATTGAAACCCAATGCCGCTTTTTAGCAGGGATGAGTGTGCCGTTATTTGCACGTAATAAAGTACGCCAGCTGAGTGGTTTTGCACTGTGTGAGCAAATGCGTTACAGCGATATAAAAGCAAAACTACTAGCGCGTTAAATTAGTTACTGTATCCTAGTGGCTTATTCAAAAAAGTAAGTCACTATGCCTCATATTGTTATTCCCGTTGAAAATATTTCTACTACCCCAGAGCCCGTTACGTGTGCTAACTGCCAAGCCTGTTGTTGCCAATTAGAAGTGCGCATAGTAACCGACACCGGCGTGCCTTTTAACTATATAGAATACGATAAATGGGGCAGCGAAGTAATGAAACGCGCTGACGACGGTTGGTGCCAAGCACTCGACCGTAACACGCTTATGTGCTCTATTTACGAAAACCGCCCATTAGTATGTCGCGAGTTTGAAATGGCGTCGGGTGAGTGTATTACCGAGCGCGATTTAGCAGGTATATAGTCCGCTATTATTAAAGTACATAAACGACAAAGGGGCTTAAAAGCCCCTTTGTTTATTGCTTACTATAAAAATTAAACTTTAAAGTAGCTAATATACTTTTTAAGTGTGTTTGAAAGGTCAGCTAATGCAACAGCTTCTTGTGCGTTACTGTTAAGCGACATGCTGGTTTCTTTGGACATACTGGCAATTTCTTCAACGCCGGTACTAATTTGCGCCACGGTGGCTACTTGGTTTGATGTTGATTCAACAATTTCAAGCACGTTACTTAATGAGTCGTTAGCTTGTTGCTGTATTTGATGCAGTAACTCGTTTGCTTCGTGAGTAAGCGTTAGGCCATTTTCTACTTGTGGTACTGTGGTTTCCATAGCTGTTACCGACGCTTGCGTGTTTTCTTGTACTTGCAAAATCATCTTTTCAATATCGCCTGTTGCGTCGCCAGTGCGCTGGGCAAGTTGTCTTACCTCGTCAGCAACAACAGCAAACCCTCGGCCTGTTTCGCCTGCTCTTGCAGCTTCTATTGCTGCATTTAGTGCAAGCAAGTTTGTTTGATCAGAAATACTGCGGATCACACTTAAAATATCGCCAATGTGTTTTACATGTTCTTGCAACACGTTTACTTGGGTAACTGTGGCTTTTACGGTCACTGAAATTTGTTCAATTTCGGCCGCTACTTTTTGCACTGCAATACTACCTTGCTGCGATAATTGCGCGGTTATTTTTGAGTTATCTTCTGTTTGCCTAACTGAGTCGGCTACAGCATGGATACTACGGCTCATTTCTTCTAGGCTGCTTACTGCCGAGTTTGTATAAGTTACTTGTGCGTCAGCGGCACTAAGTGCTTGCTGCGAGCCAGATGCTACGCTTGCAGAGTGCGTAGAAAGCTCTTCAGATGAGTTAATAATGCTATCTACAATGGTTTTTAATTTAGATTGCATAACCCCTACAGAAGCCATCATGCTATTTGGGCAACACGACTGTACATCGCCTCTTAAATCGCCTTGCGCAATAAGGGCAATTACTTCAGCAGCTTCTTGTGGTTCGCCACCTACTGAATTTCTGATCAGTTGGCTAATAACATACGCAACGCTTATGCCTATTAAAAAGGCAAGTGCGGTGAGCGAAATCATCCAAATTTTAAACGAGCTGGCAATATCGAGAGTATCGATAGTGGTGGTTTGATTTGCTTGTTCTTGTAGGTTTATAAATTGGTTTATAACATTTAGCCACTGGGTAAACGCAGGGCGCGCATCGGTTAATAAAATGCGCTCAGCTTCGTTTAGGTTTCCTGTATTTTTAGCGTTTATAACACCTTGAATGAAAGGTTGAGTGCGCTGCTCTATTTGATTTATTTTATTAATTAGAGCGCGCTCTTCATTATTCATATTACCCATTAGCTCGGCCATAGACCTGCTTGACGTTTGGTAAAATGCGTTTAGCTCTTTTATGTTCTTTAACACGGTGCTTAAACTGCTTTGATCGGTAATTAGCACTACATCGCGCACGGCTATCGCTCTGTCGTGTACGCTGCCTCTAAAGTTAATTGCGTAACGTTGCTTTACCGAATTTACGTCGGTCATGTGGGTAATGTTATTATTAATGAGGCTAACGCGCGAAATGCCAATAATGGTTAAAATAAGCATCATTGATAAAATTACGCCAAAGCCGGTCGTTAAACGCATGTTTATGGTCATGGTTGATCCCAAGTGTGAGTCAATACGCGCAAGAGCAGCTTGTATTATTAGTGATTATTCTAAAACAATAGCAGTATTATGCCTTATTAATTAAAGTTTTATTAGCAATAAGGGATTGTTTGTTAATTTAATTTACAAGCGTAACTTTAATGAGGTGTGTTTTTCAGGCATTAAAAAAGGGGCTAAATGCCCCTTAATGTTATATAAAAATATTATATAAAAGTAGTTAATCGTACTTTGCTTCTAGCTCATTAGCTGTATGAAACTTCTCATGACTTTGTAATTGCTCGTCGTATTTAACGAGGTTTTTAAAGTGCGCTAATTGACCTGAGTTTTTAACAATTTCAACAATAAACGACATCATAAAGTCAGCGCCCGTTAGGGTATCGCCCACTAAATAACGTTTACCTTCAAGACGGTCGTTAAAGTAGCTAATTACTTTAGCTGTTTCAGCGTCGGCATAGCCTTCTAAAAACTGCGTTTTAGCGCCGTCTTTTAGTACAAACATTTTAAGTAAAAGCGGTAAAATTGCTGAGCTTTCTGCAAAGTGCAGCCATTGCTGGTAGTCAACATATTCAGCGGTATCTACTTTTGGAGCAAATTTACCATTGCCGTATTTAATAATAAGGTAGTCTGTAATAGCGCCTGATTCAGCAATAATTAAACCGCCGTCTTCAATCACTGGTGACTTACCAAGTTGATGAATATGCTTTAATTCGTCAGGGGCTAGGAAGGTGTCTTTGTTGCGCTGATAAGCCACAATTTCGTAGTCAACATTTAGCTCTTCTAAAAGCCAAATTACGCGTTTAGAACGTGATTTATTTAAATGGTGTAGTTTGATCATGTCAGTCCTTTTGTGGCTTGTAAGGACTTGGCCTTACAAGCCGTTTAAAATTAAAGTGGGTTATTAATTTTAACCACAGTTTTACCAAAGTTTTTACCGCATATCATATCGTTGAACGCGCCTACTGTATTTTCGATGCCTTCTACCATGTGCTCACGGTATTGAATTTTTCCGTCTTGTAGCCATTTTTGCATATCTTGTGCAAACTCGTCATAACGGTCGCCGTAATCATCAAAAATGATAAAGCCTTGCATTTTAATACGCTTAGTAAGCAATTGACCCATTAGCATACCTAAACGGTCTGGGCCTTCTGGCAAGCTAGTTGCGTTATATTGCGATACTAAACCACACAATGGTACGCGCGCTGCGGTATTTAATAGTGGTAATACGGCGTCGAATACTTTACCGCCCACATTTTCGTAGTAAACATCAATGCCTTTATCACAGGCTTTTTCTAACTGCTCTGCAAAGTCATCAGCTTTATGATCAATACAGGCATCAAACCCTAGTTTTTCAACGGCGTGTGCACATTTTTCGCTACCACCAGCAACACCCACTACTTTACAGCCTTTAATTTTAGCTATTTGACCAACCGTTGCACCTACTGGGCCTGTTGCTGCTGCAACAACTACGGTTTCGCCTTCTTTAGGCTGGCCAATATCAAGTAAACCCATGTAAGCCGTAAAGCCAGGCATACCCATAATACCTAATGCGTATGAAGGATTTGCAGGCTCTTTACCTAATTGCATTAAGCCTTCGCCATCGGTAATGGCGTAGTCTTGCCAACCTGTGTAGGCAAGGACCCATTCGCCTTCGTTAAACTTATCGTTTTTAGACTCTTCTACTTGGCACACAGTTGCGCCAACCATTACATCGCCAATATTAACAGGGTCAGCGTACGACTTAGCATCGCTCATACGACCACGCATATACGGGTCTAGCGATAGGTAAATAGTGCGTAGTAAAACTTCGCCGTCTTTTAATGCAGGAAGCTCTACCGTTTTTAATTTAAAGTTTTCATCTGTTGGAGCGCCATTAGGGCGTGATTCAAGAGTAAGTTGGCGACTAGTCGTAGACATAAAAATCTCCTATTAATATAAATAAACTACTTACCGAATGTTTACGCTTTAAAAATCGTGATCAGCTAAACAATAATGCGCGGCTAAGCAGTATGAATATGTACAATGCGTACCTTAATAAAGGAGTTTTGGGCGGGTGGTTGATAATTCAAGCTTTGCAGAGTATTTATTCTAAATGGTTTATTTTAGCTTGCTAAAAATATGGCTATTGTAAAACACCCCGTTTTTATAAATGGCCTGTTTAAGCACAGCCTCTTGCTCAAAGCCACTTTTAATAAGTGCTTTCATAGAGCCGGTATTACCAGCAAACACAGCGCCAAAAATTCTGTTTATGTTGGATTGCGCAAACGCTTCATTGCATATAAGTTCAATAGCGCGAGTAATAATGCCTTGCCCCCAATAGGCTTTATTTAGCCAATAACCAATTTCGCCACTGTGGCTGTATTCAAATTCGCCGGGAGTTACACCAATACAGCCGGCAAATTGTCCATTTACCTCAATGGCCTTAGCCGTTGCATCAATTACGCCGTTTTTTGAGCCTTGGTTTATCCACCAAGCAGCATCGGCTTGCGTATAAGGAAACGGAATTTTTGACGATAAATAACGCGTTACCTGTTCATCATTTAAGGTGCTAATAATAAAAGGCGCGTCTTGGGCTTTAAACTCTCTGAGGGTGATCATATTTTTTCATAAATTTTTAGTATGCACACTAACTTAACAATCATTTTAACGTTAAACAATCAGAACCTAAATTAAACGGTTTACGGCTATTACTTTGTTTTAAAGTCCTCTAATATAAGCAAAATATTACACCTATTTTAGATGCCACTATGCACCCTCACATTAAAGCACTTTATAACAGCGCCCAAAAACCAAGCCGTTTAATTATTGGTTTAATGAGTGGCACCTCGTTGGACGGGCTTGATGTTGCACTGTGCAAAGTAACGGGCGCAGGCTTAAATACACACATTGAGGTTTTAAATTTTACTACTGTTGATTACAACGACGATTATAAAACTAAAATAAAGCAGGTATTTGCTAAGCGAGAATGCGATTTAGAGCTTGTTACTTTATTGCACCCGTGGGTAGGTAAACTCCATGGCGATATGGTTAACCAGTGCTTAGCTAAGTGGAATATAAACCCAGCAAGTATTGATGTAATAGCCAGCCACGGGCAAACCATTTATCATTGCCCGCAGTCGCAGCATAACCACAAAAGCTTTACTAATGGCACCTTACAAATTGGCGATAGTGACCAAATAGCCGTTACTACGGGTATTACAACCATTGGTGATTTTAGGCAAAAACACATAGCCGCAGGGGGCGAGGGCGCACCGCTTGCTGTGTATGGCGATTATTTGTATTTTTCGAGCGCTGTTGAGAGTCGGGTTTTGCTAAATATGGGCGGCATAGCTAACTTAACGTTTTTACCCAAAAATGGTGATGCAAACGGAGTGTTTAGCTCCGACATTGGCCCCGGTAATACCATTATGGATGCCTACGTACAGCAACATTTTAAAGATATGCATTATGACGATGGCGCAAAAATAGCAAAAGCAGGCAAGGTAAATACACCATTATTAAATGCATTATGTAATAACGCATTTTTTAAACTCCCAATGCCTAAAACTACAGGGCCAGAGGTATTTAACTTAGCGTATTTAAACGCCGCACAGCAGGTTACAAATACTCACCATTTAAGCCATGAAGATGTAATGGCCACCTTAAATACCTTTACTGCAACCGTTATAGCAAATGCATTAAACGAGTGTGCAGAGCGCGCACAAAATTGTGTGGTGTATGCAAGTGGTGGCGGTATTCATAACCCGTTACTAATGGCGCAACTTACAGTGCTTTGCCCACGTATTAAGGCTTTTAAAAACACCGACGATTTAGGTATAAATCCCGACGCAAAAGAGGCTGTGTTATTTGCTATTTTAGCAAACGAATGCCTAGCCGGTGAGCAGCAACACCTAAGTAATACCGCGCAAGGTATCGCTGGAGTTACTATGGGTAAAGTAAGTTTTGCAGATTAATAACTTATAGGTCGGCAAAGTACGGGCAGCACTAAAACAGCGATAAAAACGTAGACCCCATACTCGCAAAGTAGCTACGAACGCCCTGAGGCTTAGCATGTTCAGTTTTTATTAGCTCAGGGATGTAGCCTTGCTCAAATGCTTTAATGTACACATCGAGCTGTTGGCTTTCTTTTAAGGTCGTGTTTTTTCCGTGCAGCATCATTTGCACTACAAAACACTGGCTTTGTGTAATGTTACTTAAAGTTAGGTTTACAGTACCAGATTCAAGGTCTGCATTGCTCAGCGTTTTTTCAGTAAAATACTGCGCCCCACGCGCACTGGGCTGCGTTGCACTTAGTGAAATAACATCGCTCTCATTTGCGCCATCAGGCAACACACACTGCAGCGTAATGTTATGCGCAGCATTGGCTTTTAGCGATAGCTTTTCATATTCCATAGCGTGGCTCATCGCCGCAGACATAGAATCATCAAATGATTGCAGTGCAAATGTTAGTTGCACTAAGGGTGTACTCATCTTACTTAATCTTCTTGAGTCTATTCATTTATCGGATAGAGATTATCGCGGATCAAGGTTACAGATTTATGACTAATTGCATTAATTAGTACAATTATTGAGTGGTTTGATCAAAGAGGATCTTTTTTGAAGTTTTATAATGCTAGAAGGTGATTCCAGGTGATATTTCTAAAGATACGTTCTTAAATGCGTTAAGTAATTTAGATATTCATTTATACCAGAATTTCATTGATGGCTTGAATAAGTGTATTAAAAATTATAAATTCAATAACAATTAGCGAGCCTATTGCGCATTCATTATACTTTTAAGTTTTTATTACGACAAAAAAGCAGATACCTAATTAGCATCTGCTTTTAAATTGTAAAACCACAGTGCTAAGCGCTGTGGTTTTACAATTTTTAACGAAGAATATTTAATTAAGCTTGAGGTTTAATTAAGTACTTCTCGCCTGTTGCTTGTTTAGAATAAGCCGCGATTGATTGTAAATGTAATACCTCAGCTAATGACACTTCGTGCGTGTAGTTGCTCGCAAATGTAGTGGTAATTTCATCAGCAACGCGTTTGCGCATTTTCATTACTGTATCTGTGCCTAATTTACCTAAAGCATTAAATAACAAGAACCCGTTTACAGCCCAAGCAAAGCCAAAGTTACGGTTTAACGTAATAGGGCCGCGGTCTAGTGCACCATAAATATACACTTGTTTAAATGTATCAGAGCCATAAATTGTGTGCTCTTTCATATCGCGCGCAGCTGCAACTTCCATACAGTTGAGAATGTCACTTGTTAGCTGGCCGCCACCAATAGGGTCGAACGCTATAGTTGCACCGGTTTCGATTATTGCAGCTGTTAGGTCAGCAAGAAAAGTGTCGCTGCTTGAGTTAACAATATATTTTGCACCCATATCGCGCAGTAATTTTTCTTGTTCTGGTTTGCGAACAATATTAATTAAATCAACGCCATCGGCAATACAAATACGGTTTAGCATTTGGCCAAGGTTAGAAGCTGCAGCAGCATGAATAATAGCTTTATGGCCTTCAGCGCGCATGGTTTCTACCATTGCTAGTGCGGTAAGTGGATTAACAAAAGATGATGCACCTTCTTTAGCAGTAGTCCCTTCTTTTAGCGCTAGGCAACTTTGTACATTGGCACATATAAATTGACGATACGTACCGCCGCCAATTACTGCAACGGTTTTACCCATTAATGCTTGTGCGGCTGGTGATGCTCCTGCTGCTACTACGGTGCCTGCGCCTTCATTACCTACAGGTGTTGCTTTACCTACACGGGTTTTAAGTGATGGCATAAATTGAGCTGGAACATCGGCAGTAATTACCGGGTCTTCATCAGTACCCGATTGCTTTGCAGTAGACATATCAGCTGCGCTGAATAAAACGCCTAAGTCTGATGGGTTTAATGGTGCAGCTTCAATGCGAATAACCACTTCATCGGCATTCGGCTTTGGCATCTCGATGTTTTTTAAGGCAAGTGTTAGTTTATTGTCTTCGCTGATAGTTGAAGTAAGTTGGATATTTTTATCTGTCATAGGTGTCTCCTGCAAAGAATTAAATTTGTTAAGCCAATAACATTATTGTATTGGCGATACTGAGTTAGTAATTAAAATTTAGAATAGATACTTTTATAGTTACGCGTTATTTAGCGTTTGCTGCTTGAATTTGCGCTTTCACTTTTTGCATAAATTCAGCCATATTTGATTGGCGATCGGCCTCTATGCTTTGGGCAATGGCTAATTGGCTCATTGATTCGTTCCACTCTTTCATGCCGGGTACTTGTGCAAGTACATCCCAATCAAGCTGGCTTGAGCCAAAGGCGCTAACTATGGTGTTTACGTAATAAACGTAAATGTCTGCCATTGTAAATTGCTCGCCTGCAATCCAAGGTGAAAACTTACACACGCTACCCAAAGCGGTTACGCCACGCGTTAATACTTGGCGTACTTCGGCTTTAGTTGTTTCAGGTACTTCAGCGCCTGAAAATACATAAGGGATGAACCGTCTGCTTGGCAGTTCAAAATAAAGCTCTGCCATTTTCATAATTTGACGTACAACTGCGCGCTCACCTGCATCTTCAGGGGATAGCGGGGTTTGTGGGTACGACTCTTCTATAAAGTCGCAAATAACACTCGACTCTGAAATATTAAGGCCGTTAGCTGTTGTGATTGCAGGCACTTTGCCTGCAGGGCTTATTGCTAGTAACTCTTCACTACCGCCGTAAACAAGGTGTTCTTTAAATGGCAGTTGTTTGTGTAAAAGTACATGTTTAACTAGGTTGTAATAGTTGCTAGCAGCAAAACCGTGCAAAGTAATCATAAGTCAGCTTTCCATCATTAACGTGAAGATACTCATTGCCAAAAAATGCAATTTAAGTCCCTGTCTTTAGGTTGAGTACATTATTACTTGTTTTAATTTGCTTATATATAGGGGAAAATGCGAATCACTTTTGTCTTTAAGACAATAAAGCATTTTATTTAATGGAGAGGCGACTTGGATCAACTAAAAGCCATACGGTATTTTATTAAAGTGGTTGAAACGGGCAGTTTTACCAAAGCCGCCAAAGCATTTGATGTGCCGCCTTCGTCGTTGTCACGGCGAGTTGCTGATTTAGAAAAAAGCCTAGGGGCTACGCTTTTAAAGCGTTCGACCCGCATAGTTAAATTGACCGAAGTTGGGCAAATTTACTATAACGATGTTCAGCAAATATTAAATCAGCTAGAGCAAAGCCACGAAACTGTACGCAGTTATCAAACAACACCCATGGGGCGATTATGTATAAGCTCAATGGTGAGTTTTGGTGACAAAATATTACTGCCTTTGCTTGATGAATTTAGCGCGCTATACCCCGAAATTATATTAGATGTTAGCTTAAGTGATGAGCTGTCGACACTTGGGCGTGACGATGTTGATATTGCTATTCGCGGTGGCTATGCGCCAAATGAGCGCGTGCTAGCAATAAAACTAATGGATAACGGCTTTATTCCTGTCGCGTCACCCTGCTATTTACAAAAATACGGTGTACCTACTAATGTTATGGAATTAAAGGGCCACAGTGGCCTTTATTTTAAAACGCCAGCGGGGCCAACACCTTGGTTATGTAAAGTGGATGAGCAATGGCACGACGTTTCTGGCCCTGCGGTCGCTATTTCAAATAACGGATCGTGGCTGGCTAAAAAAGCATGTAATGGTGAGGGCATTTTAATGTCAACTCGGTGGGCGCTCGACTCATACCTTGAGTCTGGCCAATTACAAGAGCTTAAATTTGAGCATGAGTTAGCGATAAGCCAAAATGCGACCATGGCGGTTTATTTGTTGTATCAAAAGCAGCGCTATTTAGTACCAAAGGTAAAAGCGGCGGTCGACTTTTTAGTACAAAGAATAAAAGAAACAAATGAAAGTGGTAAGCGAACAGAATAGCCCTTAATAGTTAGGTGGGTAGTAGATAAATAGAGTGGTGAATTGGTGAATTGGTGAATTGGTGAATTGTCGGATGGCGCTGTACTTATCCGACCTACGCTTATCCGATTTGGATTTATCCGGTTTAGATTTACGTCATTTATGCTTATTTAATTTATTAATGGGTTGTTTGTATAAATAATAGGTAAAAAACGTCTCCTTAAGCTAAAGCTTTTAATGCTGTGACCGATAAATTACTTAACAGGGTTTAGCGATTAAGGATAATCATGGTTAATAATGCACTTGGCAGCCAGTCTAATTTAAGCACTTTACATGCCCAATCAGTTAATAACGCTGATCAAACCTCTGTGAGTCCTTCGCTACTAACCGGTAGCGACCTTCAAGCTATTAATGATTTACAAACTAACGCCCCCAAAATATCCGATGAGTTATTAAGCCAGCTAAATAACGAAACTATTGACGAAGCACTAGTCAGTAATCAAAAGGTAGAGGGCGTTTTAAAGCAGCAACTTACCTCGTTATTTACTATTTCAAGCACGCCGAGCACGCTTAACTATAAACTCTCCGATGAAGAACTTGCCCTGCGCACCGTAATAAGCTCTCAACATGAGGGGTTATTAAAAAACGAAAACAGTACCCAATTAATTGAGCGATTAAATACGTCAGTTAAAAATATTCAGGGTGCTTATGCTAATACCAGCGATATTTTATCGAGTTTAGGTCAGCTTGGGCATGAGCAAAAAACGTTTTTAGCCTCAAGTCAGCAACGTGTTGAGCGCTCACTGAATCCATACATGGAAAGCCTTAATCGCGCAAAATACGAGGATGACGATAACTACCTGTTTGAGCTCTCGGTAAAAACTAAAGAAGGCGATGTTATAAACATTACCTTTAACTCATCGCAAGGTTATGACGAAGAAACAGGTGAAGCGATAGATGGCTTTGGCATGAGTTACGAAGTTAATGGCAATTTATCTGAGGCTGAACATACGGCTTTAACGCAGGTTATGGCGGGTGTTGGTGAAATGGCCGATGAATTTTTTAAAGTGAGTGAAAATTCATTCAATCCTCTTATAGTCCCAAATCAAACAGACATGAGCTTAGATTTTTTAGCGGGCTTTAATAGTGAACAGTTAGCCGGTTTTAATGTGTCGTTTTCAACAACGCAAAATGATGCGCTTGATACTGCAGAGAATACGCTTGATTTAAGCTACTCCATTGATGAAGCATCAAACCAGCAAGCACTTGTGTTTAAAGC
The DNA here is from genome assembly GCF_030408075.1 of Pseudoalteromonas sp. APC 3358. NCBI lineage: Bacteria > Pseudomonadati > Pseudomonadota > Gammaproteobacteria > Alteromonadales > Pseudoalteromonadaceae > Pseudoalteromonas > Pseudoalteromonas sp. APC 3358. Next base: position 550,886 of record NZ_JASDCE010000001.1, read on the forward strand.
CACAGGTGGGCAAAACGACATTGATTTTGCACTCGATATGTCAACCATTGGTGCTAAAGACACGCAGCAAATGCAGCAGTATTTAGCGTCGCTCGATCAAAGCCTAGAAGATAGCCGAGTAAACAGTACTGAAGATGATAAAACATCGGCATTTGGTAAAAGTGGCGATGAGGCAATGCAGCAAGGTTTTGCATTGTTTAAAGGCGCTTTTGCGAGTATGTCGTTGGCTGCTGAGCGTTATAGCAATTTGGAGTCACTTGCAGATCAGCACTTTAATGACGGGCGCGCTATGGTTGCCGATTTGGTTGATAACATGATTACAAACGATGCCCGTTACCAAGGGCTTGGTAATAAAGCGCCAAATACATTAGGAGTGGGTATTTCTAAGCTCGCTGATTTTGATGCTACATTTTCTTATGCGCTTGATAACGGAGATTATCAGCCTAAAAGTACAATTGAGCTAAGCCAAGCGACTGAACAAGCCCAATTAGGGGAGCTTAGCGGTGTAACGCAAAGTAAAAATGTAAGCAGCCACTTTGATTATCAATACAGTCGCCCTGATTATTACGACAAAGAAGAGAGTTATAACGTAAACACCGCCGTTAAAAATAAAGAGCTTGTGGGGCTTGATCAGTCTCACGAGGTTGATGTTGATACAAAAATGTTTGAGTTTAATCCGCAAACCAATCAATACGAGCTACAAATGGCGATGCAAGAACAAACCGTTAGTAAAAGCAACATTCGCTTAATTGACGATATTTGGCTTGAAGAAAACGAAAACAGCTACAACATGAATAAAAAAGAGCGTGTTGAGAGTGACGAAAAGCAAGACGAGTTTAAAAAAACAAGCAGCCACTCCCATAATAAACTAGTTACCTTAATTGGTGATTTAGACAAGCTAGCTGAGAATAAAGACGTAAGGCGAGAATATTTAACTAACTTATCGCAAGTTAACTTTTTTATGGATAAAAAGTAACGGTTTTGAGTTGTTCACTCCACACTCAATATTGGGTATAGTCGTTTAATACCTAAATTAATACCTAAATTAATACCTAAATTAAGAGTAACCTTATGTTTAAACAATTAATTTTACTGTGCGCTTTAAGCATGCCGCTTGTAAGCTGCGCTGCTGATGCACCGTTTTCGGGCGGAATTACCACTGATGTACTGCTAAGCGACTACGACAAGTTTAACGAACAATACAAGGCGTTTACGCCAACAGCACAAGACATTGCCCTAATGCAAAAGCTAGAAGGCAAAGAGCTTATTGTATTATTTGGAACATGGTGCCACGACAGTGAGCGCGAAGTGCCAAAACTCATTAAGTTAATTGATGCATCGAAAGTACAACTTGCAAGCATTGAATACGTGGCCGTAGGTTACAACAAGCAAGACGATGCAGGCATTGCAGAAGCTAACGATTTACAATACACACCTACGTTTATAGTAAAAGACGATGGTAAAGAGTTAGTACGCGTAATTGAAAAGCCAACGGGTACATTGGCACAAGATTTAACACAGGGTTTGTAAATAGAGCTTGTTCGTATTTGGGGTTAACGATTTAGCAAATAGGTCTATAAGTTAGCTGTTGGGCTGCTATGAGTAGTCTCCTGATACTTTAATGTGTGAAGCCAAAAATTTACTCTTTTGGATTCCTTCTATATGTTGCGTGATATTTATCTGATGTATATCTGTTTTGAATAATCATATAAATAGTACCGTCACCAATTTATATACATGAGGGAACTGAGTTTTATTGTGTTATGTCTTATTAAGGAAAGTCTCTATGGCTGCTCTAGAGTGCGCATTATGTGGTCGTTTTACGGAAAAGTTAACAAAAGAGCACCTACCACAAAAAGGTCTATACTCTAAAGAGACAAGGAAAATCATTCCAAACTTACATACTTTAAAAGCTTGTGAGTCTTGTAATAATGGCTCTTCAGAACAAGATGAAATTTTTAAAGTGTTTATTGGTTTGGTAGCGCAGCAGGATGGAAATGAGCTCTTATATAGTGTCAGTAAAACATTTGATAATAATGGTAAGTTAAAAAGAAGTTTTATACATAACTTACAGATAGAGGAACGTAATGGACAGAAAGTTAGGCTATGGAATGCTAGAGAGCATACACAAATAGTTTTAGATTCAGCGGAAAAATGTGCGAAAGGGCTTTATTTTAGGGAGTTTGGCGAGGTACTAATCAAGAGTAAGTCAATTTCATTTGTTCCAACCCCTTTTGTTTATGAAAAAGATAAAGTAGAGGTAGAAAATAGGCTTAAGGATGCGAAATGGTTTAGTGTAAATGGTCAGACAGTTAATTATACTTTTTTAGATATGAAAAATACCGACACTTTAATTATAATTAATTTTTTTTCCAGTGCTGAATTTGTATTTTGCATTAGAGATAAAGAATATAGCAAAAAAGTTCATGCGGGCTTAATAAGTTTAAGTCAGTAGGTGCAGTTTTCCACCCTATCATCGCTCAATATCCACAGCAGGTCTTTAAATCTGTTTTACTAGAACCCGCTAATTTAGCGGGTTTTTATATGACTAAATTTTTCTTACACTACACTTAATCTTCTTTAGTTTGTCAGATAACACCCATAGCATGCTTACTAGGGGGTCTTTATTCATTGTTTGAAAGTGATCTTAGATACAAAAGTCGTCAATTGAGGCTTCAGCTAAAGGGATTAAATCTTGATTCCATGCATCTTAAGTCAATAGCGTTCGCAATTGGCACATACGTAGCATACATATAACGGTTAAATTTACGCATATAAACATTATTCACTAAACAGGCTTTTTTCGAATGCTTGTGCGGCATGTGAAGAGGGTCTGTCTTTATAGTGTAATTGGTATAATGGTCTTGATAACTCGATGTTATTTGGCTGTTTTAGCCGTGTTAATTTACCTAACTGTACTAAATCCTCAGTGACTACATTAGGCAATAAAGCAACGCCCATTCCTTGTGCTACCGCCCTTGCTATTGCTTCATTACTTCCGAGCTGCATACTATTTTTTGCTGTAATGCCATGTTGCTGTAGTAATTTAACCGAGACCTCTAAAGTGCCCGAGCCTGGTTCGCGCAGTAGCCAAAATTGTTTGTTTAACCATGCTTTTAAGTCTTTCGTGGGCTTAAAGTTACTGGGTATAACGACACTCATTAAATCGTTTTGCCAGTGCTTACTTATAATATGCGGCTGGGTTGGTGTGCCTTCAACCAGTGCTAAATCGATAGTGCATTCAAGTAGGGCGTGCTCAATTTGCGCGGTATTAGCAACTTGTACTTCTACTTTTATATGCGGGTATTGAGCGCAAAATTTGGCTAAATAGGGCGGTAGCCAATAGCTGGCAATGGTTGTACTAGTGCCAATAACGAGCGTGCCACGCTTAAGCCCTGTACGCGATTTAATATCGTCAATGGCTGCCTTTTCAATAGCAAAAATACTACGAGCATGTTCAAAAAGTGCTTGTCCGCCTTCACTTAAGGTGAGTTTCTTACCCTTAGATGCACGCTCAATAAGTTGTATATTTAGCTGATACTCAAGCTCTTTTAAAGCTTTAGACACAGCTGGTTGGCTTATAAAAAGCGCCTCAGCTGCTGCTGAAAAACTGCCTAATTTAGCAACCGTGTAAAACACCCGAAGTGCATGCAAGTTCATTGTGCCTCTCAAATCACATAACCTTAAGTTATCGAATCATGATTTTAATGTATTGGAGTTATATTTTGCGCTTTCTTAAAATGAAGTCAATTAATTACGATGACTTTATTAAGGGATGACTATGCTTAGTGCAATTAAAGATATGCCACAGCTTTTTAGTATTAATACTAAGCAGTATACCAACTCGCGTTGGTGGTTAGGAATGCTATTAGTTATTGTTTTAGCGGGTGTTGCTGTTGCGCTGAGTAAGTTGCCGGTAATGCAAAGTGCCCAGTTTAGCTCCTTAACTATTGGTATTGTGCTAGGCATTATTGTAGGTAACATTGTGTTTTCGCGCATTGCGACTCATACCGATGTGGGTGTTGATTACGCTAAAAGTATTTTACTCAAAGCGGGTATTATTTTATTTGGTTTTAGAATTACCTTTGCACAGGTAGCAGGCGTTGGCTGGAGTGGATTGCTAACCGACATTGTTATGCTCAGCGGTACGTTTATATTAGCAATGCAGCTTGGTAAACGTGTATTTAAACTTGATGAGCAAACAGTAATATTAATTGGTGCAGGTAGCTCTATTTGTGGCGCAGCAGCTGTAATGGCAACCGAGCCTGTAATAAAAGCGCAGGCGCATAAAGTATCGGTAGCGGTGGCAACGGTGGTGGTGTTTGGTACGTTGAGTATGTTTGCCTACCCAATCATGTTTGAGTATATGGGGCTGAGTGAGCACGCATATGGTATTTTTGTAGGCTCAACCATTCATGAAGTAGCGCAAGTGGTTGCAGCGGGCACAGCTGTAAGCGCCAATGCTGCTGATACCGCCGTTATAGAAAAAATGCTACGCGTGATGATGCTTGCGCCATTTTTAGTCGCTTTGTCGGTTTGGCAAAGTAAAAAAAGAGCAAAGGCAGGTAATACTATAAGTAATGAGGATAATAAATCAGGTATTAGCATCCCTTGGTTTGCAGTGTTATTTATTGTGGCAAGTGGTGTGCATTCACTCTCTATTATTTCTCAAGTGGCTACAAGCGCAGTTGTTTGGTTTGATAATATATTACTAACCATTGCGATGGTGGCTTTGGGTTTACGCACACATGTTGGGGCAATTCGCCAAGCGGGTATTAAACCGCTGTTACTGGCGCTGTGCTTGTTTTTGTTTTTAACGTTAGGCGGTTACGTTATTAATATAGGCATTGCTGAGCTGTTTTAAACGTTACTTGGTAAAAGTTGATTGGCGGCTTAAATTGGCCAATCAACTTCGTTTACGTTATCGAGCTGTGTGCTGGTATTTTTATTGCCTTGCCATTTATTAGTGTAAACAGCGTGCGGGTCAAACTGTAACGTTTGTTTTTCAATATTAAAGTGCCTACCACCACGCGGATCTACGCCTACACCTGCTATATATTGCCAATTACCCCAATTAGCGGCTACATCGTAATCAATAAGTTGTTGCTCAAAATAGGCTGCGCCATAACGCCAATCAAGACCAAGTTCGTTCACTAAGCAGCTCGCTGCAATTTGCCTTGCACGGTTTGATATGTAACCCGTAGCGTTTAGCTCGTTCATAATCGCATTTACTAATGGGTAGGGTGTTGAGCCATTACACCACGCAGCAAATCGGTTTGGCATAAATGTAGTAAGGGGTTTTGTTTGCTTTTGACCTTTAAAGCTAAACAGGTTTTTACCTGCTTTAAGTGCATGCCATTTAAAATACTCTCGCCATAGCAATTCAAACTTAATCCAGTAGGTAGACTCGTTTGTTATTTGATTATGTTCGTACGCCTCAACGGCTTTGTAAACTTGCCGCGCACTTACACAGCCAAAAGCAAGCCAGGTACTAAATTTTGTGGTGTTATTAAAGCCATCAAGCTCGTTTCGAGTTATTTTATAAGTACTTGGTAGCAAGTCTGAAAAGTATTGCTTTAAATGTGTTTGCGCACTTTTAAGCCCGCCATTCATTACTGCGTTGTTATAATTAGTATGCTCATTAAGCTCAATTGGGTTTGCAGCACATAATGTTATAGGCTGAGGGAGTAAACCTGTAGGCAGAGTTGAGGTTGTTATAGGTATGTTTATCGCCTCTACCATTTTTCTAAATGGGGTAAAGCTTTTAGGCAGCTCGTCTAAATCAAAAGGGAGGTCGCTTTGTTGAAATAAGGTGTCTTGTTGAGTTGTTTTAAATATGACATGTGGGCAATGTGCTTTTAGTCGCGCGAGTTGGCGCTGCTCATAGGTTCCAACTAGTTCACTGCACACCACTTCGTCAATGTGTTGATCAGCTATGCGCTGCTTTAAAACACTAACAGGTTCGCCCTCAAGTACGTGCAGTGTTTGCCCGCGCTTAATAAGCTCTTGTTGCAGCTCATACAAGCTTTGCATTAAAAACTGTTGTTTATGCACACCATATGGCTTTTGTTGGTAGTTATTATTTTTAAACCAGTGTGGGTTTATTACAAATACAATATCGAGCGCACATTGCTCAGTAGCAAGTTCGCTTAAAATAGGATTGTCGTCTATTCGTAAATCGTTTTGTAGCCAATATAAAATGCGTTTGCTCATAGGTTTGCTCTGGTTTTTGTAATCATTAAGTTTACGAAGCAAAAGCGGGTAGGGATTAGTTTTGATGTGTTTAATAGAGTTTTAAAAAGGGGGCGATAAACTTACCGCCCCTTAGTTTGTAAAAGTATTGTTTTAACTCGCTGATTTTTGTTTTGCTATCCAATCGTTTATTACGTCTTCTAGCACTTCCATAGGCAGCGAGCCTTGGCCGATTACGGTGTCGTGAAAGCTGCGAATATCAAACTTAGCACCGAGCTCTTTTTCGGCTTTTGCACGCAGTTCGCGTATTTTTATTTCGCCCATTTTGTACGAAAGCGCTTGGCCTGGCCATGAAATATAACGATCTATTTGATCCTCTACCGCGCTTTGTGGCAAAGCAGTGTGATCTGCCAAGTAGTCAATTGCCTTTTGGCGGCTCCAGCCAAATGCATGAATACCGGTATCAACAACGAGTCTCACGGCACGCCACATTTCGTAACCTAAACGACCAAAGTCGCTGTATGGGTCTTGATAAAAGCCGGCTTCTTTACCTAAGCGTTCGGTGTAAAGTGCCCAGCCTTCGCCAAATGCTGAGTGGCTAAGTGTGCGTCTAAACTGGGGTACGTCTAACTCCATTGCAATGGCGTTTTGTAAATGGTGCCCTGGTATTGCCTCGTGAAGGCTAAGAGCTTCTAAATTATACAAAGGTTGCAATTTAGGTGTTGAGGCTAAAAAGTAAGTGCCAGGGGAGCGGTTATCAGCAGGTGGCATATAAAACGCGCCGCGACTCGCTGAGCCTTTTATAGTAAAGGTGTTACGCGGTAAATGATTAAAGTAGGTTGGTAACTTGCCATACATTTTTTGCGTAATAAAGGCTGTTTTTTCAAGCAAGTCTTGCGCGTCTGTTGCGTAAAATTGCTCGTCGGTTGCTAAAAATTCTAAAAACTCAGCATACGTGCCATCAAAACCTACTTTATCAATGATGTTTTGCATTTGCGTTTTTATACGCGCCACTTCTTTTAAGCCAAGCTCATGAATTTGCTTTGGTGTGGCATTGGTTGTGGTGTAGTAATTAACTGCATATTTGTAATACTCAAGCCCGCCTTTAACGCTTGCAATACCCGGCTGGGCTCTACAGTTCGGCATGTAATCGTTTTCAAAAAAGTCGTAAAAGTGCTGATAAGCCGGGACTACTTTTGAGTTAATTAAGGCTTTTGCTTTGTTTTGGTATGTGGCCTTTTGCTCTGCTGTAAACGTATTTGGTATACGTGTAAAGGGCTCGTATAAGGCACTGTTTTCAGGTTGCTTAACAATATGAGCGTTAATGCTCTGGCTGTAATTTTCAAATGTTTTGCAGTAGTGCGTATACCCCAGTTCAATTCCTTCCTTCATCAAGTTAATGTTTTCTTGGTTAAAGCGAGGGTAGTCGGCAAGGCTTACTAAAAATGCGTTGTAATCATCAGGTGTTAAAAATGCCATATTAGCTGGTGCTTCGGCAAAGTAGGTATGCCAGCCACTTAAAAAGTTAACCTGAAAATACTTATCTTGAAAAAGGTAGCTTTGCTGCTCTGTTTCTCGCTCGTATTTAAATAAGCGGTAGTTCATTAGCTGCTCGTTGTTGAGCGTTTTTGGGTCAATGCTGGCTAAGCTTTTTAGTACGCTGTTGTTATAAGCTTGGCGCTCAGCAATGGCTTGCTCGCTCCAATTTGGCAATGTACCGTTTGGCTTCCAGCCATCTGGGTCGGTTCGAAAAAATATTTTTTCAGCTTTGGCGTTTTGCCAATGGTTATCAATAATGGTTTTTAAATCTGTATTGCTATCGGCTGCGCTCGGCAGTGATGCTACAGCTAAGCAAATAGCTAAAATTGTTTTTTTAAACATATTATTCTCATTTTTAGCGCGTTAATTTTTATTAGTTTACGCACATATGTTATTTTTGTTTCTAAGATAATAACAAGTTAACTTTATTAATGCGCTTAATTTTATACCTGTATCTATTGGTTTTACTTTTTGATTGAACAAATTTCACCGCTGAAGTGAGTGGGCCACTAGTTTATTGTTTTATCAGCGTTTAGAATGATTAAAACTAATTATAAAAAATGACCGTCATGTTTAATAAAGTAATAACGCTGATTGATGAAGCTAATAACCAAGATCCTAATACTGAGCAGCACAATGGAGAAAGTTTTCCAAAAGAGTATTTATACTCACAGCGTATGAGCGAAATGCTAACTCGCTTTAAACCTGATGCCGATGCACTCATGCAAATTGCAGTGCGTGCACAGCATATTCAGCGTTGGAAATCGCCACGTAGCGACTTTGAAATGAACAAGCAGGGTTATCATCAATGGCGTAGCGCACTTTATATTTTTCATGCGTCACTAGCCGTTGAATTAATGAAACAAGCTGGGTTTAACGATACGGACCAAAACCGTGTTTATAACGCGGTTGCTAAAAAAGATATTAAGCGCAATCCAGATAGCCAATTAGTAGAAGATGTAGCGAGTTTGGTGTTTATTGAACACTACATGCTTGGGTTTGCCAATGCAAAACCAGATTACAATGAAGAAAAATGGATTGGTATTATTCGCCGCACATGGCAAAAAATGTCAGATGAAGCCCATGAGATTGTACTTACAGGTAATATTACATTACCAACGCCGCTTGTTGGGCTTATTCATAAAGCGCTTGAGTAAAGTAGTGTAAGCTAGGTATTAAAATAAAAAGGATTTTTAGAATGTTATGCCCACGTACAAATGCCTCTCTTGAGCCGTTATTAATTGGCGGTATTACTGTTTACACTTCAGTGCAAGGTGGCGTATTTTTTGATAACAGCCAAATTTTTAAGTTTAGCTCGCCAGCGTTAAAACATGGTCAGGTATTACTTAAAAATTTAAGTGATCATATCGAGAGTGAATACGATGTATCGCTACGAATTAATTGTCCAAAGTGCATAAGCATTGTGATGATGCGCAGGTATTTTTCGCCAGTAAAGGCTGTCGAAATAGACGAATGCCCAGGCTGTGCAGGCATATGGCTTGATAGCGGCGAGCTGGCAAAAATACACGAAAACCATTTAACACCTAAAGAGCGTAAACTGTTAGCCCACGAAATGGCCACCAATCATGGGTTTATAACTATTAAATCACCTGCTTCTAGGTTTACGCCAACTAATAAAAATAAAAGTGCGCATGAAGCCACGGTGGAGAACTTAGTGCGCTTAGCTTTACTTGGTTTGTAACTCTTAATAACATATTAAAACAAAAACGGCGTACTAAAAAGTACGCCGTTTTTATTGTAATAAACTAACTCTTGAAAAGTTTATTTATTACGGTTTTCTTTAGCAAATGCACGTATTTTACGCTTTTGCGACAGTGTTACTTTATTAACACGACCAGCAAATGGGTTTTCACCTTCTCTAAATTCGATTTTGATAGGTGTGCCCATAATTTTAAGCGCTTTACGGTAGTAGTTCATCAGGTAGCGTTTATAACTATCTGGTAAATCTTTAACTTGGTTACCGTGAATAACAATACGTGGTGGGTTATAACCACCGGCATGCGCATATTTGAGCTTAACACGACGACCACGAACAAGTGGCGGCTGGTGATCGGCTTGAGCCATGTCCATAATACGACGTAACATTGCAGTACTTATACGTTTAGTCGCTGATTCATACGCTTCGTCAACAGACTCGAATAAATGACCAACACCTGTACCGTGTAGTGCAGATATAAAGTGTAGGCGTGCAAAGTCAATAAAGCCTAAACGGCGATCGAGCTCTGATTTAATACGATCTTTAACGTAATCGTCTAAGCCATCCCATTTGTTCACTGCAATTACCAATGAACGACCTGAGTTAAGAGCAAAGCCTAATAAGCTTAAATCTTGATCAGAAATACCATCGCGAGCATCAACAATCAATAACACAACGTTACAATCTTCGATTGCTTGAAGCGTTTTAATGACAGAGAACTTTTCAACTACGTCGCTTACTTTTTTACGCTTACGAACACCTGCGGTGTCAATTAACACATACTCTTTTTCATTTCGAGTCATCGGAATGTAGATAGAGTCACGTGTTGTACCTGGCATGTCGTATACAATTACGCGATCTTCACCCAGTATACGGTTTGTAAGCGTTGACTTACCAACGTTAGGACGACCAATAATCGCAAGCTTTACAGGTTTGTCTGCAAATGCCTGGTGATCGGTATCGCTGTCTTCATCTTCTTCGTAAAGATTAATAAGCTCTTCGTCATCGCCTGTTACGTCTTCGTCTTGTGCAGCTAATTCAGCAATAAGCGGCTGAAGTGTTTGCTCAAGTAATAACGTAATACCACGGCCATGCGATGCAGCAATGTGATGAATTTCACCTAATGATAATTGGTAAAATTCAGCACAGTTTGAATCTGCATCAATACCATCGGTTTTATTGGCAACAACAAAACACTTTTTATCTTGTTTACGCAAGTGATTAGCAATTGCTTGGTCAGCTACGGTCATACCTACACGAGCATCTACTAAAAACAGAACAATGTCAGCTTCTTCAATAGCTAGCAGAGATTGATCTGCCATTTCGATTTCGATGCCTTCTTCTGAGCCATCAATACCGCCCGTGTCTACCACGATAAATTCATAGCCATCGTAACTAGCTTGGCCATATTTTCTATCTCGTGTTAAACCTGGAAAATCGGCTACGAGTGCATCACGAGTACGTGTTAAACGGTTAAATAATGTGGATTTGCCCACATTGGGTCGCCCAACTAGAGCGATCACGGGAAGCATAAACTACCTCTTTAAAAAACAACAAAAGGCTTCGCAGTGCGAAGCCTTAAAAAAACCATATGACTATTAGTAACTTAGTTTGGTATTTTTACCATACTAACTTCACCATCACGGGTGTATAAAATTAGCTTATCGTCGGCAACAACTGGCTCAACAAAAAAGCCCGAGCTGTCAAAGTCTTCACGAGATACTAGCTCGCCAGTTTCTTTATTTAGCCAATGTAGGTTACCTTCTTGGTCGCCTAAAGCTAAGTGGCTACCTGCAACTGCAGGGCCTGTTAGGTACCAACCGCGTAGAGCGGGTTGGCTCCAACGTTCAATACCTGAATTTTTATCTAATGCGTAAATAACACCATCGCTATCTACTAAATAAATTGTTTGTGCATCCATCGCAATTTCGCGGTAGCTGCTGTATTCACGTTTCCATACAACATTGCCAGAGCGAATATCTACAGCGGCTAAGTTGCCGTTGTAAGCTATAGCGTAAGCGTATGGACCGCTAATAAGTGGTTGAGTGTCTACGTCAACTAGGCGTTCAAATTCTGATGCGCCTTTAGCAACCGCAATTTCTGCGCTCCATGCTGAGTAACCACTGTCTGAAATTAATACGCTTAGCTTGCCTGTTTCAAGGCCTACTAATACACCACCGTTAGCAACGGTTGGCGAGCTTTGTCCGCGTAATGTTAGTGGTGGAACTTCTTGTTCAAAGCTCCAACGCTCTTCGCCTGTATCTGGGTGAAGGGCTAACAATTTACCAGAGCCTAAATTTACAAATATTAAGCCATCGCCTGCTGTTGGTTTAGACAGAGATTCGCCTGGTACGTTTTTACGCCAAACTTCTTCACCAGTTTCGCGATCAAGAGCAATAATAAAGCCGTGTTCAGAACCAATATAAATTTTACCATAGGCTTGCAAAATACCACCTGATAATTTTGCATTACCGTTGTCAGCCCAAGGCCAAAACGATAAATCTTGGCGTACATCGGTTTCCCATTTTGTATCGCCATTATCAAGCGAAAGCGCTTCTACTTGGCCTTCGCGGCTAGCAACATACACAGTATCTTTGTAAACTGCGGGTGTTAAACGAGAAAAATAATGCTCTACGCCATCACCTACAGATTCTTGCCAAACAACGTCAGTTTCAAATTGGTTTACAATTTCAGGAAGTACTAGTTCATCTTCATCATCACTTGATGAACAACCCATCAATGTTGCCATACATAGGGCAAGGGCTGCTGTTGTAAATTTTTTCATGCCTAAAACCTTATGCCGCTGGGCTAGTTACTGCTAGGTCATCTAACTTAATTTGTAATAGTGGGTTACTTGTTAATCCACCCGCATCTATTGCTGCTTGGTATGCAGTACGTGCTTGATCTTTATTACCTTGCTCAGTGTAAATATCGCCTTTAAGCTCGGCAACGTTTGCATTGAACGCTTCAGGTAATGGTGCATTTAATGTTGTTAATGCATCGTCATATTTAGTTTGCGCAATTTGAACACGTGCTAAACGTGTAATCGCAATTGCTTTTAATTCTGTATTTGGCGTATTAGACACAACCCAGCTTAGCTTTTCGCTTGCTACGTCTAGTTTTTTCGCTTCTACTGCGTCTTTTGCAGCAACGAATGCAGCAAGTGTTGCGTAGTTTGTGTCTTTATTTTCGCTAATAAACGCATCAGCTGAAGATAATACATCGTCGCTTTCAACAAGCGCTGTATATGAATCTGATGCTTTTTCAGCGGTAGTAATTTGGTTTTGGTTATATGCTTTCCAGCCATATAAGCCACCTAGGCCAACAAGTATACCTAGCGCAAGTGAAATGCCGTTTTCACGGAAAAAGCGTTTAATGGCTTCTGCTTGTTGTTCTTCTGTTGAATAAATATCCATTCTTACCTCTAATGTTCGCTTAGCCGTTAATAAGCTCAGCTAATAGCGCTTTAGCTTGTTCTAATTCTAATGTGACTTGTTCTTTACGCTCGCGTAAATACTTGATGGTCACAACGCCTTTTTCTAATTCATCTTCACCAATAATCACTGCAACAAGTGCATCGCTTTTATCAGCACGTTTTAATTGTTTTTTAAAGTTGCCGCCGCCCGCATGTACCATAACGCGTAAACCCGGTACGTCTTTACGTAGTTGCGCTGCAATTGCAGGAGCTTGAATGCTTGCTTTGTCGCCCATTGCTGCTAAATATACATCAGCATTACGACGAATGTCACCTACACACTCAAGTGCTTGTAGTAGTAATACTAAGCGCTCTAGACCCATTGCAAAACCAACTGCTGGCGTTGCTTTGCCGCCAAGTTGTTCAACTAAGCCATCGTAACGTCCGCCAGCACATACAGTGCCTTGTGCACCTAAACTGTCGGTTACCCATTCAAATACAGTGCGGTTGTAGTAGTCTAAACCACGTACTAACTTTTCATTAACCGTATATGAGACGCCAGCAGCGTCTAAACGTTCACATAAATTTGCAAAATGTTCTTTTGATTCAGCATCTAAATTTTCAGACAATTTAGGCGCATCAGTTAAAATTGCTTGTACGTCTGGGTTTTTGCTATCAAGTACGCGTAATGGGTTTGAATACATACGACGTTTTGAGTCTTCATCAAGCACATCAATGTGTTGCTCAAGGTAGGCTACTAACGCATCACGGTAATCTGCACGCGCTTCGTTAGATCCTAGAGAATTTAGCTCTAAACGAACGTGGTCAGTAATACCAAAGGCTTCCCATAGTTGCGCTGTTAATAAAATAACTTCTGCGTCTATATCTGCTGTAGCAATACCAAATGTTTCTAAACCAAATTGGTGAAACTGACGGTAACGACCTTTTTGCGGACGCTCGTGACGAAACATTGGACCCATGTACCAAAGGCGTTGTTCTTGGTTGTATAGTAAGCCATTTTGGTTGCCAGCACGTACGCATACTGCGGTGCCTTCTGGGCGAAGTGTTAATAAGTCGCCATTGCGATCAGCAAAGGTGTACATTTCTTTTTCTACTATATCGGTAACTTCACCAATAGAGCGTTTAAATAAGTCGGTTGATTCTACAATAGGAAAACGAATTTCTTGATAACCGAACGATGCTACTGTCTCGCGTAAAATGTTTTCTACTTTCTGCCAAACTTGTGTATCGCCCGGCAGACAATCGTTCATACCGCGAACTGCCTGAATTTGTTTTGCCACTGATAAATCCTAAATGCTGTTTTTTTGTGTAATGAAAAATGCTTACACAACAAGAATGCTAAAAATTGACCCGTCATTATATACCCAAACGACCCCATGATGCGAGTTTCAGTTGGAATTAAAAGCGATTTAGGCAAGGCATTGATTGAAAGTAATAGTGGTTCTATTGTTAAAATCAATAACGCAGTATAAATCGCTTTTAAACCAACCCGTTGGGCGGTTCACAGACACTTACTCTCATCGTTGTTACTTTTTAAAAGGGATTGCCATTCTTGCAAAGTAACGCCTTGATATTAAGAGCCTGTGAAACGCTGAATTCTGTATCTTGGGGTCGTTTGGGTATCCACTAGCTATAAAGGTAAACGGCAAACCACGGGGTTTGCCACCTTAAACGGTATTTATTCGACTATTTTTATGTCAATCGGTGTTTGGTTCTGCTTTTTCTCTATAAAGTCGCGTACATAACCTTCAAGCTGGTCAACAATGTTGTTGTTATCAATGCGCGCTTTTTGGCGTTCGCCATTTATATACAAACCAGAACGACGATTTGCACCGGCAAGCCCTATATCACTCACAAGCGCTTCACCTGGTCCATTTACAACGCAACCAATTACCGAAACTGACATAGGTTCGATAATATCCTCTAAGCGCTCTTCAAGTTGGTTCATGGTGCTTACTACATCAAACTCTTGGCGTGAGCAGCTAGGGCAGGCAATAAAGTTAATTCCACGCGAACGAATGCGCAATGAATTTAAGATATCAAAGCCGACTTTAATTTCTTGTACCGGGTCGGCAGCAAGTGATACACGCAGGGTATCGCCAATACCTTCGGCAAGAAGCATACCTAAACCTACTGCAGATTTAACAGAGCCTGAGCGCATGCCGCCCGCTTCGGTAATACCTAAATGCAGTGGTTGGTCTATTTCTTTAGCGAGTAAGCGATATGCACCTACAGCTAAAAATACGTCAGACGCTTTTACTGATATTTTAAATTGGTCAAAATCAAGGCGGCGCAATATATCTACATGGCGCATTGCTGATTCTAATAAGGCTTCTGGTGTTGGTTCGCCGTATTTTTCTTGTAAGTCGCGCTCTAGTGAACCGCCATTTACACCAATACGAATAGGAATGTTGTGCTCGCGTGCTGAGTCTACTACGGCTCTAATACGCTCTTCACTACCTATATTACCCGGGTTTATACGCAGGCAATCTACACCGTATTTTGCTACTTTTAAGGCAATACGATAATCAAAATGAATATCGGCAACTAGCGGAATCGTTACTTGCTCTTTTATACTTTTAAACGCTTCGGCTGCATCCATTGTTGGTACTGATACACGGACTATGTCGGCACCTGCATCTTGTATTGCCTGTATTTGTGCAACAGTTGCATCAACATCCATGGTGTCGGTGTTGGTCATTGATTGCACTGCAATAGGGGCACCATCACCAATAGGGACGTTACCTACATTGATTCGGGTGGATTTTCTGCGTTTAATTGGAGATTCTGAAAACATAGCGACTACTCTGCTAGTGGTAATGTAAATTTGGCTAAACGGTTTTGAGGAAATGCAGAAACATCTACAGGTTCACCGTTTAAAGTAATGTCTACAGCGTCATGCTTACCAAGCACAACTGAAAAAGGAGGCGTTCCGCTTACGGTCATAATGTAGCCTGCTTTTTTAACGCCGAATGCTATTTTTTCGCCTTCGCCGTCGTAAATTTCAACCCAACTTTCGCCATTAAAGTTCATGACAATTGTACTGCTAGCATCTTCTTGACTTGCGCTGTTAGAAGCAATAGGAGCCGTTTCTTTAACTATTTCTGGGCTTGTTGATGTTTCACTAGACGTGCTTTGTGATTCTAATAATGATTCATCGTCAATTTCGGCTTGTTGCTGTTGCTCTGAGATACTGGGTTGAGCGGCTTGGCGCTCGCTCATTTTTGAGTTGGCAACGTTTATGTTACTTGTTTGCTCTTCAATAGGTGTCGCGTTTTGCCAAAACCATAAAGCAGATGAGCCAATAACAATCGCTAAAATTAAATAGCTAAAAAACATTAAACGACTGTCGTTTGCTTCTTTTTCTGTACGGCGTGAAAAACTCTGCATATTAGCGGGTTTAGCCGGCTCTGGTGGGGCTGGCATCATTGCTAAAATAGGTGCGCTATCTACTTTTAATTCACGGCAATAGTTTTTTATATAGCCTTTAACAAAAGTAATAGGGCCGAGTAATGTAAATTCATCATTTTCAAGGCGTTTAATTTGAAGTTCAGACAGCTTTAACGGTGCAGCAATAGTCGCTATGCTAACGTTCGCTTGTTCTCTGTGATTTTTTAATATCTGGCCTACAGTTGGCTGTTCGCTCTGTGTTTGCGTATTTTCTTCATTCATAATGTGTATGAGTCTGGATCCACTAGTAAAAGTTTGTGCCCTGGTTTTAGTGCTATATCAGGACTTAATTTATTCCATCGCATTAATTCATCAATTAATACATGCCGCTGGGTAGCTATATCGTAAAGGGAATCACCAGCTTTAATTTCGTAATAAATATTTGGATCGTTTAGGTATATTTTACTTCCATTCATTACCCGATCCGACTCTTTTAGACCATTCCATTGCAGGAGCTTTTGTAGTTTAACATTGTATCGCACCGAAATGCTAAATAGGTTTTCGCCAACAGCAATTACGTGAAATGGCACGCGTAAAGGCGATACTTTAGGGTTAAGCATTGGGAGCTCTGTTTTTTGTACTGCTTCGTAACTTTTAAATTCAATATCTGCATCATTTTGATAGCTGCTATTTTCAAATACAGTTGTATTTTTAGTCGCTTCGTAGAATACCACGTCACTACTATTTTTTTGAGTGGTAACTGCAGGAACTGAATTACTATAGTTACTAGTTTGTTGCGAATTAAACTGGCCTGTTTTAGGTGCGCCAAACGAAATTATTGTAACTTCGTCATCAGCTTTAGTTGGTTGCTTTGCTGCTATAGCTTCTTTTTGAGGTTCGTAAACGGGCTTAGCTTTTTTAGGTGCAGCTACTACGGAATCTGCAGAGTCGTGCTCAGTAGTAAGTGCAAGCATAACAGCCGATGTATCGGTAGGTTTGCTTGGCGCGACGACTTTAGGAACTTCTTCTTTTTGAGTTGTTATTTGTTTTGCTATTACGGTTGCTTCGTCGGCTTGCTTACTGACCGTGTTTTGTACCGCCTTAGCTTGCTTTTCTCTTACTATAACTGGATTTACATCTTGGTTATTTGCTGTTGCGAGCTTTTTATCTGTTTTTTGTTCGTTGTTTGTTACCAAGCTTGTTGAACCGTCTTGTGGTGAACGTTTCTTTCTGATTACTTTTATTTTTGGTTTTGAACTAACGTGCGCGCCGCTTTCGTCATTTTTTAGTTCTTTTAACTGCGCTTTGCGGTATTTTTCTCGCAGTATTTCAAACTCATTAAAACGTGTTCTTTTCTCTTTTAATGCATAGGCTTCGTTACTGCTAGAGTAAGTTTGTAAAATAGTACTGGAAATTTTTTCAGCCTCTTCTATTCTGCCCATTCTGTTTTTTACAAGGTAGCTAAGCATTAATGCGCGAGAAGATACTCGACCTGTGCTTTCGTAGCGTTTTAAAAGTTCACTGGCTTTGTATAAGTCACTTTTTGCGTAATACAGTGCTGCTAAACTAATTAACGTAGATGTACGCTGAGAGCTGTGATTAAGTGCCTGTTGAAAGTAACTTTCTGCATTTTCAAAATCATCAAATTCAATAGCACACAAGGCTAAATTTTCGTAACTTTCGGCAACGCGAATATAACTTGGTACTTCAATGGCTTTTAAAAATTGATCAGTTGCACGATCGTATTCATCAATACCACATAAAAACACGCCGTAGTTATTAAGGGTATTAGGATCGTCAGGCTTTATTTCGAGTGCTTTTTGGTAGGCTTTATCAGCTAGCGGGTTTTCGCCTACTTGTTGATAGTAATAAGCAAGAGAGTAATGTACTTCAGGTAGGTCAGGAGCAAATGCAGCTGCACGTTCTAAATTGTATTTGGCTTGAGAGTTATTACCCGTTTTTAAATACTGTAGGGCTAAAGCAATTCGTGTTCGTGCTGCGCCAGTATTATTAATTTTATTTTCGACGACGGGCTTATTACTGCCGTTATAACTACTTTCGCTAACACAGCCACTTAAGGCAAGTGTTGATAGTGTTATAGCAAGTATAGATCGCATTACCTTATCTCTTTATTTTTAGTCCATGGCGCCTATCTTACCTAAAACCTTTGTTGTTGCATCATTTATTTAAAAATAAACAACTTAACCACCCTACATGACTAATTAACATAGGGTGGTTACAGATTATGCTTGGTGGATATTAACGCTAATTGCGTTATCGTCACGCATTTTCTTTTTAGCTAAACGTTTAGTACGGTCAACTACATCACCTACTAACTGTCCGCAAGCAGCGTCAATATCGTCACCGCGAGTTCGGCGCACAATACAGGTAACGCCTGCTGCTTGTAATACTTTTGAAAAACGGTCAATACGGCTATTGCTTGAGCGCGTGTATTCATTACCCGGGAACGGGTTAAACGGAATAAGGTTTACCTTACAAGGTGTGCCTTTTAACGTTTGCACTAATGCATGCGCCTGATCGGTGCTGTCGTTAATACCGTTAAGCATCACGTATTCAACCGTTACATCTTTATTTGCTTTTGAGCCATCGATATAACGACGACATGAGGCTAAAAATTCTTCAATAGGGTACTTTTTATTAACTGGCACTAAAATGTCACGCAGTGCGTTATCGGGTGCGTGAAGTGAAATAGCCAGTGCTACGTCAATTTTCTCTTTTAGTAAATCAAGTGCAGGTACAACGCCTGAAGTACTTAATGTTACGCGGCGCTTAGATAAACCAAAGCCCCAATCGTCCATCATTAATTCCATTGCTGGCACTACGTTTTTAAGATTAAGTAAAGGCTCGCCCATACCCATCATTACAACGTTAGTTACTGGGCGCTTTTCACTATGACCATCAAGGCCAATATCTTTAGCTACACGCCAAACTTGGCCAATAATTTCAGATACTTTTAAGTTGCGGTTAAAGCCTTGTTGCGCAGTAGAACAAAAAGTACATTCAAGAGCACAACCCACTTGTGATGATACACATAAAGTAGCGCGCTCTTTTTCAGGGATCCAAACGGCTTCTACTTCTTGGCCGCCTTCCAGAATAAGTGCGTACTTAATAGTACCGTCGCTTGCTTGTTGGCGCACAGTGATTTCCGGCGCTACAATTTCGCACTCAGCTTTAAGTTTTTCTTTAAGCTTTTTGTTTACGTTGCTCATATCGTCGAAGTTATCTACGCCAAAATGATAAATCCATTTCATCACCTGGTCACTACGAAACGGCTTTTCACCGAACGATGCAAATAGCTCGCGCATTGCTTCTCGGTTTAAATCTAATAAGTTAATCTTTTTTTGCTCGGTCATGAAACAACCTCAATCGGTGACGGTGGAGATAAAATTTACGAGGACGAATTGTACACAATTCACTCACTTTAATCATTAAGTAAAACATCATGAGTTTCTGATTAATACTTTACGTAATGACTAAAAAAGGGCCCGAAAGCCCTTTTCAATATGTTAACGAATTCGAATTAACGAGTACGTGAACAAAGCTCTTCGTCAGCGAAGAAGTACGCTATTTCGCGAGCAGCAGATTCAACAGCGTCAGAACCGTGAACAGCATTTTCGTCGATGCTATCAGCGTAGTCTGCACGTAAAGTACCAGCTAGTGCTTCAGCAGGGTTAGTAGCACCCATGATTTCACGGTTTTTAAGAACAGCGTTTTCGCCTTCAAGAACTGTAACCATTACTGGACCAGATGTCATGAAAGATACTAAAGCACCGAAGAAAGGACGTTCGCTATGTTCAGCGTAGAAACCTTCAGCTTTCTCTTGTGAAAGGTGAACCATTTTAGCTGCAACGATTTTAAGGCCAGCAGATTCGAAACGGTTGTAGATAGCGCCAATGTGGTTTTTAGCAACTGCATCAGGTTTTACGATTGAAAAAGTACGTTCTAAAGCCATCTTTATGCTCCAATAATTTTAAGTAAAAGTGTGAATATTAACGGGCGCGAATTATACGCGTTTTAAGTGAAAAATCCTAATTTTATTAAAAACCAGTTTGGTTGCCGTTTTGTGATCTCGATCAAACGCAAATTATTGACCGCATTTATACTGCCGCGCTTCTGTTTACTTATTTGTTAATGACTAATCTGAATTCTGCTTGGGATAGATTTATTTTTCAGAGTTTAGGTTAACTACTTATGCAACTGGCTTGAACCCAGTTTGATGTATGGAGCGCACATGTCACCCGTTATTTCTTCAATGCCTTTTATTCCTGAATTACTATGCCCCGCAGGCAGTTTAAAAAACATGCGCTACGCGTTTGCTTATGGCGCAGATGCGGTTTATGCAGGGCAGCCTCGCTATAGTTTGCGTGTGCGCAATAATGAGTTTGACCTTGATACTCTGCAAGTAGGAATTAGTGAAGCCCATGCGCAAAATAAAAAGTTTTATGTGGTGTCTAATATTGCGCCGCATAATGCCAAAGTTAAATCGTATTTACGTGATATAGAACCAGTTATTGCGATGAAACCCGATGCGCTGATTATGTCTGATCCTGGTTTGATTATGCTTGTTCGTGAAAAGTGGCCTGCCATGCCAATTCACTTATCGGTACAAGCAAATGCGGTAAATTACGCGAGTGTACAATTTTGGGCAAAGCAGGGGATCGAACGCGTTATTTTATCACGGGAGCTGTCGCTCGAAGAAATAACTGAAATACGCACACTCTGCCCAGACACCGAACTTGAAGTTTTTGTACATGGTGCGCTTTGTATGGCGTATTCAGGGCGTTGTTTACTTTCGGGCTATATTAACAAGCGCGACCCAAACCAAGGCACGTGTACTAACGCATGTCGTTGGGATTACGATGTAAAACCTGGTGTTGAGAACGAAACCGGCGAAATGGTGCATAAAATTGACCCCAAACAGGTGATTCCTACTCTGGGTGAAGGCGCGTCAAGTAACGATGTATTTATGCTAGAGGAACAAGGTCGCCCTGGTGAGTATATGCCTGCGTTTGAGGATGAACACGGCACGTATATTATGAACTCAAAAGATTTACGCGCAGTACAATACGTAGAGCAGTTAACAAAAATGGGTGTACATAGTTTAAAAATAGAAGGGCGTACTAAGTCATTTTATTATGTGGCGCGCACTGCACAAGTTTATCGCAAAGCAATAGACGACGCAGCTGTGGGTAAACCATTTGATACTAGCTTATTTAAAACATTAGAGAACTTGGCGCATCGTGGTTATACCGAAGGGTTTTTAAAACGCCATGCCCACCAAGATTATCAAAACTATGAATACGGTCACTCTGTATCAACTAAGCAGCAATTTGTGGGTGAAGTACTTGGGCGCTGCGAAAATGGATTAGTTGAAATTGACGTTAAAAATAAATTTTGTACAGGCCACTCCTTAGAGCTTATGACACCACAAGGTAACTTTACTTTTAAGCTTGAATATATGGAAAACAAAAAGGGCGAAAGTATTAGCGATGCTAAAGGTTCCGGTCACATTGTAAAAATCTCGCTAGATGAAGACATTAACTTAGCGCATGCTATTTTAATGCGTAATCTTGAGGAACACCAAGATACTCGTAATCCATTTAAACAAGCTGTTTAGCTACAGCTGAATATAGTTTTTTCAAAAAAATCGGGGTTATAAAAACCCCGAGTTTGCGACTTTATTTAAAATAATATTAATTATTTTTCAAGTTGCTTTAGCTTATCTCTTCGCTCTTTACGTTTTTGTTTTAATGTTTTGCTTGCATGTTTTTTAGGTTTTTCTTTACTCATTACAAATAACTCCAATTAAATATATAAAATTAATAAATAAAAATTGAAATAATTTACTCTATATTTCCTCCTTAATATTAATGGCTATTATTTCCCAAAGGTGGGATTCCCCAGCTTCTTTATATTCAATAATGTGATTTATTTTATGCCCTAAAAGAGCTACCCCAAGAGGAGAGTGAAATGATACGTCACTAATAAAGTGCCTTCGTTGGCTTGGAGGCACTAAAGTTATGCGGCGCTTAAAACCGGTGGTTATATTTTTAATAACCACCGTGCTATTAATTTGTACATGCGGATTGAATTTTGACCAAGGCCGCTGTGAATACTCGACTTCTTGTAGTAAATACGAAAGCTTCAGCGGTTGTAATAGTACCGCTGCGTCTGTGAAGTCATTTTTAGACAGGAAAGATTTTTTACGCTCGAACAGAAAAGAAAGCACGGACTAATCCCCACAAAAACTAAATCGAATTTAAATATATAAAGGTACAGTGTAACTGCCGAGTGTAAGGGTTGCACTCGGCTTAAATTCCGAAGGTGGTATTTGTTTTTAGCAGGTATGTGATTAAATTAAACATATTATCCTCTTTGTTTAAATCAATCATATTGAGTTTAAAAATAAAGTCAATTGAGTTTTAGGTTAAAAATATATTGGCGATAAAATGACAGTTTAAAACTGTTTTTTTATGTTTTTATAAATTCGTTTTTTTTCACTAAATTGTTGTTATTTCTGTGTGTTAGTTGCTCACTATGTGATTGAAGCTAAGCGACTAAATAGTTAAGTGCTATTTATGGGATCTATAGTGCCACTTATGCCTGTTTATAATATTTATAGATTAAATATACTGGTGTTGTTGTTTATTAAAGTGTAATTGTGTGGCTAGTATTTTATTTTTTGAAGCTTAAGCTGCTTATTTTATAGAGTAGAAGCTAGGTATCGGGTAACGCTCTTGTAGTGGCTACGTGCTTTACTGCTGAACCTTTATGTAATAGTCATTGCATTCAACAATGTTAAATAACCACTTTTTATTCGGGTTTATCAAAGTAAATTATAAAGGGTCTCACTTATATGTGGATAATTTTTGCATTACTCGCCACTGTTTTTTTTGGTGCGCGAGGAATAATGTACCAATGGACGTCACAAAAAAAAATTAATCGTAATTTATTATTATTCGGTGTTTTTTTTGTGGGATTTATAATTAGTGCGCTAGGTACTGTGGTGTTTGAGCACACATGGTACGGCTGGGCTGATATTACGGTTGGGCTCGCTTTAGGTTTTGGATCTTTTGCGGCTAATGGGTTTTTGCACAAAGGGTTTTCGGTTGGGAAAGCGTCTTTAATTAGCATCCTGTCGGGGTTAACGCCTTTATTTGTACTTTTATTTGCCTTTTTATTATGGCAAGAAACCTTAACTGTTATTCAATTAATCGGCTTTTTTATTATTTTTGGCGGCCTTTATATTATTCGCTACTCCAGCGATATCTCATTAAGTAATTTACAAGGCGCGCAATGGGGATTACTCGCGGCACTGTCTTTTGCATTTAATGATTTAATGGGTAAGCAATCAACGCTTCTTGAGGCTGATACGTTTGCAACTTTAACGTCTATGTTTGGTTTTGGTAGCTTTCTTTTTGCCGTTAGTTGGTTAGTAAAGCGTAAAAAAATGCTAGCAGAGCAAGGCTCTTCTCAAGCGTATTGGTCTGCCGGTAAAACATTCTCATGCGGGTTACTTATTGGTTTAACAAATGTAGCTGGCATGGTTGCAATAATATCGGCTTTTGCTATTGGTAATACAGGGCTAGTTTCAGCGATTTCAGGTATGAATATTTTAATTATTTTGTTGTATTCACGCATCGTTCTAAAAGAGTCTTTTACACGCCAAGAAGTTATAGGATTAACAACGGCATTTTTAGGTGTAATCGTACTAAGGCTTAGTTTTTGAAAGATGAATTAGCTTAATTACTTTGCTGTGAAAAGCCTACACTGCTACATTTTAGTGAAGTGTTGCAGTGTATGCTCTATAAGTAATCGCACTCGATAAGGGATTTGTTTTCTGTCGCGATAAAGCATAGAAAATGGCTGCCCTTTGCTTTGCCAATCAGGAAGAATGCGTTTAAGCTTTCCGGCTTTAATAAGTGGTAATGCTATATAATCAGGGATGTAGCTAATACCCACACCAGACTCAACTGCTTGTTTCATCATTTGAATTTCATCAACTTCTAATCGAACATGTGTGTTTGGATTAAAACTGTACTCTTCACTCGTTTGCTGATTTTTTAATTGCCACGGTACCAACCCAACGCACGTAACTTTTGATTGCTCTTCTAATTGCTCAGGATGAGTGATGGATTGATAATCATAGTCAGGATGAGCACACAATACATTATGAGTAAGCTTTAGTTCTCTAATAACCCAATTATCAATAGCAGGGTTTCTTACTCTAAACGCTATATCAATCCCTTCTTTTTCAATATCAATAAGGTTATTTGAAAAGCGTAAATCTAGTTGAATATCGGGATACTGCAGTAAAAAATTACAAAAAATAGCACTTAAAAAATGTTTACCCATGTAAATGGGTGCGCAGATCCTAATTTTCCCTTTAGGTTGGTCTTTCTCATCACAAAGTGCTTGCTCTATACACTCTACTTCATCGAACAGTTTACGATAGCGATCGTAATATAACTCGCCAGTATGCGTAAGTGTAACTCGATGGGCATCTCGATTTAGTAACGTTAATTGCAGAGCTTGCTCTAATAAACGTATTCTACGGCTCAAAGTTGATAGTGACATATCAAGGCTTGTTGATGCTTTTTTAAAGCTACCTAGTTTTACTATGGTGCAAAAGTAACGTAAATCATCGAGAGAATAACTAGCTGCCATCAGAACTACTTTATTGTTTAGGATGTAGACAATATTAACAGCGACGCTTTAGAATTTCATTAGAGAAGCCAGAAGTTTTTATTGATAAAGATCAACAAAGAAAAAGTCAATAAAATGCATAATTTAACGCTGTTAATCATATAATTTAAAATAAAGCAGTAAATGTTCTATTTTTTCATTTTTTGTTTTATATGAACTTTAATTGGAAAGGCTAAAAAGTGGCTCTACTCATAAATAGTAAATGCATTAACTGCGATAGTTATAAGGCTTTTAATTAAATCTTTATAAAACAAGGTGTTGCTTTGTCGTGCTATGGTTTGTGCTACGATTTTTAGAAATTTATAAGCACCTGGCTAGTATCTTAAAAACAGCCTTAAAAGGCAAATTGTATTAACTGAATAGTTGAAATTTTAGACTTGTAGAGTCTTTGAATCTTATATTTGTGTTTTGTAGGTTATAGAATTAATTTGGAAAAGAGAATTGGTAGTTAATAAAAGTAAAACTTAGATTTTTCTTTTTTAGTCCTGACCATAAAGTGCCTTTTAGGGATTTTTAAGCTGCATTTTGGGCCTTAAAGTAACTTGTTGGTCACTTTAACTACCGTCGGCTATATCAAAAAAGTTAAGTTTTTTACTTAATCTACTTTCTTAGCTTGTTTAACAAGCTTAATTAGAATTATCGTCAACACAGCAGCTGGTAATAGCCATATAAAATCACTCATTTTAAATTCTCAATATTTGAAACAATATCTTAACCTTAATGTTTTTGAGGTGTTTTGCAAATTTACGTCGTTTGTATATTACCTTTCAATTTTTCTCCTCACTTATGCCTAGTTAGTTTTAGGACAAATAATTAGGAAAAATCATGAAAGATCAAAAGTCACCGTTTATACGCCAATATGTACGCGCTAGTAAATCCCCCTGGGAGGATGCTTCCACCATTTTGCTATTAGCTGATGTTGTTGATAAGCAAGAACTTGAACTGGGCTTCACCAATTACGTTTATTTACACCGAGATAGCGTGGGGAGTGTTTTGGGTATTAGTATTTCTCAACAGTTACTAGCTGCTAATCCTGAGTTTTCAGAGCGGTATTTTGAAGGTATTGAAATGTATGCCTTTTTACTCATACATATTGAAGACATAACGAACTTCTGCAATTTATTTTCTGCAGAATTTGAGCAACTGTTTATGCTAAAACCAAATGCGTTTTTTGCAGCTGCAGAAGACAGTTGGTTACGGTTAATAGAAAGCTCATAAACTCTAGCGAGCCTTTTGGCTCGCTTTTTAATTTTAAAGATTCTGATCCAATTGTGTTTTAAATAAATAATTTAAACTCACAAAAAAGTCACTATTTCTCCCTGAAAGTGCCTATTTAATAGTAGCCTCACAATAAGAGGAGTAAATAATTATTAACGGACAATAATTATTAAGTTAATTTTAAATAAGGAAATTCTATGACTTGCAGATATACCTCTACTCTAGACATTATCACCCTGTTAGAAGATGTCAAAACGGTTGTAAGGGATAACGATCATAAAATAAATAAACTCATGCTAAGTGCAGACAACCCTAACTTTAAAGGCTTTTGGGCTATTGTAGAGCCTCAAGTTTTTAATAAAAAACACCTTAATTATCGTGGCGTAAAAGTTCTGATATATAAATTAATGATTTGTTTAATAAACGATGTACATCAACCCGTAACAGCATATCCTGATTACGATGACGAGTTTTATGAAGAGCCAGATCAAGCCTTTAGTGATGCGCCAGAAGAACGCTTTGATTCAGTTTTTGATAGCAAGTTCGAGGATGAATTTGAAGACCACTATAAAAATGATATTGAAAATGAATTTGTTGACGAGTTTGAGCAAGATCGTATTGATCGTAATATCCAAGATTCAATAAACAGTCTTCTAAATAAATAATAAAGGACAAATATAAGTTATTTTAATAATAAAATAACTGCCTAATCATTACCCCTAAAATATGCCATGAGTCATTATTTGCAGGCTCACTGCTTAAGCTGAAATCTGGTTTAAGCAGCTCAATCTCATTAATAGAGATTACACCTCTAGGGGAAGGCGTGATGCAAATATAGCGCCTTGTTATTACTTCACAAAAGCGTGTTTTTGATAATAATGTTGGCAAGGCTTTTAAGAGGTCAAAAGCAAAGGGGGAGTGGATTAATATCCATTCCCCCTTTGCTTATCTATCGCTTATTGATAAAACATTTCATTAATTTCCTCACATAATTTAGTGCGGAAAATAATAGACGAGTGAAGTAATTCAGCATCGCTTTCACTGAGAAGTGGTGCTCGTGTCTTCTTGTCAAAACGTTGCGGCATTTCCTCAAATAACTGTTCGTGGAGTCGCTTAATGTCATCAAAAATTTTGACTGATTGGGAGAATAAAAAAATCTTACTGTAATCGCCCTTTTTTAAAGACGACAAATATTTTAGTAAAATGGCCTGTCGTGCAGTTTTGTTTTTAAAAGAGTGTTCCACCTCAATAGCGACTATTGAGCCATCAGGAAGTAGCACAGCGCCATCCACGGTTCGTGTAGCGGATAGGCAGTTAATTCGTTGAAATTCAGGCTCGGTAATAAATCCCTTCCACATTGGGGCGTACGTTTCATCACTATGATAATTATGTATACCGCGCAACATTACAAATGCGTTTATAAGGTTGTGTACTACATTATTTTGGTTGAACTGCAGAGCAGGGTTTTTATTACTCCTAAAATACACGTCGATGCCCATTAACTCCTCGGCAAATTTGGCAGCTGTATATGTAGGAACATAGACGCGACCATCTGGACTGCGGTGTGTTTTTACCACCCGCAAAAAACCATCTTTTTCTAGCCGGTTTAGATGCTCTAAAGCTAACCGATGATTGATGGCATATAGCCAACGCACAATGCCTGGTGTAACAATGGAAAACCGAATTGCAATTAAAACGGTTAATTGTGTTCGGTTAACCCCTTTTTGATGATTGTTTACGCCTGGATAATACCGCATATCAATATCAAAATAGCGAGGGTAGTGAGTATGAAGAGTGTTGTTCGTTTTCAAATTTATTGATGGTTGTTGTGTCATTTTCTAAAATCTTTCTGGCTAGTTAATTAGTAAAATTAACTAGCACCATAGTACACAAATTACCGTTATTTGATGACTTAAACCTCGTTTTTCATTCCGAGATGCTTTGACAGCATGCACGTAATGATTGTTGCGATAATAATCGCAACAAAAGCCGCTTTCAGCGGATGGCTTCTCAACTTCGTTGTTCAACCATAGGGTCTAAAACGCCCGCCAGCTCTGATGTTGCTCCGCAACGAGCTGACTCGACGCGCTATCGCGCTAGCGTTGTAGACCCAGCGCGAATGTACCGTGCTCCGCCCTGTACTACCCGCCATACTGCCGCTGCAGACAATGCGATGGGGGCCCCATTATCCGCATTTTTCTTCGCTTTTATTTTCTGACGAAAATAGATGGTTCGATATCAATTTGTGCCAAATTTTAATCGAATTTCGCTGATGCGAAACACTATCGCGGGTAGTACAGACCAGCTGTACATTCGCGCTGTCTCCATGTGTCTGCGGCTTCGCCTACAACACATTACGCGCTTGTTGGCCTCATTCTGAGGCGTTTTTTTTTACAGTTTTTCGTGCCGAAAAATGCGTTTTTAATAACGTCTTTCAGACTAAACCCGCCTTCAAAATAAACTTATGGATGAACTTTTTAGACAAAGAGGAAAGGATTTTTACTTAATAAAAAATTAGGTGAAGTAAGAGGAGAGGGAATTACTTATTCAAACCGTTTGTTGCTGAGCTGCGCAGTCAAACAAGTTTGATTTTTATCACGAAATCATTAAAGTTTAAAGTATAAATTAATGATTTTTAAGGTTTAGAAAAATGAAAAACGACGCTAATGATATTGCTATTAATCCCTCAACAGGATTACCTATCACAAATGCGAGCGCTAATATCGTTGATGTTGGTGGCAATGTAGTGGGCCAATCTAATAGAGTAATGACTGTTTACGAGATTGAAGAATCGATAGCGGATTCAAATGATGGTGGCTGCTTTGATGCATTTGACTCGTTTGATGACGGCTTTTAATGCCCGAGATATTGAAAGCAGTAAGCCGGCATCGAATAGAAATCGTATATTCGACCATTGTATTTGGTGGCTCAGCAGTACTTTCTTTCCA
Source organism: Pseudoalteromonas sp. APC 3358 (assembly GCF_030408075.1). NCBI lineage: Bacteria > Pseudomonadati > Pseudomonadota > Gammaproteobacteria > Alteromonadales > Pseudoalteromonadaceae > Pseudoalteromonas > Pseudoalteromonas sp. APC 3358. The sequence goes on from NZ_JASDCE010000001.1 coordinate 580,053, forward strand.
GTACCAATCAACTCAAAATTTTGCTTGGTTTATTACGCTGACCTTATTCTGTACCAAGATGGCTATTGGCATAATTAACTATGAGCAATATCGCCAGAGAAATAACCGAAGTATGAAAATCATGCTCAAATATTTGTTATTTAAATTTGTATAAAACCCGTTTATTTGTCCTAAACGCAAAGCGCTCCTAGTTAATCAGGGCGCTTTTTTTACGTTTTATAGTATGAAAAATGAAATTTTGCATACTATAGATTCATCCAATTTCAATGCGCTTACTCACTCAATGAAATTAAATACTCTAGCGGTAATAAGTTCAGGGTGATTATAGCTGATAAGCTTTTAATCTAATTTCAACCTCAAAATAGAAGTATTAACATCAGTTCCTCCTAAATAAAGAATATCATCCTCATAGGAAATAAGCCTTGTATATCGGGCTCGCTCTCTCGTTCTTTCTATTACTTTACCGGTTTTAATATCCACAATGTGTGTTTGTTCTTTGACATTGTATCTGTGTGCAAGTTTTCCTTTGTGCTCAATTAATAGTCTTTTCTTTGTTTGCTTACTTATTATTTCACGATTTTCATTAACAATATTCCCAGTTAGTGTATCAACAAATAAACACCCTTGCTCACTTTGAAATGCTCTTTCACCCTGCTCTACTATTTTCATGAAGGTATGTTTTTTTTGTTCAAATAAATGAATACCGTCACCCTCTGCTATCATACATTTACCGTTAGACACGAGCTCGATAGTTTTTATATTACTAATCTGAATCAGCTTATTTTCAAATAACTTATAAACACCATCAGCACCAGCCAAGAATATTTCGTTTTTAAAAAAAGCTATATGTCTGAGACTGAGGTTTGAATCGAAGTAAATAGTATTAAATACAAGTCCATCTTTGAGTTGTTCTATTGCGTAACCACTATTGGTTAATGCTAAAACTGTAAGCACATTATCAGTATAGGTGAAGTCTCTAACACCATTTTCTAAGCTATAAGTAAAATCCCCTGATGAACTATATATAACTTCCTTGGTGACGTTACCTAAAGAAAAATAGAGTTGTTCTTCAAGAACTAAAGGATCATCAATTTTGGTAGCTTGCGATGCCATCAATAGCGATAAATTTATATCTTGAGATAATATGTCATCTGATAAGGGCAACATAAATAGCTCATTATTATTACCCACAAAGAATAGGTTTTGTTGTGCAACTGCAACGGAATAAGGTTTAGCTCTAAATTTATAAAGTGTTCTCCTATTATTACCTTCAAAGTAAGTCAAAGACATTTTATCTAAATGATTCTCTCTTAATGAAAATACGCCATCATTGTGGCCTTTTATGTATGCATCAATAAAATTTTTCTTATTTTCTGACTCAAAGTTGATGCTAAAGACCTCTTCCAATCGCTTCGTTGTCAGGTCATATACAAAAGGTTTGATTGATGAACTCGGATCAACGTTAAAAGTAATGTAAAATCTATTTTCATCGATCCAATCAAAAGAGGGGAATGCGTTTTGCCTGTTACAAGGAATTTCATCTATTTGGTCTTCGACTGGTATTCGGTAGATTTTAATTTTGCATTTCGAATCTTCAACCATGTGCATTATGGTGCGGCCGCTAGTGTGAATTTCTAAGCCGCGATAAGCACCAGAGTAATTTTCCGACATTAACACTGTGTTTTGGCGATTTAGAACTTTGTATAACTTTGATGTATTTTTGTCTCGCGCAGTAACAAATAACGTATTGTTATGAGTCGCATAGTCCAAAATATAATCTTTAGATTCAAAAACGGTCTGAGTTGAAACCTTTGGTAATGTTTTAACTTTACCCTTATAGCTATATGATAAAATTGCCACAATGCATATCAAAATAATAAATAGTAAAGTGAACAAGTACTTATAACTCGTTACTTTTTTGTGATTAACCGTTGAGGGTTCAATCGATTCAAATGTGAGTTTGTAGCCTCTGCCTCTTATGTTTTTAAATGATTCCCTATCGCCAAATTTTAACCGTAGATCACTTATCAGTTTACGAAGTGAGTTTTTAGTTACAATGCGTTCCCCCCAAATTTCTGATTCAAGAGTTTGTGTATCAACAAAACCATCATCGGACGAAAAAAACAGTTTAAGTGCAATTATTTCTTGGGAGGTCAGTTCAAATTTTTCGTTGTTTTTTGATGCTAAATTAATATCTGGTGAGATTAAAAAGTCATTGATTTTATAGTTCACAGGAAGATCTTTATTATTTTTTCGGGGAGTTTAACCATTTGTTTTGATTATTTCAACAATCTCCATGATATTTATAACTATTTAATAATTATGAAATTTCACACTAAATCACACTGTTTTATATTTATTCACTACCTCCTTTTTAAAAAATCATAGATATTCCTTTCGTGAAAAAACATGCTTCAAAACCATTGTATATAAGTTTACAAAATCGCATTTAATTAAACTTTAAATAAGAAGGAATTATTAATAATGAACTTAAAAAGACTTGCTGTAATCGCTGTTATTTTATCTTTTGTTTCGGGTTGTAAGTCAACTCCCGATATCAGGGATATCCCGTTGAGTCTAGCAGCTAAAAATAAAACACTTGAATATAAAAAACTACCAGGCGTTGCAAGTAATGTTGTTACTTTAGGGACTGTGAAAAATGCTTTAAGGGAGCATGTTTCAGCACATACTGGATATACGCAATGCGATATCGAATGCGGAAAGTGGCAAACGGCAGACATAAAATTAATATGGGGTAAAAAAGTTTCTCTAACTGATTCTGAAGTGAAGATTACCTACTTTCGCGGGGATAAATTCCGCACAGGCAGTACTTATCTTTCAAAAGTTCACACTGCATTTCCTTACCAAATTGAAGAAACAACTGAATCTTTTAAAGTTAACCTTTTACCTGCAATGACTGCGACTGCAGAAGATGCTTCTGACGCATTGTTTATCCCAATATCTTCTCCAGTAAGCGACAAAACACTTCAAGAGTTACTCGATAATGTATTGAATAAACCCGGCAAAAATATTGATAGACATGTTTATTCTAGCGGTTCATTTAATGTTGAATTTGACCCTGCATCTGTTCAAACAAGTTTTGAGAGAAAATTAAAGCAAAAACCGAATGAGAATAAGTCAAATAAGCGAGTCTACAAGAATAGTTTTACATTTAATTCAGGTGATATGGTTGCGTATGTAGATTTAGATATTTTTTTGTACCGCGGTAAGTCAAAAGTTGAATATCGTTTAAGTCATCCTGTTTCTGTAAGCCCTGACGGGACATCACAATATGATGAAAATTTAATGGGAATTTTACTAGAACATCTTAAAAGTGTAGCCAACAGCTGAGTTGTTGTAAGTCGTTTAAAGAGAGCTCTAAGTGGAGCGCGCTTACAAAAAAAATATGCTAAAAATCAAAGTTTAATCTTCAGGCACCTCAGTTGCTTACCTACCTTAAAAATATTGGAATATAAAAATGAAAAAATTAATTACCTTATCTCTTTGTAGCTTGCTTGCGGCATGTGGTTCTGGCTCTGAAACGCAGGTACCGGTCTCGACTGGTGACACATCAACTGGCGTTGTTACCAATGTTGATTTTGTTATTGGTACCGTAGGACCACTAAGTGATGCTCGCGTTTGTGCAGACGTAAACCAAAACTTAGTGTGTGAAGAATCTGAGTTTTTAGGCCTAACATCAGCATCAGGTGCATTTACAGTGTCAGGTGACTACACAGATACAGCAATTATTGTTGATGCAGTGTCAGAGAAAACAGCGAACGTAAATGAGGGCAACATTGTGGGTCACTCATACACTATGTATGCAGAAGCTGGCTCAGCGAATGTAAGCCCTGTAACAACGATGGCTGTAGACTCTGGTTACTCTGTTGAATCAATCGCAGATTTATGGTCGGTTGATGTGAGTGTGTTTAAAGGTGACTACACGGCGCTAGATGATAGCAATGCACAAGCTGTTTTGGTTGGCTTAGCATCTGACTATGCAATTAAATTATTACAAGAAGGTGTGTCTTTAACGGATGTGCCGTATGACGTCTCTCTTGCTGCTGATACTGTTTATGCAGCGCTTGAGTCGGGTGTTGTTGCCAGTGAGATTTCTTTTGAGCTTGATGAAAGTGGTTTGCTTTATTTAAAGGTCCCGAGCGTAGAGGTTGACGTTGTAGAACGTGATTTCATCCAAGGTACCACGCTCTCTTCGTTTGTGGGTGATTGGAGTGCATACCATTTTGACCGCCTTGATGGTGATCAGTATGGCCAAGTAACTATTAAAGCAGAGAGTTCTTGGGAGCAGTTTTGTATAAAAAATGCGTTTGTTGATTCAGGGCAACCTTTAAACGCTGATGTGGATGCTGATTGTTATAATTTTAACGTTGATCTTGATGGTTCGATGGTTCTAACAAGCCAAGATAGTCACACTTTAATTTACAACTTAATTTATGGCCATAAATCAGATGCGGGTACCGCGCTATTGTTTAAAGTAGAAAAGATAGTAAACGGAAGAAGATATGGTGGTGGCTTCATGTGGATGGATGACTATTCTGCAGCTGTGAATGAAGGTATGGGTCTTCGAGATCGTGATTGGTACCATTCTATTTATACGGGCTTAGCGGATGATAGTGCAGGTGAATTTGATGGTGTTGCTTATGAAGTTGATTTTGAAGAGCGTATGTCTGTTGAATATGACAGTGGTGAAGCAGTTGATACGCGTTTTTCGTATGTCCAAGATCTAGCGTTCTCGCCAGTATTTGAAATGAACCAGACTTCATTAGTTTACTCAGATGGTGTTGCTTATAATCGAACGGGGATGCTTCGTGTAGATGATTATATTGGACTTGCTTTGTTTAAGCGTGACCAAAAGTTAACACTAGGCCTGTTATCTCCGAATGCAGAAATTATAGAGTCTGTTGATAATTGGAAAATGTATAACGGCACTGCTGCAGATTTGAAAACCTTAGTAAAATAAATTTTGTTTGTATGAGAGCAAAGGGGCTACCTTACAGTAGCCCTTTTGATTGAATGAAGTTTTAATAAATAAAAATAGCCTTATTATAAGTTGGCTAGGCTAGTAAAAGCGGTAGAGTGGCACTAGCGCGCTTAAGTGAAATCATAATTTAGTAATTAAGAAACCATTCATATTTTTAAAATTAAGTTTTATAAAGTCTCAATCTTTGCGGTATCATCAGGTTATGCATGTTAAATCCACCTTATGAAGTGATTTTAATGGATTAAAGTGCCTAACTGTCACTCTGCTTTAAAGTATAAAAAATATAAGAGCTTTAGTTTTAACAGTAGAAAAACTTCATTTTAGTTATTTGTATAAGGATATTAATAGAAGTATGGAAAGTAATAATGAGCCTTCGAACACTAGTAAAAATACTGAAACAGTAGAAGCAGAAACTCAAGATAACCCTCTCTCCCAGAATCAATTAATACAGCAATGGCGAGTAAACCTTGCATCCCTAAAAAAAGACACAGGATTTGAAGTACCTAAAGAATTAGATAAAAGTGATGAAAAGGTTATCACCGCGCTAGATTCAATAGCGTATTTAGATAAAAAAAATACCTTATTAGACGAAAATGAAGATTTTCAATTATCAGACAATGGCTTTGCAACATATAAAGCCAAACATATGATTGCTTTTGAATATTTATCTCAGCTAAAAAAACCTGATTTAATTAGAAACTCAGCAAAGTTTTACTTTTTTTCAAGAGCTAACCAAATAGAGCAGTTATCAAAACCTAGCATTTGGGCTCATTCTTTATTTCACTTCTTAATCACGCTAATAGTTATTTTAGTGCTTGGGGTTATTAGCCTCTTAGTATTGGTTAAAACTCAGGATAATTTGTTTGTTAAGTTACTAGTAGGCTGGTTTTGGATTGTAAATATTAAAACAGCGAGCAATTTAATTGGGAAATATAAAAAATTAGCTATCACTCCTTTTCGGTTTAGTGTCAGCTTATTAGGTATTCAGTCACTAAACGTACTAATAAAAGTAAGCCTACTAGGCATTATTCCTTTTCTTATTGTGAGTAGATACAACGCTTATTGGATTGATGACGTGATAATAATTAGCTTATTTATTTCGTGTCTAATTAACTTTAAGCCTGACGAAAAACCATCAAAGCAAGTAGTTGAAAAAGACTTAGCAGAAGCAGGCACAGCTAATGTTTAAAGGGTTTATATTAGTTGTATTCATTCTTTTCAGTGCCAGCAGTTTAGCAAACGTTGATATAGACCTTGCATGTAAAGAAAAAAAAGAGCAACAGCGCTCGCTATTAGAAAGGCTTTCAACCTCTGTGACTGAAGCACATTTAGCGGGTCAATGCACTGGGTATGATTTCTACTACAAGGTTAACCTTAAAGAGTCTTGCTCAGAGTTTTTAGAACAAAAGGAGTCGCTGCTCAGCTCTTTAAGTACATCTCTCAAAGAGGCAAATTTGGCAGGTATGTGTGTCGGTGCAATTTATAGAGTAGCAAAGCGGTGTAAAGTAGATACTTACAAAATTAATTACGCATACATTGCTAGAGGGGCTTTAACTGTTCATAAAGTAGAGCAACGCCTTGGTTGTTATGGTGAGCAGTATGGCTGGTAAAAATAAAAGTATTGCAGCGGTTGCCTGTCAAGCTTTAGGAATTGACCGCAATTTGCTACCAGAGCGGTTAAGAAGTCGTTTAAATTATTACGTTAAAGATAAAAACCTCAAAGCTAAACTACTTGATGAGGTGGATATAAAATCTGAGTCAGTCGATTATGTGCCTAAGCCAATTAAGGCGGGTAATCATATATTTATTCGTAATCTGGTTATTCTAGATACGTTGTTTGAAGATAAAAAATTAGTTGTAAAGTGGCTCAATGGCGAAAAAATCAATACTGCAAGTTTTGAGCAGTTTGCCAAGGAGTGGAGGGCTAAAAAATTACTCTTTCAAGCACTTGATAAGCGTATTGGTGATTTAAGGCTTTTTCTATCAGATGAAAATATAGATTGGTCACGAGATGAAATCCCATACCCATTCAATGATGGTCAATATAGTTCATTGGAGATGATTGCTAATTCTATTGAATTTGATACGCAATCGAGCCCATATGATTTAGCGCTAAAAGCCGTGATCGAAGGCGAGTTTGGTGCTTTAGGTAAACTAATTACTAATAACCCAGATGCGTTTATTAGCGAACATGGCCAATGGCTAGTAACTCTGTACAACACTAAAAAAGCAGAATACGAAGAATATAGTTTATTACTAAATAAATATTAAAATATTTACAGTCTTCCCTTTTTTGTGAATTTCACAGTTTGATACTTGCTCCTGAAGTCACCGCACTCCGCGGTGATATTAGGAGATTATAATGCACCATTTAATTCTTTTTTCATTACTCAATGAAACCAATGAACTTTCATTAGCTGATTCAGCTATTAAAACAACGTTATTGAACCTTGTGTTAGGAGGTTCGCATGAATAAGTCTATTGATGAATTAGTCATTAATTATCACGTTACAGAAGTATGTAACTACTCATGCAAATTTTGCTATGCAAAGTGGGATCGTCCCAACGAAATACAAGCTAATGGCCAAGATGCAGAGTTAATGCTTGAAAAATTAGCCAATTACTTTTTTGACGATAATACCAACCAAGTAAAAGCAGTTTTCCCTTACAAAAGTGTACGTATTAATTTTGCAGGTGGCGAGCCGCTAATACTTAAAAAACGTTTTGAAAAGTTAATCATAAAAACAAAGTTGCTAGGCTTTAATTTATCGCTAATTACCAATGGCCATTACTTAACAGACTCTTTTATAGATAACTATGGTGCCATGTTTTCAATGATTGGGATCAGTTTTGACAGCCAATATTTAACTGCACGTGAAAATATTGGTCGAATAGATCGTAAAGGTAAGTCTTTTGGAAGTCACGATTTAATTAAAGCAGTTACACAGCTTCGTAGCGTTAATCCATCCATCACAATAAAAGTAAACACCGTTGTTAATAACCTAAATTACCAAGAATCATTCGAGCTGCTAATAGCAAATATAAAACCCGAAAAATGGAAGGTGTTTCAGGTGCTTCCTGTATTAAATAACAACTTATTAGTTTCTGATGAGCAATTTTCTGGGTTTGTAAAACGCCACGCCTCATTAAAAGAAATCATGGTGGCAGAAGACAACGAAGCAATGACAAATTCTTATTTAATGATTAACCCTCAAGGACGCTTTTATCAAAATAGCGCAACTCAAAATGGATATATTTATGGTGATTTAATTTTAGATGTAGGTGTGAAGCAAGCATTAGAAGTCTGTGAAATAAACTGGGAGACGTTTACTAGCCGATATAAAAAGGATAATACAGTTAGCCTCATTAGTAATAGCGAGTACCAGCTTAAAAATAACGCCGCGTTAAAACAGGGAGTTTCAGCATGAGCACTATAAATAATGATGAACAATTCGCAGCATTGTTTAAAGAGTCCATTGCTTCAGATTACAAAAATGCACTATTACTAATGAATGTAAGCCCTGATGTTAGTTTGTTTAAATTTCGTAAAATACTAGAGACCTTATGCTTACTATATGCGCAACACCATAGTTATGAATTTACTAATAAAAACTTATGGGAGCAAATAAATGAACTTGCAGATATCAGTGCAATTCACGGAGCAGATAGAGAGCTATTTCATGCTGTTAGAGAGTTAACAAACGATGGGGTACATAATAAGGAGTTGGGTAACGAGATATTACTGAGTAAGGCGTTAGTTTCAAGGAAAAAAGTCTTAGATTTACTGGAAAGTGCTTACTTGAGCTTAGGGCTTGGTGAGCGTTTACCTCAATATGAGTTAATAGATGTGGGAGGCCAAGAACATAAAGACTTGTGGTTTAACTGCTTAATCTCTCGTGACTATAAAGAGTATTTAAGCTTAGGTGATTTTTACGAAAAAATGGGAAAAGTTTTTGAAAGCGAAGATTTAGATGAAAAATCTTTTACTGCGCGCGCACAGACTATGTATTCTTTTGCAGCTGAGTCTTATAAAAGTGCTTTTCAACTTTGCTCAAAAAAAACGATAACCGATGTTATTAGCACGGATGATAAACAAATTAGTATTGCTCAGCAAAGCCATCAAATTCTATTCAAATATGCTCTTTTATGTCTCAATAATAAAGTAGATAACCTGCATATTACTGAGGTAACAATATTACTAAACGCATTAGCGAAAAGAGGTTTTTACGCTGCTTACGCTTATTTGGGGTGGTGCCATTATTTAAGTGAAGACTATAAAAAAGCACATAAATACCTTACCCACAAAAGGGCTGAGCATACTGTTTTTCTATATCAGAGGTTAGGTGTTTTATATTCTTCAGGTAAAGCTAGCCTAATTAATGGTGATAAAGCAGTTGAGAGTTTTAAAAAAGCAGTAGGGCTAGGCTGTAATAAATCAATGTTTGAATTAGGTAAAATCTATTACAAAGGTGAGTTAGTTAAAAAAGATGACGAACTAGCTCAAAATTACTTATGCCAAGCAATTGCTACTGGTAACTTAGATGCAGTTTTGTACCTTGATGAAAAGTACTTAAAAATAAGAGAGCTATTTTCTGGTTTACTAGAGGAAATTAAAGGTGACAAAGTAAAAGTAGAACCGCAAAAGCCTTGTATTAAAACCACTAAATTAGGACGAAATGAACCCTGTTCGTGTGGCTCTAATTTAAAGTATAAAAATTGCTGCGGAAAATAAATGCAAATATTCATAGTGTTAAATGGTTATATTTAAACAATGAATGATCGTATTACGCCTTAAAAAAATAAACCCAAAGTAAAAACGAGAGACAGTGTCTCTCGTTTTAATTTACCTTTTATTTTTGCTTATTAACCCTATTTTATATAGCATCACTAAACAGCACGAAACACGTTGAATCAACGAGTTGTGCGCACTCATAGCGCAGTATTTAGGGATGGTTTAAGTTATGGATAAAAGAAAGCTCAGCGAAACCGATATAATCAGTAAGTTTATTCTACCCGCAGTTAAAACCGCAGGATGGGACGACATAACTCAAATATGCCAAGAGGTTAAACTACGTGACGGTAAAGTAATCGTACGTGGGCAACTTGGTGTACGTAAAACGGTTAAATCGGCTGATGTAGTGCTTTACCATAAACCCATTATGCCGCTTGCTGTCTTGTTTATATTTGCTTTTAATGATGACAGATCTATATTCCATTATAAGGCCAAGCTAGGCACTTCCTTCGTTCAAACTAACAAACTCCACTAATACTATTCTTGAAAGTAAAATCAACTAAAACTATGCAGGGATGCTATGAAATTAATTAACCCAAAATACCGCACTTTAAAACCAACGATTGAATATCTTGCTGATGAAGTTGTGCTCACTCAAGCTTGGAAAAAAACACATAATTATATTCGTGCATTTAATTGGTATGCAGATACATTGGAGCTAGATGTATCTGCTTTAAATATTGAAGACAATGTAAGTGAATGGAAAAAGCAGATTATTAAGAACAAGCTTAAAACTTTAGAGCTGGTACCTGCTGCAAAAAGTGAAACATGGGTTATTGATCAAGATGGTTGGCATCCTAAAAGTACCGATAAAAGGCGAGAAAACCCACCCATAAGGCCATTGGCTCACATATCGATTAGAGATCAAACATGGGCTAGTGCTGCCATGTTGTGCCTGGCTGATGCGGTTGAATCAGAGCAAGGTAATTGCAGCGATAAAAATCAGAGTTTTGCACAAGCAAGAAGTAACAAGGTGTATAGCTACGGCAATAGACTGGTATGTGATTGGAAAAACAAAGATCAAGCTTGGTTTCGTTGGGGAAATAGCGATACATACAGAAAGTTTTTTACTGATTATCAAAATTTCTTAAAAAGACCAATGGAGTTAGGACGAAGTGTTTTAAATCAAGCCTCTTCTTCAGAAGAGGTTTACGTTGTTAATTTGGATTTATCAAAGTTCTACAACACAATCTGTAGAGACTTGCTAAAAGATAGATTAAAAAGAATATCTAAAAAATTTGGTAATCCAGAGTGCACGAAATTTTGGGACGCGTTTAACCGCATTTCAGATTGGAAGTGGGACAAGCACGATTTAAAACTAGCTGCCGATTTAAAGCTAGGTAATATTGAGCAAGGTTTACCCCAAGGGTTGGTATCAGCTGGCTTTTTTGCCAATGCATTTTTAATCGAGTTTGATGAAAAGGTAGGTGAATTAATCGGTGGGAAACTAAGCCCCAAAAGTTCGATTATTGTCCATGATTATTGTCGGTATGTGGATGATTTGCGTTTGGTTATAAGTGTAAAAAATGTATCTGTAGGCTTCATAAGGCGTTCTTTAAATAGAAATATAAATAACCTTTTGAGAAAGTATGGAGGCACTGATCTTAAACTGAATGATAATAAAACAAAGGTGACACTTTTTTCAGATTTAGACGATAGCGGCAGTATGTCGAATCGGATTGAAATGGTTCAAGGAGAGCTCAGTGGTCCAGCTGATCGTGATGTTTTAGATTCAGTTACAGGTCTTTTAGAGAGCTTTTTAGATATTGAAGATATAGATTTATCTCCTTTAAAAAGTTCTCATGATGACTCTGCGTTGTTACAAATTGCTAATTACGATCATGATATTCGACCAGATACATTAAAGCGATTTGCAGCAAATAGGTTAGAAAGCATTGTAAGAAATAAACGCCGAATCAGTAACGCAGATGGTGGAGAAGAACTGTTAGCTAAAAAGTTGATTACAGCTTGGATGAAAGATCCTTCGCTCGCATTAGTGTTGAGAAAGGCAATGGAAATTCATCCAGAAGCTGATTTATTTGAGCCAGTCGTTGAGGCTATTTTTTCTCGAAGTAATTATTCGAATAGCGCAAAAGTGAATGACACTATTACAGCGCAAATGATGGATTACTTGCTAGCAGACATATTTAGATGTGGCCTTGATTTTACATTGTCATTTCAGAAGTTAATTTACCCAAGTTCGATTAACCCAAAGTCTGTGATTGATTTAATTGCTAACTATGCCCTAGCAGTTATTGCAAGCGCTAATAAAAGTTCTAAGTTTGTTGAAAGACAAGCATTAATGTTACTTGCGGCTACTAGTAAACCGGTTATAAAAGAAAAGGCAAATGCAACTCTCCAAAATGAGTTGCACATTATTCTAGCTGGCGCTCAATCAAAGTTTAAATATGAACACTGCGCCTTATATGAAATCTCAGCACAAATGACGGGAAAGTTTGATATTTATGCTTCTTCTCTTATTAAATCAATGTTTGATTTGGATGATGTAAATAAAGCTAAGGTGTTGGACGTTTTCGCAAAGAGAGGCGGGCTCTTTTGGAATGCGATCTGGAAACAGCTTAAAAAAAGAAAATTTCAACAAAAACTTACTAATAAATTTGATTGGGCAGCTCCTCAATCAAGTACTCAGCCTAGAGCTAAAAAGCAGTTTTTATCCAAGGTTATTCATTCTGACTCAAATGGGTTTGAGTTTGAGCATGCGCTAATAAAGTTAGCATTAAGTTTATTACAAGCAACTCAACAAGAGAGCTTTGTAAATACACCGATACTGGGTGCCACACCGGCTGAAATAGAAATTAAATTGGATGCGGTTGCAAGATGGTCTGAATTGTGGAAACCGTCAGTAAATATTGCTAAATCTAAGCGAAAAGGAACTGTACCATTTAAGGATCCTCGATATGAGTTTCCAGAATGGATTGATAAAAATAGCGAAAGTAAAAAGGTCATTTATTGGATAGGTATTATATTAAGGGCCTCTGTAATTGGTAGTGCAGACTTTACAACTAACCGGTGGAAGCAAGGTGATATCGTCGCTTATAAAGGAGTGAAAACAAGTTGGTTCAAAAGGCGCATGGGTATGATGCATTCGCCTGAGACTTTAACTGGGGAATATTCTACAGTCACAGACTGGTTTTCAGACTTATTAATTCGTTGCTTACAGTGGCCAGGGTTCGAATCAACATTTGTGAGTGATTTAGATGTACGGTCTATAGAGTGCTTAGAAACATTTGAATTTTGCTTAAGAAAAAGGTTGAGCTATTTAAATAGTCTTATTTGTCACTCTTCTTCTTTACCTGCATTACCAACGAGAGTTGCAAGACCCAGCAAACGTAACTACTTCAGAATTGCAACAGTTCAGCAGCTTTTGCCTATGTCGTCGGACTTTAATGTTTCCGATCCTGAACTTAATAATCCAGTCTATAGGACTAAGCACCGTGAGCACTTATCTTCGGTTTGTAAACTAACGTTAAAAACTTTAGAAAGTAAAGCACAAGCTCAAGGTGAAAAAACTAAACCGTTTGCTGACTTAATTGTTTTTGCAGAAGTAGCTGTACATATTGATGATCAAGATCTCATTAAACGACTTGCTGATACAACTGGCGCTATTATTTTTGCCGGATTGGTATTTACTAATCATGAAGGAAAGTTAGTTAATGTAGCTAGGTGGTTTATACCTGATTATAGAGAAAGCGGAAGGCAATGGGTGATTAGAGATCAAGGTAAAGAAAACATGACTCAGGATGAGCTTGCTCTTGGTATTACTGGTTATAGGCCTTGTCAGCACATTTTAGAATTACATGGGTATGATGAAGGGCCTTTCAAAATTAGTGGGGCTATTTGTTATGACGCGACAGATATAAAGCTAGCCGCGGATTTAAGAAATACAACAGATTTATTTGTAGTGGTTGCTCATAACCAAGATGTAAACACTTTCGATAATATGGCTGCTGCTCTTCAATATCATATGTATCAACATATCGTTATTTCTAATATTGGTGAATTTGGAGGCTCTACGATACAAGCTCCTTATAAAGAACGGTATGATCGTTTAATCTCTCATGCTCATGGAAGCAAACAAATATCAATTAGTACTGCTGATATTGACTTAGCAGCTTTCACAAGAAAAATAAAAAAATATAGGGCCGTTAAAACTAAACCTGCTGGAATAAATAGATGACATGTTTTGAAACAGATTTTGCCGTCTTATTAAATATTGAGACTTGGAAAAATTGGATTCCAATTATTAGTTTATTTGTAGCAATAGGGGCTTTATTTATTGCTTATAAGCAAATTCAAGTGGGTCGTAATACTTCGGCTTCAGCACAAGCGCACGGAATATACCAACAGTACTTAGCACTATGTATCGCTCATCCTAAACTTGCAAGCGGTGACTACGTTGCTGAAGGAGAAAATGATCCTGAATACGCGAAATATACGTGGTTTTTCTCAAGTATGTTATTCGCTTTTAAACAAGTATTAGAAGCTAAACCAAATGATGAAAAGTGGGTTGCAACAATTAAATCACAGCTCGAGAAGCATGAAACTCACTTAGTAAAATCAAGTACAGCGGCTAGCAATCATTGGCATGAAGATTTAGAGAGAATTATACAAGAAGTGAAAGCCTAATAGTTATTTAAACTATAGATGAGAAGTTGCGTCATTAATATTTTATTATTTTAATGCATAGATTACTAATATCAACTCGTAATGACTTGCCATAACTTGCTCTTTATAAAGGTTTTTACCATATAAAAGCCAAGCATTTAGAGTTTTACTACAGAGAACTTTTAAAAATGAAAAATTATTTCTATGCCTATCATGGACCGAAAAACACAGAAAACTTTGACTTTACTAAAGGTTATGGTGTTTCTGGTGAAAAAACTTTAGATAAAGTAAAAGTAGGTGATCTTGTTTTTGTTATTCAAAAGCTGAAACTGGGCCTTTCTGAGCTTTGCGGTTTGTTCGAAATAGTAAAAATACGAGATACTGAAGTTGGTAAGCTTCGCTATAGAGTGGAATTGAATGATCTATCAAATTTAGATGATTTTATTAAACTAGATGAGAAGGAACTAAGTAAATTATTACCGAAGACAACGGGCGACAAGCGCAGGAGTAATTTTCAAAAACACTTCTGCAAGCAAAATCATTCATTTCAACACTCACTTGATAATGAAGTTGTGTCAATTCTAAAAAACTTAATCCCAAAAAACATAAATAACTTAGAAGCCTATTTAAATGACTTTAATGATCAAGTTAAAAAAGCGCTTAGCTCTAGTAAAGAATCTAGAGTTAAGCGACTGAAAAAAGCACCAAAAAAACCAAAAAGAATAACTGTGACTACGTCTATTTTTAAACGAAACCCAGATGTCGTCGCTGATGTTTTGATAAATGCAAATGGCTTTTGTCAGAAGTGCAATAAAGCAGCTCCATTTATAAAACGAAAAGATGGAACTCCTTATTTAGAGGTACATCATAAATTAAAACTTGCTGATGGGGGAGATGATACGGTAGAAAACGCGATTGCTTTATGTCCTAACTGCCACAGAAAAATGCATTTTGGATAGTTGGGTTATGCTTACTACTCGACATAATTTAATTTTAGACTATGTCCCACCCAGCCCGCGAAGTATCTCAGTAAAGCAACTACAGACTACTTTGTTTAAATATGGGTTAGAGATATCAACCCGTATGCTCCAACGCGACTTGCAATCACTTTACGACGAAGGTTGCTTTGGGCTTGAAAAAGATACGCGTAGTAAACCGTATGGTTGGTCAATCAATGCGCAGTGGCGAGGTGGTAACGCAAAGGTAATGAGCAATGAAATGGCTGAACACTATTTGCTGTTGGAGCAGTTACTACCGCAATCAGTCCCGAGTGACGTTAAGCAGTCAGTGCATATTAAAGCAGAGCAGGCTCTTAAACGTTTTAATGGCCATGTACCTGACTGGCTTTCAACCCTTCCAAAGTCGTCGTTAAAAGTAAATATTGATAATCAGCTAGTTGAGCAAATTGAGCATGCGATTAAGCATAAGCGTGCAGTGAGAGCTGAGCTTTATAGAGTACTTTACGATGAGGCACATTGGTTAAAGTTTGCTGAGTTGAGTTTTTATAACATAGTTGAGCAAGGCGGTGTGTTAATGGCGCAGTTTATGGTGGGGACGCTTCACGATAAGTGTTACCAGATGCCGGTTTACCGTATTCGTAATGTACACATTTTGCAAAAGACACGACGTGAGCCAAGTGCCGAGCAATTAAAATCGTTACGTAGTGCGATTAATAAAGGCATGTCGCAAGAAACTATCGAATTAGTAATAAAAGTACCTACCCATTCGGCTGTTAATCAAGAGTTTATTGAGCTTGGCGAGCTGACTGATAAGCAATATATTGAAGATAAAAACGTATTACTTACCTACCAGACTATTGATACCGAGCAATTAACCGATGAGTTATTTAAATGTTCTCATTGGCTAGAAATAATTAAACCTGAAAAGCTGCGACAAAGAATTGTTAGCAAGCTTAAAGCGGCTACAGCAAACTACCTTTAATTGATTTAAAGCTTAGGTGCGTCAAAAATTGACGCACCTATTTGTTATGCTCCTTTAAAAGTTTAGGAGTGATTATGTTTCAATTAATTCAGCAAAATGATGGCTTATCAATCGGTGTATTTGGTATTGGTGGGTGCGGTTGTAATACGCTGAACAGTATTTTTGAGCAACGCGAGTCTGATCAGGCATTTTTGTACAGTGTTAATACCGACAAAGTAGTGCTTGAGCATACGCAGAGTGATGAAGCGGTACTAATAGGTGCTGAGCTCACTCATGGTTACGGTGCCGGCGCAGACCCTAAAGTTGGGCTGCAAGCGGCAGAAGAGAGTAAAGAGCAGCTTTTAACGCTTATTAATGGCTGCGATATAATACTGTGTGCAACAGGGTTGGGTGGCGGTACTGGGACTGGCGCCAGCCCTTACATTGCTCAACTTGCTAGTGAACAAGGTAAGCCCATTATATTTGTTGCTACATTGCCATTTAGTAGTGAGGGGCAGTTTAGAAATAATATAGCGCAAGCAGGTTTAAATGAGCTTAAAGAGCATGCTAATGCGGTTATTACGCTCCCTAACGATCAACTTATTGAAGTGCTTGGTAACGATATAGGATTATTCGATGCGTTTAAACACTCAAATCAAATACTTCACTCACTGATCAAGTCACTAATCGATATGCTTTGTTTTCAAGGTCTAATAAACGTTGATTTAAACGATTTTGCCAAAATTATGGATTGCCAAGGCGATGCAGTACTTGGCGTAGGCAAGTGTAATGAAGAAAACGAGCTTACTAATGCGCTTGATGGAGCACTCAATAACCCACTGGTTAATCAGGTAGATATGTCATCAAGTACTGGCGTGATAATACAAGTAAATTGCAAAGATGAAATCTCACTAGGTAGCTATAACCTTATTACTGATACTGTGCGTCAGCAGTTAAGCCCAAACGCATTGGTTATTTGTGGTGTTTCAAAAATTGAAAACTTAGCAACCAATTATGAGCTACTGGTTATTGCTACGGGCGCGAGTTCAAAAATGATACTTGATGACACGAAAATTGAGTCAAGCTCTAAAGTAGTCGCCACTAAACCAAAAGTATCTGATATTTTTGATATCCCTGCTTTTATAAGAAATCAATCTGCACCACCTAGTAAAAGCTCTTTATAGGTTTTGTAAGCAAAGAAAAAGTTGTATAGCAATATGTAAGCGCTACTCTAATATTTGCAAAGGGCGGCTCTTTTTAAGCTTTTGGGTTTGCTGAACTATATTACCCCAGATAGTGGAATAAGCACTTATTGTGCTTTTGATTTTGGCGATGAATTTATTTGAATTATCTAATTTTAAAAATGATTTTTTAGTCGTTTTGATTTTTAACTTAGCCTGTATTTTTACTTCTTTGAGTACTTCCTTCTCAAATAGGGAAAAGTTTTTATAAAGTGCCTTAATATCAGTGTTATATATTTTATTCGAGTGGTCATAATGTTTACTCATCGGATCGTGATCTGAAACAGAGTGATGAAGCATTTTTTTAGACTCAATTTCAGCAATTGTTGATACCCCAATTTTTTTAGTTAGCACTTCTTTCATATGCGATTTTAAGAAGCTGCGAAGTAAAGTTGGAAATGCTCCGGCTGAGCCTTTTATATTTATGTTATCTCGCGAGGCCACCACCATGTCTTTTGGCGCATGATACTTAAGTGCTCGGTTTAAACTCTCTTTACTAATGGGTTTTGAGTCGTCTTTAACCTTGCAAAATAAGTAGGTGCGGTTTATGTCTGGGTTTAATTTTAACTCTTGTTGTATTGCTTTTTTCATCTCGGGTGTGAGTTGTATTTTAAACTCTTTTTGGTTTTTCATAGCACCGCGAGTAGTATGAGTTGTTTCAGGAAACGTTAAAAATTTAGGATTATCTAAATCATCTATATACGATAGACGAAGGTTGCAAATATTTATGGGTCTTAGCCCAGTAAACATCATCAGTAGTACCGCATTTATTAATGTATTATTTTTAGCTGTTTTTAGGTTTATGTATAGCTGAGAAATTAGAGATATATCAGTATATGCCTTACAAGGAATAGACTTCGCCGTTCGAGAAGATATATAATTTTTATCTACTTCTAGGAATGGATTAGTGCCATTATTATATTTATTTTTTGCGAACACCCACAGCTTTTTCATTTGCTCGAATAGCTTAGCCACATGCGGACCACTTTTCTCTGTTAGCAGTTGGTCAAGTGTTGCTTCTATTATCTCAGGCGTAATAGTTTGAAATAACGTATTTTTACCAAAGGCATTTTGAATTGAATTAAGATAGGAGGTGTAAGTTGTTACTGTGGTTTCAGCTAACTTGCTAGGGCTATGTTTATTTATTGCCTGTAAGTTTTCTATTTGTTTGCTCACTACAAATTCGAATGTGTAATTAGAGGTGTTCTTTTTGTATATTTCGGCCGCTTTTAATTTTGCTGCTGAAAAACTCATATTATTAGAATCACCAAGCTTTGTGTTTTTTATGCTATGTTCTTTTTTAAAATGAGTAAAAAATTTAATAATGCCATCATGCTGGAATACGATTCTTATTTGATCTTTAAGCTGATACTTTGAAAGTCTTCTACCTTTTTCCTGCGATAATATAATAGTCGCAAGACTGGCTAGCTCTTCCATTGACTCGTCATTGTACGGTGGCTTAAATGCATTAAATTCAACCATGCAAAGGTCACGACTTTTAATCATGACCTCACATGGTTTTATTGAATTTAATACTGATGTTGCCATTAATACATAAGCCTTAAAAAAGTTAAAATCATCAAATAACTGATGGGTTATCGCTCTAATAAGGCAATGATATGAAATTAATTTTTTTTACAAAAACTTTGGTAAGTCGAAATTAAGCTTTTTTAATTATTTTTTGCTTTGGCTTCTTGGTCACTTAAATATCTCTCAACGACAGCTCTTCCTTCTTCGGTTAAGATCAAATCTTTTGCTACTCTGCCCGTATCACCAAGTGGCTGATTAATGAAGTTTACATAACTGCCTTTGTGAACTAAATGAGCTTTAATTCTATCTCTCAATGCTTTTTTTTCTTTATTTTCTTTAAGGTTTTTAGCTTGTTTACTTTGCATACCTGTAAGTTTGAGTTGTTGGCTTTCGAGTTCTTTGGCTCTTTTTAAAATACTTGCTTCATGAATTTTGAATACATTAAATTTTAGCTTTGTTGAAGTGCCAAATAGCTCTTCAGATTTATCATAGTTTAAGCCGTTTGGATCGTCCTCTTTTCTTAGGTGATGAAGCGCGAGTCTGGTGAGTTCCTCTGCGTGTTTAAAATGATAGCCGTTGGCAACCATAATCGCTTTTGCGTTGGATTTAAAAAAACTTCGGCACATTGTGCAAAATGCACCTGCAGATCCTTTCATTACAATATTTCTTTTATCTCCTTTTACTGCATCAACAGGTGAGTAATCTTTAATGATCTTATCCAGCGACCTTTTAGCAAATGGTTTGTTAAGATCGCGAGGCTGAAGAAATATATGATCAGGGTTACAGTTGGGTAATGCATTTTCCATCCAGGCTCTCTGCTCTAAAATAATGGCGCGCATGGCCTTGGTTAATGGCAGCTTATATTCTTTTTGGTTTTTCATTTCTCCACGAACCCCAACAATAGATGCCGGAAAGGTAATTAAGGTTGGGAAATCGATGCTATTGAGCCACTCCCACTTCATTTGTGGAATGTTGATAGGGCGTATGCCTGTCAAAATCATAAATCGCGCAGCATTTTTTTGATGTACATTTGGGGCCGATGCGAGGTTTATCCATAATTCAGCTATCGAATCTAAGTCTGTATAAACTTGGCAAGGACGGGGGCTTTCTACACGGTCAGATACGTAAAAGTCATCGATATCAGCAGCTGGGTTTTTACCTGAGTTAAATTTGTTTTTGGCAAATCGCCATACCCTTCTAATTTGTGCAAAAAGCTCAATTGCTTGGTTGTTGGACTCTGCCTTGATAATTAAATCTACAATCTTTTCTAACTCTCCAGCTGTAAGAGACTGGAATGCACGCTTAAGCGGAAAATGATGCCTAAGCTTTTTTATTCTACATTGATATGTTTTGAGCGATGAAGCTGCAAATTTAGTGGGTGCGGTGTTATGACGCTCTATTAAGCTTTGTTCATAAGCATCAAACACAGTTTTAATATTATGATTATTTAAAACGCCATATTTCATTTGTTCAGTGAGCTTACGCGCTTTTGCTATTGTTAATTCAGGTGCTTCACCTAACTTGGTATTCGCGATACCAGATGATTTTGGGAAGTTAGAGTAGAAAATAGCGGTGCCAGACTTGGTGAAAATTAGTCGAATATGGTGTTGTGCTTCGTATTTCGATAATCTTTTAGTCCGACTAGGTCTAAGGCCTTGTTTATCTGCACTTTTTTCTTCAAAAAATATGATATTTTGAGCCAGCGTAGCACACCGATTTATGTGCTGCATAGAAAATGGAGGTTTGAGCTGGTTCCATTCTAGTTTAGCTTTCGTGTATTGAACTTTGGTAAGCGTTGATAAAGAGTGCTTCACTTTGTAATAACCTATATAAATAAAGGCCTTGCGGCGATTTTTATTGATTGAGATCAACAAAGCAACAGAGAAAAATAGGCATAATTCGTGGCTGCAATTTACACCTAAAAATAAAATGGTGTGTTACGAATGTGTGCTACGATTTAAAGAAAAATAAAGGTTTATTATTGAACTGGACTTGTATCAAAAGTAGTCAAAAAACATTTAGTTTAACTCTATCTTTTTGTTTTATAATGATATTAATTGAAAAGGCTAAAAGGTGGCTCTACTCATAAATAGTAAATGCATTAACTGCGATATGTGTGACCCAGAGTGCCCTAATGAGGCTATTTATATGGGCGCGAAGATATACCAAATAGATGCTAATAAATGTACTGAGTGTGTAGGGCATTATGATAAACCTACTTGTGTAAGTGTATGTCCAATTGACTGTATAAAGCCCGATCCTAATAAGCGTGAAAGTTTAGGTGAGCTGGCTGATAAGTTTGTGCTGCTAACGAACTTATAACTTGTTCAGGTATTTTGCTAAGCCGCTTTTTACTATCGGCTAAAAACTATCTACATTACTTATTTAGCTTGTAGCTAAAGTCCGCCGTCATGCATTTTTAGTTTCAATCAAATTTTATTACCTTCATTAATTATCAATTATATTGTGTTACCTTAAGGCTTTATAAACTCAAGTATTAATCTAAGTTTTAGATTGCATTCTATAGGAGTCTATTTTGTATATAGGTATTAACGCTATTCAGGCTGTATCTTCAAAACAAGCAATATTTATTAATGATGAGTGCCGAGTATTTGTAATTGGCGATCTTGATGGTGATTTACCTGCCTTAAAAAACGCACTTAATAACGTAAATTTTAACCCTGAAAGAGATACTTTGTTTTGCCTAGGCGATTTTGTTGATCGCGGGGATAAAACATATGACTTATTTACATACTTACAAGCCATTAGGGCATGTATGATATTAGGTAATCATGAGCATTTAATGTTGGAATCATTATTAAGTAATGATAAAGCGGCTTTTAAATTATGGACTGACAATGGTGGCAATTGGCACAAGTCGGTATCGAGTGAAAAGCTCAATGTTATGTGCGATGAGTTACTAACTAAACCTCTTTCAATAGTACTTGAATATCGCGGTTATAAAGTTGGGTTGTCTCATACATTTGCACAATCGTGGGATTGGGAAAATTACCCTGATGATAAATCGGTGATTGTGCAATCTCTATTGTGGGATCGCGAAGTAGTTAAACAAAATAAGGTAGTTAAAAGTCATGGAGTCGACTTTTCAATACATGGACATAACTCAACTAAAGCACCTTTCTGGGTGGGTAATAGCTATCATATAGATACCAATTATTATGGTGGAAAGCCGACATTACTCGAGCTTTCAGAGGTTATTGCTACGCTTGATTAACCAAGCGCTATTTAGCAATTGTTACTTCTTTCAAATATCATCCGGCAGTTTTGCTTTTTAAAGTATAAACTGCTGACTACCTCATCTAATCATCCCCTTCGTTTTTTGTATACACTTTATGATGATTTTTGCACTGTAATTATTTCATTAAGCTATTAAATACCACAAAGCCGCTCTTAGTTTGTTAATTGAGAGCGGATTTGATGTGTGGGCTGGGTTTTAACTTTCATTTAATAGGTATAAATACAGTTAAAAGAGACGTTTATTTAATTTAATATTGTTGGTTAACAAACGGTTAAGTTTGGCTGTGTAGAATTGGGAACAATTTTTGCCATTACGTGAATAATTTGCGTAAAAGGACTAACTTCTCGCTTTAGTTTTATGATCAGATTTAAATGGAACAGCCTCTCACATGATAGTAGCAAGCATATACCCTTTTCCTTTTTCAACGTTTTGTAAGTCATCACTTTATATATCAATTTTTTCTACTTTGGGTTCTACGTATGCTTTTGCAGCGCAAGAAAACTCGCAGCACACAAAAGATATAGAAGTAATAGAAGTACGTGGCATCCGTTCAAGTATGGCCGAAAACTTAGATGTAAAACGTATGTCTGGCTCTGTGGTTGATGCCATTACCGCGGAAGACATTGGAAAGTTCCCTGACAAAAACGTTGCTGACTCGCTTCAGCGCGTACCCGGTGTGGTAATTGAACGTGACGGCGGAGAAGGTTCATCAGTCAGTATTCGTGGTTTATCGTCACAACTTACCTTTACACAGCTTAATGGTAATTTTATTGCGTCTTCTCCGGGAGAGCCTTCGCGTTCGTTTGATTATGCTTTGTTACCGTCTTCGATGATTGAAAGTGTAGAAGTTTATAAATCGCCAGAGGCACGCTTAGATGAAGGAGGGGTTGGTGGTACTGTATTAATGCATAGCCGAAAGCCTTTGAGTATGGATGCAAACTCGGGTGTATTTAATGTAGAGAGTACTTACGCTGATGTTACAAAAGAGTACGAACCACAGTTTACGGGTTTATATTCATGGAAAAACGACGACGAAGACTTTGGTGTATTAGTTGGCTATACGTATCAGGAACGCACAAACAGGACACTTTCGGGAGGAACTGATGCAAATGTATGGCGCTACACTGGCGGTGGACAACCTACAGATATAAACGGTAACGCAGTTAATAACAATAATGGTTGGGATACTATTAATGATGCAAACGGCAACAGTTACGATGGCGTTTGGTTTCCACAAGTTGTGCGAGGCTCAGTTCTTAACGAAAAACGTGAGCGCGAAGGAATTCAAGTTAGTACACAGTGGCGACCAACAAATCGTTTAGAGCTTGGATTTAATTACTTTGGCTTTACACTCGGCCAAGACAGAACTGAATCTGTGATTGATATACCTGAGTGGTCTTTAAATTCTGATTTTTTAACTGATGTAAATCTTGATGAGTCGGGAAGTATTGTTACAGGTATGCAATACGATGCGATGGCAAGCGGTATTGAAAGTGATATGCAGTTTCCGTGGATGCGCGGCAGTTATGTACGTGAAGAATCCACCTCCGATACCTTTGATTTTAATTTAACTTATGAAGGCGATAATTTTAAAGCGCGTTTTGTTGTGGGTAATACAAAATCAGAAGGGGGGCCGGAAGAAAGCTGGGAAGCTGCATATAAAAGTTCAAACGCGGGCGAAAACGCCACTGCTATTCAAAATGCTGCTCAAACGGCAGGCTGGTCACTCAACCAAAATAATGTATCACTTAATATTGACCCTAATACACTAGCTAACTTGCAAAGTGGAATTGGAGGCGGTCGTGATGCGGGCTCTTCAAACTCAAGTTTTGTACGCAGTGAGTTAGAAGAAGATTATTACCAAGCTGATGTGGATCTTTATGTTGATTGGGGCTTTTTAAAAACAATTAGAACCGGTGTCAAATATCGTAACTCCACGCTTCATCGTGAAACTGGCAATACCTTCTTTTTAGATCCTAATTTTGATATAGCTGCAGGCGAAGCAAGCGAGCAAGGTATTACGCGTTTTGATAGCTACCAGTGGAATGGTGGAATGCCATTAGCTCAAAATGTATTTACAAGTGAGAGTAATATAGTAGGGGGTTTTGATATAAACCAAATGCCAAGTATCGACTGGGACAAATACCGCGATATGGTCACTGCTAACTATGTACCTTATACACGCATTGAAGATAACTTTGTTTACGACATTGAAGAGAAGATATCTGCTTTTTATATACAAGGCGATTTTGAATTTAGTGAAGTAAGAGGTAATTTGGGCGTGCGTGTTGTGCAAACAAAAACACTTACTTCATCTACTGACTTATATACCTATCAATTAGATCACACAAATGACGAAACAGGCGAGCCAGTAACTGGTGACGCACGCTTTGTAGAAGACTATCAATTAGTCACTCAGCAAAACGAAGACACTCAAATACTACCAAGTTTTAATATAGCGTGGGATGCAACTGACGATTTAGTTATTCGTGGGGCAATAGCAAAAGTAATATCTCGTCCTGACTATAGCGATTTAGGTGCGCAGCAGCGTATTACGTTTGTATCGGATGAATGGGCAAATGATAGAGCTGCATTTAATGAACAGCCAGGTTTTAGCGGCAGTGGTGGTAATAAAAACTTAAAGCCATTTGAATCGGTGCAGGCTGACTTATCTATTGAGTATTATTATGCAAAGGGTTCTGCGGTTGGATTGGCACTTTTTCATAAGAAAGTAGATAACTTTGTTGTGCCACTGGTAATTGATGTAGAGCAAAACTTTGCCGGTAAAAATAATATAGTAGATGCAGGAACCATTAATATAGCTCCGTACAGTACTGTAGGTAATGGTACCGATGCAGTATCTAAAGGCGCGGAAGTATTTATCCAGCATGCGTTTGATAATGGCTTTGGTTTTTATGCAAACTACACCTATAACAAAACCAATAAAGCAGATGTAACAGTAAATGATAAAGAGTTTGGTCAATCGGCATTAATAGGCAGTGCAAAGTATCAGTACAACACCTCTGTTTATTATGAAGGTGACGCTTTTAATGTGCGCGCTTCATATAACAAACGAGGGGAGACAGTATTAGGCATTAATAGTGGGTTAAATGTATATCAAGATCCATACGAACAGGTTGATGTTAATGCATCGGTTAATTTGTATGAAGGGCTAAGCTTAACAGCTGCTGTTATTAATTTAACTAAGTCGGAATCGGTAACGCGTTTAGGTGATGATACAGATGCACGATTACTTAACTCAAGCTATTCAGGACGACGCTATTACGCAGGCTTTAATTATAGTTTTTAATTAACGGCATACGTAATACTTTATTAAACGCCAACTAAAAAATGTAGTTGGCTTAGCCTAACAGCACCTAATATTGTAGTTTTATCTATGCAGATAGTTTAACTGCTCATATGTTGGTTGTTTAATAGGCAGAAAAAGCTCTGCAGCCCTTTATTTGTATAGCTTTCATACTAAATTCATTTAATTGTCAAAAAGCTGAAATAAAACATTGACCCCCGCTCGAATCTCCCTATAATGCGACCCCACTGAGACGGGAAACGCCAACGCATAGCGAGGCACGAACTACTCAGAGAGTTAAGTAAAACTTCGGTTTTAAATCTTCCAAAAAGAAAGTTTAAAACTAAGTGTTGACTCAAAAAATAAAGGGTGTATTATTCGCATCCCTTGAGACGCTAAAGCGACTCAAAACGTTCTTTAACAATATAAAGCAATCATCTGTGTGGGCACTCGTACAGATTGAGTTCTAACAGCCAACCTACTTAGGTAGCGAGGCAAACAAATTAGAGTCTCAATTGAAAACTGAGTGACCAACAGAATAGTTATTTCGGTAATTATTCGGCACAGTCAATTCAATATCGAAAGATATTAAAATAAATTCAGAATTCATTGAGCTGT